>NZ_CP095864.1:0-640110 GCF_023100845.1 Gordonia sp. PP30 | reverse complement strand
GTCGACCGGCTCCAGGTCGTACCGCCATCGCGCGATGGGGATCGCCATGCTCGTGACCGTGAACTCGAAGGTCCGGTCGGGCTCGGCCGCGGTGACCGTGCAGGCGGTGGACCAGGTCTTGCCGCCGTTGCGGTTGCTGCCCTTGAACCGGGCACCCACACGGGCGGCGTCACCCTTGGTCCATCGCATCGCCGTGGTCTCTGCGGCGAGCCCGGCCAGCACATCGAGGTCGGTGATCAGCGCGTAGACGGCGTCGGCGCCGGCGTCGATGGTGATGTCGGCCGAGACGGTCGGCTCCGGATTCGTCATGAGTTCACTGTGTCACGACCGCGCCGTCGTCGCACCGGCGGGAACCGGGCCCAAGGCCCGTCGCCGGTCCCCCTGTGCCGCCGGTAGATTCGAGGCATGAGCGGACCGGAACTCCCGGACCTCGCCGGCCGGAACGACGTCGCCGAGGTGCTCGACGACTTCTACCACCGCGCGTTCGCCGACCCCCTGCTGCGACCCGTCTTCGTCGACATCGCACACATGGACCTCGCCGTACATCTGCCGAGGATCACCGACTTCTGGTGCAAGGCGGTCCTCAAGGAGGGCGAGTACCGACGCAACGTGTTCGCCCCGCACCGCGACCTCCACGAGATCGCCGGTCTACAGCCGCAGCACTTCGAGCGGTGGCTCGGGTTGTGGCACACTACGATCGACGACCGTTTCGCCGGGCCGCACGCCGACCTCGCCAAGCTGCAGGGTGCGCGGATCGCGTATTCGATGTGCCGGATGCTCACCGGAGAACTGGTCGAGTCCATCGCCGACTGGCTGGAAGCGAACGGCAATCCGCTCGGCGTCAACAGTCCGCGCGCCCAGCACGCGTAGCGCCGCGGCGCAGACCGTCGCGGATGCGGTCACTATTCCCACTTCTGCGACGGTCTGACGGACGGCCGGCCGCATCCGTCACGCGAACTGCGCCCGCAGGGCCTTCTTGTCCGGCTTCCCCAGCGCGGTGAGCGGCAGCGACTCGGCGAAGATCACCGTCTTCGGGGCCTGCACCGCCCCCTTGGCCTCCTTCACGGCGGCCTGGATCTCGGCGGTGACCACCGCCCTCTCCGACTCCGCGGCACCGGCGCCCTCCCGCAGCACGACGACCGCGGTGACCGCCTCGCCCCACTTCTCGTCGGGCACGCCGATCACGCCGACCTGCGCGACCGCCGGATGCCCGGCGATCACGTCCTCCACCTCCCGCGGGAAGACATTGAAACCACCGGTCACGATCATGTCCTTGGTGCGGTCGACGATGTACCAGAAACCGTCGGCGTCCGCCCGGGCGACGTCGCCGGTGTGCAGCCAGCCGTCGCGGAAGGCCTCGGCCGTCTGGTCCGGGAGGCCGAGGTAGCCACCGGCCAGCAGCGGACCGGACACGCAGATCTCACCGGGCTCGCCCGAGACGACCGGCGCGCCGTCGGCGCCGAGCAACGCGGTGCGCAGGAACGCCGACGGCCGGCCGCAGCTGGTCAGCCGCTCCGGGGTGTGATCGCCCTTGGCGAGGTAGCTGATCACCATCGGCGCCTCGGACTGTCCGTAGTACTGCGCGAAGATCGACCCGAAGCGCTCGATCGCCTCCGCCAGCCGCACCGGATTGATCGCCGAGGCACCGTAGTAGACGGTCTGCAGGGACGACAGGTCGCGCGTGCGGGAGTCGGGATGGTCGAGCAGCGCGTACAGCATCGACGGCACCAGCATGGTGGCCGTGATGCGTTCGCGCTCGATGGTTTCCAGCACCTGAGCCGGGTCGAACCGGCCGAGGACCACCATCGACCCGCCCTTCATCAGGGTGGGCACGAAGAACGCGGCACCCGCGTGTGACAGCGGTGTGCACATCAGGAAGCGCGGCCGCTCGGGCCATTCCCACTCCGCCAGCTGGATCGAGGTCATCGTCGCCATCGCCTGCGCCGTGCCGATCACACCCTTCGGCTTGCCGGTGGTGCCACCGGTGTAGGTCACCGACACCACGTGATCGGGGTCGAGGATCTTCGCGGTCAGCGGCCGCGCCTCGCGGGCGGCGGCCTCGGCGACGATGTCGATCCCCACCTCCCGCAGTTCCTCCGGTACCGGCCCCAGTGTGAGGATCCGGGTCAGCCCGGGCACTTTCGACAACAGGCCGAGCGCCCGCTCGACGAACATCGGCACCGGGTCGATCACCAGTGTCGCGACGCCGGCGTCGTTCAGGACATAGGCGTGGTCGTCGAGCGATCCGAGCGGGTGCAGGGCGGTGCGCCGCCAGCCCTGTGTCTGGCCCGCACCGATCACCAGCAGCACCTCGGGACGGTTCAGGGCGAGGAGCCCGACCGCGGTCCCGGTGCCCGCCCCGACGGCTTCGAAGGCCTGCACGTACCGGCTGATCTCGTCGGCCATAGCGCGCCCGGTGAGTTCGACGTCGCCGATCCGCAGCACGGGTCGGTCCGCGTGGCGTGTCAGCGCCGCCACCATCAGATCGCCGAGATGCACACCGGTCCGGAGATGTTCGTCCGTCACTGTTTCCGCCATGCATCCAGACTAGAACGTGTTTCAGTTGTGAGACAGTCCAATACGAATCATCTCGCGACAAGACCGGCGCGACAAACGATTCCGTCCTACCATCGACACCATGACTGATGTGGACAAGGCCGCCGCCCGCCGTGAGATCACCGAAGCACTGCTCGTCGCTCTGGAGCGGCGGCACGAGGTTCTCGACGCCATCGTCGAGTCCGAGGACCGCGCCGCCGCGGTGACCGCGGTCGCCGACCTACTCGGCGCCTCGCCCCTCGGCGTCGAGGCCATCCTGAACATGTCGTTCCATCAGCTCACCAAGGCCGAGCGCCGACGCAACCAGGCCGAACTCGACGACCTCAACGCCGCGATCACCTTCACCGCCGCCGATCGCCCGGCCGCCGCGGGCGACAGCGTCGGCCTCCGACCGTTCTCCCCCGACGAGGACACCGACCTGATCTCCGAGCGCACCGAAGAGCTCGGCCTCGCGGCCGACGGCTCCGGCGAGCAGGCCGGCGCCCTGAACGACGAGATCGCCAAGGGCCTGGCGCGCGTCGACGACGAGGACGCCGTCTGGCTGGTCGCCGTCGAGGGCGACGCCAAGGTCGGCCTGGTCTTCGGCGAACTGAACGGCAGCGAGGTGGACGTCCGCATCTGGATCCGTCCGGAGAAGCGCAAGCACGGCTACGGCACCGCGGCGCTGCGCAAGTCACGCTCGGAGATGGCGATCGCCTTCCCCGGCGTCCCGATGGTCGTGCGCGCGCCCAGCTCGTAGGCCCGTTCGACACCGCCTCGCCCGCAGCCCCGCAGCCCGTTGAGCCCGGCGAGGCGCCGGCCGAGCCGGTGTCGAAACGCCGCTGATCAGACGCGATGCGGCAGTGAGAAGCCGGCCACGATCTTCGTGATGCGGCCGGCGTCGTCGACCGTGAAGGTCTCCGTCACCCGTGCGGCCAGGCGCAGGAACCGCGGCTGCACGTGCACCAGGTACGACGTCCGCACGGCATGGCCGTCGACGACGGTGGTGAAGTCGCTGACCGTGTGGATCAGCCGGAACTGCGGGCCCCAGGTGAGGCTGCGCGCGATGTGCCCGCCGTTGCGCCCGGTCTTCACACCGAGTTCGGTGCGCGTGCACTCCGGATGCAGGGGTACCACGGTCGCATCGTGGCTGACCAGGGCGTCGACGTAGGTCTTCGCCGCGGCGACCATCGCGGATTCATCGAGCGCCATAGGGCGTCACCTGCTTCGGGGATCGGTCGATCAGATCGGCGACGACCGGCCCCAGCTCGGCCGGATTCCACCGCTCGCCCTTGTCGGCGGTGGCGGCGCGCTGCCAGCCGTCGAGCACCGTGATCCGGCCGCCCTCGACCTCGAAGACGCGGCCGGAGACCGCGGCGGACGCGGGCGAGCCGAGCCAGACCACGAGCGGCGAGATGTTCGCCGGGTCCATCGCGTCGAAGGAGCCGTCGTCGGGCGCGGCCATCTGCGCGGCCATCGCCTCACCGGCACCCATCGTCATCCGGGTGCGTGCGGCCGGCGCGATCGCGTTCACCGTCACACCGTAACCCCCGAGCTCGGCGGCGGCCTGAATGGTGAGTTCGGCGATCGCCGCTTTCGCCGCCGAGTAGTTCCCCTGGCCGACCGACCCGAACAGTCCCGCCCCCGACGAGGTGTTGACGATCCGGGCCCGCGGCACGGTCCCCGCCTTCGCCCTCGCGCGCCAGTGCGCGCCCGCGTGGCGCAGCATCACGAAGTGCCCCTTCAGATGCACGCGGACCACCGCATCCCATTCGTCCTCGGACAGCGAGACCAGCATCCGGTCCCGCACGAAGCCGGCGTTGTTGACGAGCACGTCCAGGTGCCCGAACTCGTCGACCGCCATCCGCACGATCGCCTCGCCGGTCGCCCAGTCGGCCACATCACCGGGTGCGGCGACGGCCTCCCCGCCGGCGTCCCGGATCTCGCCGGCCACCGTGGCCGCCGCGGCCGCGTCGTAGTCGTTGACCACCACGCGGGCCCCGTCTGCCGCGAAGGCGTGTGCATGCGCGCGCCCGATACCCTGCCCGGCCCCGGTCACGATGACGACGCGTCCGTCATTTCCCTTATCGCTCAACGCTTTTCACTCTCTTCGTCGGAGGTCACAGTTCATTGCCCGCGGTGGCGGCATCGAGAAAGGCAGGCTTCTCACCGCCGCCGTGCACGGCGAGGACCGCACCGGTGACGTACGACGCCAGTGGCGACAGCAGGAAGGCGACGGCGTTCCCGATGTCGGTGGGCGACGCCAGGCGGCCCATCGGGATGGTGCGCCCGACCGCGGCGATGCCCTCGTCGTCGCCGTAGTGGAGGTGCGATGCCTCGGTGTGCACCGGACCGGCGACCACCGAGTTGACCCGCACCGCGGGCGCCCACTCGACGGCGAGCGACGCGGTCAGGCTGTCGAGGCCCGCCTTCGCCGCCCCGTAGGCCGCGGTGCCCGGCGACGGCCGGTGCCCGCTCACACTCGACACGTTGACGATCGCGCCGCCGCCGGGCTGACTCACCATCACCGCGTGCACGGCGTGCGCGACGGTGAGCGGCGCCAGCAGGTTGAGCCCGACGATCTTCGCCGAGAAGTTGTCCGACGCGTCCGCGGCGAGGGCGAACGGCGAGCCCCCGGCGTTGTTGACCACCCCGTCGAGCCGCCCGTGCCGGTCGACGATCCGCGCCACGAGTCGTTCGACGGCGTCGGGGTCGCGGACGTCGCACGGGAGGAATTCGGGACCGTCGTCGCGCTCGCCGGGACGACGCGCGCAGACCACCGGGTGCGCGCCGAGACCGGCCAGCACCCCGGCGATGCCCGCTCCCACACCGCGCACACCACCCGTGACCAGGATGATCTTGCCGGCGAGGCCCAGCCCGGACGCATGCGCGGGTTCCGTCATGATGCTACCCTACCAAACAACCAAGCATTTGCTTGGGCAAGTAGGAAGTGCTTCGGAAGGAGCCCGGAACGTGCCCATCAGCACCGCACGACCGCGGGACGGCGTCGTCGTCGTCACGGTCGACTACCCGCCGGTCAACGCACTGCCCAGCGCCGCCTGGTTCGAGCTGGCCCGGACGATCCTCGCGGCGGGCGACGACCCGGCCACCCGCGCCGTGGTCCTCACCGCCGCCGGGCGTGGCTTCAACGCGGGCGTGGACATCAAGGAGATGCAGGCGACCGCCGGTTTCAACGCGCTGGTCGATGCGAATCTGGGCTGCGCGGCGGCGTTCTCCGCCGTGTACGACTGCGCCGTCCCGGTGATCGCCGCGGTCCACGGCTTCTGCGTCGGCGGCGGCATCGGGCTGGTCGGCAACGCCGACGTGATCGTCGCCTCGGACGACGCCGTCTTCGGGCTGCCGGAGGTGGACCGCGGCGCGCTCGGCGCGGCGACCCACCTGGCCCGGCTGGTCCCGCCCCATCTGATGCGCGCGCTGTACTACACGGCGCAGAACATCACCGCCGGCGAGCTTCAGCGGTTCGGCTCGGTCTACCGGGTGGTGCCGCGCGAGGACGTGCTCGACGCCGCCCTGGACGTGGCCGACCGGATCGCCGCCAAGGACACCCGGGTGATCCGCGCGGCCAAACAGGCCATCAACACCATCGACCCGGTCGACGTGAAGAAGAGCTACCTGCTGGAACAGCGATACACCTACGAGCTGAACCTGGCGGGCGTCGCCGACGAGCATCGCGACGCCTTCGTCGCCGGGAGCGGCAGCGAGCGGGAGCACTGAGCATGGCGACCGACAAGACCAGCACCCTCGACGAGGTCATCGGCGAACTCGCCGACGGCATGACCATCGGTATCGGCGGCTGGGGCGGACGGCGCAAGCCGATGGCCCTGGTCCGCGCCCTCGCCCGGTCGTCACTGACCGGCCTCACGATCGTCACCTACGGCGGCGCCGACCTCGGACTGCTCTGTGCCGCAGGCAAAGTGAAGCGCGCGTACTACGGCTTCGTCTCGCTCGACTCGCCGCCGTTCTACGACCCGTGGTTCGCCCGCGCCCGCACCAGCGGCGCGATCGAGGCCCGCGAGATGGACGAGGGCATGGTCAAGTGCGGTTTGGAGGCCGCCGCCGCGCGCCTGCCGTTCCTCCCCATCCGGGCCGGACTCGGCTCCTCGGTGCCGGACTTCTGGGACGGCGAGCTGAAGACCGTCGTCTCCCCCTACCCGGACGGCGACGGGCGGACTCAGACGCTCATCGCCATGCCCGCGCTGACGCTCGACGCGGCGTTCGTGCACCTCGATCTGGCCGATGTCCACGGCAACGCGGCCTACACCGGGATCGACCCGTACTTCGACGACCTGTTCTTCGCCGCCGCCGACCGCCGCTATCTGGAGACCGACCGCCTGGTCACCACCGAAGAACTCGCCGATGCCGTGGTCCCCCAACGTCTTCTGCTCAACCGGATGAACGTCGACCGCGTGGTCCACACCCCGAACGGCGCGCACTTCACCTTCTCCGGGAGCTATCCCCGAGACGAGGCCTTCCAGCGGTTCTACGTCGAGTCCGCGGGCGACGAGGAGAAGTGGGCCGCGTTCCGCACGCGGTTCCTGGACGTCGACGAGGAGACCTATCAGGCCGAAGTGACCGCATGGAACGGAGAGACCCGATGAGCACCGCTCGCCGCCCCCTGAGCTCCGTCGAAGGGACCCCGACCCGCGCCGAATACTGCGTCACCGCCTGCGCCGACATCTTCACCGGCGCCGGCGAGATCATGGCCTCCCCGATGGCCCCGATACCGCTGCTCGGCGCGCGACTGGCCCGCCTCACCACCGAACCCGACCTGCTGATCACCGATGGGGAGGCCCAGATCCTGGCCGGCACCCCGCCGATCGGCCAGACGGGACCGATCGAGGGCTGGCTGCCGTTCCGCCAGGTGTTCGACGTCGTCGCCTCCGGTCGCCGGCACGTGGTGATGGGCGCCAACCAGCTCGACCGGCACGGTAACCAGAACCTCTCCGCATTCGGCCCGCTCCAGCACCCGGCGCGGCAGATGTTCGGCTCGCGCGGGTCACCCGGCAACACGATCAACCACCCGACCAGTTACTGGGTCGGCAGGCATTCGGCACGCGTCTTCGTCGAGAAGGTCGACATCGTCTGCGGCATCGGCACCGACGCCGTCGACGCGTCGAACCCGGCCTTCGACGACGTCCACATCCACCGGGTGGTGACCGACCTCGGCGTGTTCGACTTCGGCGGTCGCGGCGGGACCATGCGCGCGCTCTCGCTGCATCCCGGGGTGACGCCCGGGCAGGTCGCCGAGAACACCGGATTCCCCGTCGCCGGCCTCGACGACGCTCCGACGACCGCGGCACCCACCGCCGAGCAGCTAGCCCTGATCCGGGATGTACTGGACCCCAAGGGAATTCGCGATCGCGAGGTTCGCGCGTGACCGCCGCACCGCTGTCCACCCGGTTCACCGAGCTGGTCGGGATCGACTATCCGATCGTCCAGACCGGCATGGGATGGGTGTCCGGCCCGTCACTCACCGCCGCGACCGCGAACGCCGGTGGCCTGGGCATCCTCGCGTCGGCGACCATGACCTACGACGAACTCGAAGCGGCGATCGCCAAGACCAAGGCGCTCACCGACAAGCCGTTCGGGGTCAACCTGCGGGCCGATGCCACCGACGCGGCGCAGCGCGTCGATCTGATGATCCGCGAAGGCGTGAAGGTCGCGTCGTTCGCGCTCGCCCCGAAGGCCGAGCTGATCGCGCGTCTGAAAGATGCCGGGGCCGTGGTGATTCCGTCGATCGGTGCGGCCCGGCACGCGGTGAAGGTCGCCTCGTGGGGCGCCGACGCGGTGATCGTGCAGGGCGGCGAGGGCGGCGGACACACCGGGCCGGTCGCCACCTCGCTGCTGCTGCCGTCGGTGATCGACGCCCTTCGGCTCCGCTCAGGAACCACCCTGGGCGGCCGGTCCGGACCGACCTCGATCCCGGTGGTCGCCGCCGGCGGCTTCTTCGACGGGCGCGGCCTGGTCGCGGCCCTCGCCTACGGTGCCGACGGGATCGCGATGGGCACCAGGTTCCTCCTCACCAGCGACTCCGCGGTGCCCGACAGCGTCAAACGGGAATACCTGCAGCGCGGACTCACCGACACCGTCGTCTCCACCAAGGTCGACGGCGTTCCGCACCGCGTGCTGCGGACCGAACTGGTCGACGCGCTCGAAAGCGGTTCGCGCACCAAGGCTCTGGTGGCCGCCGCCCGCAACGCGCACGAGTTCAAGCAGCTGACCGGCATGCGCTGGACCACCATGCTCCGCGACGGGCGCGCGATGAAGCGCTCGGGGGAACGCACCTGGCAGCAGATCATCATGGCAGGCAACACCCCGATGCTGCTGCGGGCCGGGCTGGTCGACGGCAACACCGAGGCGGGCGTGCTGGCCTCCGGTCAGGTGGTGGGACTGCTCGACGATCTACCCAGCTGCGACGAGCTGATCCAGTCGGTGATGACTCAGGCGCACGCACGACTCGCCGCGCTGTCCGAGTTCTCCGTCGGCTGAGCAGACTCAGCCGGCGGGGCGGACCCGACTCCGCCCAACACGACGATCGAGCGGAGTCGAGATCACACCCCCGTCTCGACTCCGCTCGACCAGCATGGGGGCGGCTCGACCAGCATGAACTCCGCTCGACCGGCATGAACGCCGCTCGACCGGCATGGGGGCCGATCTGCCCCGCCGGCTGAGCCCGGCGAGGAACGAGCCGGTGTCGAAGCCCCCGCTACTCGGAGTCCCGCACGCCCTGGCTGTTCCGGACCAGTCCGTCGTTGCAGAACGAGTTCACGATCGCGAACGACCGGTCGTTGTCGATGAGCTGTTTCTTATGCAGGCGGCGGCCGAGTTCGGCCGTCACCTCCTTCTGCTCGTCGGGGGTGAGACGACGGTAGGTGTGGCACGTCATGGTCCACGCCTGAGCGGCCATGCCGGACGCCGCGCTGCTGGTGGTCTCCGGCGACTTCTCGGAGGTCGTGCTCGCGGAGGTGGACCGGGCGGTGCTGTGCACGCTCGTGGACGGCGACGTCGAGGACGGCGCCGCGGACGACGTCACGGAAACCGTCGGTGTCGTCGTTCCGGCCGGGCCACCGGCCTTGACCGCGGTCCCGTCGACCGTGCACCCGCCGAGGACGACGGCCCCGGCGGCGACCATCACGAGCGCGGCGGCTCGCGATCTCGATGCACGCACGGCCCCTCCTTCACTCCGTCGCGGTGGACTCGACCCTCCCGAGGATAGCCGTCGGCGCGCCCGGATCGGTGAGCCGATCAGGGAGACCGGCCAGCGCGAACAGCGCCGGCTCGAAGAACGCTCCGACGTGCGTCACCGCGCCACCGGAGATGGTGAGGACGTCGAGCTGGAACGGGCGCCACTCGTCGCCGTCGCGCAGGTACATCCCGGCGGCCGGCAGCCCGTTCGCCGTGGTCGGCACCATCGCGAGGTCGCCGGGCCGCTGGGCCGGGCACTGCGCGCGGCTGAGTTCACCGATCCGCTCGGCACCCCGATACCAGCCGGGGAACGGCGGCATCTCCCACACGGCGTCCGCCGCGAGGACACTCACCACGCCGTCGATGTCGTACCGCTCGAAGGCAGCACAGAACTCGTCCCAGACGCGCTGCTCGTGCGCGGTGAGCCGGTCGGCGCGGGCGCCCTCGCCGATCGCGGTGTCCCGGGCCCGCACCGCGGCGAGCGTCTTCCGGGCGCGGGCCAGCGCGCTGTTCGCCGACGCCACCGAGACGTCGAGCAGGCCGGCGGTCTCGGCGGCCGAGAAGGCGAGCACGTCGCGCAGGATCAGCACGGCGCGCTGCGTCGCGGGCAGATGCTGCAGCGCCGCCGCCATCGCCAGACCGACGCTCTCCTTCCGGGTCGCGGCATCGGCCGGGTCGCCGAGGGCGGCGTCGGGCAGCGGTCCCAGCCAGCGGGTCTCGGTGTCGGCGACCACCGGGACGGCCGGGTCCGACGCATCAGTGCCCAGCCCGGTCGGCAGCGGCCGCCGCGCACGACTCTCCAGCGCGGTGAGGCAGGTGTTGGTCGCGATCTTGTACAGCCAGGTGCGCGTCGACGACCGCCCCTCGAATCGGTGGAACGCCCGCCAGGCCCGCAGGTAGACCTCCTGCACCACGTCCTCGGCGTCGGTCGCCGAACCGAGCATGCGGTAGCAGTGGGCGAGCAGTTCCGCGCGCGACACGGCGGCGGTCAGCTCGTCGAAGCCGCCGGTCGAGGGGCCGTCGTCGTGCACCTCACGCTCCTTGCTGCTGCTTCATGAACTCCTCCGGCCCGGCCTCGACCGCGGCGGGATCCATCCACATGATGCCCCACCCGTGGCCGTCGAGGTCCTCGAAATCGCGGCCGTACATGAAGCCGTGGTCGTCGGTACGGCCGTCCTTCGCGCCGAGCGCCACCGCGCGGTCGACGATCTGGTCGACCTCCTCCCGGCCGGCCGCACTCAGATTGACCAGAACCTCACTCGACGTGGTCGCGTCGACGATCTGCTTGTCGGTGAAGTCCGCGTAGAACTCGCGGCGCATCAGCATGCAGACGATGTGGTCGCCCAGGACCAGCGCGGCGGCGTTGCCGTCGCAGAAGCGGTCGTCGAACCGGTAGCCGAGCGCGGTGAAGAACTCCCGCGAGCGGTCCAGATCGGCGACGGCGTAGTTGATGAAGATCATGTCGTGCATGGTGGTTCTCCTCGCGTCCGCGGCGCTTGCGGTCAAGTGCCGTCACAGAGATAGACCACCGGGCCGGCCGAAAGTGATCGGTAGTCTCTGAACTCGTGGATCTCACCGCGCTCCGTCCGACCGCTCTCCGGCGCTTCCCCGACGTCGAGGGGCCGGGTCTGACCGCGGTCGACGCCGCCGACCGGCTGCTGCTCGACGAGGCCGCCGCGGCGATCGCCGCCACCCCCGACGGCGCGCTGGCGGTGATCGACGACGCCTACGGCGCGCTCACGCTGGGCGCGGCCGAGCTGGGTGCGCGCGACATCCGCGTCCACCAGAATCTGCTGACCGGCGAACGCGCGCTGTCCGCCAACGCCGAACGCCTCGGCACGACCGGTGTGTTCACCGCCCGCCCGCTCGATTCCGGACTCCTCGCCGGGGCGACGACGGTGCTGCTGCGGCTGCCACGCTCCCTCGACCGGCTCGCCGAACTCGCCGCCCTGATCGCCGCGCACGCCGACCCGGGCGTCCGGGTGTTCGCCGGCGGGCGGATCAAGCACATGTCGGTGGCCATGAACGACGTCCTGCGCGCCGTCTTCGAGCGCGTCGACGTCACCCACGCGCGGCAGAAGTCCCGCGTGCTGATCGCCAGTGGCGCAAAGACCCTCGACGCGGCGGCATCAGCCGGACAGTGGCCGCGCACCGAGTTCCACGCCGATCTCGGGCTGACCGTCGTCGCACACGGCGGCGTCTTCGCCGGGACCCGGATCGACATCGGTACCCGGTTCCTGCTGGAGCAGTTCGACGCGCTGCCCGCGGCACCGACCGCCGTCGACCTGGCCTGCGGCTCCGGCATCGTCGCCGCGGCGCTCGCCGCGCGGCGGCCAGACGTGCGCGTCGTCGCGACGGACCGCAGCGCCGCCGCGGTGGCGTCGGCCCGGGCGACCGCGGCCGCCAACGGTGTCGGCGAGCGCGTCGACGTCGTCCGCGCCGACGGCCTGGAGACGCTGCCGGAGGCTTCACAAGAGCTGGTGCTGCTCAATCCGCCGTTTCACAGCGATGCGTCCCTGTCGACCGGGATCGCCGAGCACCTGTTCGCCGACGCCGGGCGCGCCCTGGCCCCGGGCGGCGAGCTGTGGTGCGTGTGGAACTCACACCTGCGGTACCGCCCGGCGCTGGATCGCCTGGTCGGCCCGACCCGGCAGATCGCCCGGAACCCGAAGTTCACCGTCACCGCGTCCACCCGGCGAGCACGCTGATCGAGCGGACATGCCGATCAGGCGGCATGTCCCAGCCGCCGTCATGCCGCCGCGATCCCGGCCCGGATCTTCGCCACGGCCTCCGCCGGCGCGTTCTCCTCCGGAATCAGGATCCGGCGTCCCTTGCGCACCTTGACCACCACGAAGCCGCGCATCCTCGTGACCTGCTCCAGCCGCGAATAGGCCACCGTCAGCGTGACTCCGCCGTCCTCGAGCCGGAGCGCGGTATCGCTGTAGCCGGCGGACATGACGCTTCCTGGCGACAAGAGTCTCCGATTCGCCCGGTAACTCTTGAGCAGCGTGATCAGTGCGATCACCCCCAGAACGGCGGGAAGGCCGAGCAGGAACCACCAGGTGCCGAAGACCAGCGACAGAGCGATGAAGCAGACCGCCTCGAACACCGCCGTCACCGCCAGCCCCAGTTCCCCACCGGCCACACCCGCATGCCGCCGCGGGTGAAGCGCCAGACGTCGCCGTCGACGCACTCGTAGCGGTATTGGATCTCCGGCAGGTCGTCGGCCAGTACGGACACAGCTCCCCCTCGTTGTCAGCAGGGCGTCGATCCTACCGAGAGGCGTGGTCTCGACTCCGCTCGACCGTCATGATCTCGACTCCGCTCGACCGTCATGATCTCGACTCCGCTCGACCGCCACGGCCGGTCAGCGTCGGCGGGCGTTGCCGGGCGTCTCGCCGAACATCCGCCGGAAGGCCTTGGTGAACGCGGACTGGTCCGCGAATCCCCACGTGCCGGCGATCTCCCCGATCGGCCGGGACAGTTCGCTCACCAGCTCGGCGCGCGCCCGGTACAGGCGCCGCTCACGCACATACTGCCGCAGCGTGATCTCCCGGTCGGCGAACATCTGGTAGACGGCCCGGACCGAGAGCGAGAGATGCGTCGCCAGTTCTTCGGCGGTGGTGGAGCCGGGGAGCCGGTCTTCGACGAATTCCACGGCGCGACGCCAGCGCTGGTCGGCCCAGTCCGCCGCCGACGGGCGATGCGCCAGGTCGAGCGTGACGAACAGCAGCTCCCGGAAGGCGCTGCCCAGCGCGACGGCCGGCTGTTCGGCGAGGATCGGCTCGGGTGTGCGGTCGAGCGCCTCGGCCAACGCCCGCAGAGCGAGGGTCCGCTCGGCCCGGATCGGCCCCGCGGCGAGCAGTTCATCGAGGTGGGGCGTCCATGCCGCGACCAGATCCCGGGGCAGGAAGACGGTGAACTTGCGAAGGTTCTCCGACGCCGAGAACGAACCCTGCGACCGGGTGTCCCAGAGCAACGACTGCCCGGCGTGGAGGGTGACCGGTTCACCGTCGAGTTCGACGACCTCGCGGCCCTCCAGCACGGTGAGCAAGCCGAGGACCGTGTCGTCGTGCGCATCGATCGATGACCGCGTCCGCACCCCGGAGCACGACTCGGTGACGCAGTGGACGATGTCCAGACCGCCCAACTCGTAGCGACGGATCGGCTGCTCCATCAGCGGGGCACCCGCCGAATGCACGGACCAGCCCCGATGCCACCGGGTGATGAACGACGACAAGTCGCCGACCGTCGACACACCGGGCGCCTCGCGCTTCGGTGCCGCAGCTGGCTGGACCACCGTCACCCTTCGATCGTGGCATAGAAACGGCCTCCTGCCGAGGACTCCGGAGAGCCCGCTCACACCTCGGCCGCATTGTGCAGACACCGACCAAGATCTCTGCACTGGCGCCACAGCCGCCGGTGTGACCCACATCGCAGACTCGATTCACAGCCGCCACCGCGCCCGGCGGGCGGCCTGATCGGGAGTTGAGAAATGGCAGAAAGACGGAACTGCGAGTTCCAGACCGAGGACGGCACCACCCTGCGCGGGTGGTGGTATCGGGGCGAGGGCGACAACCGGCCGGTGATCGTCATGGCGCACGGCTTCTCGGCCACCAAGGAGATGTACCTCGACGACTTCGGCGGCTACTTCGCCGACGGCGGTTTCGACGTCCTGGTCTACGACAACCGGAATCTCGGCGAGAGCGACGGACCGCGTCCGGCGGAGATCGATCCGTGGCAGCAGGTGTCCGACTATCGGGATGCCATCACCTGGATCTCCGGGCAGGACGGCATCGACGCCGGCCGGGTCGGTATCTGGGGGTCGAGCTACAGCGGCGCGCATGTACTCGTCGTCGCCGCCCTGGACCGCCGCGTGAAATGCGTCGTCTCCCAGGTGCCGCTCGTCGACGGGCTGGAGAACGCCCGCCGGCTGATCCGGTCCGACGTCTGGCCGACCCTCCGCCAGGGCTTCGACGCCGACCGCGCCGGACGGCTGCGCGGCGAGGACCCCCTGACCATTCCGGTCACCTTCGATCAGTCCGCCGACGAGCCGTGCGCCCTGCCGACCCAGGACAGCCACGACTTCTTCTTCGGACCGATCCGCGAACGCGCCACCAACTGGGAGAACCTGATCACCCTGCGCTCGGTGGAGCTCTTCACCGAATACCTCCCGGCGGCCTTCATCGCCCGCATCTCACCGACGCCGCTGCTCCTGGTGGTCGCGACCGACGACGTCCTCACCCCGTGCGACCTCGCGCTGGGCGCCTACGAAGAGGCCCGCGAACCGAAGAAGCTCCTGGTCCTGCCCGGCGGGCACTTCGACGCCTACATCGACGACGCCTTCGCGACCTCCGCCCCCGTTCAGCTCGACTGGTTCCAGACCCACCTCGGAAAGTAAGGACACATCTCATGGACACGATGACCGACAAGGTCAGTATCGTCACCGGCGCCGCGGGCGGCATCGGAACGGCCACCGCGCAGGCGCTCGCCGAGGCAGGCAGCGCCGTGCTGATGGTCGACTTCGATGAGGAGGCGCTCGCTGCGGCCCGCGACAAGGTGACCGGCGACAAGGTCGACGTCTTCACCGCCGACGTCACCGACCGCGAGCAGGTGGAGGCGTACACCCGCTACGCGGTGGACACCTGGGGCGGCCTCGACGCGGTGATCCTCAACGCGGGCACCTTCGGGTCGTCGTACTCGCTGATGGACTATCCGGAAGAGCTGTTCGACCGGGTGATCGCCATCAACATGAAGGGCGTCTGGTACGGCCTGCGCGCGGCCGTCCCGCACCTGCGCGAGCGCGGGGGCGGCAGCGTGGTGATCACGTCGTCGACGCAGGGACTCAGCGGATACTACGGCTCCACGCCGTACACCGCCTCCAAGCACGCGGTGGTCGGCATCATGCGCAACGCCGCGGTGGAACTGGCCACCGAGGGCATCCGGGTGAACACCGTTCACCCCGGGCTGACCGACACCACCATGATGGGCGGACTCCACACCGACGCCAACCCGGAGGATCCCCAGGCGGTCATGGATGCCTTCGCCCAAGCGCCGCCGATGGCACGGTACGCGCAACCCCGCGAGATCGCCGAGCTGATGCTGTTCCTCGCCAGTCCCGCGTCGAGCTACTGCACCGGTGGCACCTTCGTCGCCGACGGCGGCCTGCTCGCCTACCACGGTGGACCGCGCCCCTGATCCGCGCACTGTGAGCCCCGTGGAACTCGTCCTCCGCGATGTACCGTTCTCGGCATATCGCGGAGGACGAGTTCTCACTGCTGGCGGAGTTTGAACCGCTGGATCTTGCCGCTCGGGGTCTTCGGGAGTTCGTCGACCCAGTGCACGGTCCGGGGGTAGGCGTGGGCGGCGAAGCCGTCCTTCACCAGCTGTTGCAGCTCCTTCTCCAGCTCATCGGTGCCGGGCACGCCGTCGGCGAGGACGCAGAACGCTTCCAGTACCTCGCCGCGCAGCTGGTCGGGACGGCCGACGACGGCGACGTCGATCACCGACGGGTGGGTGATGAGGACGCTCTCGACGTCGAACGGGCCGATGCGGTAGCCGGCCATGATGATCACGTCGTCGTCGCGGGCGGTGAAGAAGAAGCGGCCGTCGTCGTCCCGGCGGCCGGCGTCGCCGGTCAGGTACCAGCCCGAGCGGTCGGGGCCGGTGAACCGCGCGGCGGTCTTCTCCGGCGCGTCGAGGTAGCCGGTGAACCACATCAGCGGGCTCGCCGCGGTGTCGATCGCGATCTCCCCGTTGACGATCCCGCAGCTGAATCCCGGCATCTCGAAGCCCATCGAGCCCGGGATCACCGGCTCACGCAACGCCTCGTTCCAGTGGTTGTTGATGAACATGCCGTGCTCGGTCTGGCCGTAGTGGTCGCGGACCTCGGTCCCGAGCGCACGGCCCGCCCAGTCGATCACATCGGGTGTCAGCGGCTCGCCGGCCGAGGAGGCGTGCCGCAACCGGATCCCGGTGAACTGCGGGTCGTTGGACAGGCTGCGATAGACGGTCGGCGCGGCGGCGAAGTTGGTGACACCCCACCGCTTCAGCACTTCGAGGGTGGTGGCGGGCGAGAAGCCCGCGCGCAGCAGCAGATTCCGGCGGCCGGTCGCCAGCGGTCCGAGGATTCCGTAGTAGAGGCCGTACGCCCAGCCCGGATCGGCGGCATTCCAGAAGACGTCGTCGGCGGCGACGTCGAGCCCGTAGTGCATGTAGGCGTGGAACGACGCGAGCGCCCGCACGGAGACCGGCACTCCCTTCGGGTTGCCGGTGGTGCCGCTGGTGAACAAGAGGATCAGCGCACCGTCGCCGCCGACGGCGACCGACTGGTCGTACGGCTCGCTCGCGGCGATCAGCGCGTCGAACTCCGGCCCGGTCACCAGGGTGTCGACCTCCGGAATCCCGGCGACCTTGTCGGCCTGGCCCGGCTCGGTGACCACCAGCGCGGCGTCGCCGCCGCGCAACCGCATCTCGATCGCGGGCGATGCGAACGCGGTGAACAGCGGAATATAGACGGCGCCGAGCCGAGCGATCGCGAGCAGGGTGACCACGAGTTCGCGGCGCTTGCTCATCAGCACCCCGACGGTGTCGCCGCGGCCGATCCCGCGCTGGGCCAGCACGGTCGCCAGCCTCCTGGACTCATCGGCGAGCTGCCCGTAGGTGATGTCTTCCCCGGTCAGGCCGCCCGCCGGATCGACGTCGATCTGGGTGAAGGCGACCTGGGACGGGTCGTGCCGGTCGACGAGCAGGTGGGCCGCGCTCGCGTCCGATGCCCCGTACACCTCAAGCCACTGCCGGATCTGGTCCGCGATGTCCCGCGACTGTTCACTCATGGCGCCAGTATGCGCCATGCCACACCGCGGCGACGCCGATTCCGGAAATTCAGTGAATGACGACTAACCGAAGTTCGATCAGCGCGGAAGGATGCCTTCCAGCACCACCGCGAGGTACTGGTCGGCGATCTGCTCCACCGACTTCGGGCCACCCGGCCGGTACCAGCGCACCGCGATCCAGACGGTGTCGCGGAGAAACCGGTACACCAGGTCGACGTCGAGATCCGGGCGGAACTCGCCGTCGTCGACACCGCGACGCAGGACCGACTCCCAGAGTTCCCGGAACTCGACGTTGCGTTCACCGATGTAGGCGAAGCGTTCCTCGCCGGCCAGATGCCGCGCCTCGTTCTGGTAGATCGCCACCGCCGTATGTTGCGCGTCGATCGACTCGAACGAAGCGATCACCAACTGCCGCAACGTGTCCGCGGCACCGAGGCCGGCATCCGCGATCTCCCGGTAACGCGCGAAGAGTCCGTCGAGGAATCCGCGCAGCAACTCGTCGACCATCGACTCCTTGGAGTCGAAGTGGTGATACAGGCTGCCCGACAGGATGCCCGCGGCGTCGGCGATGTCGCGCACCGTCGTCGAACGCAGACCGCGCTCGGCGAACAGTTCCCCGGCGATGCCGAGGAGTTCGTCGCGCCGGGATCCCGCGCGCACCTGCGCCTTCGCTGTCACCGCTCCACCCTAGCAAGTGCTTGGTCGTGGCGAGCACAGTAGTCGCCGGGCGGAACCAGACGCTGATCGAGCAGTACCCGTCAAGCTGGTCGAGCGGGACCTCAACCTGGTCGAGCGGGACCTCAACCTGGTCGAGCCGGACCCTCACCGGACCTCAAGCTGATCGAGCGGTACCCGTCAAGCTGATCGAGCGGAGTCGAGATCACCCACCTCGACACGAGTGTGGTCTCGACTCCGCGGGTGCTGAGCATGCGCGGCGGAGCCTGCGACGACGCGCGGTCGAAGTCCGACCATCATGGGTTCTGCGGGAGTCAGCGCTTGGCGGACTTTCGCGAAGCGCGGCCCTGGAGGAAGCGCCACATCTTCATCTGCGCGTCGGTCAGGCGGGTGTCGCTCTTGGTGAACGGCGCGGAGACCAGCTCGGCGAACTTGATCGGCATGGTCGAGACGGTCACCGCGCGGGCGTGGCTGAACGTCTCGAATCCGAAGTGGCCGTGGTAGTTGCCCATGCCGGAGCGGCCGACGCCGCCGAACGGCAGGCCGCCGGAGAGCAGGTGCAGCGCGAAGTCGTTGCCGCTGATCGAGCCGCTGCGGGTGTGATCGGCGACGTGCGCCAGCCGCTCGTTGTCCTTGCCGACCCAGTACAGGGTGAGCGGGTGCCCGGCGGCATTGATCTTGTCGATGGCCTCGGCCTGGTTGCGGTACGGGTACACGGTGAGGACCGGCCCGAAGACCTCGTCCTCCTCGATCTTCATACCGGCCTTGACCCCGGTGAGCAGGGTCGGCGGGATCTTGCGCGTCGCCGCGTTCGGCAGATCCTCACCGGCCGGGATCACCTGGCGCTTGGTGGCGCCCAGTTCGACGGCGTCGTCGATCAGGCCGACGATCCGGTTGTAGTTCTTCTCGTTGATCGTGGAGGTGTACTGCGAGTTGTCGACGATGGTCGGGTAGTTCTTGGTCCAGCGGGCGATCACCTTCTCGGTGAACTCGCCGACCTTCGCCTCGGGCACGAACACGTAGTCGGGGCACAGGCAGACCTGGCCGCCGTTGATCATCCGGGCGTCGGCCAGGAAGTTCGCGGCTTCGGTGATGTCGGTGTCGATGTCGACGATCGCCGGATTCTTGCCGCCGAGTTCCAGGGTGACCGGCACCAGATTCTTGGCGGCCTCCTGCGCGACCGACGCGCCGACCTCGGGCGATCCGGTGAAGAACATGTGGTCCACGGGCAGCTTGGCGAAGTCGCTGCCACCACCGTGCTTGCTGGTGACCACCGCGAACTCTTCGATCGAGAAGTAGTCGGGCGCGACGCGGGCGATCACCTCGGTGGTCCGCGCGGTGATCGACGACGGCCGCATCAGGACGCGGTTACCCGCAGCGAACGCCGAGCCGGCCGGCACGATGGTCAGCTGCAGCGGGAAGTTCCACGGACCCATGATGCCGACGACGCCGAGCGGGTCGTGCCGCAGACGCTGCTTGAACCCGAGGAGCCCCTGCACCTTGGCGACGCTGGTCTCACGCATCCACTCCGCGGCATGCCGACGCTGATGGGTCAGGTCGATGAGGCACCCGGCGACATCGGTGGCGATGGACAGTTCGCGGGGCCGGGTACCGAAGTCGGCATTCAGGGCCTCGGTGATCGCTTTCTCATTGTCGAGCAGCATCTGTCCGAGGCGATTGATGCGGTCGACGCGCGTCTTCGCGTCCGGAATGCCGTCGCGCAGGAACGCCGCCTTCTGGATCTCGAGCAGTTCACCCAGAGTGTGCGACTCGGAAGACACCTTGTCTCCGGGCCGGGTGGTCACATCGGCTGGCTTGGTCATCGGCTTCTCCACATTCCCCGTAAGTTCGGATGTCGGCGCGCTTGGGACGGACGCACACCTTCGTCTCTACGGTACTAGCAGACGTTGCCCGCGCCACATAAGGAAACTTACGCGGCCCTCACGGCGGAGGCGAATCCTCCAGCGACCGCGCCACGCGCCGCAGCAGGACGACGAGCGTCTCGCGCTCCCGCGGCGACAGCCCGGCCAGCACCGCCTCGTCGTCGGCGAGTCGGCGCGGCAGCTCCTGATCGACGACGCCGCGCCCCGCATCGGTCACCTCGAGCAGCACCACCCGGCCGTCGACCGGCGACCGGCCGCGCCGGACCAGTCCGCGCCGGACCAGGGCCTCGGTGAGCTTGGTGATCGACGCGCCGCTGAGCGTGGTGGTGGACACGACCTCGCTGGCCCGCAACGGCCGCCCCGCGCGCGCCAGGGCACCGAGGACGTCGAACTCCGAACGAGTGACGCCGTGCTGCTCCAACTGCCGATCGAGCCGCTGACTGGCGACCGAGGCGACGCGCTGAATCCGGCCGAGCACCGCGATGGGCGCGACGTCATACTGCGGGTAAGCCTGCGCCCATTCGGCCTGAATGCGGTCGACGAGGTCACCACGCTCACTCTCCGACGGATCCTGGGACACGCGGCTGAGCCTACGCCGACGGCTTCTCCGGATATTTATTTTACTAGTAAAACACTGTTACCATGATCTGGTGATCCCGTCCGACTCCCGCACCCCGCCGGCCCGCTCCGCCGCGCTCACCTATCCGCTGCGCAGCCCCGGCTGGCGCAGCGCACTCACGCTGGATCCGAGCAAGGCGAGCTACTGGGCGCCGGTGCGCGTCGGCGCGGCCGTCGGCCTGGTCCTGATGGTCGGTGGGCTGCTGGGCGCGAAAGACGTCGCGGGTATCGCCGCTCTCGGGGCGCTGGTCTCGGCGTTCTGCCGTCCCGATCCGTACCGGATGCGCGCCGGCCGCCTCGCGGCGCTGAGCGTCGCCGTCACGGCCTCCGTCGCGATCGGCGGACTGGTCGGTCTCGCGGGCGACTCCCTGCTCATCGAGACCGCGGTGATCGCATTGCTCGCCGGCTGCGCGGCGCTCCTCGTCGGAGCCCTGCGGGCGGCGGGCCCCGGGGCCGTGGTCTTCGTGTTCGCCGCCACCGCGGGCGCCGGATTCGTCTCCGGCGCAGGGGATCTCGCGCGTGCGACGACGGCGACGGCACTCGGCTCGGTCATCGGGATGGCGGCCGCACTGAGCCCGTGGCTGTACACCCGCGCCCGGCACCGGCTCGGCCGCGGCCCCGCGGCGGCGGAGGAGACCGGATACGAGCCGGTCCGGCGGGCACTGGTCCGGATCCCACCTCGGCATCTGGCCGCCACGGCGGCGCGGATGACGGCCGCCGCGGCGGTGAGCGCGCTGATCGCCGGCGCCGCCGGATTCGCGCATCCGATGTGGGCGGCGATGGGTGCGGTCGCCGCGCTGCAGGGCGTGGACTTCCACCTCACCGTCTCCCGGGGGATCGCCCGGCTGCTCGGCAACGTGGTCGGCGCCGGTATCGCCGCCGGACTCCTCATGCTGCCGCTGGGGTACTGGGGTGCGGTCCTGGCGATCGTGGTCTTCCAGACCATCGCCGAGATCACCGCACCGGTGAACTACACGCTCTGCAGCATCGCGGTGACCCCGATGGCCTTGCTACTGACCGCCCTCGGCGCGGGACTGGACCCGACCGTCGCGCTCGACCGGATCGCCGACACCCTGGTCGGCATCGTGGTCGGGATCGTGGTGGCCGCGCTGACCGTCAGCGCCACCGACCTCCTCCCGGCGCACCGCCCGATCGGCGCGACGCGCCGATTCAGCCGAGGCCGTGTCTCCTGAGACTTCTCCGAAGGCATCGGTGGATCCGCTGGGCGGCCGGCAAGGCGGAGGCATGGCGGCGCTATGCCGACCGACGACAACGCCGCCAGTCGTTCAGCGGGCCGCCGATGACCGGAAAGAGACTCAGGAGGCACGGCCTAGCCGCTCGACGATGGTGACGTTCGCGGTACCGCCGCCCTCGCACATGGTCTGCAGCCCGTAACGACCGCCCGTGCGCTCGAGCTCGTTCAGCAGCGTGGCGAAGAGCTTGGCACCGGTCGCCCCCAGCGGATGCCCCAGCGCGATGCCCCCGCCGTGCCGATTCACCCGCTCGGGGTCGGCGCCGGTCTCCTTCAGCCAGGCCAGAACCACCGGCGCGAACGCCTCGTTGATCTCGACCACGTCGATGTCGTCGATCGACAGGCCGGTCTTGTCGAGGGCATGCGCGGTCGCCGGGATCGGCGCCGACAGCATCATCACCGGATCGTCGCCACGCACGGTCATGTGGTGGATGCGCGCCCGCGGGGTCAGGCCGTAGCGGGTCAGGGCGTCCTCGGAGACGATGAGCGTGGCCGCCGCCCCGTCGCAGATCTGGGAGGCCATCGCCGCCGTGAGGTCGGAGCCGTCCAGGAGGACGTCGAGCGCGGCCATCTTCGCCAGGCTCGTGTCCCGCGGGCATTCGTCGGCCACGCAGTCGCCCAGCGCGACGGTCTCGGCGTCGAACGTGCCGTCGGCGAGGGCCGCGCGAGCGCGGTCGTGGCTGCGCAGCGCCCACTCCTCCATCTCGCGCCGGCCGAGGTTCCAGCGCTTGGCCATCATGTCGGCGCCGACGAACTGGCTGATCTCGGTATCGCCGAAACGCCGCTCCCAGCCGACGGATCCCGCTGTGGGCGTGGGGAATCCGAACTCGCGGCCGGCGATCATCGCCTGGCTGATCGGGATCGCGCTCATGTTCTGGACACCGCCGGCCAGGACGACGTCCTGCGTTCCGCTCATCACCGCCTGCGCGGCGAAGTGGATGGCCTGCTGGCTCGATCCGCACTGCCGGTCGACGGTGGTGCCCGGCACGCCCAGCGGCATCCCGGCTGCCAGCCAGGCCGTGCGGGCGATGTTCCCGGCCTGCGGGCCGATGGTGTCGACGCACCCGAAGATCACGTCGTCGACCACCGCCGGGTCGATGCCGGTCCGCTCCACGATCGCGGTGATGACGTGGGCGCCGAGGTCGGCGGGGTGCACCGTGGCGAGCGAGCCGCCGCGCTTGCCGACCGGGGTGCGGATCGCGTCGACGACGTAAGCCTGGGGTGTGGACATCGGGAAAGCTCCTCGGGGAGAAGGGAAGACGGCTCAGGCGCGCTGACTGGAGATGGAGACCACCTCGCCGGTGAGGTACGTGGAGTAGTCGGAGGCGAGCATGGCGATGGTCGCCGCGATCTCCCAGACCTCGGCGGCACGGCCGTAGGCCTCACGCTCGGCGAGTTCGTCGAGCAACCGGTCGCTGGTGACCTTGGCTAGGAAAGGGTGGCGGGCGATCGACGGCGCGACGGCGTTGATCCGGACACCGTAGTCGGCGGCCTCGACCGCGGCGCAGCGGGTCAGCGCCATCACGCCGGCCTTCGCGGCGGCGTAATGCGCCTGTCCGCGTTGCGCCCGCCAGCCAAGCACCGACGCGTTGTTGACGATCACGCCGCCGCACGAGGCGTCGCGGAAGTAGCGCAGCGCCGCGCGGGTGGCGCGGAAGCAGCTGGTGAGGGTGACGTCGAGAACACGGTCCCACTGGTCGTCGGTCATGTCGGCGACGGGTGTCTCCCCGCCGAGGCCGGCGTTGTTGACCAGGAGATCGATCCGGCCGAGACGGGCGGCCGCGTCGGCGATGAGCGCATCGACCTGCGCGGTGCTGGTGACGTCGCAGACGACGGCCTCGATCCGGCGCGCGGGGAACTCGGCGGCGAGGGTGTCGGCGGTCTCGGCGAGGCGTCGTGCGTGGAAGTCCGAGACCACCACGTCGGCGCCCTCCAGCAACAGGCGCCGCGCGGTGGCGAAGCCGATACCGGTGCCCGCCGCGGCGGTGACGACGGCGTGACGTCCGGTCAGTAGTCCGTGCCCGGGGGTCTCGTCCGGAACGGCCGCCAGCGGGGAGACGGGTCGGGTCATCCTCGTGCCTCTCGGGGAAGGCCGAGCACGCGCTCGGCGATGATGTTGCGCTGCACCTCGTTGGAACCGCCGTAGATGGTGTCGGCGCGGGTGAACAGCAGGAGTCGTTGCCACTCGTCGAGTTCGACGTGATCGGGGCGGTAGATGTCGTTCGGCCGGCCCTCGGAGGTGGCGGCCGGGCCGAGCAGGACCGTGGCACCGGCCACGTCGGCGGCCAGCTGACCGAGATCGCGGTGCCAGCCGGCCCAGAGCAGCTTGGCGACCGACGCCGCCCCGGTCGCCGAGACCACGTCCCCGGCGAGGGTGCGTCGGGCGTTGGCGTCCATCACCATCAGACCGATCCGGGCGCGCCGCAGTCGGCTGGCGATCTCCGGATCCTTCACCGCGCCATTGCTTTTCGCGAGCTCGACGAGGTCGTCGAGCTCGCGGGTGAAGCCGACCTGCTGCCCGAGCGTGGAGACGCCGCGCTCGAACTGCAGGAGGCCCATCGCCACCTTCCAGCCGTCACCGGGTTCACCGACGACCAGGCTCGCTTCGGTCACCGCGTCGTCGAAGAAGACCTCGTTGAACTCGCTGGTGCCGGTGATCTGCTGGATGGGCACGATGGTGACGCCCGGCTGGTCGAGCGGCACCAGCAGAAAGCTCAGGCCCCGGTGACGCGACGACGTCCCGTCGGCGGGCTCGGTGCGCGCGAGTACGAACGCCCACTGCGACAGGTGCGCCAGCGAGGTCCATATCTTCTGGCCGTTGATCACCCAGTCGTCGCCGCGGCGTACCGCCGTCGTCGCGATGTCCGCGAGGTCGCTGCCCGCGCCCGGTTCGGAGTAGCCCTGCGCCCACAGTTCGGTGACGCCGACGATGCCCGGCAGGAAGCGCGCCTGCTGCGCGGGCGTGCCGTACTCGATGAGGGTGGGACCGAGGAGTTCCTCACCGAGGTGGTTCACCCGCGCCGGTGCGTTCGCGCGCGCATACTCCTGATGGAAGATGATGCGCTGCGCGAGGGTGGCCCCGCGCCCACCGTGGGCGACCGGCCAGCCCAGACACGTCCAGCCGGCGGCGGCGAGGTGGCGATCCCAGGCCAGCCGTTCGGCGAAGAACTCGTGCTCACTGCCGGGTCCGCCGCGCCCGCGCAGGTGCGCGAACTCGCCGGTGAGGTTGTCGTCGAGCCATCGGCGTACCGCGGCGGCGAAGACCGCGTCGGCGTCGGGCGTGGACGCGGCCCATTCGCCGAGGTCGAGCCCGCGATCGGCGAGGACCGCCGGCGCGTCGCCCGGTCCGTGGGGAAGGGTCATGATCGCTAGCTTAACCTACCAAGCATTTGTTAGGTTTTGATCATGACGACGCTCCCGATGACCACCCCCGCCGCCCTGTCGTGCGCCCGGGCGCAGTGGCCCGACGCGATCGCCGTGCACGACGCGCAGTGGGACACACCCGTCGAACTGACGTGGACCGCGCTCGCCGAGCAGGTAGAGGCCTTCGCCGGCGCGCTCGTGGCCCTCGGGGTGGAACCCGGCGACCGCGTCGCGATCTGGGCGCCGAACAGCTACCACTGGCCGATCGCGACACTCGGCACGCACTGCGCCGGAGCGGTGCTGGTGCCGCTGAACACGCGGTACACGGTCAGCGAGGCGCAGGACATCGTGGACCGGTCGGGGGCACTGGTCATCGTCGCGGCCGGCGAGTTCGCCGGCGTCGACCGGCTCACCGAGGTCCTCGACTCCCCGATCGCCGAGCACCGCACCGTGATCGGGATTCCGCTGAGTTCGTCGGGCGAGGACGTCGTCGCGACGGCTGAGCGCGACGTCACGCCGGCTGAGCCCGACGTCACGCCGGCTGAGCCCGACGTCACGCCGGCTGAGCCCCGTCGAAGCCTCACCTGGCAGCGCTTCCTCGACTCCGCCACGCCAGAGTCGACGGGCCTCGCCCGCCGTCGTGCCGAGCGGGTCCGGCCCTACGACCTGTCCGACATCCTCTTCACCTCCGGGACCACCGGGGCGCCGAAAGGCGTCCTGGCCGAGCACCGGCACACCGTCGCCGGGGCGCGGGCCTGGGGCGCGAACGGCGGCCTCGGCCCCGACGACCGCTATCTGATGGTCAATCCGTTCTTCCACACCTTCGGCTACAAGGCCGGGATCCTGCCCTGCGTGCTGTTCGGCTCCACCATGCTGCCGCTCGCGGTGTACTCACCGAGCGAGGCGATGAAAGCGGTTGCGGCGCAGCGCGTCACGGTGTTCCCGGGTGCGCCGACGATCTTCCAGACGATCCTCGACGACCCGCAGCGTTCCGCGTACGACCTGTCGAGCCTGCGGCTGATCGTCACCGGCGCGACCATCGTGCCGGCGGTTCTGATCGAGCGCCTGCAAACCGAGTTGGGCGTCGACACCGTGATCACCGCGTACGGCCAGACCGAGACCAGCGGCTTCATCACCACCTGCACGGCCGACGACGACGCCGTCACCGTCGCGACCACCTGCGGCCGGGCCTTCGACGGCATGGAGGTCCGGCTCGGCGACGACGGCGAGGTGCTCACCCGGGGCGCCATGGTGATGCGCGGCTATCTGAACGACGCGAAGGCCACCGCCGAGACCATCGACGCCGACGGCTGGCTGCATACCGGCGACGTCGGGCGACTGGATGCGCGCGGCAACCTGACGATCACCGATCGGCTCAAGGACATGTACATCTGCGGCGGATTCAACGTCTATCCCGCCGAGGTGGAGCAGGTCGTGACGCGGGTGCCCGGGGTGACCGAGGCCGCCGTGGTCGGGGTGCCCGACGATCGGCTCGGCGAGGTCGGGCGCGCCTATGTAACGACGCTGCCCGGCGCCGGCGTCACCGAGCACGACATCCTGGCCTTTGCGGCCGAGCACCTCGCGAACTTCAAACTCCCGAGATCCGTCGTCGTCGTCGACGCGTTTCCGCGCAACGCCTCCGGGAAGATCCTCAAGCGCGAGCTGCGATAGCGCTCGTCAGTCGGCGAGACCGAGGCCCTCGCCGAGGAAGATCCCGCCGACCACGACGAGCACCACGAGCGTGATGGCAGTCATGTTGGCCTCGATCCAGTGCCGGGCCTCGTAGAGGCCGGCTTCGACACGGCGACCACCGACCACCGCGGTGAGGAGCGGGATGAGAGCGCCGGCGGTGGCGATGGCCGCGAAGATCGCGACGATCGCCCACTGCTCGGCCTGCGGCACCTGCGCCTGACCGATCTGCGCGCCCGCGCTGATGCCCAGCGGGATGTTCTTGATGATCAGCACGCCCTGCGCCAGGCCGACCAGCAGGCAGGCCCAGACACCGAGGCCGTCGAGGCGGTCGAGGATGCCCGGTTTGCCCGCCGGCTCGACGTCGAGCATCTCCTGTTCGACCACCTCGAGCGCCGACTCCTCGGCTTCGTCGACCTTGACGGCCCGGTCGTGATTCGGCCGTTTGATCCAGGTCAGCGCCGCGAGCACGAAGAACAGGACGCCGAACACCAGGTGCAGGATGTCGACGCCGCCGGAGGTCCCGCTGGGGTCGTCCTCTTCGGCGCCGTCGGTCACCAGCATCGGAATCAGAGTGATGCCGAACATCGCCACCCACCAGCCGACGGCGAAGAAGACCGCGCGCAGCTTGCCGCGGTCGCCGAGGAGCAGGATCAGGGCCGTGGTGATCGCCAGCGGACTGAGCGCCAGGCCCATCGCCAGCCCGAACGTGCTGCCCAGAGCACTCCACATGTTGCGCCTCCGAAAGTTCGGTCCCCCGCCTCCCGGTAGGACACGGCTATCTCAAAAGTTAAGCATGAGCAGGCCCGGTGCCACGACGCGCCCTCGGCTGGGACATCACCGGCTCGCGGCCGAGCAGTGAGAGCGGTCACATATTCTTGGCCGATTCCCGATCGCTCGTCAACATTAGGTAATGCTAACCATATTAAATCGTGCGCAGCCGTGGGTCCTCGCGGCGTTCCGCGTGGTCGTCGGCTTCTTGTTCTTCTGCCACGGGGCGTCGACCTTGTTCGGATGGTTCGTCACCCCGTACGGGGGCCGGACCGCCGATATCGGCGCCTGGCCGTCCTGGTGGGCGGCTCTCATCGAGTTCGTCGCGGGTGCGGCCGTCGTCCTCGGCATCGGCACACGGGCCGCCGCGTTCGTCGGATCCGGCGCGATGGCGGTCGCCTACTTCTGGATGCACCAGGGCGACGGTCTGCTCCCGATCCAGAACGACGGCGACTCGGCCGCACTCTTCTGCTGGGCCCTCCTGCTTCTGGTGTTCTTCGGCCCGGGACGGCTCGCCCTTTCTTCGGTCCTCGGTGGCACGACGGCCGCCGCTGCCCGCACCGAGGCAGTCGAGGACGCCGGCGCCTCCACCGACCCAGTGCCCGCCTGACCGGTCCCGTTCACCCCGTAGCACCGGCCTCCCGGCACGGAATCTTCCGTGTCGTGGCCCCTCGCCACATCGCCCGGTAGCTCGCTCTCGCCCCCACTACCGAGGGGGCGAGAGCGAGCTATGGGTGCCGGGCATCCCGGCTCTTCGAGCTTGAGCGGGCAGTCCTGGTCGGGACTGTGCCGTGTCGTTGACGTGAAAGGCCCCTGACCTTCGTGATTCTGGATGTTGCGAAGCATTCAAGAAGCGAAGGAGCAGGGGCCGTGTCCGAGCTTACGTCGTTGTTGCTGGGTCTGGAAGGTGTGCAGGTCGTCGGGGTGGACATCCTCGCCGATCGCACTCGTGTCGTGGATGTCGTGACCGCCGATCCGCGGGCAGCGTGCTGCCCGGACTGCGGCCACAAGTCACGGTCGGTGAAAGACCGAGCGGTCACCACACCCCGCGATATCGGGTACGGCACCGATCCGATCGTGTTGCGGTGGAACAAGATCCGCTGGCGGTGCCGCAACCCCGAGTGCAAGCGCGCGTCGTTCACCGAGGCCATCGAACAGATCCCGGCCCGCCGGCGCACCACCAGCAGGCTGCGCCGTCAGATCGGGTTGTCGGTCGGCGAGCACGCCCGGTCGGTGGCCGAGGTCGCCGCCGAACACAAGGTGTCGTGGCCGACCGCGCACACCGCGTTCTGCGAGGTCGCCGACGAGGTCCTCGACGCGCCTGAGCCGGTGCGGATGCTGGGGATCGATGAGACCCGCCGAGGCCGGCCCCGCTGGAAACGCAGTTCAGATGGTCGCTGGTACCGGGTCGACCCGTGGGACACCGGCTTCGTCGACCTCGACGGCGTCCAGGGCCTGTTAGGACAGACCACCGGCCGCACCTCGGCCGCGGTCGCCGACTGGCTCAACGCCCAACCCGCGGCGTTCCGGGCTTCGATCACCCATGTGGCGATCGACCCGTGTGCCGCCTACGCCGCCGCGGTTGCCCAGGCATTGCCCGATGCGCAGGTGGTCGTCGATCACTTCCACCTGATCAAACTCGCCAATGACATGGTGACCGCGGTCCGTCGTCGAGTCACCTGGGAACGGCGCGGCCGCCGGGGCCGGGCAGTCGACCCGGAGTGGGCCAACCGTCGGCGCCTGCTCACCGCCCGCGAACGCCTCTCCGAGAAGAACTACAAGAAGATGTGGGATGCGTTGCGCGCCAACGATCCTGGGAACGAGGTCCTGGCCGCCTACATCGTGAAAGAGGAACTGCGTGTGCTGCTGGCGCTCGCCCGCTGCCAGCCCGACCGTCATCGGTTGCGCCATAAGCTGTACCGGTTCTACGACCTATGTGCCGAGGTGAACATGCCCGAGGTCACCAAGCTCGCCTCCACGATCGAGACCTGGTGGGCCGGAATCGCCGCGTTCCTCGACACCGGGATCACCAACGCGCGCACCGAAGGCTACAACCGGCTCGTCAAACAGGTGAAACGCGCCGCGTGCGGGTTCCGGAACCTCGAAAACTCACGACGCCGGATACGCTTCCACTGCACCCGCAAACAGCGGGCCAGCATCCAGACTCACTGCTGAGATTGCCCGGATAAGCTCGAAGAGCCGGCATCCCTGGCATAGGGGCGATGACTTTCTGCCGGTCGAATCGAGTTGTGACCCCGCGAAGGTCGGCTGCGGTCACCCATCCTCGGCGACCGGAACCTCCTACTGGGCACGCTTCGGGTCTGAGCCCTCACCTTCCCTGACACCGCCAGGAGTTCGGTCGCGACAACTCCGCGCTGGGCGCCTCCGGTCCGCGCCAGTCCTGGACACAGGGTGTTCTCGACTTCGCTCGGCGACCATCGCGGGTTCACCTGCTCAGCATGAGCGCCTCTCTTCGCCCGCTGGTTCGGGTGGCCGCTATCACTGGAGGGTAAGACCGAGATTGAGCCCCGGGCTCCTCTGGACAGAGGCGGAGTCCGGGCTTCGCTGGCCGTCATGCGGGTTCGGCTGACAGGTGAAATGATCTCGACTCCGCTGGACCGTGATGCGGGTTCACTCGACAGTCATAGGGGCTCTTCGAGCTTATCCGGGCAATCTCAGCAGTGAGTCTGGATGCTGGCCCGCTGTTTGCGGGTGCAGTGGAAGCGTATCCGGCGTCGTGAGTTTTCGAGGTTCCGGAACCCGCACGCGGCGCGTTTCACCTGTTTGACGAGCCGGTTGTAGCCTTCGGTGCGCGCGTTGGTGATCCCGGTGTCGAGGAACGCGGCGATTCCGGCCCACCAGGTCTCGATCGTGGAGGCGAGCTTGGTGACCTCGGGCATGTTCACCTCGGCACATAGGTCGTAGAACCGGTACAGCTTATGGCGCAACCGATGACGGTCGGGCTGGCAGCGGGCGAGCGCCAGCAGCACACGCAGTTCCTCTTTCACGATGTAGGCGGCCAGGACCTCGTTCCCAGGATCGTTGGCGCGCAACGCATCCCACATCTTCTTGTAGTTCTTCTCGGAGAGGCGTTCGCGGGCGGTGAGCAGGCGCCGACGGTTGGCCCACTCCGGGTCGACTGCCCGGCCCCGGCGGCCGCGCCGTTCCCAGGTGACTCGACGACGGACCGCGGTCACCATGTCATTGGCGAGTTTGATCAGGTGGAAGTGATCGACGACCACCTGCGCATCGGGCAATGCCTGGGCAACCGCGGCGGCGTAGGCGGCACACGGGTCGATCGCCACATGGGTGATCGAAGCCCGGAACGCCGCGGGTTGGGCGTTGAGCCAGTCGGCGACCGCGGCCGAGGTGCGGCCGGTGGTCTGTCCTAACAGGCCCTGGACGCCGTCGAGGTCGACGAAGCCGGTGTCCCACGGGTCGACCCGGTACCAGCGACCATCTGAACTGCGTTTCCAGCGGGGCCGGCCTCGGCGGGTCTCATCGATCCCCAGCATCCGCACCGGCTCAGGCGCGTCGAGGACCTCGTCGGCGACCTCGCAGAACGCGGTGTGCGCGGTCGGCCACGACACCTTGTGTTCGGCGGCGACCTCGGCCACCGACCGGGCGTGCTCGCCGACCGACAACCCGATCTGACGGCGCAGCCTGCTGGTGGTGCGCCGGCGGGCCGGGATCTGTTCGATGGCCTCGGTGAACGACGCGCGCTTGCACTCGGGGTTGCGGCACCGCCAGCGGATCTTGTTCCACCGCAACACGATCGGATCGGTGCCGTACCCGATATCGCGGGGTGTGGTGACCGCTCGGTCTTTCACCGACCGTGACTTGTGGCCGCAGTCCGGGCAGCACGCTGCCCGCGGATCGGCGGTCACGACATCCACGACACGAGTGCGATCGGCGAGGATGTCCACCCCGACGACCTGCACACCTTCCAGACCCAGCAACAACGACGTAAGCTCGGACACGGCCCCTGCTCCTTCGCTTCTTGAATGCTTCGCAACATCCAGAATCACGAAGGTCAGGGGCCTTTCACGTCAACGACACGGCACAGTCCCGACCAGGACTGCCCGCTCAAGCTCGAAGAGCCGTCATAGGAGCGCCAGCTGACGACATGGCCTCGACTTCGCTCGACCATCGTGCGGGTTCGGCTGCCGGCGGTGTGGTCTGGACTTCGTGGTTCCTGGGCGTGTGTGGCGGAGCGAAGGCGACGACACCGCGGCCGGAGGGCGTCTGTCGTGGGTGGCTGGTGTGGTTGTTGGCCCGGGGATGCGGGAAGGCCCCGAACCATGACTGGTTCGGGGCCTTCCCTTGAGGTTGTGTTCGGCGGTGTCCTACTCTCCCACACTGACTAAAGTGCAGTACCATCGGCGCTGGAGGGCTTAGCTTCCGGGTTCGGAATGGAGCCGGGCGTTTCCCCTCCGCTATAGCCGCCGTAACAATATGAAACTGTCACACAACATTACTGCCGTGTGTTGTTTCAGAAGTACATAGTGGATGCGGTCACATCAAACATTTGGTGTTTGGGTGTTGTTGGTAAGTCCTCGGCCGATTAGTACCAGTCACCTGAACACATTACTGTGCTTACAGTTCTGGCCTATCAACCCCATCATCTGTAGGGGGCCTTACCCCACCACAAGGGTGGGTGAGAAACCTCATCTTGGAACAGGCTTCCCGCTTAGATGCTTTCAGCGGTTATCCCTTCCGAACGTAGCTAACCAGCAGTGCTCCTGGCGGAACAACTGGCACACCAGAGGTTCGTCCGTCCCGGTCCTCTCGTACTAGGGACAGGTTTCCTCAAGTTTCTAGACGCGCGCGGCGGATAGAGACCGAACTGTCTCACGACGTTCTAAACCCAGCTCGCGTGCCGCTTTAATGGGCGAACAGCCCAACCCTTGGGACCTACTCCAGCCCCAGGATGCGACGAGCCGACATCGAGGTGCCAAACCATCCCGTCGATATGGACTCTTGGGGAAGATCAGCCTGTTATCCCCGGGGTACCTTTTATCCGTTGAGCGACACCGCTTCCACATGCCGGTGCCGGATCACTAGTCCCGACTTTCGTCCCTGCTCGACATGTACGTCTCACAGTCAAGCTCCCTTGTGCACTTACACTCAACACCTGATTGCCATCCAGGCTGAGGGAACCTTTGGGCGCCTCCGTTACACTTTAGGAGGCAACCGCCCCAGTTAAACTACCCACCAGGCACTGTCCCTGAACCCGATCAGGGTCCGAAGTTAGAAGCCCAATACGATCAGAGTGGTATTTCAACAACGACTCCACCACCACTAGCGTGACGGCTTCACAGTCTCCCACCTATCCTACACAAACCGTACCGAACACCAATACCAAGCTATAGTGAAGGTCCCGGGGTCTTTTCGTCCTGCCGCGCGTAACGAGCATCTTTACTCGTACTGCAATTTCGCCGAGTCTGTGGTTGAGACAGCAGAGAAGTCGTTACGCCATTCGTGCAGGTCGGAACTTACCCGACAAGGAATTTCGCTACCTTAGGATGGTTATAGTTACCACCGCCGTTTACTGGGGCTTAAATTCTCAGCTTCACCAACAAAGTTGATTAACCGGTCCTCTTAACCTTCCAGCACCGGGCAGGCGTCAGTCCGTATACCTCGTCTTACGACTTCGCACGGACCTGTGTTTTTAGTAAACAGTCGCTTCTCTCTGGTCTCTGCGACCACCCCCAGCTCACAATGCAAGATTGGTCACCGGGCGTGGTCCCCCTTCTCCCGAAGTTACGGGGGCAATTTGCCGAGTTCCTTAACCACAGTTCTCTCGATCGCCTTAGTATTCTCTACCTGACCACCTGTGTCGGTTTGGGGTACGGGCCGTGTACCAACTCACTAGAGGCTTTTCTCGGCAGCATAGGATCACAGAATTCACCACACATTGGCTACGCATCACCTCTCAGGCTACCCGGAACACGGATTTACCAATGCTCCACCCTACCGGCTTACACCAAGACAACCATCGCTTGGCCCTGCTACCTTCCTGCGTCACCCCATCGCTTAACTACTACACACAAGGTCCCACGCAGCCACACCCAAAACCCTCCGAAGAGGATAGAGAGTGTCTTTGGGTGGTTAGTACATGTGGCTCGTCATTGGGCGCGGATACACGGGTACGGGAATATCAACCCGTTGTCCATCGACTACGCCTGTCGGCCTCGCCTTAGGTCCCGACTCACCCTGGGCGGATTAACCTGGCCCAGGAACCCTTGGTCATCCGGCGGACAAGTTTCTCACTTGTCTTTCGCTACTCATGCCTGCATTCTCACTCCCACACCCTCCACAGCCCCTCACAGGACAGCTTCAACGAGTGCAGGACGCTCCCCTACCCAACCACACCACTACACCCACACCCGCAGGCATGGATGGATGTCATGTGTGATTGCCGCGGCTTCGGCGGTGTACTTGAGCCCCGCTACATTGTCGGCGCAGGACCACTTGACCAGTGAGCTATTACGCACTCTTTCAAGGGTGGCTGCTTCTAAGCCAACCTCCTGGTTGTCTCAGCAATCCCACATCCTTTTCCACTTAGTACACGCTTAGGGGCCTTAGCCGGCGATCTGGGCTGTTTCCCTCTCGACTACGAAGCTTATCCCCCGCAGTCTCACTGCCACGCTCTCACTTACCGGCATTCGGAGTTTGGTTGACGTCAGTAACCTAGTAGGGCCCATCAGCCATCCAGTAGCTCTACCTCCAGCAAGAAACACGCAACGCTGCACCTAAATGCATTTCGGGGAGAACCAGCTATCACGGAGTTTGATTGGCCTTTCACCCCTACCCACAACTCATCCCCTCCATTTTCAACTGAAGTGGGTTCGGTCCTCCACCACATCTTACTGTGGCTTCAACCTGGCCATGGGTAGATCACTCCGCTTCGGGTCTAGACCCAGCGACTCAAATCGCCCTATTCAGACTCGCTTTCGCTACGGCTACCCCACACACGGGTTAACCTCGCCACTGAGCACTAACTCGCAGGCTCATTCTTCAAAAGGCACGCCATCACCCACCACAGACTAAACTGTGCACAAGCTCTGACGGATTGTAAGCGTCCGGTTTCAGGTACTATTTCACTCCCCTCCCGGGGTACTTTTCACCTTTCCCTCACGGTACTAGTCCGCTATCGGTCACCAGGAAGTATTCAGGCTTACCGGGTGGTCCCGGCAGATTCACAGCAGATTCCACGAGCCCGCTGCTACTCGGGAAACACACAAACCAGAGGAACCATTTTCAGTTACCGGACTCTCACCGTCTACGGCAGACCATTCCAGGCCACTTCACCTAACAGAACCTTTTATCACTGGCCGTCCAGCCGGCAGACCAGACAAGCATGCTCCCACAACACCACACGCACAACCCCTGCCGAGTATCACATACGCGCGGTTTAGCCTCCTCCGCTTTCGCTCGCCACTACTCACGGAATCACAATTGTTTTCTCTTCCTGTGGGTACTGAGATGTTTCACTTCCCCACGTTCCCCCCGCACCGGCTATACATTCACCGGGCGGTAACACCACACAACTGGTGCTGGGTTTCCCCATTCGGACACCCTCGGATCACAGCTCGTTTGACAACTCCCCGAGGACTATCGCGGCCTACCACGTCCTTCATCGGCTCCTGGTACCAAGGCATCCACCGAACGCCCTAAAACACTTACAACAACACCCACAAACCCACCCCACACCACCAACCCCCCACCAGGAGACCAGTAAGCCAGGGCACGAATGTGGCTGTCCCACAAATCACATGAGTATATCTATTTACACAGAGACACAACAAAATATTAATTGCAGTACAAACACCAAAAACAAGAAGTCCTGTCTTCACAGTCCCTGATTATTGATGCTCGCATCCACTATGCACTTCTCAAACAACACACACCCACACACCCCAACACCCCCAACAACAGAAGGCGGAAAATCTGTGAGCAACAAGAAAACCCTGCCACACCCGACCACCTCACGGCGCCGGCTGCAGGCCTGTTTTCTCAGAACCCCGATAGTGTGCAATGACTACCCCTACAGTCACCCGCAGGGAATCCACCTACCCCGAAAACGTCACAGTGACATCCTCAGATCGTGGTGGTTTCTTGTGTTTCACCCATGAACAAACACTCAGCCGGCACACGCACGGCGCCGATACTGACTTGTTGTGTTGCTCCTTAGAAAGGAGGTGATCCAGCCGCACCTTCCGGTACGGCTACCTTGTTACGACTTCGTCCCAATCGCCGATCCCACCTTCGACGGCTCCCTCCCTGACGGGTTAGGCCACCGGCTTCGGGTGTTACCGACTTTCATGACGTGACGGGCGGTGTGTACAAGGCCCGGGAACGTATTCACCGCAGCGTTGCTGATCTGCGATTACTAGCGACTCCGACTTCATGGGGTCGAGTTGCAGACCCCAATCCGAACTGAGACACGCTTTAAGGGATTCGCTCCACCTCACGGTATCGCAGCCCTCTGTACGCGCCATTGTAGCATGTGTGAAGCCCTGGACATAAGGGGCATGATGACTTGACGTCATCCCCACCTTCCTCCGAGTTGACCCCGGCAGTCTCCTGCAAGTCCCCGGCATAACCCGCTGGCAATACAGGACAAGGGTTGCGCTCGTTGCGGGACTTAACCCAACATCTCACGACACGAGCTGACGACAGCCATGCACCACCTGTACACCAACCACAAGGGAAACGACATCTCTGCCGTCGTCTGGTGTATGTCAAACCCAGGTAAGGTTCTTCGCGTTGCATCGAATTAATCCACATGCTCCGCCGCTTGTGCGGGCCCCCGTCAATTCCTTTGAGTTTTAGCCTTGCGGCCGTACTCCCCAGGCGGGGTACTTAATGCGTTAGCTACGGCACAGAACCCGTGAAAAGAGTCCCACACCTAGTACCCACCGTTTACGGCGTGGACTACCAGGGTATCTAATCCTGTTCGCTCCCCACGCTTTCGCTCCTCAGCGTCAGTTACTACCCAGAGACCCGCCTTCGCCACCGGTGTTCCTCCTGATATCTGCGCATTTCACCGCTACACCAGGAATTCCAGTCTCCCCTGTAGTACTCAAGTCTGCCCGTATCGCCTGCACGCCTACAATTGAGTTGCAGGATTTCACAGACGACGCGACAAACCGCCTACGAGCTCTTTACGCCCAGTAATTCCGGACAACGCTCGCACCCTACGTATTACCGCGGCTGCTGGCACGTAGTTGGCCGGTGCTTCTTCTCCAGGTACCGTCACTTGCGCTTCGTCCCTGGCGAAAGGAGTTTACAACCCGAAGGCCGTCATCCCCCACGCGGCGTCGCTGCATCAGGCTTGCGCCCATTGTGCAATATTCCCCACTGCTGCCTCCCGTAGGAGTCTGGGCCGTGTCTCAGTCCCAGTGTGGCCGATCACCCTCTCAGGTCGGCTACCCGTCGTCGCCTTGGTACGCCATTACCGCACCAACAAGCTGATAGGCCGCGGGCCCATCCTGAACCGCAAAAGCTTTCCACCCCCCACCATGCAGTAAGGGGATGAATATCCGGTATTAGACCCAGTTTCCCAGGCTTATCCCGAAGTCCAGGGCAGATCACCCACGTGTTACTCACCCGTTCGCCACTCGAGTACCCCCGAAGGAGCCTTTCCGTTCGACTTGCATGTGTTAAGCACGCCGCCAGCGTTCGTCCTGAGCCAGGATCAAACTCTCCAAACAAAAATCAGAGAAAAGACCTGACCAAAAAATAATCCAAAAAAATAAGAAATTGACTGGCAAAAAATTCGTCTTGTCAATGACAAACTCCCTCCATGCCAGACAATCACTGGCACAAGAAAATCCATCACACACTATCGAGTTCTCAAAAAACACACACCCACCAACACCACACAAACCACAGGCCTGCGCGAACTTCAATGAGCAGAGTTTGCCACCGGCGCTAGCAGGTGGCGGACGGCCGATCAGTGTCTCGGTCCGAATCGCTCCGGCCCGTCTCGCTGACGACTTGGATTAAGTTACACACTCATTTCGTCGATCACAAATCGGCTGGTCAGGAAGCTTTCCGGCCGGTGTCGTCGACGACCGCGGAGTCAGTCCTGCCGCGGCTTCACGAGCGGGAAGAGCACCGTCTCCCGAATCCCGAGACCGGTGAGCGCCATCAGCAGGCGGTCGATGCCCATGCCCGTGCCGGTAGTCGGCGGCATTGCGTACTCCATGGCGGTGAGGAACTCCTCATCGAGCACCATGGCCTCGTCATCGCCGGCCGCGGCGAGCCGCGCCTGGTCGACGAAGCGTTCGCGCTGGATCACCGGGTCGACCAGCTCCGAGTAGCCGGTGGCGAGCTCGAAGCCGCGGACGTAGAGGTCCCACTTCTCGACCACACCTGGCACCGTGCGATGCGCGCGGACCAGCGGCGAGGTCTCGACCGGGAAGTCCCGCACGAAGACCGGCTGGTCCAAGTGCCGGCCCACCATGTGCTCCCACAGCTCCTCGACGAGCTTCCCGTGGCCGTAGCCCTTGTCCTTGGGGACCTCGAGGCCGACTTCGGCGGCGATGCCGAGGAGTTCGTCGACCGTGGTGCCCCGACCGTCGGCCTGCGGGATCACCTCGCGGCCGAGCGCCTCGGACAGCGATGGGTACATCTCGACGCTCATCCAGTCCCCGGAGAGGTCGTAGGTGGATCCGTCCGGCATCGTCGGAGTGAGGGTGCCGAGCGCGCCCTGCGCGACCGACTGCACCAGTTCGCGGATCATCGTCGCGGAGTCGTTGTAGTCGCCGTACGCCTGATAGGTCTCCATCATCGCGAATTCGGGCGAGTGGGTGGAGTCGGCGCCCTCGTTGCGGAAGTTCCGGTTGACCTCGAAGACCTTCTCCAGGCCGCCCACCACGCACCGCTTGAGGAACAGCTCGGGCGCGATGCGCAGGTACAGGTCCATGTCGAAGGCGTTCGAGTGGGTGACGAACGGGCGCGCGGCGGCACCGCCGTGCAGCGTCTGCAGCATCGGGGTCTCGACCTCGAGGAAGCCGCGACCGGCCATGAACGCCCGCAGCTGGGCCATCACCGTCACGCGGGTCCGCGCGATCTCGCGAGCCTCCGGCCGCACGATGAGATCCACGTAGCGCTGCCGTACGCGAGACTCCTCGTTCATCTCCTTGTGCGCGACCGGCAGCGGGCGCAGCGCCTTCGACGCCATCTCCCACGCATCGGCCATGATCGACAGCTCACCGGTGCGCGAACTGATCACCCGGCCGTGCACGAAGACGATGTCGCCGAGATCGACGTCCGCCTTCCATCGCGCCAGGGATTCCTCGCCCACCCCGTTGAAGCTGACCATCGCCTGCAGCTGGGTACCGTCCCCCTCCTGCAGCGTGGCGAAGCAGAGCTTGCCCTTGTTGCGCAGGAAGATCACGCGCCCCGCGACCCCCGCCTCGACGTCGGTCTCGGTGCCGGCTTCCAGGTGACCGAACTCGGCACGCAGCTCGGCGAGCGAGTGGGTGCGGGCGACACCGACCGGGTACGCCTCGCGACCCTCACCGAGGATCCGCTCGCGCTTCTCGCGGCGGATGCGCAGCTGCTCGGGGGTCTGGTCGTCGGTCTGGGGCGCCTGGTCACTCACGAGGTAACAGGTTAGGCGCGCCCCTGGTCCGCGGTCGAATTGGGCGAGGAGGGGTTTCGACGAGCTCAGCCGGCGGAGTCGGCCATCCGGCGAGGCGGAGCTTTCGACGGCTCGACCAGCGGAGCGACCCCGCCGGCCAGGCGAACGTCTCGGCGAGCCACATCTCCGGAGCCGATCGACCAGCGAGGCGGAAGCCTCGACAAGCTCGACCGACGGAACGACCTCATTGGCAGAACGCGTCTAAACAGGCTCCACCAGCGAAGTGATCCCGTCCGCAGAGCGCGGTCCTCGGCAGGCTCCACCAGCGGAACGACCTGACCGACGAGGTGGACGGCTTCGACAGGCTCAACCGGCGAAGCCGATCAGCCGACGCAGCGAGAGCGATAAGGCCAACCGACAGAGAGGGTCGACCGGCGAAGCGCGAGTCTCGACAAGCCCAACCACCGGACGACCCCATCGACATAGCAAGGCACGACAAGCTCGACCCGCGAAACCGATCAACCGGCAGAGCGTCAACCAGCGGAGCTCGTCGACCGGTGAGGCGCAGGTTTCGACGACTCAATCAGCAGGGCCGACCGACCAGTGAGGCGAAGGGCCAGCGTGGCGACGTTCCCGGGGAGTGACCGGCGGAGCGACCCGACCGGCGACGTGGACGCCCTCGGCAAGCTCAACCACCCGAGCGCCGGTCACAAGAACCCGAGGGCCGGTCACGAGAAGAAGCGGTGGGCGTCGGAGGTGTCGGTGCCGCCGATACCGGCGTCCCGCAGGGCGCGGTGGCCACCGACCAGGAAGCGGGCTCCGCGGATGCCGCGCGCCTGGAGGTGCCAGGCCAGGAATTCGGCGTCGTAGCCGTCATCGGTGACCAGGAGCCACTGGGCGTCGTACGACGCCGAGCGCAGCGACGACGGCGTCCCCGGCGTGAGGAGCGCGAGGGCCTCGGAGAGGTCGAGGGCGAGGGCGCCGAGCAGTGCGCCGTGCGTCCGGCGCGATTCGGCGGGCCGTAGATCGACGACGCGGATGCCCGCGTCGAGCGCGGAGCGATACTGCTCGACCTGCACCGAGAGCGGTGCGGGCGGTACGGCGAGCGGGGCGACGGAAGTGGTGACGGGAACGTCGATGGCGAGAGTCATCGGAAGAGTCCTCAGGGGGTGAGAGAGGGAGGGTCAGCGAGTGGGAGCCGGCCGCGAACGCGGCTAGCTCTGACAACACTCCTGACAGCGCTTCATCACGACGACGATTCTGCCATGCGACGCACACTCACCGAAAGAGTTTTGTGCACGGCGAACGGGAACCGCCGCACCCGCCGCCGATACACCCCTGTATCCAAAGGTGGTGACGCCCGTTACAGTTCCATTCATGTCCGATTCATCTCACGTTCCCGCCGCGCGCCCCGGCATCTCCCGACGCGACTTCCTGGTGGCGGGCGCCGCCGGTGCGGCCGCGCTGGCCGCGGGCTCGGCGGCCGGGGGCCTGGCGCACGCCGAACCGGGCGCGCTGGGCGGCGCACAGGTCGCCGGCACGACCCTCGCGCAGGTCGCCGTGCCGGGCCGCACGCGCAAGGGCGGATACCGCAAACTCACCCGGGGCGCGGGCTGGCCCCTGGTGGTCCGCCAGGAACTGGCCACCGCGCACGCCGGCCGGGAGGGCAAGCGGAGCGGCCTCGCGTCGTTCGTGCAGATGACCGACATCCACATCACCGACGTGCAGAGTCCGGCACGGTTCGAGTACGTGCACCCGATCCAGGGTCCGGCGTACCGCCCGCAAGAAGCGCTCGGCACGCAGGGCGCCGTCGCGCTGATCAAGCGCATCAACGCGCTGCCGGGCGGGCCGTTCACCGGCCGGCGGTTCGACTGCGTGATCAGCACCGGCGACAACACCGACAACCACGAGCACATCGAACTCACCTGGTTCCTGCGCCTGCTCTCCGGCGGCGACATCACCCCGAACACCGGCGCGAAGAACCGCTTCGAGGGCGTGCAGGCACTCGGCTCACAGCTGTACTGGCGACCCGAACTCGCGTCACGCGACATCTACAAAGACCGCGGCTTCGAGCAGATCCCCGGCTTCCTGCGCGCGGCGATGCGCACGCACCGCAGCCCCGGGCTCACGACGCCCTGGTACGCGGTCTTCGGCAACCACGACGACCAGTTCCTCGGCACCGTGCCGAACGGGATCCTCGACGGGATGTACATGTCGGCGGTCAAGTTCGACCTGCCCGGCACCGATCCGGCCGTCTCGCAGATCGCCGACGCGATGGCGTCGAACCCGGCGGCACTCGGCCCGCTGCTGTCCCAGCTGCGCGTCACCGGGCCGTCGTTCCCGGTGACACCGGACGCTCGGCGCCGTCCGTACACCGCACGGGAATTCGTCCGGCGGCACTTCGAGCCGGGTGCGCGCGGTCCGGGCCCGGTGGGGCACGGCTTCGCCGACCCGGACGGCCCGACCTGGTACACCTTCCCGATCGCGCCGGGCATGCGCGGTATCGCGATGAACACCACCAACAGCCTCGGCATCGCCGACGGCTCGATGGGCGAGAAGCAGCTGCGGTGGATCGAGCGCACCATCGCCGCCCACCACGACGAGCTGATCCTGGTCTTCAGCCATCACACGTCGAAGACGATGACCGCGAAGCTGCCCAATCCGGAGACGCCCGGCGAGAACCAGTACCTGGGCGACGACCTGGTGGCCATGCTCGCCCGGCACCGGAACGTAATCGCCTGGGTCAACGGCCACACTCACTGCAACGAGATGATCGCGCACCGTGGCAGCACCCCGGAGCACAGCTTCTGGGAGATCAACACGGCCAGCCACATCGACTTCCCGCAGCTCGCGCGGATCATCGAGGTGGCCGACAACCGCGACGGCACGCTCAGCATCTTCACGCCGCTGATCGAGGCGGACAGCCCGTACACCGCCGACGAGGACGACCTCTCGGCGACCGGACTGGCCAGCCTCTACCGCGAACTCAGCTACAACGACCTGCATCGCGACGACGACCTGCTCGGCAAGGTGGCCGACCGCAACTGCGAGCTGCTGCTCGCGCACCCGCTGCGCTGACCGCGGCGGCCGGCGGCCGATCCGCCGGCCGCTGCGCGTGTCAGCGGATGACGTCGCCGCCGGACAGCACGACGGTCTCGCCGGTCATGAAGCCGGCGTCGCTCGAGCCGAGGATCTGCACCCAGCGGGCGATCTCCGAGGGCTGCGCGACGCGGCCGATCGGGATGCCGGCCGCCGCCTCCTCCATGCGACCGGTGGCGGCGTTGCCCGGAGTCGCGACCCAGCCGGGCGCGATCGCGTTGACCCGGATGCCCTTCGGCGCGAGTTCCAGCGCGAGCGACTTGGTCAGCATCACCACCGCCGCCTTCGACGCGCAGTAGAGCAGCTGGCCCGGCGACACGGTGAAGGCGTCGACCGACGCGAAGTTCACCACCGCCCCGCCGTCGGACATGCGGGCGACGGCCTCGGCGGTCACGTTCAGCGTGCCGAGGACGTTGACGTCGAACACGAGGCGGTAGGTGGCCTCGTCGAAGGTGTCGAGGGTGGTCGGCGGGTAGACGCCGGCGATGTTGGCGACCAGCGACACCGGGGCCCCGCCGGCGGCGAGGTGGCTGTCGATGGCCTGGCCGATGGCCGCGCGATCGGTGACGTCGACGGCTACCGTGCGGACCGTCCCGGTCTCGGTGGCGTATTCGGTGGCCACCCGGTCGAGGGCCAGGACCTGCCATCCGGCGTCGGTCAGCAGTTCGGCGGCGGCGCGGCCCATGCCGCTGGCGGCGCCGGTCACGATGGCGGTGTTCACAGTTCCACTTCTTTCTCTCGGTGGGCGTCGGGATGGTCGACGCCCATCACGGCGGTGTCGGCGATCTCGGCGCGCAGCTCTTCGGCGCCCGCCGCGTCACCGGCATCCTCCAGCTGCTTGGCGGCCACCGACTCGGCTTCCAGCATCTTCATCTCGGGAACCGCGAACCCGCTGCGCAGCGCCCAGCCGTACGCGATGAGCGAGATCGCGATCGAGACGAGCACGTCCCAGGGGAAGGCCAGCAGCGGCTTCTCCAGCGGCCCGTACGACCCGATCCCGGCGATCACCACCTGACCGAGCAGCAGGAACACCAGCCAGTAGCCGCCACGCAGGTGCGGCAGGCCGTCGTCGCTGGTCAGGAACCGCAGCACGGCGAGGAAGACGACACACAGCGCGATCGCCCCGCCGAGGTACCAGAACATGGTCGACTTGTCGGTGGTCATGCTCGGTACCGCCAGCACGTACTTGCTGCGGGCGGCGACCCAGATCCAGCCGATCAGGAAGAGCGTCGCGAGCAGCGTCGCGGGCCCCCGCTTGACCCAGCCGTTGTACGTGGAGAAGGTGACCGCGTAGACGCTGAGCGCACCGAGCAGGATCGTGTTCAGGTTCACCAGCGTCACGAAACCGCACCAGTAGATGATCAACGACGCCGCCGCGAACCCGGCCGGTGCCAGCAGCCGCGCGGCGGGCAGGCGGTACGGCCGGACCAGGTCGGGCGCGGTGCGGCGCATCACCATCAGCGCCACCGACGCGGCCATCGTGCTCAGCACCAGCGCCGAGGAGATGAAGCCGACCAGGCGGTACCAGCTGGGCGCGGGCGCGAAGAACAGGCAGCCGACGATGAACGCGACGATCGCCGACGCGGCCGGCACACCGTGCTTGTTCATCTTGGTGAGGGCGCGCGGGAAGAAGCGGTTGATCGCCAGGCCGTAGCCGACGCGGGCACCGCCACCGAGGTAGAGGTAGCCCGCGGCGCCGGGCGAGATGATCGCGTCGAGCAGCAGGACCGACACGAACGCGCCGAGCAGAGCGTAGCCGGACGCCTTCAGGGCGGCGTTCAGCGGACCGTCGGCCCACGAACTGCTCTCCAGCGCGGCCCAGTCGCCCGGGTTGATGCCGGCGTCGTGCCAGTCGATGGCGCCGATGAGCGCGACCTGCAGGCCGATGTAGATGAGCACCGGGATCACCACGCAGCCGACCGTGCCGATCGGGATGTTGCGTTTGGGGTTACGCACCTCACCGGCGAAGTCGATGACGCCGCGGAAGCCCATCAGCGCGAAGGCGATGCCGGAGACCGCGACCGCCTGCAGCGTCGAGGAGAAGCCGGAGTGGCTGCCGCCGCCGTTCCCGAAGAAGCCGTAGTCGGTGTAGTTCTTCGAGTTGAAGACGAAGAACAGCATGATGAAGGTGATCGACGGAACGATGATCTTCCACCAGGTGATCCACCGGTTGGCCTCGGACAGGAGCTTGACGCCGAACAGGTTGATCATCAGGAACAGCACCATCAGGGGCAGACCCACGACGATGCCGCGCGGCCACGACAGCATCGAGATGCCGTCGGACTCGGTGAGCAGCCCCAGCTTCGGGTACAGGCCGCCGACGTAGGTGATGGCGGCGATCGCCTCGATGGCCGGCAGCGACACATTGGCCAGCCAGTACGACAGACCCATGATCCAGCCGGAGAGTCCGCCGTGCGAGAGATAGGGGTAGCGCACGATCGCGCCGCTGAACGGCAGCGCGGTACCGACCTCCATCCAGGCCAGCGCGATGATCATGGTGAGCAGACCGCCGATGATCCAGGAGACCACCGCCGACGGGCCGGCGATGCCGGCGGCGGCGAGCGCCGCGAACAGCCAGCCGGAGCCGATCTGGCCGCCGATACCGATGAACATCGCGGCTTGCAGCGACATCCGCCGTTCGAATTTGGCGTCTGTCTCATAGGTGACGGGTGGCGACGACGTCGACATGGTCCCTCCGGGGAAAGTCGGTGCAGGAGACCGATCGTCGACGGTGACGACCAGCGCTTTCCGAGTCTGAGGGAGACCTTAGAACTAGGTAAAGCCATGAATTCTACAAGCAGAACAAGGCTTTACCTATAGCTAGACGGTGGGTGCCGGGCCCGGAATGGCCGAAAGGAGTGCTCGGGCCAGGTTCACCACGGCGGTCGCGGCGGGCGAAAGCACGGCGTTGCGGCGCCAGACGAAGCCGTACTGCTCGATCAGCGGCGGGTCGAGCGAGGCGCCGTGCAGCCCGTGGGTGAAGCCCAGCGTCTCGACGACGGGCGGCGACGCGATGGTGTCGCCCACCCCGCGCCGGGCGAGTTCCAGCGCGACGGCGTACGACTCCACCTCGATCGCCGGCCGAATGGTGTGGCCCGCCGCCTGCGCCCGCGCGTTGAGCTGCAGGCGGGTGGGATCCATGTCGCCCCAGCGCGCCTCCGGCAGGATCAGGCAGGCATCGGCGATGGCGCCGATCCCGATCGGCCCGGCGGCCCGGTCGGACGCGGCCGTGTAGTAGCGGGCCTCTGATCGCCAGACCACCGGGCTGACCTGGAGGCCGCGGTCGTCGACCGGCAGCGCCACCACGCCCGCCTCCAGGTCGCCGCTGCGGACCGCCTCGGCCACCTGAACCGAGTTGAGTTCCTCGATCCGGAGCGAGACGCCCGGGTACAGCGCCCGGAACTCGGTGATCAGGTCGACGTTGATCAGGTCGTGCGAGCTGGAGAACGTCCCGAACGACACGCTGCCGCCGGTCAGATTGCGGACCGGATCGACCGCGGCCGCCGCCTCCTGTGCCGCGGCGAGGGTCCGCTCGGCATAGGGCACCAGGATCCGCGCGGCCTCGGTCAGGATCAGCTTGCGGTTGGTCCGGGTGAACAGCGAGACGCCGAGCGCACGCTCCAGCCTGCGGATCTGCTCGGACAGGCTGGGCTGCGCGATGAAATTCGCCTCGGCCGCCGCGGAGAGCGATCCATGCTCGACTGCCGACAGGAAGTACGACAGTTGCTGCAGCGTGATCGATGGTCCGGCCATCACTCAAGGTTAAACCTTGATGTGGGTGCAGCTAATGGATATGGACCGTATGGCGTTCGGCGTCGAACAATCGTCAATCAGGAGGGGCCGACGGAGCGCCCCCACGAGACGAAGGGACGCGACATGGCTCGCATCTGCATCATCGGCGCCGGCGCTGCCGGACTTTCCGCCATCGCTCAGCTTCGCGCCGCCGGGCACGACGTCGAGTGCTTCGAAAAGACCGATCGCGTCGGCGGCCACTGGCACACCGACTACGAAGCGCTGCACCTGATCACCGCGCGGGACGCCACGCACTTCGAGGACTTCCCGATGCCGGCCGACTACCCGCACTTCCCGCGGCGCGACCAGGTTCGACGCTACATCGAGTCGTACGCCGATCACGCCGGTCTGCGCGAGCACATCGCCTTCTCCACCGAGGTGGTCTCGGCCGAGCCCGTCCCGGCCGGCGACGCCCCGGTCGGCAGCGCCGGATGGCGGGTCGTGACCAGCCGCGGCGACGAGGGCATCTTCGACGGCCTCGTGGTCGCCAACGGTCACCTGTGGAGCCCGAAGGTCCCCGAGGTCCCCGGCACGTTCACCGGCAAGGCCGTCCACTCGAGCGAGTACAACAACGTCCGCGACCTCGAGGGCACTCGCGTGCTGGTCGTGGGTGCCGGCAACTCCGGCTGCGACATCGCCGTCGACATCGCCCAGCACCGGCTCGAGGCGGACGTCGTGGTGCGCAAGGGCATCCACTTCCAGCCCAAGATGTACTTCGGCGTGCCGCGCCAGCAGGTGGCCTGGATGAGCGAGTTCGACGCCACCGAGCAGGACCTCATCGCCCGGCTGCTCGCCCGCGTGGCGATCGGCGAGAACAACGCGTACCCGGGCCTGCCGATGCCCGAGTCTCGCGACCTGGCCGGCGGCGCGACCACCGTCAACGACCTGCTCCTGTACTGGATCCAGCACGGCCGCGTCACCGTTCGCCCCGGCATCGAGCGATACGACGGCAAGACCGTTCACTTCTCCGACGGCACGAGCGCCGAGTACGACTCGATCGTCTACGCGACCGGCTTCAACGTCGCCCTGCCCTTCCTCGACGGCGACCTGCTCGGCAGCGAGGACGGCGTCCCGCGCCGCTACGCCGGCGGGATCCTGCCGGAGGGCGCCGAGAAGCTGTACTTCGTCGGCCTCATCGCGCCGCGCGGCCCGCAGATCCCGATCTACGGCGTGCAGTCCAAGCTCGTCGCCGAGATGATCGCCCTGCAGGAGGCGGCCGGCCCGCGCGGTATGGCGCTGGCCAACTACTTCTCCGTGATGCAGGAGCCCGAGCTGCGCATCGACATCGTCCGCGCGATCTGGAACGACCAGATGGCCGACACCGAGCGTCTGCTCCGGTCGCTCGCCGCCACCCCGGCGCTGGCCACCAGCGGCGCGAACGGAAACTGAGGCCCGCCATGACGACCGCTTCCCTTCCACCATGCACCGGCCGGCTGGCCGGCCGGGTCGCCCTCATCACCGGCGGCGCCCGCGGTCAGGGCGCCGCCCACGGCGACCGGCTGTCCGCCGAGGGCGCCACGGTCTACCTCGCCGACGTCCTCGACGACGAGGGCGAGCAGACCGCGGCCGCGCTGCGCGACCGCGGCTCGGACGTGACCTATCTCCACCTGGATGTCACCGATCCGGACGGCTGGGCCGCGACGGAGTCGGCGATCGCCGAGCGTCACGGCCGGCTGGACGTACTGGTCAACAACGCGGGCATCGTGCATGTCACGCCGATCGCCGAGGAGACCCTGGAGGCCTGGAGCCGGCTGCTCACGGTGAACCTCACCGGTGCCTTCCTCGGACTGCAGACCATGCTGCCGCTCCTCACCGAGTCGGCGGCCGCGGCGGTGATCAACACGTCGTCGATCTTCGGTCCGTCGGGGGCGATCGGCTACGCCGCGTACGCCGCGAGCAAGGCCGGGCTCCTGGGCCTGACCCGGACCGCGGCACTCGAACTCGCACCCGCGGGAATCCGGGTGAACGCCCTGGTCCCGGGTGGTGTGGCGACGCCGCTCAACGCGAACGAGCCGGGCACCGGCGTGGTGCCGGAGACGCCGCTGGGGCGTCGTGCCGACCCGGTGGAACTCGCCTCGGCGGTGGCCTTCCTGGCCTCCGACGACGCGCGCTTCATGACCGGCACCGAGCTGGTGGTGGACGGCGGCTTCCGGGCCCGCTGAGCAATATTTGACCCACAGGTCAAAATAGGGCTACGGTCTCCCCATGGGAAGGCCCCGCACATTCGACGAGGACGTCGTCGTCGCCCGCGCGATGGAGACGTTCTGGACCCACGGCTACGCCGGCACGTCGCCGGCCCGGCTCGCCGAGACGACCGGTATCGCCAAGGGCAGTCTGTACAACGCCTTCACCAGCAAGCGCGACCTGTTCGACCGCTGCCTCGACCGCTACCATCGCCAGATCGCGGAGATGGCCGCAGAGCTGCTCGAGCGTCCGGGCACCACCCGGGACTGCTTCCGGGCGGCTCTGCGGGCCGTGGTCGACGACGATCTGGCGCAGCCGCAACGGCGCGGCTGCCTGATCGGCAACACCGCGGTGGAACTGGCCGGGGAGGACGGCGAACTCGCGCGGCGGCTCCGCCGCATGCAGGACGAGTCGACCGACTGGTTCGCCGAACGAATCCGCCGCGGCCAGCGCGACGGAGACGTCGCCGCGCAGGCCGACGCGCGGGCGCTCGCCGAGCACTTCGCCACCGTGCTCGCCGGACTCCGGGTGATGGCGATGACCCACGACGCACCCATGCTGTACCGCACCATCGAAACGGCCCTGACCGTGCTCTGACCCCCACCGCCTCCGGCGCCGCCCGGTGCCGGCTTCCGGGCTACCCCAGTTTTAGACCCGGAGTTCAAGAAAAGAGGAATCGCATGAGCACCACCGACTTCCAGCACGACTACCTGTCCACCTGGACCGAGCCCGATGCCCGCGCCCGCCGCGAGGTGATCGACCGGGTGTGGTCGCCCACCGGGCGCCTCGCGGTCTCCTCGCTCGGAATCACCATCGAGGGCGCGGAGAACATCGCAGCCCATGTCGGCGCCGTCCACGACGATCTGATCGCGGGCAAAGGCCTCGTCTTCCGCTACGACCAGGCGGTCGAGTCCGGCGACGGGCTCCTCCTGCGCTGGTCGATGCTCACCCCGGCCGGTGATGTCGTCGGCCGCGGCGCCGACCTGGTGTTCCGGGACGACGAAGGTCGCGCCCGCGCGGTGTACATGTTCATGGGCGTGAACTGATCACGGGACTCGGCGGGTGCTGAAGCGGCGCTCACCGAGCTGCGCCGAAGCCACCTCTCGAGAAGCGACTTCGAGGGCTGCTCCGATCGCGGCCGTTCTCCGTGGAGAACGGCCGCGCCTCGAGGAGCCGCACACAGCGCATGGAGCAGTAGGACGATTCCTAAGCGGAGTCGAAGGATGTTGCGCCGAAAGGCGGCCGTCGCCACTTCGACCGCGCGTCGTCGCACCTCAGCCCAACCACGGCCCGCTGTCCACGCGGGCACCGGGCTAGGCGTGGACGACGACGCTCGTGGTCGCGCGGAGCATCGTCGAGCCCGCCGCCGTCAACTCGGTGACGAGTTCGACGTCGGCGCGGCCACGGGCGTCGTCGACGTGCACCGCCTCGATCCGCGCCCAGCCGGACAGGACGTCGCCGGCGCGCACCGGGCGCAGGAAGTAGACGTCGTTCAGCGACCGGCCGGCGATCACCTTCCAGTCGCGATAGACGGCCTCGACGGTGAGCCGCTGCAGGATGGCGAGACTCTGGATGCCGCTGGCGATGAGACCGCCGAAGACACTGCGCCGCGCATCGTCGGGGTCGGTGTGGAAGTACTGGGGATCCCACTCCCGTGCAAACCGGACGATCTCGTCGAGGGTGAGCGGGTACTCGCCGAAGCCGTAGACGGTCCCCGGCACCAGGTCGCGGCCACCCAGGAGTTCGGTCGTATTCGTCATGGCTTCACCGTATTCCGCGGATCGGCGCGCCCCGCGCGCGGATCCGCTGGATCAGCGCTCACACGATGTTGGTCTCGCCGCGGAGCCGGTCGGGCGCGAACCGGTCGAGCCGGAAATCGGCGATGTCGTAGCCGGGCTCGCGGCCATGGTAGAGGTCGCGGATGATCTCGCCGGTCGCCGGGCCCATCAGGAAGCCGTGGCCGGAGTAGCCGGTCGCGACCAGGACGTCGTCGCGTACCCGATCGATGATCTGGTTGTCGTCGGGAGTCACCTCGTAGAGGCCGGCCCAGCCGCTGACGATCCCCGATTCGAGGATCACCGGCACCCGGAACTGCGCGATCTCGCCGACCTTCATCAGCCAGTCATCGAGCTCGAATCTCAGGTTGAAGCCGGGCTCCTGCGCGGGGTCGGCCCAGCCGATCAGCAGGCCGTCGCGTTCGGGCTCGAAATACAGCGCGACGGGAAGTCGATGGTCAGCGACGGCATCCGCGCGGGCAGATCGGGGATCGGTTCGGTGAAGGCGATCTGCCTGCGGTACGGCGTCACCGGGATGTCGACGCCGATCATGTCGCCGATCTGTCCCGACCAGGCTCCGGCCGCGATCACGATCGTGTCGGCAGAGATCACGCCGTGCGGGGTCACCACCTCGTAGCCGCCGCCCGCCCGCGGATCGACGCCGGTGACGCCGCAGTGGCGCACGATCGCCGCGCCGTGGCGGCGGGCGGCCGCGGCATAGCCGGCCACGATCGCCTCGGGGGTGCAGCGGCCGTCGTCCGGCGACCAGCTGGCCGCCAGCAGACCGTCGGTCTCGATCAGCGGCGACAGGCGTTTGGCCTCGTCCGGGTCGATCATCCGGGTGGGCACGCCGTGCGCGTTCTGCAGGGCGACGCTCTCGGTGAAGACGTCGACCATCGCCTGATCGGAGAGCAGGAAGAGGTAGCCGTTCCGCTCGAAGTCGGCGTCGTGCCCGTAGAGCTGCGCGAATCGCGAGTAGACGTCGAGGCCGCGCAGCCCGATCGCGATGTTCGACGCGTTGCTGAACGTGGCTCGCACGCCGCCTGCGGCGCGGCACGTCGACCCGGAGCCGAGTTCGTCCTTCTCCAGCAGGACCACGTCGTGCACCCCGGACTCGGCGAGGTGGAAGGCGATGGAGGTGCCGATCACCCCGCCGCCGATCACGACGACCGCCGCCTTCTCCGGAACCGTCTTGGTCATGCGACCCGTCCTTTCAGCCGCATGGCGCGGGCCACGCGGTCCTGCGCGGTGCGGCGCGCCGCCTCGTGCGTGGTGATGCCGTGCTCGGCGGCGCCGGCCAGCGTGTGTTCGGTGCCTGCGCGGAGCTTGCCGGTGATCGCGGTGAACACCCGCCGCGGATCGGGTGCGAGCCCGGAGAACCGGGCGTCCATCGCGACCGCGGCGGCGACCACTCCCCCGGCGTTCGCGATGAAATCCGGGACGACGGTCACCCCGCGCTCGGCGAGGACCCGCTGCGCGGCGGGGCTCGTGGGCAGGTTCGCGCCCTCCACGATCAGCGACGCCGGGAGCCGCGCGGCGAGCCGCTCGTCGATCACGTCTTGCAGGGCCGCCGGGATCAGCGCATCGGCGGCGACGGTCAGCTCGTCGCCGGGCGCCAGGGCGCGGGCTGTCGGGTGGTGCTCGACCAGCGCGTCACCGTATTCGTCACGCAGCGTGAGGAGTTCGGCGACGTCGAGCCCGTCTGGGTGGTGCAGTCCGCCGCGCGCGGTGGACACCGCCACGACCGTCGCGCCCAACTCGGCCAGCCGCCGGGCGGCGGCCGCGCCGACCGCCCCGAAGCCCTGGATGGCGACCGTCAAGGACGACGTGGACCGCCCCCGGTACGACGCGGCGGCGTCGAGCGACTCGGCGACGCCGAAGCCGGTGACCCCGAGCTGGTCGTACGGGAGACCGCCGAGTTCGTGCGGTGTCCCGACCGCGCCGCCGCGGCCGGCCTCGTCGAGCATGATCGCGGCATCGCATTCGGACAGGCCGACGTCGAGCCCGAAGACGTACTCCTCCGGCACCTCGTTGCGCAGCGCCCGGACGAAGGCGCGCAGGGCGGCCTCCTTGTCGGGGGACTCCGGGTCGAACCGGATACCGGCCTTGGCGCCGCCGTAGAACAGGTCGACGCCGGCCCACTTCCAGGTCATGTTCCGGGCCAGCCGGGCGACCTCGCCGACGGTCACCGACGGGGTCATGCGGGTGCCGCCCTTGCCCATGCCGCGGGCGGTGTTGTCGATCACCAGCACGCCGCGCATGCCGGTGCGGGTGTCGGAGACGCAGACCACCTTCTCCGGACCCCACTCGTCCATCGACTCGAACATTCGCCAGTTCCTCGATCGCTCGTCCGTGCTCAACCGAAGTTGACGCCCTGCGCGAGTGGCAGTTCGGTCGAGTAGTTCACCGTGTTGGTCGCGCGGCGCATGTAGGCGCGCCAGGCGTCCGAGCCCGATTCGCGGCCGCCGCCGGTGGTCTTCTCACCGCCGAAGGCGCCGCCGATCTCCGCGCCCGAGGTGCCGATGTTGACGTTGACGATGCCGCAGTCGGAGCCGTCGGCCGCCATGAAGCGCTCCGCCTCCCGCTGGTCGAGGGTGAAGACGGCCGACGAGAGGCCCTGCGGGACGTCGTTGTGCAGGGCGATCGCCTCGTCGAGCGTCGAGTAGGTCATCACGTACAGCAGCGGCGCGAAGGTCTCGGTGCGCACCACGTCGGTCTGCGCGGGCATCCGCACGATGGCCGGCTCCACGTAGTACGACGACCCGCCGCTCTCCCGGCGGGCACCGCCGGCGACCAGGGTGCCGCCCTGCTCCTGTGCGGCCTCGATCGAGGCGGCCATCTTGTCGTAGGCGCGCTGGTCGATCAGCGGGCCGACCAGGGTGCCGTCGGCGAACGGGTCGCCGATCGGCAGGCGTCCGTAGACCTCGGTGAGCCGGTTCACCAGGTCGTCGGCGATCGATTCGTGGACGATCACCCGGCGCATCGTGGTGCAGCGCTGACCCGCGGTGCCGGCGGCGGCGAAGACGATGCCGCGGGTGGCCAGGTCGAGGTCGGCGGACGGCGCGACGACGGCCGCGTTGTTGCCGCCGAGTTCCAGCAGGCAGCGGCCGAAGCGTGCCGCGACGCGCGGGGCGACCTGCGCGCCCATCCGCTCGGAGCCGGTGGCGCTGATCAGCGGCACCTTCGGGCTGTCGACGAGGACCTGGGTGGCATCGACGTCGGCGGAGACGACGACGTTGAGGTTCTCCGGTGCTCCCACGTCGCGCGCGGCCTGGTCGAAGACGGCCGAGCAGGCCAGGGCGGTTAGGGTGGCCAGCTGCGCCGGCTTCCAGACCACGGCGTCGCCGCAGACGATGGCGAGCGCGGTGTTCCACGACCACACCGCGGCCGGGAAGTTGAAGGCCGAGATCACGCCGACCACGCCGATCGGATGCCAGGTCTCCATCAGGCGGTGCCCGGGGCGCTCGGACGGCATGGTGGCGCCGGACAGCTGGCGGGAGAGGCCGACGGCCAGGTCGCAGATGTCGATCATCTCCTGCACCTCGCCGAGGGCCTCGGAGGTGATCTTGCCGACCTCGATCGAGATCAGCGCGCCGATGTCCTCCTTGTGTTCGGTGAGCAGCTCGCCGAGGCGCTTGACCAGGGCCCCGCGCACCGGGCCGGGAACGGTCCGCCATCGCAGGTAGGCGTCGTGCGCGCGGTCGATCGCGGCGGCGACGTCGTCGGCACCGGCAGCGGCCACCGGAAACAGGTCCTCGCCGGTGACCGGGGTGCGGGTGACGACGGTGTGGGCCGCGGGGGCCAGCAGTGCGTCGACGTCGACACCGCAGTTCGCCAGGCTGGTCTTGGCGAGCGCGCGCAGGTCGTCGGTGTTCGGCAGGGTCAGGGTGGTCATTCTCTTCGACTCCAGTGTTTTCGGGGGCGGGCCGGCGTGAGGCGTATCACGATGCTCCGCCGGGACGGTTCATCAGGACAAGCGATAGTTTTCGAGCGATTGTGTTTAGCTCTGCTGATCTATTTCGTCAGCGGCGACGCCCGGTCATGTCCCGGGCGGCGGCGACGACGGTCTCCTCCGAGAGCAGAACCTCCAGGGCGGCGTCGCCGAGCGGGATGAAGCTGTCCTCGCTGGTCACCCGGCGCACCGCACCGCGGTAGCCGCCGTCGAGCAGGGCCGTGACGACGCCCTCCGAGACCCCGCCGGAGCGTCGGGTCTCGTCGACCACGAGCACCCGGCCGGTCGCGGCCGCCTCCCGCATCAGGTCGTCGTCCGGCAGCGGCGCCAGCCAGCGCAGATCGACCACGCGCACGCCGATCCCCTCAGCCCGCAGCCGCCGGGCCGCCCGCAGGCTCATCGGGACACCGTTCGCGAAGGTCACGATGGTCAGGTCCGCGCCGTCGCCGTGGGTGCGGGCGCGGCCGATCGGCACCGGTTCGGCGCCCGGATAGGGCGCCGTCCAGAGACCGTCACCGTCGTCGTACAGGTCGCGGGAGTGGTAGAGCGCGATCGGTTCCAGGAAGACGCAGACCGCTCCGGCGGTGCGCGCCGCCGTCACGCACGCGTGGAGCATGCCCGGCGCGTCTCCCGGGTGCGACGGCGAGGCGATCACTAGGCCGGGGATGTCGCGCAGGGCCGCGACGGCGTTGTCGTTGTGGAAGTGCCCGCCGAAACCCTTCTGATAGCCGTACCCGGCGATCCGGACCACCATCGGGTTCCGGTAGCGGCGGTCGGCGAAGAACTGCAGGGTGGCGGCCTCGCCGCGGATCTGATCGGCGGCGTTGTGCAGGTAGGCCAGGTACTGGATCTCCGGGATCGGCAGCAGGCCGGAGACCCCGGCCCCGAGGGCGAGGCCGAGGATCGACTGCTCGTCGAGCAGGGTGTCGATCACCCGGGCACCACCGAAGCGCTTGCGCAGGCCCCGCGTGACGCCGTAGACGCCACCCTTGCGGCCGACGTCTTCGCCGAACACCAGCGCTTCCGGGCGCGTCTCGAGGACCTCGCCCAGCGCCGCGTTGATCGACTGGGCCAGACTGAGCGGCGCGCCGGTGCCGGCGGCGGGTTCGTCGCCCGCGGTGGCCGCGACCGATTCGGCGACGACCTCGGTGATCGGTCGGGCCACCGCCGCCGGCGAGACGAGCCGCGGGGCACCGGCGACCTCGGCCACCGTGCCGGCGACCCGGTCGCGGGCCCATTCGTAGCGAGCCAGGGCTTCGGTGGCGGTCAGCACGCCCCGATCGATCAGCGTGCGCGCGGCGGCGAGAACGGGATCCCGGTCCATCTCGGCCTCGATCTCCGCGCGCGACCGGTAGGCGGTCTCCAGGTCGGACCCGGCGTGCCCCATCAGCCGGACGGTGCGCAGATGCAGCAGCGCCGGGCGACGCATCGTGCGGACGAATTCGGCAGCCCGGCGAGCCGTCGCCGCCGTCCCGGCGATGTCCGTCCCCTCGGCGGCGAAGTATTCCAGTCCTGGCGATGAGGAGAACCTGCTCGCGATCCAGCCGTCCGGTGTCCGCGTGCTGATCCCGATACCGTTGTCCTCGCAGACCAGCAGCAGCGGCATCGGCCCGCCCTGGAAGGCGGTGTGCACGGCGGCGTTGATCCCGCCGAGCGCCGTCGAGTGGTTGGCCGAGGCATCGCCGAAGCTGCAGACCGCGAGGGCATCGGCGGGCCACGCGGAGTCGACGCCGAGCGCCGCGGCGCGGTCGATCGAGAAGGCCACGCCCACCGCACGCGGGACGTGCGAGGCGATGGTGGACGTCTGCGGGATCACGGCGAGTTCACGGCGGCCGAACACCTTGTGCCGGCCGCCCGAGATGGGCTCGTCGGCGGCGGCGAGGAGGCCGAGCACCACGTCGCGCACCGGGTCGATCCCCGGCACCTGCGCGGCGCGGGCCATGTAGAAGCCACCCGAGCGGTAGTGCAGGAGCGCCGGATCGGTCGGTCTCAGTGCCGCGGCGACCGCGGCGTTCGACTCGTGACCGGCCGAGCCGATCGTGTAGAAACCGCGACCGGCGGCGCGCAGCCGGCGCGCCGCGAGGTCGACGTGCCGGCTCAAGAGCTGCGCGTCGTACAGGGCGAGGAGGTCGCCGGGGGTGATCCCGTCGGCGACCGGCGACGCCGGGACCGCCGCGGCATCCAGGCCACCGATCAGTTCGGTGAAACGCAGGTCTACCGGCTCGGACACGACGGTCACCGGAACGCCGACTCGCCGGTCAGCGCCTGACCGATCATCAGCGTGTGCATCTCGGAGGTGCCCTCGTAGGTGAGCACGGATTCGAGGTTGTTGACGTGCCGCAGCACCGGGTATTCGGTGGTGATGCCGTTGGCGCCGAGGATCGTCCGGGCCGCTCGTGCGATGGCGATGGCCTCCCGGACGTTGTTCAGCTTGCCGACGCTGATCTGCTCCGGGCGGATCAGCCCGGCGTCCTTCCGGCGGCCGAGCTGGAGCGCCAGCAGCAGGCCCTTGCCGTATTCGAGCGACATGTCCGCGAGCTTCTGCTGGGTGAGCTGGTATCCGGCGATCGGCCGGCCGAACTGGACGCGGGTGCGCGCGTAGTCGACGGCGGTCTCCAGGCAGTCGCGGGCCGCCCCGAGGGCACCGAAGACGATGCCGAAGCGCGCCTCGTTCAGGCAGCTGAGCGGGGCGCGCAGGCTCGTGGCCCCGGGCAGTCGTGCCGACGAGGGCAGCCGCACGTCGTCCATGACCAGTTCGCTGGTCACCGAGGCGCGCAGCGACAGCTTCGAGGTGATCGGGTTGGCGGTGAATCCCGGGGTGTCGGTCGGCACGACGAACCCGGCGATCCCCTGCTCGGTGCGCGCCCACACCACCGCGACGTCGGCCACCGAGCCGTTGGTGATCCACATCTTGGTGCCGGTCAGGATCCAGTCGTCGCCGTCGCGGCGCGCCGCGGTCCGCATCCCGGAGGGGTTGGAGCCGAAGTCGGGTTCGGTCAGGCCGAAGCAGCCGATGGCGCGGCCGGCCGCCATCTCCGGAAGCCACCGCTCCTTCTGTTCCTCGCTCCCGTAGGTGTGGATCGCGAACATCGCCAGCGAGCCCTGCACGCTGACCAGGGAGCGCAGTCCGGAATCGCAGGCTTCCAGTTCCAGGCAGGCGAGGCCGTAGGCGACGGCCGAGGTGCCGGCGCAGCCGTATCCGTGCAGGTGCATGCCGAGCAGGCCGAGGTCGCCTAGTTCGCGGGCGAGTTCGGCCGCCGGGATCCGTCCCGACTCGAACCAGCCGGCGATCCGCGGGGCGAAGCTGCGCTCGACCAGCGACCGTACGCTGGCCCGGATGTCACGCTCCTCGTCGGAGAGCAGGGAGTCGACGGCGAACAGCTCATCGGGGCTGACGATGCCGGTGGGGTCGGTCATGGGCGGCGCACTTCCTCGGGGTCGGTCTCGGACCGTTTCATCGTCGTCCGCCGTTTTGAATAGCACTAGCGATAGATTTTTGATGTTTTCGTTTAGAGTTTCTTATATGGCGGCGATGAGTCTGACGCATCTCAACACCCTGCTCCACCTGGCCCGGAAAGGGACGATGATCGCTGTCGCGGACGAGCTCGGCTACACCCCGGGCGCGGTCTCCCAGCAGATCTCCGCGCTCGAACGCTGCGTCGGCACCGCCCTCATCGGCCGGTCCGGCCGCAACGTGATTCTCACCGACGCCGGTGTGGTCCTCGCCGCGCACGCCGAGACCATCCTGCGCGACGAGCGCGCCGCCCGGGACGCGGTGCGTGCCGTCGAGAACGACGCCGCCGCACCTGCGGCGCTCGGCGTCTTCGGCAGTACCGCGGGCGTCCTGCTCGCCCCGATCGTCGCGGAGGCGCGGCGCCGCTATCCGCTGCTCGATCTGCGGAGCCGCGAACTCGACGTCGACGACGCCGTGGCGGCGGTCCAGCGCGGCCAGGTCGACGCCGCGTTCGGGGTGGAGTACCCGCATCACCCGATGCCGCGGACCGCCGATGTGGAGACCGTCACGCTGCGCACCGAGCGATTCGGGCTGGCGGTGGCCGGCGGGACGTCGCCCGGTGCGGTGATGGATCTGGGAGCGGCGGCCGGCTGGGACTGGATCATGCCCGCCCCGGACACCCAGTTCGGTCTCGCCGTCCGGGCGGCCTGCCGGGACGCGGGTTTCGAGCCGCGGGTGCGGCACGAGATCACCGACACCGCCGTCTCACTGGCGCTGGCCGGCGCCGGTCTCGGCGCCACCTTCGTCACCGATCTGATGGTCGAGCTGAACAACCGGGTGCACATCGACCGGATCGGGCTGACGCAGGAGGTGACCCGGCGAGTCGTGCTGGTCCGGGCCGCGGGCTCGGCGGTCCGGCCGAGCGTGCGCGCGCTGACCGAGGTGGTGCGCGCCGTCGTCGCCGAGTGACGTCCCCCCCGGGCACGGCGCACAAAACGACCGCGCGATCTTGTCCCCGCGACACCTATCTCCGCGACCGGACAGACGGTTGACTGCGACCGAGGGCACACGCGGTGTCCGGGAAACGAGGAGAACTGTATGAGCAAGCAGTTGGATGGCAAGGTCGCCATCGTCACCGGCGCCGGCGCCGGATTGGGCGAGGCCATCGCGCGGCGGTTCGCCGCCGAGGGCGCGAAGGTCGTCGTCTCCGACATCAACGGCGCCAACGCCCGGTCGGTGGCCGACTCGCTGGACGGAGCCGTCGCGGTGACCACCGACGTCACCTCGGAGACCGAGGTCCAGGCTCTCGTGACGCGGGCGCACGAGGAGTTCGGGGCGCTGCACATCATGGTGCCGAACGCCGGCGTCGGCTTCGTGCAGCCGATCGCGTCGATGTCGTACGCCGACTGGCGCAAGACGACCGCGGTGAACCTCGACGGGGTGTTCCTGTCGATCCGCTACGCCGCGCCGGTGATCGCCGAGTCCGGCGGTGGCTCGATCGTCACGATCAGTTCCATCACCTCCACCGCGGGATCGCCACTGCTCGCCCCGTACGCCGCGGCGAAGGCCGCCGTCCGCAACCTGACCGAGACCGCGGCGATCGAGTTCCGCCCGGCCGGCGTACGGGTGAACGCGGTACTGCCGGGCTTCATCGACACCGCACTGGTCACCGCCGCGGCACCCGACTTCGAAGCGGCCCTCGGTCTGCCCGCGGGCGGGTTCGACGGCCTCATCGAGCAGAAGCAAGGGCGGTACGGGACCCCCGAGGAGGTCGCCGCCGCGACGCTGTTCTTCGCGTCCGGCGAGTCGTCGTGGTGCACCGGGAGCAGTCTGGTGCTCGACGGCGGCATGGTCGCCTCGCTGCTCTGAGCCGGGGAGAGGGCGGAGTCGTGGGTCGTCACGACCCGCGACTCCGCCGTCTGGCCGTCGCCGGATCGAGCGCTGTGGTTAACGCCACAGCGGTCGCGGCCCGATATACCGGGTAGCGGCCGACGCAGTCGATCGCGCAGGAATGGGGCGGCCCGGCCGCTGCCGCTCACCTGCGAAGGACGTGTTCACGATGCGACACCGAGTTCGCACGATCATCACGGCGGCACTCACCGCCGCCACCCTCGCCACCGGATCCGCCACACTCGCGGCGGGGCCCGCGGCGGCCGAAGGCTTTCCGGGCGGCCCGTGGTGCCACGGTCCGGCCAAGGTCAAGGCCGAATCCGACTGGTCCCGGGTACTCATCTGCCCAGTGCAGGGCCCAACTGGCTGGGCCTACAAGGGCAAGGCGCTGACCACCGGAAACGAGATCGCTCTCTGGGGCGCGACGCAGAATCAGTACGGCTTCCACGTCTCGAACAACGGGTACACCTACCACGTGCACCCGGACCGGCTGTGGATCACCGGACCCGACGGCGCCACGGTGTCGAGCGAGCCGTGGCGTTCCTACGAGTACCGCTGACCCTCGCATCCCACCCTCGTCTGCTGTCCGGTGGTCGTCTGACGACCACCGGACAGCACACGGGCCGGCATCCGGGCCGCGATCAGCGCGGGCGGGCGGCTTTGGCCCGCTCGTAGACGCGGCGGAGGCCGTCGAGGGTGAGATGCGGGGCGTGGTCGGTGAGGGTGCGGCACTCGTCGTACATGAGCGGGGCGAGGAAACCGGTGGCGACGACGGCCACGTCGCTGCCGCCGAAACCGGGGACGTCGTCGCGGATCCGCTGCACCAGGCCGTCGACCTGGGCGGCGAAGCCGAAGAGGATGCCCGACTGCAGGGCCTCGACGGTGTTCTTGCCGATCACGCTGCGCGGCGGGCGCAGCTCCACTCGCCGGACGGTGACGGTGTGGTCGGACAGCGCCTCGACACCCAGGTTGACGCCGGGCGCGATGGCGCCGCCGAGAAACTCCCCCTTCGCCGAGACCGCGTCGACCACGGTGGCGGTACCGAAGGCGACGACGATGCAGGGGCGGCCGGGGAAGCGGGCGTGCGCCGCGAGGGCGTTGGCGACGCGATCGGTGCCGACCTCCTTGGGATTGTCGACCAGCAGCGGAAGACCGGTCCGCACACCCGGCTCGAGCAGGACGTGCGGGCCGTCGCCGAAGTACCGCGGCGCCATCACCCGCAGCTCAAGGAGCAGGGACGGGACGGTGGAGAGCGCCGCGACCGCGGTCACCCGCTCGATGTCGTCGCCGAGCAGACCGCGGAAGGTGAGCGCGAGTTCGTCGGCGGTCAGGTGCGGGTCGGTGTGGATACGCCAGTCGCGCACCAGCGTCGCGTGGTCGCCGAAACCGGCGAACACCCCGAGATGGATGTTCGTGTTGCCGACGGTGACCGTGAGCAGCATCAGACCGCGGCGGTGGCGAGCTGCCGCGGATCCTTCAGGCCGGAGCCCGCGGGGACGTCGGCGGGATCGTCGGTGAGGGTGACCGGGCGGTTGAGCTCGTCGACGAAGACCACCTTCGGCGAGTAGGTCTTGAGCTCCTCCTCGTCGAGCATGCCGTAGGCGATCAGGATCACCAGGTCGCCGGGGTGCACGAGGTGTGCGGCGGCACCGTTGATGCCGATCACGCCGCTGCCCCGCTCACCGGCGATCACATAGGTCTCCAGGCGGTTGCCGTTGTCGATGTCGACGATCGCGACCTGCTCCCCTTCGAGGAGGCCGGCGGCGTCGAGGAGATCCTGGTCGACGGTGACCGAGCCGACGTAGTGCAGGTCGGCCTGGGTCACCGTGGCGCGGTGGATCTTGGACGTCATCATGGTGCGGAACATCAGTTGCCCTCTTCCGTAGCGGTGGAGTGGTTCTGTGCGAAGAAGTCGCGCCCCGCCTCGTCGTCGTAGGCCCGGCGGACACCGCCGAGATCGACGCCGACGTTGTCGAGGAGCCGGGTGTCGCCGAATCGGGCGGCGATCAGCAGGCGGCCGTCGCCCTCGGCGGACGGGTCGCCGAGGTTGCGGTCGCGCAGTTCGAGGTAGTCGACCTCGATCTCCGGGGCGGTCGCCAGGACGGCGCGGGCGGCGGCGAGGGCGGCGTCACCGCCGTGCTCGGCGGCGTGCGCACCGGCCAGCAGGGCCGCCGACAGGGTGGTCGCCAGTTCCCGGTGCGCGGGCGAGAGGTAGCGGTTGCGCGAACTCATCGCGAGGCCGTCGGCCTCCCGGACGGTCGGCACGCCGATGATCTCGACGTCCATGTTCAGGTCGGCGACCATCTGGTTGATCAGCACCAGCTGCTGGTAGTCCTTCTCGCCGAAGTACGCGGCGTGCGGAGCGGCGATGTTCAGCAGCTTGTTCACGACGGTGAGCATCCCGGCGAAGTGGGTGGGCCGCTGCGCGGCCTCCAGGCCGCGGCCGGCCGCACCCGGATGGACGGTGGTGCGCGGACCGTTCGGGTACATCGCCGAGACGGTCGGCGCGAAGACCAGCGGCACACCGAGCGCTTCGAGCTTCGCGCAGTCCTCGTCGAACGTGCGCGGGTAGGCGTCGAGGTCCTCCCCCGCACCGAACTGCAGCGGGTTGACGAAGATCGAGACGATGACGACGGTGTTGCCGCGGCTCTTGGCGGCGCGGACCAGTTGCAGGTGGCCGTCGTGCAGGGCGCCCATCGTCGGGACCAGGGCCACGCGCTTGCCGGTGGCACGCAGCGCCGCGGAGACCCGGTGCAGTTGTTCCGGGTCGCGGTGCACGGTGAGCGCGCCGGGCGTGTACGGGGCCTGCGCGGCCTGCTGGATCGTCATTCGGGCAGCACTCCGATCGAGTCGAGGAAGTCGGCGGGGGCTCCGGCGGCCGCCGCGGCGCGCGCCGAGAGGACGCGGTAGCCGAGGGCCACGCCCGGGTCGGGCAGCGTTTCGAGGGCACGGCGGTGGCGTTCGACGGTCGCCCGGTCACCGCGGGCGACCGGGCCGGTCAGCGCCGACGGCCCGAGCGCGAGGACGTTCTCCAGCGAGGCCCGCACCAGCGGGCCGAGGATCTGCTCGGGCAGGCCGGCGGCGCCGCCGTCGACGGTGGCCTGTTCGGCGAGGCGATGGGGGCCGTCGATGGCCGCCCGCAGGGCCGTCACCGCGTCGGTGATCAGCGCGATCAGGTTGTTCGCGCCGTGCGCGAGAGCGGCGTGATAGAGCGTGCGCTGCGACTCGTCGATCCGCACCGGGGTACCGCCGATCTCCAGAACCAGCGAGGCCGCGACCGCGTCGGCGAAGGGATCGTCGGTGGTGATGCCGAAGCACGACGACGCCAGGCGCGCGGTGTCGTCCGGGCTGTCGACGAAGGTCATCGCCGGGTGCAGGGCGAGCACCATGCCGCCGCGCTCGGCGACGGGAGCCAGGATCGCGGTGCCGTGGGCGCCCGCGGTGTGGGCGACGATCTGTCCGGGCCGCACCCCCGCGGCGACCTGGTCGATCACGGTCGGCAGTTCGGTGTCGGGAACGGCGAGCAGGACCAGCTCGGCGGCGGTCACGACCTCGTCGACGGTGCCCAGCCCGGCGAAGGGGAGGCGGCGTTCGGCGCGCTCGCGGGAGACCTGCGACGGGGCGTGGACCGCGGCCACTCGATGTCCCGCCGCGGCGAGCGCTTCGCCGAAAGCGGTGCCCACGCGGCCGGCCGACACGACGCCGACAGTCAGGCGCGGGGCGGGCAGGGATGCGTTCACCATCGTCCTCCGTCGCAGTTCCAGTCCCGGCTCGGCCGGGTACCGGACGTACACCGCAACGATAGGCGCGCACCACGACGGACGCCACGACCTGTGACTCGCTTCACCGTCGTTTGACGATGCCCGCGATTCCGGCGCCGAGGAGGGCCAGCCCGAAGATCAGGGTGAGCGTGAGGCCGATACCGACACCGACCAGGCCGTCACCGGTGATGTCCACGATGTCGACCACGCCGACGGCGGCCACCAGCAGACCGCCCAGGGTCGCGACGATGCCCGAGGCGAGATGCACGCCGGACGGCTTGCGGATCACCCCGCTGATCACCGCCACGATGCCGACGATCACCGCGAGACCCAGGGTGATGGTCCCGTCGCGGCCGTCGTCGAGACCGGACACGCTCAGCGCACCGAGGGTGACCCAGGGCAGGAACGCGGCCACCGCGACCAGGACGCACAGGCCGACGGTGACCCACGAGATGATCGTCACCGCGGGGCTCAGTGTCGCCGGGGCAGCGGGCGCACCGGAGAGCGGCCGGCCGTAGGGCGCCGGGGTGTACGGCTGCGCGTACTGGGGCTGCGGGTACTGGGACTGGGCCTGCGGGTACTGCGGCGAGTGCTGGGGATACGGCGGCGCCTGGCCGTACGACGGCGGCGTCTGGAACTGCGTCGGTGCGTACTGGTCCGGCGCGGCCGGTCGGCCCGCGGGCTGATCGTAGGGATTCGGCGGGGTGCCGCCGCCGTGCGGCGGTTGATTACTCGGCTCGGTCATTCCTCGACGGTAGGCGGTTTCGCGCTTCCGGCAAAGGGGGCGAACTCACCGGATTCCGAAGCGGGCACGCTGGTCCGCAGTGAGCGGCAGCGACGCCCGGTCGATCCGCCGGTCGGCGTACTCCGGATCCAGGACGACGACGGCGAGGTACCCGTGGTCGCCGCCGACCACCACCGCGCGGCCGTCGGGGGTGGCATCGGCGTACCACCGCCCCGCCCCGGCCGGACCGATCGGTTCTCCCCATTGGCGCGGGTTCGCCGGATCAGCGGTGTTCCACGCGATCAGGGTCTGGCCGTCACCCGCCGAGAGCAGGCGGTGGCCGTCGTCCGCGAACTCGAGGGTGCGGACGGTGCCGCCGCGTTCGGCGGTGCGCTGCGCAAGCAGGGTGAGGGTGCCGTGGTGCACCCGCCAGAACCGGATGAGCCCGCCGTCCCCACCGGCTGCGACCACCTCGGACGACCAGGCCAGCGCGTTGATCGCCCCGGCCGAATTCGGGCTGGTCCCGAGCTTCCGCGGGTGATCCGGGTCGGCGACGTCCCAGAGATTCAGCATTCCGTCGACGCCCGCGGTGATCAGGCGGGTGCCGTCCGGACTCCAGGCCGCGGCGGTGGCCCAGATCCCGGTCGTACCGTGAACCAGCGGCGGCCCGGCCGGGGTGGCCTGCCCGTCGGCGGTGACCCGCCACAGCTGGAAGGAGTCGTCGCGGGCGCCGGTCAGCATCAGCGCCCGTCCACCGTCCATCGTCGGTGCGAAGGAGACACGCTGCTGGTCGAGGGTGTCGAGGGTGCGGGTCTGCGGAGCACCGAAACGCCCGCGCGCGTCGAGCGGCCAGACCCGCACGGTGTGGTCGGCGGTGGCCGCCGCCGCGAGGCGCCCGTCCGGTGAAAGCGCGAGCTGGTCGTTCTGCGGTCCACCCGCGGTCTGCGTCGCGTCGAGCAGAACGGGTTCGGCGGGGTTCCGCACATCCCAGAGGAGAACCGCGCCGTCGGAGTCGCCGGTCAGCATCCGTCCGGCGACGATCGCCGGCGCGACCACCCGCCCGGTGTGCCCGGCGAGCACCGTGTCCGGGAGATCCCAGATGCGGATCACCCCGTCCGCGCCCGCTGTCACCACGCGACGGCCGTCGGGCGTGAAGGTCGCCGAATACAGGGAACTGGCGGCGCCGTCGAGCGTCTGCCCGAGCTGGACCGGCACCGCCGGCCGGGCGACGCTCCAGACGCGCGCGGAACCGTCGAGCGACGCCGAGACCAGGCGGCGGCCGTCCGGGCTGAAGCCGACGGACCAGACCGGCGCGGTGTGCGCCGTCATCGGCAGACCCAGGGCGACCGGCGCGGCCGGATCGCTCACCTGCCACATCCGGACCGTGCTGTCGTCCGATCCGGTCGCCAGCACGCGGCTGTCCGGGGAGAACGCGAGGGCGTGCACGGTGTCGAGATGACCGGTGATCACCCCGCGCGGCGCGTACGACGCCCCGTCCCACAGGCGCGCCGTACCGTCCGCACCGCCCGAGGCGATCAGCCTGCCGTCCGGGCTCCAGGCGATGGTGCGCACGTCCTTGGTGTGGCCGTCGAGTTCGGCGAGCTGCGCGCCGCTCCGGGTATCCCAGACGCGGACCGTGCCGTCCATCCCGCCGGTGACCAGCCGTTGCCCGTCCGGCGCCCAAGCGGCGTACACGACGCGGCCGCGGTGGCCGGTCAGCACCGTGGGAGCGCCGGTGCCGGCGGCCGGCCAGATCCGCGCGGTGCCGTCGTCGGACGTGGTGGCCAGGCGCGATCCGTCGGGCGACCAGGCGACACTGGTGAGGAAGCCACGGTGCCCGCGCAACACCGCGGGCACGGCGGCCGGCCGGTCCGCCCGCCAGATCCGCAGCGCGCCGTCCGAGCCGGTGCCGGCCACCCGCGATCCATCGGGGCTGACGGCCGCGGTGTAGACGGCGCCGGCGCCCGAGTCGATGCCGATCGCAAGGGGCAGGTTCGCGGTGGCGATCAGTCGGGAGCGGTTGTCGTCCGACGGCGCCTGTTCCTGCGCGAGCTGGGTCAGGCGCGCGGCCATCGTCGGATCGGAATCGCGGAGCCGGTCGGCGTCGGCGTGCAGGCGGCCGAGCTCGGCGGCGGTGCGCTGCCGGTTCGCGTCGATGCTGGCGCGCGCGGCGATCACGCTGATCGTCAGCCCCAGCACCGTCGCGAGGATCAGCGCCACGATCGCCGCCCGCCGCAGTCGTCCGGTGCGCCGCTCCGTGTGTTCGGCGGCGGCGACGAAGGCCGCGGTCGCCGGGGAGACGTCGCCGGAGCCGGCCGCGTCTCGTGCTCGTTCGAGCTGGGTGCCGCGCAGCAGCAGACTGCGGTCGCGGCCCGCATCCTCCCAGGTGAGCGCGGCATCCTCCAGGCGTTGCCGGACCAGGAGGTCGGCCCGGTCGTCGTCGATCCAGGTCCGCAGGCGCGGCCACGACCGCATCACGATCTCATGGGTGAAGGTGATCCGGTCGTCGCCGTCGACGGTCAGCAACCGGGCGCCGACCAGCGCGTCGATCGCGTCACCCCGCGCACCGCGGGCCTCACCGCCACCGACCAGGAGCTCGTCGCGCGTACGCGGCACACGGGCGTCCCGGCCGGTGTCGTCGAGGTGGACCAGCCGCAGGAGGACTCGCCGGGCCTCATCTTGCACGGCGTCGTCGAACTGCGACCACATCTGTTCGGCGGTGTCACCGAGGGCGCCGAACACGCCCCCGGATGCCTCGTAGGCGTTTAGGGTGAGCCGGTTGCCGGTGCGATGCCGCCAGAGGGTGGCGAGTGCGTGATTGAGCAGCGGAAGCGCACCGGCGTCGTAGTCCTCCATCTGCGGTCCGCAGAATTCGGCGAGCACCAGCTCGGTGAGCCCCGGGTCGAGTTTCACGCCGACCCCGGCAGCCGGCGCCACGATGACCTCGCTCAACTGCGCGCGCCGCATCGGGCCGAGCAGGTAGGTGCGCTTGTTCATCGCTTCGACCAGACTCGGGTAGCGCACCCATTCGGAGAGGAAGTCGGCGCGCAGGCCGATCAGGACCGCGACGGGATGCGGCGCGTCGCGCGCGGTGAGCGCGCCCAGGGTCTCCAGGAACGCGAGGGTCCGGGTGCCGTCGGCGACGGTGAAGAGTTCCTCGGCCTGATCGATCACCACCACCAGCGGCCCGTCACCGTCACCGGCCGTGTCGAGCGCCCGCGTCAGCTGTGCGTCCGGATCAGTGCCGGGCGTCATCGCGACGACGCGCACGCCCGTGCCGGTCAGCGCAGGCGCCACCCCGGCGGCCAACAGCGACGACTTCCCCGAACCGGAGACACCGACCAGCGCCACCAGGCCGCCCCCGTCGTCGAGTGCGTCCTGGATGAGTGCGGTGATGGCCGCGATCGGTTCGTCGCGGCCGAAGAAGCGCGCCGCCGCGTCCGACCCGTACGGTGCGAGACCCGGGTACGGGCAGGCGACGTCGTCACTGGACTCGGCCAGCCGTTGCTGACGCCACAGCTCCTCCCACTGCTCCATCCGTGCCGGGATGCCGGCGAGCGCGTCCCGGGCCCGGGCGCGGTCGAGCAGTTCGGCGATGGTGAGGAGCAGGACGCCGTCGAACTCACGTGGCAGATGACGGCCCTTGCGCCAATCGCTCAAGCGGCCGAGGAAGCTCTGGCGTACCGTGACCCCGGCGGGCCGGCCGCGCTCGGCGACCGCCTCGCTCACGTTCCGGAGCGTCGGATCGCCCGCGGCGGCCCACAGCCTCCGCAATTCCTCGGAAAAGGTCATCATTCGCCTGTCGCACGGAGCCCCCCTCCCCGACGGAGAGACTCTCACTCGCGACAGAATAAGTAACGACGACGCCGATCGGTCACCATCGGGCGACCGATTGAGTCGTAGCTCACGACGATCTCCCCATCCGCGCCGACAGACGCGGCCGGACCCTGACCACCACGATCCGCGGGAGTCAGTGCCGAGACCGTCGCGCCCGTCCTCCGGCGCGTCGCCCGAGAATCCCGCCGTGCCGCAGGTGCCTGCGCACCGACAGCGCACACGTGCCCAGCACGAGAGCGACGGTCACCAGGATCACCATCAGTAGGGCGAAGTCGCCGGCGGCGAAGACGATGGTCATTCTCACTCCTGAAAAGTCGGAATCGGTGACGGACGTCCCGCCCCGACCGCGGGGCGCCCGTCACCGGACCGGATACGGCAGACCCCGGTCAGATCCGGGAGGTCTTGCCGTAGGCGTAATACACGTACACACCCGTCTCCGAGGTGACCGAGATCTTCGCGAACGGCCGCACCGAGATCGGCCCGACCGCATTGGTCACATTCACATCAACCCCGGACAACACGATGTCGGCGACCGGCTTGGTCAACGCGATCTCCGCCAGCGTCACGGTGGTGATCTTGCCCGCACCGACCGTGAACTCCAGATCCGCCGACGGAATCACCGTCGCCTCCGCACCCAACTCACCACCGATCTCACCCACCGAACCACCACCCCCGGAATCACTCACCGTCACATCCGGTGCGACCTTCGCATTCACCCCACCCGTCAGCTTCAACTCCGGCGTATGCGCGGTCACCTTCACCCCGTCGGGCGCCACCTGCACCGGATAGCCGATCTGGTAACCCAGCTCCACAGTCGCCCGGACCTTCTTACCGTCGATGTGCGCGATCCCCGCGTGAATGTTCGACGACAGCAGGGCCTCACCGGACGTCGGCGACGAATCCAGCGGCGCGACCTTCCGCACCGATTGCTGCGCGGCCGTCAACTCGATCGCCAGCCCCTCCCGGGTCGAATGCGTCTGCGCCGATGCCGGCCCCGCGATCAGACCCGACAGCGACAGCACACCCGCAACGGCGGCCACCACACCCAGACGACGCTTCATCAGAACTCCTCAAACTCAAACATTCGTGCGATGACGGCACCTCGTCGTGCCCTCCCACCACGCTAGAAACCCGCCGGTAGGCAGAACGCACACATCGCGACAAAATCGCAGGTCACGGCCGAATACTGTTTTCTGGTCCAGAAAACAGGAAACCGCGACCAGGGGAAACGTGGAAGATCCGGGCAACGAAAAACGTCGCGTCGAGTTGTGAGGCGCGGTGTCAGTCGCGGCGGCGGCGACCGCTCGACGACCCGCCGCCCGACCCCTCACGGAGCCGGTTGAGTAGTTCCGAGACCGGCTGACCACCGGTATGGGCACCGTCGTCCGTGGCGGGACCCCGACGGCCCCGCTGCGGCATCGGCGGCACCTCGGGCACCGGCGGAACCGGCGCGGCCGGCGGCTGATAGCCGGCCCCCGGATAGTCCTGCGGCAGCACGTAGTCCTGCGGCGGCGCGTACTGCTCCGGCTGGGTGTAGGGCTGCTGCGGGTAGTGCGCCGCCGGCGGCTCGGTGGCGTAATCGATCGCCGTGTACTCGCCGCCGGTGTACCGGTACTCGGTGGCGGTGTAGTCGGCGTGCGGCCCGGCCTCCCCGTATCCGGCCTCCGCGTATCCGGCCTCCGCGTATCCCGCCTCGGCGTACCCGGTCTGGGCGTATCCGGGCTCGGCATATCCGGTCTCCGCGTATCCGGTGTACGCAGCGGCGGCACCCTCGTCGACCGCCTCCGCGTAATCGAATTCCGGCGCCTCCTCGGTGACGACCGGAATGATCTCGGTCATCTCCACCTCGGGCACCTCCTCCGGTACCGTCTCGACGACCGGGGCATGGCGGCCGCCGTCGGCCGGCGGCACGGTGGAGGCGAAGTCGAGGTTCGCGGCGACACGGTCGTCGGTCGCACCCGCGTAGGCCACCCCGGACAGTCCGGAGCCGAGTTCGCGACGGCGTTCCGGACGCAGCGCGAGGGGCACGTCCGGCAGCGGATTACCGAGGACCTTCTCCAGGCTGGCCCGCAGGGCGAGCACCTGCTGCTTGAGGGCCTCGAACTCCTCGTTGGTCTCCTCGGCCAGCTCATGACGGATCGCGGTCTCGACCTCGGCCTCGTACTGGCGGCGGGCCGCGATCTCACGCTCCAGCTGCAGCTCGTACACCATGCGCTGGTCGCGACTGCGGCTCTCGGCCACGTCGGCCTGCCGCCGGTACTTGGTCACCAGCACTGCACCGATCACTGCCGCCCACAGCGCCGCGATCACGGCCAGGGAGGCGATCAGCGAGATGTCGTCGCCGAACACCATCAGCAGGCTCGCGATCAGCGCGAGCACGATGAAGAGGCCGAGCAGCCACTGCGCCGGCGACGCCGGGAGTCGCCGGGCACCCGCCGGGGTGGTTGGAGCGGCAGGTGTGCCCGATCCGTCAGCGGACGACGGCGTGGCGGCGCGGCGAGGTGGTCGCCTGCGGGCCCGTGCTGCGCTATCTGTGCTGGTCATGCTGGCCAACTTACCCGGCACCGGGTGCCCGGGCGGGCAGCGGCCGCGGAGAGTCGGCGTTCAGACCGGGTTCGGCGAGGTGTCTGGGGCATCCGGCGACGGGTCGTCGGGTGCGCGGCAGCAGTGCTCCAGCCAGAGGGCCGCGCCGGCCAGCAGCAGGCCACCGACCGCTCCGACCACCGCGGCCGGCAGATCGGCGCGGGCGACGTCGAGTTCCCGATGCGCCAGCAGGTAGACCGACAGTCCGGCCCATCCGCCGAGCGCGATCGCGCCGACCAACGCGGACGCCTTGGCCAGCGCCACCAGACGAGCCACGCTGATCGGGTGCAGCTGCCCCTCACCGGGCCCGAGCTTGCCGCCGGCGATCCGGGACCGCACCAGGAAACCGATCACGACTTCCAGCACCGCCGCGGCGTACAGGGTGAGCCCGGCCGGCCACGGCAGCGATGGGAACAGCCCGTAGTGGTAGCGAGCCAGCACCCACAGGACCAGCCCGGCCACCACCGCGACCGCCAGCAGGTCGCGCACCCGCGTCGGGCCGAGTTTGTGCTCGTCGTCGGGGTGGTGGCCGTGCGACGCGCCGGTGGTCACGAGGCCTCCGCCGAGGCGATACCGGCCCGCTCGGCCGGATCCAGTTCGTCCAGCAGTTCGGCGATCCGCCGCGGGCCGGTGGGCGTGGCCAGCACGGCGTCGGGCTCGATCTCCAGCCAGGGCACCAGCACGAAGGCTCGCACGGCGGCCCGCGGATGCGGGAGGGTCAGCTCCGGATCGTCGCTGACGACGACGGTGCCGCCTTCCTCGACGGACACCACATCGACGTCCAGCGTCCGCGGTCCCCAGCGCACCGTGCGCTCGCGCTCGGCGGCCCGCTCGCAGGCGCGGCAGAACTCCAGCCAGTCCCCCGGCGTCAGGTCGCCCTCGGCGACGAGCACCTGATTGACGAAGTCGTCCTGCTCCACGCCGCCCCACGGCGGCGTCGTGTAGACGCGCGAGGCGGCGACCAGCCGGTCGCCCAGCGCCGCGATCACCGAGGCGAGGTGCCCGCGACTGTCGCCGACGTTGGAGCCGGCCGACAGCACCGCGCGGCTCATCGCGGCACCCGGCCCGGCCCGGACTTGGGCGAGCGGCGGGTCACGACGGCGACGTCGTCGAACATCAGCGGGATGGGCGCGGACGGCTTGTGTACGGTCACCTCGCACGCGGAGATGCGCGCATCGGTCATGATCGTGTCGGCGATCTGCGCGCCGACCGTCTCGATCAGGTTCCGCGGAGTACCGGCGACGATGTCGTGCGCGGTCTGGGCCAGCGCCCCGTAGTCGACGGTGTCGGCGAGATCGTCGCTCACCGCGGCCGGCCGCAGGTCGAGCCACAGGGTGATGTCGATGAAGAAGTCCTGGCCGTCGCGCCGCTCTTGGTCGAAGACCCCGTGATGGCCGCGGACGCGCAGTCCCGTCAGTTCGATCCGGTCAGCCATGCCCGGCCCCTCTCGGTCGGCTCGATGTCCACGCCTGGGCGACGGCCACCGCGTCGCGGCTGCCCGCGACGTCGTGCACCCGCACGCCCCACGCGCGACCGGCCGCGGCCAGCGCCGAGATGGCCGCGGTCGCGATGTCGCGGCCTTCGGGCGCGCGGTCGACGCCGCCGTCGGCCAGCAGCGAGCCCAGGAAACGCTTGCGGGAGGCCCCGATGAGCACCGGGAAACCGAGCCCGACCAGCGTCGGCAGCGCGTGCAGCAGGGACCAGTTGTGGTCGGGGGTCTTGGCGAAGCCGAGGCCGGGGTCCAGGATCAACCGGTCCGGGTCGACGCCCGCGGCAACGGCGGCGTCCACCTGCCCGAGGAGTTCACCGCTCACCTCGGCGACCACATCGCGATAGCCGCCGGAATCGGTGTGCCGGTGGGTGAAGTGCCGGTCGCCGGTGGCCGAGGCGTCCGACGGCCGCCAGTGCATCAGGATCCAGGGCAGGTGCGAGTCGGCGACCAGCGACGCCATCGCCGGATCGGCACGACCGCCCGAGACGTCGTTGATGTACGACGCCCCGGCCGTGATCGCGGCTTCGGCGACGGCGGCACGCATGGTGTCGACGGAGGTGACCACCCCGGCGTCGTGCAGGGCGGCGACGACCGGGGCCACCCGGGCCGCTTCGACGGCGGGGTCCACCCGGACCGCGCCGGGCCGGGTCGACTCCCCGCCGACGTCGACGATGTCGGCGCCGGCCGCCGCGAGTGCGAGCCCGTGCTCGACGGCCGCGTCGGCGTCGAGGTACCGGCCGCCGTCGGAAAACGAGTCCGCGGTGACGTTGAGGACGCCGATCACCAGCGTCCGGCCGCCGTCGGGCGCGGTCATCAGCGGGCGATCAGGTCGAGCGCTTCGCCGCGGGAGACCGCGCTGGTCTGGAAGATTCCGCGCACCGCCGAGGTGGTGGTGCTGGCGCCGGGCTTGCGGATGCCGCGCATCGCCATGCAGAGATGCTCGGCCTCGATCACCACGATCACGCCGCGCGGAGCGAGCCGGTCCATGAGCGCGTCAGCGATCTGGCTGGTGAGCCGCTCCTGCACCTGGGGACGTCGTGCGTACAGGTCCACCAGCCGGGCGAGCTTGCTCAGGCCGGTCACCTGGCCGGTGGCACCGGGGATGTAGCCGACGTGCGCCACTCCGTGGAAGGAGACCAGGTGGTGCTCGCAGGTCGAATACATCGGAATGTCCTTGACGAGAACCAGTTCGCGATGGTCCTCGTCGAAGACGGTGGCCAGCACGTCCGACGGATCGGTGTAGAGCCCGCCGAACATCTCGCGGTAGGCGCGCGCCACCCGCTCCGGCGTACGGCGCAGGCCCTCGCGGTCGGGGTCCTCGCCGACGGCGAGCAGCAGCTCGCGCACGGCGGCCTCGGCCCGCGCCTGATCGAATGCGCGACCGTCGGCGGTGATCAGCGGCTCGTCGCTCATCTCGGTTCTTCGGTTCCTTCCGGCGAGAGATCAGTTGTTGCGCGGGTCGTCGGCCGGCGGCCACCCCGGGGCCTGCCAATCGCGCGGGGCTCCGTAGTCGGGCCAGGTGCCGCCGGGATGTCCGCCGTTCGGGCCGGGCTGACCGTATCCCGGCTGGCCGCCGTTCGGCTGACCGCCGTGGGGCTGGCCGCCGTTGGGCTGGCCGTACCCGGGCTGCCCCGGCGACGGCGCACGACGACTCAGATCCGGGTAGCGCGGCTGCACGCCCGGCGCCGGCTGGCCGTACGGCGGCTGACCCGGCTGCGGCTGCCCGTAGGCAGGCTGTCCCTGCTGAGGCTGGCCATAGCCGGGCGCCGGCTGCGGCGCGGGCGGCACGGTGACCGGCTCGGGCGCGGGCGGCGGCCACGGCTCACCGCGCTCCATCGCCAATTCGCCCTTGGTCTTGATCGGCGGCTTGGAACTCGGGGTGCGGTCACCGAATTCGCTGAACTCGGTGATCCGCTCGCGCTTGTCGACGCCGTCGAGGATCACTTCGAGATCCTTGCGGACCAGCGTCTCCTTCTCCAGAAGCGCACCGGCGAGCTCGTCGAGCTTGTCGCGGTTCGCATCGAGGATGGCCCACGCCTCGGTGTGCGCGGCCTCGATCAGGCGGCGCACCTCCTCGTCGATCTCGGCGGCGACACCGGCCGAGTAGTCGGGCGACGAACCCATCCCGCGGCCCAGGAACGGATCGCCCTGCTCCTGGCCGTAGCGGACGGCGCCGAGGCGGCCGCTCATGCCGTATTCGGTGACCATCGCGCGAGCGATCTTGGTGGCCTGATCGATGTCCGACGACGCGCCGGTGGTCGGCTCGTGGAACACCAGTTCCTCCGCGGCACGACCACCCATGGCCATCACCAGGCGCGCGATCATCTCCGAGCGCGTCATGATGTCCTTGTCCTGCTCCGGCACGGCCAGCGCGTGACCGCCGGTGCGCCCGCGGGCCAGGATGGTGACCTTGTAGATCGGGTCAAGATCGGGCATCGCCCAGGCGGCGAGGGTGTGGCCCGACTCGTGGTAGGCCACCACCTTCTTCTCGTGTTCGCTGATCAGGCGGCTCTTCCGGCGCGGGCCGCCGACCACGCGGTCGACCGCCTCTTCGAGGGTCTCGTCGGTGATCACGCTCTTGTTCTCACGCGCGGTCAGCAGCGCGGCCTCGTTGATCACGTTCGCCAGGTCGGCGCCGGACATGCCGGGCGTACGCTTGGCCAGTCCGTCGAGGTCGGCGTCGGGCGCGATCGGCTTGCCCTTGGCGTGCACCGCGAGGATCGCGCGACGGCCGGCCATGTCGGGGTTGCCGACCGGGATCTGCCGGTCGAAACGGCCCGGCCGCAGCAGCGCCGGGTCGAGGATGTCGGGGCGGTTGGTCGCGGCCATCACGATGACGCCGGAGCGCTCGCCGAAGCCGTCCATCTCCACCAGCAGCTGGTTCAGGGTCTGCTCGCGCTCGTCGTGCCCGCCGCCCAGGCCGGCGCCGCGCTGGCGGCCGACGGCGTCGATCTCGTCGACGAAGATGATGCACGGGCTGTTGGCCTTGGCCTGCTCGAACAGGTCTCGGACGCGGGAGGCACCGACACCGACGAACATCTCGACGAAGTCCGAGCCGGAGATGGTGTAGAACGGCACCCCGGCCTCGCCGGCGACGGCGCGCGCCAGCAGCGTCTTACCGGTGCCGGGCGGGCCGTAGAGCAGCACACCCTTGGGGATCTTGGCGCCGAGCGCCTGGTAGCGGGCCGGATTCTGCAGGAAGTCGCGGATCTCGTCGAGTTCCTCGACGGCCTCGTCGGCGCCGGCGACGTCGGCGAACGTCGTCTTCGGCATGTCCTTGGACAGCTGCTTGGCCTTCGACTTGCCGAAGCCCATCACGCCGCCCCGGCCGCCGCCCTGCATCCGGCTCATGACGAGGAAGAACAGACCGAACAGCAGCACCATCGGCAGCACGAAGATCAGGATCGACTGCCAGATCCCGGAGTCCTTGGTGATGTGCGTCGAGTACGGGGCGCCGGTGGCCGTCGCGGCCTGGAAGATGCGCGGCGAGACCCCGGACGGGTACTGGGACTGGATCTTGGTGACGTCTTTGCCGTCGTGCTTGATCGGCTTCTTCAGCTCGATGCGGACCCGCTGTTCCTTGTCGTCGATGGTGATGAACTTCGTGTTCTTGACGTTCATCTGTGTCATCGCGACGGAGGTGTCGACGCCGGTGTACTCACCGTCGGTCGAACGCAGCGCGGAGAAACCCCACAGGGCCAGAATGATCACGGCCACGATGGCCAGATTCCGGTACAGCTTCTTACGATTCATGCTGGTTCGCGCGGGCGCCGTCGCCCCTCACCTGCGGGTGGGTGTCGCGGCGCGCCCTTGTCCTTCCCGTCTCACTCGCCATTGAGGCTACCTGTCAACCCCCGGGGACCCCCTCTTTGTTCCCGCAGGGCGTAACGACGGCCGCCGGCGGCCGGGTCAGGAGCTGTATACGGACGGGTGCAGGCGCCCGATGAACGGCAGATCGCGGTAGCGCTCGGCGTAGTCCAGGCCGTAGCCGACCACGAACTCGTTCTCGATGTCGAAACCCACATCGGCCACCTGGACCGGCAGTTGCACGGCCTTCGGCTTGCGCAGCAGGGTGACCACCTCGAGGGACCGCGGATTCCGGGTCGCCAGGTTCTTCATCAGCCACGACAGGGTGAGACCGGAGTCGATGATGTCCTCGACGATCAGCACGTCCCGGTCGGCGATGTCCCGATCCAGGTCCTTGAGGATCCGCACCACGCCCGACGACGACGTCGACGACCCGTAGCTGCTGACCGCCATGAATTCCATCTGGTTCGGGATCGGCAGCGCCCGGGCGAAGTCGGTCATGAACATGACCGCACCCTTCAGCACGCCGATGAGCACCAGATCGTCGGGCGCATCCCGGTACCGCTCGGCGACGGTCTGCGCCATCTCCGCGGTCCGCTGCGCGATCTGCTCCTGAGTGATCAGGATCTGGTCGATGTCGTTGTCCGGGTACCCATGCGCCACGCGTCTAGCTTTGCACATCCCCGCCGCCCGTCTCCCACCGCCGGTGCGCGCATCTCGCACGTGGCCACGGCAGATCGCGGACCGGCTCAGAGCCTGGCGCGGTCGACCAGCCTCATTCCCCATCCCCCGTCCGCGACATCGCCGCCTCGACTCACCGGTCGACCGATCCGCAGGTGAGCACACCGGCTCGCCGGGCGATCACCAGACGCGCGGCGGCGTCGCCACCGACGGCGATCGGGCCCTGGCCGTGCCAGTCGGTGACCAGGGCCTCGACCTGGGCCGTCAGCCGGAACGACGGTGCCGCCGCGCCCGATTCGGTGAGCCACGACCGCAGCGCCCGGGTGCGCAGCGCCACCGGGGCCGCGGCCAGCGCCGCGACATCGAGGCCGCCGGGGGTGCGCGCGCGATCGAGCAGGTCGGCGGCGAGCAGGTCGAGGGCCTCGGAGTCCGCGCGCAGCTGCGCCGCCGTCCGGGCCAGGGCCTCGGCGGCGCCGCCGTGCAGGACGTCGTCGAGCAACGGCAGCACCTCGTGCCGCAGGCGCACCCGGGTGAAGCGCGGGTCGTCGTTGTGCGGGTCGTGCCAGGGGCTCAGGCCCCACTCGGCGCAGGCCCGCCGGGTCTGCGCGCGCCGCACACGCAGCAGCGGGCGGCCCCACGGTTCGTTCCAGTCGGCCATACCGGCCAGCGAGCGCGCCCCCGAGCCGCGGCCGAGTCCGAGGAGGACGGTCTCGGCCTGGTCATCGAGGGTGTGGCCGAGCAGCACCGGCCGCCCGGCCCGGGCGGCGTCGAGCGCGGCGTACCGCCCACGACGCGCCGCGGCCTCGGGGCCGCCCGGCCCGCAGACGTCGATCTTGAGCACCTGTGCCCGCGCGCCGATCGTTCTCGCCGCGTCCGCGGCCTCCGCCGCGATCCGCGCCGACCCGGACTGCAATCCGTGGTCCACCACCAGCGCGGTCACGTCGAGTCCGGCCCGGACGGCCGCGGCGGTCAGCGCCAGGGAGTCCGGCCCGCCGGAGAGCGCGACGCAGACCCTTTCGACAGGCGGGTCCTGAGCATGCGTGGCGGAGCTTGCGACGACACGCGGTCGAAGGGCAAGGGGCGACGGAAGATACCGATGCACGAATCCCCGGACAGCGCCGATCAGCTCCTGCTGGGCGGACGATTTCGGCGGTGGACCCGCTACAGGACCCGTGCGATCCACTTCTCGGGCTCGCCGATCTCGGCCATCGTCGGCATGGTGTCCGGCGAGGTCCACACGGTATTGAAGGCGGCCATCCCGACCTCACCGACCACCGCGTCGACGAACGCCTTGCCGCGGATGTACTGCGCCATCTTGGCGTCCATGCCGATCAGCGCCCGGATGAGCCGCTGAATCGGATTCTGCGGGCGGGTGCGGCGCGCATCGAAGGCCTCGCGAATGGATTCGACGGTCGGCACGTGTGCCGGCCCGACGGCGTCCATCACGTGATCGGCGTGCCCTTCGAGAAGGGTGCCGAGCACCATCACGCGCTCGAAGGCGTCGTGCTGTTCCGGGGTCTGGATCAGCTGCATCAGTCCCAGCACGCCCTTCTCCCGGGGACGGCCGCTGCGCAGCGTCTCGGTGATCCGGCCGACCACATCGGTCATCGATTCACCGGCGTCGCCGGTGAGCACGCCGACGTTGTCGCGCATGTATCCGGCCAGCCACGGGTTGGCGGAGAACTGCACGCGGTGGGTCACCTCGTGCAGGCAGACCCAGAGGCGGAAGTCGCTCGGCGAGACGCGCAGCTGACGTTCGACGGCGATGATGTTGGGCACGACCAGCATCAGCACGCCCTCGTCGCCGGTCTCCGGATCGGGCGAGAACGGGTCGTACTGGCCGAGGATCGCGCTGGACAGGAAGGCGAGCAGCCCGGCGGCCTGCGCCCCAGCGAGCTTGCCGGTCAGTCCGCGGCCGGGCTCCTGGTCGCCCAGCATGGCCGGCATCGACGACGCCGCCGCGGCGATCCAGCCCGAGCGGTCGAGGAGGCGAGCGGTCGGGACGCGCAGCCCGTCGGCGAGTCCGGTCACCTCACGCACCGGCCCTTCCGCGCGGATCGCGGCATCGGCGAGTTCGGCGCGCGCCTGGTCCATCGTGTAGCGGGTGACGCGCGGCCCGGGCCGCGCCAGTCGGCTGCCCAGCGACGCCGCCAGATCCCAGTCGATGTTGGCCACGCGGGGATCGTCGTCCGCGCCGTCGTCGACGACCGGCCCGTCGTGCGTCTGGGGTGCTGTCACAGCTGCGGTTCTCCTTCGTGGTCCGGTCTGGCCGACTCTACCGGCCGCGGCGAGGTGCCCGCCTCAGCTGCGGCAGCCGCAGAGACGCAGCGCACCGGCGAGGCCGTCGAGCGCGGGACGGGCGTCGGCCGGCGAGGTGCCGCCGGACATGAACGCGAAGGCCAGCACGCGGCCGTCGACCGTCTGCACGATTCCGGTCAGCGAGCTGACCCCGGTGAGCGTGCCGGTCTTGGCGCGGACCCAGCCCGCACCCGGATTCTCCCCCGCGGGGAAGCGGTCGGCGAGGGTGCCGCTGCCGCCTGCCACCGGGAAGGTGTCGAGCATGGGCCGGAGTTTCGGATGCGAATCACCGGCCGCCGCGGAGACCAGCTGGTCGAGCAAGCGGGCCGGCACCCGGTCGCCGGTGGACAGCCCCGACGAATCGTGCAGCACCACACCGGTGACGTCGAAGCCCTTCTCCCGCAGCACCTTCACGACGGCGTCGGCGCCGCCGGCGATCGACACCGGGCCGCCCATGTGCGCCGAGAGCTCGATGCCCAGGGACTCGGCGAGCACGTTGTCGGAGAACCGCATCATGTCGCCCACCCGCGTCGAGAGCGGCGCGGACTTGACCTCGGCCAGCACCTTCGCCGACGACGGCGGGGTCACCTCCTCGATCTGCCCGTGCAGGCCCAGCTGGTCGGCGAGCGCGCGGCCGGCGTCCTGGGCGGGGGTGTCCGACCGCGGGGAGTACTCGTCTGCGGTGTCGGTGCGCGCGCCGTCGAGCATCAGCGAGTCGATGGGCGCGATGTCGCCGCCCTTGATGTCCTCGGTGGACCAGCTGCGCTCCATCGCCGGGCCCTGCACCGAGCTCGGGGCGACGGCCACCGAGGTGATCGCGACCCCCGACTTCTTGAGCTGATCCACCAGATCGCCGATCGTGGGGCCGTCGGTGTAGAAACCGCCGTCGGGCTGCGCGGTGAGCGTCGGGTCGCCGCCGCCGACCAGGATCACCTGGCCGTCGGCACCCTCGACCACCTTGGTGGTCAGCCGCGCGTCGTGGTCGAGTTCCTCCAGGACCGCGGCCGCGGTCAGGATCTTGGCGTTCGAGGCCGGGGTCCGCGGCTGGTCGGGCTGCTGCGACCACAGGATCGCACCGGTCAGCGGGTCCGACACCACCCCGGTGAGCTTGCCGAGCGCCGGGTCTTTCAGACCGCCGCGCAGCGCCGCCGACACGCCCTGCGGGGTCGGCTCGGGGGCGTTCGCCGAGACGGGCAGGATGCTCGGATCGACGGTCACCGCGGCCGGCTGCGCCGGGGTGCCCGCCGGGACCGCCGCAGGCCGCAGGTAGTACCAGCTGTAGGCGAAGAAGCCACCGGTCGCCAGGATCGCGACGAGGACCAGGGCGAGCACCGTGATCGCTACCGTGCGCCCACGGCGCCGCCCAGGCTTCGTCGTCGACGCCACGTGGTTCCCTCCGGAGTTCTGGTAAGTGTTCCCACCACAGTATCGTTGACGCGATCGACAGCATTTCCCCGAAGACTGAGAGGAGCAGGCGCATGGAGTTCGAGGTCACCATCGAGATCCCCAAGGGCGGCCGCAACAAGTACGAGGTCGACCACGAGACCGGCAAGGTCTACCTGGATCGTTACCTCTACACCCCGATGGGCTACCCGGCCGACTACGGCTACATCGACCACACCCTCGGTGAGGACGGCGACCCGCAGGACGCGATGGTGCTGCTGCCCGAGTCGGTGTTCCCGGGCGTCATCGTCAAGGCCCGCATCGTCGGCATGTACACCATGACCGACGAGGCCGGCGGCGACGACAAGCTGCTCGCGGTGCCGGCCGGCGACCCGCGCTGGGACCACATCCAGGACATCGACGACGTGTCGAAGTTCGAGCTCGACGCCATCGCGCACTTCTTCGAGCACTACAAGGACCTGGAGCCGGGCAAGGAGGTCACCCCGGGTGGCTGGGTCGGCAAAGCCGAAGCCGAGAAGGTCGCCCAGGCCGCGGTCGCCCGCTACGGCGCCTGACACCCGGCGGCCTGCGGCTATACGACGACGCCCCGCTTCCCGAGGTCTCCGGGAGGCGGGGCGTCGTCGTTGAGCTAGGCCTTCGAAGGTTCCGTGTCCGGCTCCGGATCGGGCCCTTCGACCACCTCGCCGTCGCCCGGCTCGGCACCGTCCGGCTCGGCACCGCCGGTCCGCAGCGGCAACTCCGCCCAGGTCACGGTGCCGACGATGGCGAGCAGCGACAGTATCGATACGGCCAGGAACACCCGGTCCATCGACTCGGCGAACCCGTCCTTGATCGGCCGCGCCAGATCGGCGGGCATCCGTTCGAGGACGGCGGTGTCCTTCATGACGCTCGACGCGCCCGCGGCGTGGCTTGCGCCCCCTTGCGACGCGGCGATCAGACTCTTGCCGAACGCCGCGACCTCCGGGTCGTGGCTCTGTGCCGCCTGTGCGACCGCGACCTGGAACTGCGGATCGTGCGAGGCGGACTTCATATGGTCGGCGATGTTCGGCCCCATCGTGGAGAACAGCATGGAGAAGAACACGGCGACGCCCAGGGTGCCGCCGATCTGCCGGAAGAAGGTCGCGGTGCCGGTCGCCATGCCCATGTCACGCAACGGCAGTACGTTCTGCATGGCCAGCATCAGCGGCTGCATCAGGTTGCCGAGACCGAAGCCGAGGAACCCGGCGACCAACATCACGAGCCACATCGGGGTGTCGGTGCCGATGTAATGCAGCACGAACGCCGCGACCGTGAGGATCACCGAGCCGATGATCGGGTAGACCTTGTAGCGGCCGGTCCGGGAGATCAGCTGGCCGGACACGATCGAGCCGATCATCAGGCCGAGCACCATCGGCAGCATCTGCAGGCCGGCGACCATCGGGCTCGACCCGCGGAGCACCTGGAAGTACTGAGGCAGCATCGAGATGCCGCCGAACATCACGGCACCGACCACCACCGAGACCAGGATGCCCTGCGTGAACACCCGGTTCTTGAAGATCCGGAGCGGGATGATGGCCTCCTCGCCCATGGCCCGTTCGATCAGGATGAAGGCGATCAGGCCCACGGCGCCGATCACGTAGCAGGCCCATGACCGGCCGGACAGCCAGCCCCAGTCGCGGCCCTGTTCGGCGACGATCAGCAGCGGCGCGACGGTCACCGCGACGGCGACGGCACCCCAGTAGTCGGTGCGGTGACCGGTCACCTTGTGTTGGTCGTAGTTGAGGACCTTGTAGACCAGTGCCAGCGCGATGATGCCGATCGGCACGTTGACCAGGAACACCCAGCGCCAGCCGGAGACTCCAAGGATCGAGTCGGCCCCGGCGAACAGACCCCCGAGCACCGGCCCGAGCACACTGGATGTGCCGAACACGGCCAGGAAGTAGCCCTGGTACTTGGCGCGTTCACGCGGCGGCACGATGTCGCCGATGGTCGTCAGTGCCAGCGTGAACAGACCGCCGGCGCCGATGCCCTGGAACGCACGGTAGCCGGCCAGCTGGTACATCGACGTTGCCGACGCGCACAGTGCCGAGCCGATGATGAAGATGGTGATGGCCGCCAGGAAGAACGGTTTGCGGCCGTACAAGTCGGACATCTTGCCGTACAGCGGCGTGACGATGGTCGACGTCACCAGGTAGGCGGTGGTGACCCAGGCCTGCAGGTCGTACCCGTGCAGGTCGTCGGCGATGGTCCGGATGGCCGTCGACACGATCGTCTGGTCGAGCGCGGCGAGGAACATGCCGGCCATCAGGCCGGCGAGGATGGCGAGGATCTGGCGGTGGGTCATCCCCTGCGAGGGGAAGTACTCCGCGTCCGCGGTGTCGGTCATGGGGCGCCTTCTGTCGGGGTGGTTGGGCTGATCTCGGCTTCGACCGCGTTCACGAATCGGTCGAGCAGAGTCACGAATCTTTCGAGTTCACCGGGTGCCCACTCGCCGACCAGCGACGCCCCCATCGCGCGCCGGTACTCGACCATCCGGCCGAGGGTGGCCCAGCCCGCCTCGGTCAGCACCAGGCGGTGCGCGCGCCCGTCGATCGGGTCGGCCTCACGCCGGACCAGACCCTCGCCGACGAGATGCGCCACATGGCGGCTCACGGTCGACGGGTCGGACGAGAGGGCCTGTGCCAGCTCACCCGAGCGCAGCGGTCCGTGCTTCAGCATGATGAGCGCGCGATAGGCGGCCGGTTCGGTGGTGCCTCCGGTCGCCTGACTGGCTCTGGTCAGCGCGCGATCACGCAGCCGGTGATATTTGGCGAGCGCCGCGAAGAGGCGGTCGACGAGTTCGTCGTCGGAGACGGACACCGAAACCCCTTCCTCACGAAACACTTGCGGCCTGCAACTGATTGCAGACCGCAAGTGTGCGCCCGGATCCGGGTGCCGTGCAACTACGGCAATCGGCCCGAAACGGAAGGTTCGCCGATTGGGCCGTGTTGCGACAGTCCTCTACGAGGCATTCGGCGAGTCCGATGGGCGGACGACGACGCAGCCGGCCGTTCATCGGGCCGACGAGGCCCGCAAAGGGATTTTCGCAATACGGCCTACGCGCCGGTCAGCTGCGCGAGCGCGGCGACGAGCCGGTCGACGTCGTCGGACCCGGTGCCCAGCCCGAAGCTGACCCGGACCGCGCCGTCGCCGTGCCCGAGGCGGGTCAGCAGCGGGTGCGCGCAGAACTTCCCATCGCGCACACCGATGCCGTGGTGGTCGCTGAGGTACTCGGCCACCTCACGCGCCGCGCGGCCCGCGACAGCGAATCCGGCGATGCCGACCCGATCCGCGACGGCTCCGTTCGGAACGTCGTCCGGGGCCTCGAAGATCCTCAGCGGCGTGATGCCGGGCAGCGCGGCGAGCCCCGCGTCGAGGCGGGACAGCAGGTCGTGCTCGTGGTAGCCGATCAGTTCGAAACCGAGCCCGGTGATCGCCTCCGCGGCGGCCGCGATGGCCACGGCGCCGAGGACGTTCGGGCTGCCCGCCTCGTGACGCGCCGCTCCGGTGTGCCAGGTGGTCTCGGTCAGCTCGACGTGCGCCGTCGCACCGCCACCGGCCAGGTACGGCTCGGCGGCGTCGAGCCAGTCGGGCCGGCCGATCAGCACTCCGGCACCGAACGGCGCGTACACCTTGTGACCGGAGAACACCAGGTAGTCGACGCCCGAACTGGCCAGCGAGACGGGCCGGTGAGCCACCAGCTGCGCGCCGTCGATCAGGATGCGGGCACCGTGCCGGTGCGCCAGCGCGGTGAGCCGGCGGATCGGCAGCACCTCGCCGGTCACGTTCGACGCCGCGGTGACCGCGAGCAGCGCGGCCGGCGCGCTCGCGAGTTCGGCCTCGAGGGCGTCCAGGGTGGCGTCGAGCGTGGGCCGGGCGACCACCGTGCGGGCGCGCCCGGTCCGCTGCCACGGCAGCAGGTTGGCGTGGTGCTCGATGTCGAGGACCACCACCTCGCCGTCCGCCGGGAGCGCGTGGGCGGCCAGGTTGATGGCGTCGGTGGTGTTGCGGGTGAACACGACGGTGTCGTCGGCGCGGCCGCCGACGAACCGGCGGACCGTCTCCCGGGCCCGCTCGTAGCGCGCGGTGGTGACCTGCGACAGATGTCCCGCCCCGCGGTGCACGCTCGCGTACTGCCCGAGCGCCTTCGTGACCGCCGCGGCCACGAAGGCCAGGGCGGGCGCGCTGGCGGCGTAGTCGAAGTTGGCGTACCGCACCTGCGCACCGGAGACCGTGGGCACGGTCTCCTCGGCACCGACCACCTCGGCCAGCGGGGCGACGGCCAATGCGGCGGCCAGTGCATCGTCGGTGCACACGGGGGTTTCCAGGACAGCGGTCATGACGGTGTCTCCTCAGCGAATCCGCGCTTGCCGCGACCGGTCGGCCGGCGGCCGGGTCGTCACCGGGAGCACCCCACTCGCGAGCGGAGGGTTGCCGATCAGCCAGCCCGGGCTTGTCGCTGATACTCGTGACCCGCCGATCACTGTGCCGGTTCACCGGCCACGGCGCGAGGGTTAGATTCACGGCGGATTTAACCGCCTCGTCGTGCCCGATCCGGCCGGTCGGATACCGTACGACCATGACGAACCCGCCCCCACCGGGACAGTTCCCGCCGCCGTCCGGCCAGGATCCGCAGGGCCAGTACCCGCCGCCGCCCCAGCCGGGTCAGGTTCCGCCCGGCCAGTTCCCGCCGCCGGGACAGGTCCCGCCCGCGGGGCAGTTCCCGCCGAGCGCGGTGCCGCCGCCCGGATACGGCGCCCCACAGCCGGCCGGACGTTCGGGCATGTCCACCGGCCTGATCGCCGGGATCATCGGCGCCGTGGTCGTGATCGCGGTACTGATCGGCGTCCTGCTCTGGCAGCCGTGGAAGTCCGGCGACGCGGGCAAGACGCAGAGCTTCACGCTCGATCGCGGCGTGAAGGTGAAGGTCGACGTCCCCGGCGGATGGAAGGCCCTGACCATCACCGATGATTCGAGCCTCATCCTGGCGATCCTGCCGTCCGACGAGACCCGCACCGACAACGACTCGCTGGATCAGGCGACCCGCGAGCTGGAGACCGACCCGAACGCGAAGCCGGTGCACGCGGTGGCCGTCCACACCGAAGAGTGCCCGTCGAGCGTGAGCGACCTGGCGGCCGGCACCTGGCGGACCAAGCCGGTCAGCACCGACACCGAGGACAACGCCGCCACCGCGAGCTTCCCGGCCATCCTGCGCGTCGATTCGACGTACTGCCTGGGACTGGTCGGCATCGACGTCGAGCACGGCACCGCGGTGAAGTCGACCACCGGCGTCGACCTCGCCAAGAAGCTGGTCGACAAGAAGCAGATCACCGCCTCCCGGTGACCGGCACGACGAGCTTCGTGCTGTCGCGGCCGTCCGGGACCGTCCGCGGTACCGGCGTCGCCGCCCGGTTCGCTTCGGTGGCAGCGGCACGTTCGGCGCTGGGCGGGGACGCCGCGGTGATCGCGGGACTCCTCGCGTTCGACACCGCGGCCCCGGCCGCGCTGCTCGCCCCGGAGCGGTGGTCGTTCCGGCCGGAGCCGCTGGCCCCCCGGCCCCCGGCCGCCGTCGTTCCCGCGGACTCGTCGCTCACCCCGCCCGGGGTGCACCGCGAGCGGGTCGAGGCGGCGCTGCGGATCATCGGGGCCGGCGGTGCGGAGAAGATCGTGCTGGCCAGAGAGGCCACCCTGCGGTTCGCCGCACCGGTCGATCCGGACGCCCTCACCGCGGCGTTCGCCGACGGCGCCGGGCAGTCCGCGGTCTTCGCCGCGCAGACCGCCGGCGGCGGCTGGCTGATCGGCGCCAGCCCCGAGCTGCTGGTCCGCCGGTCCGGCCGCGTCGTCACCTGCCACCCGCTCGCCGGGTCGGCCGCCCGGCAACACGACCCGGATCTCGACGCCGCGGCCGCCGCCTCGCTGGCGGCGTCGGACAAGGACCTGCGCGAGCACGCCTTCGTCGTCGACGACATCGCCGCACGACTCGCTCCACTGTGCGAGGACCTCGACGTCCCGGCCGTCCCGGTGCTGTCCAGCACTCCCGAGATGTGGCATCTGGCGACGCCGATCCGCGGGATTCTGCGTGACGATCCGCCGCGCCGCGACACCGCGACCGCACTCGACCTCGCCGCCCTGCTCTCCCCCACCCCCGCCGTCTGCGGCACCCCGCGCGCGGCGGCCGCCGCCGCGATCGCCGAGATCGAGGGCCCGCGCGAGTTCTACGGTGGCGCCGTCGGCTGGTGCGACGCCCGCGGTGACGGCGAGTGGCTCGTCTCGATCCGCTGCGTGCAGATCGACCCCGGCCACCGGGTGGCCCGCACCTGGGCGGGCGGCGGCATCGTCGCCGGATCCGACCCGGCCGCCGAGGTCGCCGAGACCGACGCGAAGTTCCGTACCGCCTTCCGCGCCCTCGGCATCGATCCCCGCTGATCGAACGAACCGCCCCGAGCAGCGAGCAGTCTCCACAGCCGCGTTTCCGCGGCACCGAACGGGGAACCACCCCACCATCCACCTCGATCTCAGTGCAGCTCGGCCCGTCGTGCGGCCAGGCTCTCCGCGAGGAGCCTCATCGACTCGGCGACCTCGTAATTCAACTGGTGCCAGGTGTAACTCAGCACGATCCAGCCCGCCTGAACCACGTCGTTTCGCTTCCGGTGGTCGCGCTCGAAGTGCCGCTGCTGCTGGTGGTAGGCCCAGCCGTCGATCTCGACGGCGATTCTCTCCGTCGGCCAGGCGAAGTCGACAGGCCATTTCCCGACCCGGTACTGCGGTTGCCAGCCGGTGATCTCCTCCGCGCGCAGCAGGTCGACGAACAGGCGCTCCGCCGCTGACTCGGTATCGCCTCCGGCCACCTCGACCAGCCGCCGAGCTTCGGCCATGCCGCGGATCCCGGCGCCCGCGTTCCATCGCGGAGGCCAGCTCCGCGACCGTGACCGGATGCTGTTGCAGCGCTCGGTCGATCAGCCGGGCACCGTCCTTCACGACCGAGGCGGCGGACAGCACGGTCATCGGCAGGCTCGTCACCCTCAGCCCGCGGACCGTCTCGACGTCCGTTTCGTGATAGGTCCGGCGAATCGCCTCGACCGCACCGCCGGACCAGCGGTCCGGCCGGGAGGCGTACCCGACCGCGATCGTCAGCGGGGCGGCGAGCTCCGTTTCCAGCCCGCGCCACCAGGCGGCGGTCGTCCGGTCAGCGACGCCGCGCAGGGCCGCGACCGCGGCACGCACCATCGCCGCCTCGGTATAGGCGTGCGAGCACGACCGGAAGACGCCCCGGGCGAGCGACTTCCAGCTTCCCGAGCGGACGCGATACCTGATCTGCTCGCGCGTCAGCCCGCACGCCAGTGCGCGCTCGACGGTAATGACGCCATCATGATCGGCCAGTTCCAGTGCGAGTCGCCCCGTATCCCCCATGTCCATTTAGACGCAAGGGGCCCGATCCGGTTCCACCGGTCCGCAGACCGTCGCGGATGCGGTCACTATTCCCGCTTCCGCGACGATCTGCCCAGGGCCTGGTCCAGATCGCGGATCAGGTCGTCGGCGTTCTCCAGGCCGACGGAGAGGCGGACCATGCCGTCGGTGAGGCCGATCGCGGCCCGGCCGTCCGGTCCCATCGCGCGGTGGGTGGTGGTCGCGGGGTGCGTGATCAGGCTCTTCGCGTCACCGAGATTGTTGGAGATGTCGATGATCCGGAGTCCGTTGAGCACCTCGAAGGCCCGCTCCTTGCCGGTCTTACCCTCGACGGAGTTCGGGGAGCGGCCGGCCGAGCTCGGGGAGCGGCCGTCGGCGGCCAGCTCGAAGGTGATCACGGTGCCACCGCCGGCCATCTGCGCCCGCGCCAGCTCGTACTGCGGGTGCGACGGCAGGAACGGATAGATCGTCCGTGCCACCCGCGGATCGGCGTCGAGGAACTCGGCGATCTTCAGCGCGCTCGCCACCGACTGGTCCAGGCGCAGCTTCATCGTCTCCAGGCCCTTGAGCATCACCCACGCGTTGAACGGGCTGAGCGCGGGACCGGTGTGCCGCATCAGCTCGCGGACCGGGCCGGAGATGTATTCCTGCGTGCCCATGATCGCTCCGCCCATCACGCGGCCCTGCCCGTCGATGTGCTTGGTGCCCGAGTACACGATCACGTCGGCCCCGAGGTCGAGGCCGCGCTGCAGCAGCGGCGTGGCGAACACGTTGTCGAGCACCACCTGGGCGCCGGCGGCGTGCGCCAGTTCGGCGACCTTCCGCACGTCGACCAGCGTCTGCATCGGGTTGGACGGCGTCTCGAAGAACACCGCGGTGGCCGGCGTCGACAGCGCCTCCTCCCACTGCGCCAGGTCCTCACCGTCGACGAAGACGACGTCGACGCCCCACGACGGCAGGATCTCGTTGCAGATCACGAAGCACGACCCGAACAGGCTGCGGGCGGCGACCAGCCGGTCGCCCTTCTTCAGCAGCGCGCCGAGAGCGACGAAGACCGCGGCCATGCCGCTCGCGGTCGCGAACGCCGCCTCGGTGCCCTCGATCTGCCGCAGCCGCTCGGTGAACATCTCGACCGTCGGATTGCCGTAGCGGGTGTAGACGAAGCGTTTGTCCTCGCCGGTGAACGCCCGCTCGGCCGCTTCGGCCGAGTCGAAGACGTAGCCGCTGTTGAGATACAGCGCCTCGGAGGTCTCGAAGAATCCGGACCTCATCAGGCCGCCGCGAACCGCGATGGTCTCCGGCGACACCCATTCGGGCAGGTCACGGCTCATCGATGCACTCCTTCTACTGTTGCCTCCAGGGCAGGCCCTCGGCGCGCCAGCCGGCCGCCCCGCGGTGGCCCTGCGCGTCGAGCCCGCCCTCGAATCCGTCAAGAATGTTGTACGCCTTCTCGATCCCGGCCGCCGTGGCGGCCTCCGCGGCGCCGATCGAGCGATGCCCGGACCGGCACAGGAAGAGCACCTCGGCGTCGTCGTCGACGCCGGCCTCCCGCAGTGCCTCGACGAACCGCGGATTCGGCGCCATCGACGGGAAACTCACCCACTCGATGAGGACGGCCTGCTTGCCGAGCGCGGAGACGTCGGGCACGCCCACGAAGGCCCATTCGGCGGCGGTGCGGCAGTCCACCAGGACCGCCTCGGGGTGCTGTTCCAGGGCGGCCCAGGCCTCCTGCGGGGTCATGTCACCGGCGTAACTCACAGCGTGCACACCTTCCAGGCGTTGTTCTCGCGGACGACGGTCAGCGGTGTCGTCTGCTTGTCGTTCGGGGTGTCCTCGCGGTTCCAGTGCACGGTCACCTTCGCGGTGTCACCGGTCACCGCGACGTCCATGGTCGGGATCTGCAACTGGCCCTGCGCGTCGCGGGCCTTGCGGTTCTCGTCCGCGAACTGCTGCTCGGTCGGGAACTCCGGCGAGTTCACCTTGGCCGCGCAGTAGGAGTCGCGGAACTGCTGATAGTTCAGCGAGTTGCGGGCGGTGTACGCGTCGTTGACCACGTGCTGCACCTGGGTCGAGTCGTTCAGGCGCCGGTCGGGCGGGCTGCACGCCCAGACGCCCGCCACCACGCCCACCAGGATCAGGACGAAGATCGCCGCGGCCAGGATCGGCCAGGCGCTGCGGTCGGGGTCGTCACTGCCGAACTCCTCGGCGAGGGCCTCCGGATAGTCGTCCGACGGACGCTGGTCACTCATAGTCGGCGATTCTATCGGCCGGGCGGAAGCCCTGGTCGGCCGCGGCCGTGTGGGCGTCGTGGCAGATCGGCGCGGCTACGTCAAGGGTTTCGGGCAGAAGCGGCCGGGTGAGGGGAGCCTCACTGTTCGAATTTTGGCGGCGGCTCACCAGCGCATACCGTGGCAGGAGAACAGATTTGTCCAGCTGAGGAAGCGACTGCGAAATGAGTGAGAACAGCCGCCCGCTGCGCGTAGCGATCGTCGGTGCCGGTCCCGCCGGAATCTACTGCGCCGACGCCCTGATGAAGTCGGAGACCGCCGCGGAGCGCGGGGTCAGTATCGACCTGTACGAGCGCATGCCGGCCCCGTTCGGCCTGATCCGCTACGGCGTCGCCCCCGATCATCCGCGGATCAAGGGCATCATCACCGCCCTGCACAAGGTGCTCGACAAGCCGCAGGTCCGCCTACTCGGCAACATCGACTACGGCACCGACATCACCCTCGCGGATCTGAAGAAGCACTACGACGCCGTGGTCTTCTCCACCGGCGCCACCGACGACCGCGTCCTGGAGATCCCCGGCGTCGACCTGGACGGCAGCTACGGCGCCGCCGAGTTCGTCGCCTGGTACGACGGCCACCCGGACTTCCCGCGCGAGTGGCCGCTGGAGGCCGAGAAGGTCGCCGTGATCGGCGTCGGCAACGTCGCGCTCGACGTGGCCCGCGTGCTCGCCAAGACCGGCGACGAGCTGCTGCCGACCGAGATCCCGGACAACGTCTACCAGGGCCTCAAGGCGAACAAGGCCGTCGAGGTGCACGTCTTCGGACGACGCGGCCCGGCGCAGGCCAAGTTCACCCCCCTGGAGCTCAAGGAACTCGACCACTCGCCGAACATCGAGGTGGTGGTGAACCCCGAGGACATCGAATACGACGAGGGTTCCGCCGTCGCCCGCCGCACCTCCAAGATCACCGACCAGGTCGCGACGATCATCGAGAACTACGCGATCCACGAGCCCAAGACCGGCGCGATCCACAAGCTCTTCCTGCACTTCTTCGAGAGCCCGGTGGAGATCCTCGGCGAGGACGGGAAGGTCGTGGGCCTGCGCACCGAGCGCACCGAACTCGACGGCACCGGCAACGTCAAGGGCACCGGCCGCACCACCGACTGGGACCTCGGCGCCGTGTACCGCGCCGTCGGCTACCTCTCGGACAACCTGCCGGAGATCCCGTTCGACAGCCAGGCCGGCGTGATCCCGAACGAGGCGGGCCGCGTGTTCGACGACGGCCGGCACCTCACCGGCCTGTACACCACCGGCTGGATCAAGCGCGGTCCGGTCGGCCTGATCGGCCACACCAAGGGCGACGCCAACGAGACCGTCGAGTGCCTGGTCGAGGACATGGTGGCGGGCGCGCTCAACGCGCCGGAGGACGCCAGCGAAGAGGGCGTGATCGCGCTCCTCGAATCGCGCAAGATCCCGTACACCACCTGGGACGGCTGGTACCGCCTGGACGAGTACGAGCGCGGCCTCGGTGCCGCCGAGGGCCGCGAGCGCAAGAAGGTGGTGGAGCGTCACGAGATGCTCGCCGCCTCCGAGCCCGACAAGATCTAGTCGACGACGCCGAAGGACCCCGCCGCACCCGCGGCGGGGTCCTTCCGCATCCTGTCCCGACCGCACTCTGCCCCCGCCCTGCCCGCCCCACCCCCGCGCTCCCCGTCCCGGGGCGGCAGCGCGCATCCGCGACAGTCCCCACGAACGCGACGCCCGCGAGCGCCGCTTCCGTGGCCGACTGCCGCGCACATGTCGCCGGCTGTCGCGGATAGCGGGGCGGCGGGATAGCGGGGCGGCGGGGTAGAGATGAGTCAGGGGCGACGACCCCCCGGTCGCCGCCCCTGCCGTGTGTTCAGCTCAACTGACTCGCGGGCGAGATCAGTTGGCCGGGGTCGTCGGAGCCGGAGCGTTCGGCGGCGCCTGCTGCTGGCGGACATTCATCCAGAAACCGAAGTTGTCCTGGATCTGGAACGCCTCGTTCTCCGCACCGATGGTGTAGCCGGAGATGGACGACGGCCAGCAGCCCGCCCACTTGGTGTTCACCGAGATGTAGGTCTGACCGGGGAGGAGCTGACCCGCCCGGGTGTCCTTCGCGATCACCTTGCCGAAGGAATCCTTCTGGCCCTTCTTCTTGGCGGGCACGGTCTTGGTCGCGCCACCGATCTCGGTGATGGTGACGTTGTTCATCGTCGAGCCGCCGGTGTTCTTCACACCCATCCAGCGCTTCATCTGCCAGAGCGGGTTGGGCTTCCAGTTCGGTCCCCATGCCTGGAAGGTGCAGTCGACACCGCCGAGCATGGTGAGGTTGCCCGGGGTAGCGGCCTGCGCGGGCGCGGTCGCGAAGAGCGAGCCGGCACCGATGGCGCCCGCCGCGGTGACCGCCACAGCGGCTCGTTTCAGGGTCTTCTTCATGATCAAACCTTTCGTCGTTGTTCTACCGTTGCGGAGCCGACGGCCCCGGAATCGTCGCTACCGGCCGGCCTGCGCGGCGAGCATGCCGGGTGCCATGCCCCAGTCGAAGTCGATGTTCATGTTCGACCCGCTGAACACTTCCTGGATATCGTCGCCGATCGCGTAGCCGAGGATCGCGTACGGTGAACCGCAGCCCTCGGTGGTCTGCGCGGCGATCACGGTCTGGCCCTTCTTCAGGGTGCCGGCCGAGGTGACCGCCTCCGTGGACGCGAACACCAGGCCGCCCGCGCCTTCCGGCTTACCGGCGTCGAGCTTGGGGACCGTCGCCTCCGGGCCGGCGACCGAGCCGACGCGAACTCCGGTTGCCGTATCCGGACCGTGGTTGGTCACGGCGACCAGACGCTGGGTATAGGTCTTGCCGTTCAGTTCCTGACACTTCACGGTGGCGTTCACGCCGAGGTCTCCGGCGGCGTGGGCCTGGCCTGCGGCCAGTAGCGAACCGGCGCCGACGGCAGCGGCGGCCACCGTGACCAGCACCGACCGTGTGATGTTCTTCTTCATTGTCCCCTCCTGATGGGCTGCGGGCAGTCGTGTCCGCCGCGCGGAAACCGCGCGACGACACCCAGCTATCGGGCATACCGGGCGTCCACCAGAGTGACCACCCTCTTCACCGTTTGTCGCCGGACCAACAGGAAACGTTACGAATCTGTTCAGTTTTCTCACATCGGCGACGCCACGCCGGGCGCGCGCCTGCTCCGTTCAGCGCGACGGCGGAGGCGGAGGCGGGGGTCCCGGCGGACGCGGACCGCGCGGTCCGGCGGGGCCGCGCGGGGGCATGCCGGGCGGTGGCACCTGCGGCGGACGAGACGCCCGCGGCGGCGGCATCGGCGGGCGGGGTGCGCCTGCGGGACCCCCGCCCGGACCGGGCTGCGGGGGCGGCCCGGGCACGACACCCGGCGCGCGACGGGGCGGCGGCCCCGCCGGCGGCGGGCCGCCCGCGGGCGGTTGCGCGCGGTACTGATCGGTCTCGGCGGCGGCACCGTCCGGGGCGGCTTGCGGCGCACCCGATGCGGGGCGGCCCGGTCCGTCCGGGGTGTGGTCTCGAGGGAGATGCTGATCGGCGGCACCTTCGACCATCGTGGAAGCACCCACGACCGGCGCGGAAGCCCCCGCACCCGGCCCGGAGACACCCTCGGCCGGCGCGGAGGCACCCGGCATGACCGGCTCCGGGATCGGATCGTCCGCGCCGAGCGGCACTACAATCCCGGCGGCGCGGGTGGCGCGGCGGCGCGCCTCGTCGGTGGTCGGCGCGGTCGCGACGGCGACGCCCATCCGGCGTTTGGCGAAGCTCTCCGGTTTGCCGAACAACCGCAGGTCGACCGCCGGATCGGCGAGCGCCTCGGCCACCCCGGCGAAGCGGATCGCGGGTTCGTCGAGCCCGCCGTAGATCACCGCGGAGGCGCCGGGTGAGCGCATCTCGGTGGTCACCGGCAGGCCGAGCACGGCGCGGGCGTGCAACTCGAACTCGCTGAGTCGCTGGGTCGAGAGGGTGACGAGCCCGGTGTCGTGCGGGCGCGGGCTGACCTCGGAGAAGAACACCTCGTCGCCCTTGACGAACAATTCGACGCCGAACACGCCGCGCCCGCTGAACCGGATGTCGGCGGCGGCCATCGCGGTCACGACCCGCGCGGCGATCGACCGCGCCGCCCCGGAGGCGATCTCGCTCATCGGCTGCGGCTGCCAGCTCTCCACGTAGTCGCCGCCGGACTGACGGTGCCCGATCGGCTCGCAGAAGTACGTGGCCAGCTCGCCGGTGGCCGGGTCGATCGCGCGCACCGTCAGCAGCGTGATCTCGTAGTCGAAGTCGATGAACCGTTCGACGATCACCCGCGTTGAGCTGACCCGGCCGCCGGTCATCGCGGTCTCCCACGACGCCGCGACATCGGCCTCGCCACGCATCACCGACTGCCCCTTGCCCGAGGACGACATCACCGGTTTCACCACGCACGGATAGCCCACCCGGAAGGCCGCGTTCCGCAGCTCCTCCTCCGACTCGGCGAACAGGTACGACGACGTCGGCAGACCCAGCTCCTCGTCGGCCAGGCGGCGGATCCCCTCGCGGTCCAGGGTCAGCGTGACCCCCTTCGCGCTCGGAATCACCTCGGCCAGACCCTCGTTCTCCACGTCGACCAGGGCGGCGGTCGCGATCGCCTCGATCTCCGGAAGCACGTACTGCGGGCGGTGCTTCTCGATCACCGCCCGCACCGCGGCCGGATCGGTCATGTCGATCACCTCGGCGGCGTGCGCCACCTGATGGGCGGGGGCGTCGGCGTACCGGTCCACCGCGATCACCTCGACGCCGAGGCGTTGCAGCGCGATCACGACTTCCTTGCCCAGTTCACCGGAACCGAGCAGCATCACCTTCACCGCGTTCGGCGACAGCGGGGTACCGAAGGCCCGCACGGGGCCGCCCGGTGCGGCGGCGGGCTCGTCGGGGGCGTCAGGAGTGGGGTTCGACGTCATGCCCGCAGTCTACGGTGACTCTCCGGCCTCTCCGCCGGAAGCGATGTTCGGGATCAGCCGCGGAACGAACAGATCCGTCGGCTCGCTGCGGCCCCGCAGCACGACGGCGTCGGTCATCTTCCAACGTGTCCGCTCGCCCCGTTCGGCGGCCTCGACGACGCGGCGGCTGGCCCACGGCACCCGCGGATCCCGCTTGGCCAGCTCGGAGATGCGGGCGCTCTCGTTCACCGGATCGCCGATCACCGTGTACTCGAAGCGCTGGATGGCCCCGACGTTGCCGGCGACCACCGGGCCGAAGCTGACACCGATCCCGGCCCGCAGGTCCGGTACCTCCACGCGCAGCCGCTCGGCGATCTCGCGGGCGGCCCGCAGCGCGCTGCCGGCCGGGTCGGCGATCGCCTGCGGCGCACCGAAGATGGAGAGCACCGCGTCGCCCTCGAACTTGTTGACCAGCCCGTCGGCGCGTTCGGTCGCTTCGACGATCACCGCGAAGAACTGGTTCAACAGGTCGACCACCTCGGTGGGCGACCGTTTGGTGGCCAGTTCCGTCGAGCCGATCACGTCGACGAAGACCACCGCGACCGTGCGCTCGGCGCCGCCCAGCTCGGGGTCGCCGAGCATGGCCGCATCGGCGACGTCACGTCCGACGTGCCTGCTGAACAGGTCGCGCATCCGTTCTTGTTCGCGGAGTCCGGCGACCATGTTGTTGAAGCCGAGCTGGAGTTCACCGAGTTCGGAGGCGTCGTACACCACCAGGTCGGTGCCCGGGGAGACGTCGCCCTCGCGCACTCGCGCCATACCGCGGCGCACGCTCTGAATCGGTCCGGTGACGCTCCACGCGTACAGGATCAGGGACAGCAGACCGACCCCCATCGCGACGGCGACGAGCACGGTCACCGACACGAACATGTTCATCTTCGAGGTGTCCGGCGAGAAGGTCCCGAACAGCACCACCAGGAAGATGCCGAGCACCGGGACGCCGGTGCCCACCAGCCACGACGACACCGCCCGAGACCGCACCGACGAGCCGCGCCAGCCGAGCCCGGCCTGCAGGATCTTCGCCGACACCGGCCGCAGCATGATGTCGGCCAGCAGGTTGGAGATGGCGACCACCACCAGGGCGCTCATCACCACGATGAGCACGACCTTGGTGATCAGTCCGGTGTCGACCAGGCCGTAGAGGACACCGAGCAGCACGGCCGCGCCCACCCACAGGATGAACTGCAGCAGCACCAGCATCCGCCGCGCCCGCAGCGTCCGCTTCACATCGGCCGGGGTGGGGATCTGTTCCAGGATCGACCAGCGCAGGCCGCGCACCATCGTCGCGGTGCCGACCGTGATGCCGACGATCAGCGCCACCCCCGCGTACACGGGAATGGCGATGAAGTTGATCAGCATCAGGTCCCGGCGCAGGAACGACGGTTCCGGGATACCGACCGCGCCGAGTGCCACAGCGACCACGATCCCGACCAGGTTGGCGAAGACGATCGCCGAGGTCAGCAGGACCTGGATACGGACCCGCTGCTTGCGGCCGCCCTCATCGGCCGGCCCGAGCAGAATGGATCCGTAGTCCCGGCTCAGCCGCGGTGACAAGGTGGCTCAGACGATTTCGCGGCGCACGATGGTCTGTTCGCGGCCGGGCCCGACACCGATGCACGAGATGAACGCACCCGACAGCTCTTCCAGCCGCAGCACGTAGTTCTGCGCGTTCTGCGGCAGCTCATCGAAGGTCCGGCAGCCGGAGATGTCCTCCCACCAGCCGGGCATGGTCTCGTAGACCGGGGTGGCGTGGTGGAATCCGGTCTGCGTCATCGGCATGTCGTCGTAGCGCACCCCGTCGACCTCGTAGGCGACGCAGATCGGCACCTCATCGATGCCCGACAGCACATCGAGCTTGGTGAGGAAGTAGTCGGTGATGCCGTTCACGCGGGTGGCGTAGCGGGCGATGACGGCGTCGAACCAGCCGCACCGGCGCGCACGGCCGGTGGTGACGCCCACCTCGCCACCGGTCTTGGCCAGGTACTCGCCCCACTCATCGAAGAGCTCGGTCGGGAACGGGCCGGAGCCCACGCGGGTGGTGTAGGCCTTGAGGATGCCGAGAACCGTGGTGATCTTGTTCGGCCCGATACCCGAACCGACGGCCGCGCCGCCCGCGGTCGGGTTCGATGACGTCACATATGGGTAGGTGCCGTGGTCGACGTCGAGCAACGTGCCCTGGCTGCCCTCCAGGAGGATGGTGTCGCCGCGCTCGAGCGCCTGATTCAGCAGCAGCCGGGTGTCGGCGATGCGGTGCTTGAAGCCCTCGGCCAGCTCGAGTGTCTCGTCGACCACCTGCTGCGAGTCCAGGCCCTTGCGGTTGTAGATCTTGGTGAGGATCTGATTCTTGATCTCCAGGGCCGCTTCGACCTTCTGGGTCAGGATCTTCTCGTCGAGCACATCGGCCACCCGGACGCCCACGCGGGCGATCTTGTCCTGGTAGCACGGGCCGATGCCGCGACCGGTGGTGCCGATCTTGCTGTTGCCGAGGAAACGTTCGGTCACCTTGTCGATCGCCACGTGGTACGGCATCAACAGGTGCGCGTCCGCGGAGATCATCAGCCCGGCGGTGTCGACGTCGCGCTCTTCCAGACCACGGAGTTCAGTCAGCAGGACCGACGGATCGACGACGACGCCGTTGCCGATCACGTTGTTCACCCCCGGCGTCAGGATTCCCGACGGGATCAGATGGAGAGCGAAGGTCTCGCCGTTCGGCAGCACGACGGTGTGACCCGCGTTGTTGCCGCCCTGGTAGCGGACGACCCATTGGAGCTTGCCGCCCAGCAGATCCGTCGCCTTACCTTTGCCCTCGTCGCCCCACTGGGCGCCGATAAGCACAATCGCAGCCATGTCAGGTGCTCCTCCTATTCACCGCAACCCTACTGGGTGAACCGCACAGATACCCTATTCACGTGGTATCTCACGCGATCTCCCCACCGCCGCCCGGCGCCGAAGCCGCTGCGCTGTCCCGCGCCGTCGCCGCGGCGATCACCGATCCGGGCGTCTCGCGGCTGATCGTCACGCCCCCGGCCGACAGCGCCGCCGCCGACCTGTTCCTCTCCCAGGTGGTCGGCGTCCTGATGCGCCACGAGCGGCTCGACGTCGAGGTGGCCTACGTCCCCGCGGCCGCCACCCGGGCCACCCGGGCGTACGGCCTGCCGCACGGAGAAGCCGCGGCGAAGCTCGCCGAATCCGGTGTCGCGCACGACCTTCCGCTGATCCGCGACGATGCCGCCACCGTGCTGGTCGGCCGGGCACGGCACCTGGGCGCGGCCCCGGAACCGGGTTCCGGGCGGGTGAAGCTGCACGGCGAGACCTATGTCGATTCCGAGCGGCTCTTCGACGGTGATGTCCGCGGCGTGGTCATCGAGCCGCTGACCGAGGCGCCCGGGGTCCGGGCCCGGCTCGACCGCCTGATCCCCGGCGGCTGGCTGACCGGGCGCGCCGTGCAGACCGGCGGCACCAACCTGGTCGTCGAACGTGAAGGGGAGCTGTCGCCGCGACCGGTGAAGCGGTCCACCTTCTACCGGCACCACATCGACTGGAAGCTGGTGCGCCCGTGAACAGTTCACCCGCACTGGCGGCCGCCCGGGCGGTCCGGCCGGGCCCGGTCTTCGCGCTGATGGTCGCGGCCGCGGTCGGCGGCGGCGTGCTGCTCTGGCGCAGCGGCAGCGTGAATTCCGGCGCGGCGATCGGCGGCATGTGGCTGCTGATCCTGGCCGGCTGGATGATCTCGCTATGCCTGCACGAGTTCGCGCACGCCTTCCTCGCGTTCGTCTACGGCGACCGGACGACGGAGCTCCGCGGCTACCTGACGCTCGACCCGCGCAAGTACACCCATCCCGGGCTGTCGATCGGCCTGCCGCTGCTGATCATCGTGCTCGGCGGGATCGGTTTCCCAGGCGGCGCGGTGTACCTGAACACGTCGGGCATGACGAAGGGCCAGCGCACCCGGATCAGCCTGGCCGGACCGCTGACCAACCTGGTCTGCGGCGTGATCCTGCTGCTGGCGGTGGCGGCGGTGCCGATCACGACCGACAACCTCAATCTGCTGTCCGGGCTGGCCATGCTGGCCTTCCTGCAGATCACCGCGACCGTCCTGAATCTGATCCCGATGCCCGGGTTCGACGGCTACGGCGCCATCGAGCCCTATCTCTCGCCCGAGACCCGGCGCAGCGCGGCGCAGATCGCCCCGTGGGGATTCCTGATCATCTTCGCGCTGCTCTTCATCCCGGCGCTCAACCGGGCGTTCTTCGATCTCATCTACCGGATCATCGAGCTGTTCGGCGTGCCCGGCGGCCTGGTCGGTGAGGCCTGGCGGCTGTTCCTCTTCTGGCGCTGACCCGACGCGAACGACGGCCCAGCGCCTGAGCCGCGTCGCGATGTCCGTTCCTCCCCGAGGACGTGCGTGTCGCGGGTCCATTTCCGTGTCGCGTGCCGTGCATGAGCAGCGACACGAAAGACGACCCGCGACACGCGACCGGGAGGGCGTGCCGGGGTCGTACAGGTATCCGAATTCGACGTGCCAGTCGAGGGTGGCGTCGATCAGCGTGGCACGGAGCCGACGTCAGCCGTCACCACGACAGCCGGTCGCAGCAGCCGGCACCGCCGTCGACCGGGTCCACCTGGACGGTGGCGTGAACCAGACCGTATTCGCCGAGCACCGCGCGAGTGTCGGCGAGGACGCGCGCGTAGTCGTCGTCGGCGCTGCCGACGTGCACCGTCGCGACGTCCATCCCGGTGGTCACCGACCATACGTGCAAGTCGTGCACGTCGGTGACACCGGGAACATGCGCCAACTCGTTCCGGAGGGCGTCGAGGTCGACGTGGTCGGGTGCCTGCTGATTGAGGATCCGCAAGGCATCCCGCGCGAGCCCGATCGCCCGCGGGACCACCCACACCGCGATGCACACGGCGACCACGACATCGGCGTACTCCCAGCCGGTCGTCATCATCACCACACCCGCGACCAGCACGCCGACGCTGCCGACGGCGTCGGCGAGGACTTCCAGATACGCCCCGCGCACCGCGATCGAACCCCGCGCGTCGGCCCGTAGCAGCAGCATGACGACGACGTTCACCACCAGCCCGACCAGCGCCACGATCACCAGCGGACGGCCCGGCACCTCCGGCGACGCACCGCCGATCCGGCGGATCGCCTCGTACACCACGAAGATGCCGACGCCGATGAGCAGCACCGCGTTGACCACGGCGGTGAACACCTCGGCCCGGTACCAGCCGAAGCTCCGGCCGTCGGTGATCCGCCCGTGCCGCGCCAGCAGCAGCGCGGACAAGCCCATCGAGACCGCGACCACGTCGGTCAGCATGTGCCCCGCGTCGGCGATCAGCGCCAGCGAACCGATCGTGATGCCGACGAACAACTCGACGAAGAAGTACCCGCCGATCAGCACCACGGCCAGCACCATCGGCCAGAGCCGCCGCGCCGCCGCCTCCCCGGCGGCCAGGTCGGCGGCCGTCGGTCCGTGCGAGTGGCCGGCCTGCGAGTGATCGTGCACGTTGCTCATGACCTCAATATATGCGCGATTTCGCATGTGAATCAAGGGCTCTGCGCCGGGCGTCACATCCGGGCTCGAGAACGGCGTTTCGACACCGGCTCGGCTGGCGCCTCGCCGGGCTCAACGGGCGGGCGGCCACCCGCCCGTTGAGCCGGTCGAGCCCGCAGGGGCGAGACCGAGTCGAAACGCACCCCTCGCTAGGAAAGACGCAGCTGGGCGATCGCCGACTCCCGCTTCAGCCCGGTCACCATCAGCATGTCCACCAGCAGCGACCGGAGCTCCACCAGCAGCGCCACCTCGGAGACGTCGCCCTCCCCCTCGGTGATTGCCGCCTGCGCCTCCGCGATCCCCGGCGCCGCGCGCCGGAGGATCGACCGGAGCACCCGCGCCGCGTCGGCCTGATCGGGGGCGCCCTTCGGCGGGGCCAGCATCATCTGGCGCAGGACCTCGAAACCCTCGGGCAGCGCCGCGATCAGATCGACGATCGGCGGCTCCACCACCACCCCGCGCTGCGTGAGACCCAGCGCGCGCCGCGTGCAGACCCGGAAGTTGCGCATCGCGTTGTCGATCGGCGCACCGGTGTCCGCGATCCGCCGCAGCCGTGGCCGTTCCGCCCAGTACAGCGGAGAAAGGGTGCCGACCTCCCGGCCGGCCCGCATGTCCGAGTGCATGGCGTCGATCGACGACTGGGTGGCCCGCGCCCGCGCCAGCACCCGCTGGACCGAGTCGGCGTCGACCGTCCGCAGCGCCACCGCGAGATCGCCGGACAGATCCCGCAACGTAGCCAGGAGCAGGGCGGCGTCACGACGTGCCCGATGCGCCGGATTGAACGGCACCAGCGCGCCGATGAGGAGCGCGACGCCGCCGCCGACCACGGCGTCGAGCATTCGCTCGTAGCCCGCGGCGTTCCCGGGCGGCAACAGGGTGGCCACAAGGACGGCCGACGCCCCCGCCTGATTAGTCACCATCGGCGCGCTGTCGAATAAGACGGCCGCCATCATCGCCAGGGCGACCACCACCGCGATCTGCCACGGACCGGCGCCGATCCGCGAGATGATCAGGTCGCCGATCACGATGCCGATCAATACCCCGCCGATCAGCTCGATCGACCGCCGCCACCGTTTGGCCAGCACCAGCCCGAGGGACGCGACCGCGGAAATCGGGGCGAAGAACGGCCGCTGATGATGCAGCAGGTCGTGCGCGATGAACCAGGCGAGCCCGCCGGCGATCGCGCACTGCAGGATCGGGACCAGCGAGAGGCCGAGTCGCCGTACCCGCTTCTGCAACCACTCCGGCAGGTGCCCGATCAGTCGCGAGCGCGTCGCCCGGATCCGATCGGTGGTCATGGTCGGCGAGCTAGGAGAGGCCGAGTTCGTCGATCGCCGCCGGGTCGCTGTCGTTCAGCAGATCCAGGCAGCGCGCGTATTCGTCCTCTTCGCCGATCAGCTGCGCCGCGCGGGCCAGCGCCCCGACACACCGCAGAAAGCCCTGGTTCTGCTGGTGGCTCCACGGCACCGGGCCGTAGCCCTTCCAGCCGTGCCTGCGCAGCTGATCCAGCCCGCGGTGGTAGCCGGTGCGGGCGTAGGCGTAAGCGGCGGTCTGGGCCGCGACGTCGTCGTCCGCACCGTTCAGCGCCGCCTCGGCGAGGTACGCCCAGGCGATCGACGCCGACGGGTACTGCGCGGCGACGGCGGCCGGATCGACGCCGTTCAGCAGATCAGACTCGGCGTCGTCATCTCCGGTCAGGAGCGTCGGCGGGGGTCCCAGCAAGTCTCCGAATGAGGTCACCCCGCCATTCAATCACTCCGTGGCCCCCTCCCGGCCGGAGCCGCGTCACTCATTGTTCGATACCCTTTGGGGCATGGCGCCGCCGCCAGGCCGCCCGACTACCCACGACTCGTAGGACCAGCGCAGCATGCCGACTTCCGATAACGACAACCAGAGCGCCGTCAAGAAGGCGGTCGACGCCTTCCGCGCCCGCCGGGCCGGAGACGACGATGCCACCCCGGCAGCCGTTCCCGAGGACGACGGCGCAGAGACCTCCGTGGTCCGGATCGAGCCGGGCCAGAGCCCGGGCGGGGGCGGCGACTCCGAGTCGCCGACCAAGGCGTTCGCCATCCCGGTGGTCGAGCAGGCGACCGAGGAGACCACGGTGGTCACCGATGAGCCCGCCGAGGGCTCCGACGTCGAGGACTCCGCCGAGGCCGGTGACGCGTCGTCGTTCCCGACCGAGACGGTGGTGACCGTCGCCGGTTCGGGTGACCGTGCGCAGGCTCCGGCCCGCACCGCGGTCGAGGCCGTCGATCCCGATTCGGTGACCCGCCCGGAGATCGTTGAGCACACCGTCGACCTCACCGAGGCGGACGCCGACGCGCAGGCCGAGGATACGCAGGCCGAGGCCGCGCCGGCCGCCGACGACAGCGAGACCGCGGTGATCGCCGCCCAGGCTCCCGCCGAGGCCGAGGACGACGCCCCCGAGGCCGTCGAGGACTCCACCAAGGGCACCGTGGAGTCCAGCGCCGACGTGACGCCGACCGAGAAGATCGAACTGCCGACCGCCGCGGTCGCTACCACCGCCGCAGCCGGAGCTGCCGCCGCGGCCGGGGCCCCGGCGAAGCCGGCCGAGCAGCAGGCGTGGTCGAGCACCCCACATCAGCCGCAGGTGATCCCCGGCGCGCAGCCGCAGGAGCCGAAGAAGCGCCGCGGCCGCCTCATGGCACTGGGCGCCCTACTGGTCGCGGCGATCATCGCCGTCGCCGCGGTGCTGATCTGGTACTTCATGTTCGACCAGTCGACGCAGAACAAGGTCGCCGACGCCGCCAGGAGCTACCAGAACGCGATGTCCGACGGCGACCTCGAGGCCCTGCGCGACATCACCTGCGGCGAGGAGTACCAGTACTACTCGAAGGTCTCGCCCGAGGAGTTCGCCAAGGCCTTCCAGGCCCAGAAGGCACAGAACCAGATGATGAAGTTCAAGGACATCACCGGCGTGGCCGTCGACGGCGACACCGCCCGCGTGGGCGTCGACGTCTACAACTCGGGCGACCCCAAGGTCACCACGTCCGCTCAGATCACCCTGCACAAGGTCGACGGCAGCTGGAAGGTCTGCGACCAGCCGTAATCCCCCGGAACACGAAGTGCCCCTGCCGGCCGGCAGGGGCACTTCGTCGTTTCAGGACCCGGGTCTGAAGGACTTAGCGACCGATGGTCTTGCCCGCCGACTTGAGGTCGTTGCAGGCCTCGACGACGCGCTCGGCCATGCCGGCCTCCGCCTTCTTGAGGTAGCTGCGCGGGTCGTAGACCTTCTTGTTGCCCACCTCGCCGTCGATCTTGAGGACGCCGTCGTAGTTGGTGAACATGTGGCCGACCACCGGACGGGTGAAGGCGTACTGGGTGTCGGTGTCGACGTTCATCTTGATCACGCCGTAGCTCAGGGCCTCCTCGATCTCGCTCTTGAGCGAGCCCGAGCCGCCGTGGAACACGAAGTCGAAGACCTTCGCGCCCTCTTCCTTGCCGATGAGCTCCGCGGCGGCCTTCTGGCCGTCGAGCAGGACCGACGGCTGCAGCTTCACGTTGCCCGGCTTGTAGACGCCGTGGACGTTGCCGAAGGTGGCGGCCAGCAGGTAGCGGCCCTTCTCGCCGGTGCCGAGCGCGTTGACGGTCTTCTGGAAGTCCTCGACCGAGGTGTACAGCTTCTCGTTGATCTCGGCCTCGACGCCGTCCTCCTCGCCGCCGACCACGCCGATCTCCACCTCGAGGATGATGTTCGCCTTCGAGGTCAGGGCCAGCAGTTCCTGGGCGATCGCCAGGTTCTCGTCGATCGGGACCGCCGAACCGTCCCACATGTGCGACTGGAACAGCGGGTTCTGTCCCTTGTCGACGCGCTCCTGCGAGATCGCGATCAGCGGGCGGACGTAGGTGTCGAGCTTGTCCTTGGGGCAGTGGTCGGTGTGCAGGGCGACGGTGATGTCGTACCGCTCGGCGACGACGTGTGCGAACTCGGCGAGCGCCACGGCGCCGACCACCATGTCCTTCACACCCAGACCGGAGCCGAACTCCGCGCCGCCGGTGGAGAACTGGATGATGCCGTCGGAGCCGGCGTCGGCGAAGCCCTTCAGCGCGGCGTTGACGGTCTCCGAGGAGGTGCAGTTGATGGCCGGGAAGGCGTAGCCGCCCTCCTTGGCCTTCGCGAGCATCTCGACGTACTTCTCGGGTGTTGCGATGGGCATCAGAGTCCTCCAGCGATTTGGGGCCGCACTCAGGCGTTTTCGGTCCATCACAGTATGCCGGTTGCCGGCGACCGGCGGGTCCCGGCCCGGCCAACCCAGCCAACGTCACAGCGCAATGGACGTCCGGTTAGGGAATCTCCAAGGTTTCGCCGGTACTGTGAGGTCCTGTGATCGACGCTTCCCTGGCCAGCGCCACCACGACGATGAACGTCGCCCTGATGCCGAGCTTCATGGACCCCTACACCCTGATCGGGTGGTTCGGGGCCTGGGCGTTCTGGGGACTGCTGCTGGTGGTCCTGATCGAGTCGGGTGTCCTCTTCCCCGTCCTGCCCGGCGATTCGCTGCTGTTCGTCGCGGGTCTGATCGCCGCCGGTTCGACCAGCGCGGAGCACGCGAAGGCCGTCGCCGACGCGAACTTCCACCTCTGGCAGCTGTGCGTGTTCGTCCCGGTCGCGGCGATCATCGGCGGCCAGATCGGCTACTGGATCGGCCGCTACGTCGGCACGTCGATGTTCAAGCCGCAGGCACGCTTCCTCAAGCAACGCTACCTGGACGAGGCGCACCAGTTCTTCGAGGAGCGCGGCCCGATCACCATCTTCCTGGCGCGCTTCGTGCCGATCGTCCGCACCATCGCGCCGATCGTCGCCGGTGCCGCGAAAATGCGCTGGGCGGTGTTCGCACTGTACAACGTGGTCGGCGCCATCGTCTGGGGTGCGGGCATCGTGCTCCTGGGCTACTGGCTGGGCCAGTTCCAGATCGTGCAGAAGCTGATCGAGCCGATCTTCATCCTGATCGTGCTGGTCTCGGTGCTCCCGATGTTCATCGAGTGGTACCGCCGACGCCGCAACCGCGGCAAGGAGATCCCGGTCGAACTGGATCTGAACGAAGAGGCCTGACCTCCGCCGCCTCGCCTGCTGTTCCGCGGTCGCTCCACGACCACAGAACAGCAGGCCGGCGCCCGGCAGGCCCTCGGCGCACCGGCGCCGGTCAGGCGCGCGACATCCAGAAGTCCAGTTCCAGGCCGTCGATCGGCCCCGGCGTCACCTGGTAGCGCTCGAGATCGGTGACACCCGCGTCGGTCAGCACCTCGTCGTCGATGTAGCAGCGTCCGCTCTCGCCGCCGGCCGGGCGCGACAGGATCAGCATCGCGGCGTCGGCGATGATCTCCGGGGTCCGGCTCGCCGAGACGAGATCCTCGCCCAGGATGTTGCGGACCGCCGCGGTGTCGATGGTGGTGCGCGGCCACAGCGAGTTCACCGCCACCCCGTCCGCCTTCAGTTCCGCGGCCAGTCCGAGCGTGACCAGGGACATCGAGAACTTGGAGATCGTGTAGCCGGTGCCGATCTCGGCGAACCACGCCGGATCCAGCGTGATCGGCGGCGACAGGGTGAGGATGTGCGCGTTGTCGGAGGCCCGCAGATGCGGGATCGACAGCTTGGAGAGCAGAAACGCCCCGCGCGCGTTGATGTCCTGCATCAGGTCGTACTTCTTCATCGGCAGCTCTTCGGTGCGGCTGATGTCGAGCGCACTGGCGTTGTTCACCACGATGTCGATGCCGCCGAATCGCTCGACGGTCCGCGCGACCGCGTCGGCCACCTGCTCGTCGTCGCGGACGTCGCCGACGATCGGCAGCGCCTGGCCGCCGGCTTCCTCGATGGCCTTCGCCGCCGTGTACACGGTCCCGGGGAGCTTCGGGTGCGGTTCGGCGGTCTTGGCGAGGAGAGTGATGTTCGCACCGGCACGGGCCGCCTTCAGGGCGATCGCCTCGCCGATGCCGCGGCTGCCGCCGGACATGATCAGGGTGCGTCCGGCGAGCGGACGGGAAGTGTTCTCGGTCGTCATCGTCGACGATCCTTTCGGGTGAGGTGAGTGGAGGCCGGAGTCACTTGGGCGCCATCCGGATGGCGCCGTCGAGCCGGATGGTCTCGCCGTTGAGCATGGCGTTCTCGACGATGTGCATGGCCAGCGCCGCGTATTCGGTGGCGCGGCCGAGCCGGGACGGATGCGGCACCTGCGCACCGAGGGAGCGCTGCGCGTCCTCGGGCAGTCCGGCCAGCATCGGGGTCTCGAAGATGCCCGGCGCGATCGTCATGACGCGGATCTGCTTGGCGGCCAGTTCGCGCGCGATCGGCAGGGTCATCGCGGCGACGCCGCCCTTGGAGGCCGCGTACGCGGGCTGACCGATCTGGCCGTCGAAGGCGGCGACCGAGGCGGTGTTGACGATGACGCCGCGGTCGCCGTCGACCGGCTCGTTCCCCACCATCTGCTCGGCGGCCAGCCGGATCACGTTGAACGTGCCGACCAGGTTGATCTTCACGACACGCTCGAAGACGTCCAGCGGCAGCGGCCCGCCGCGGCCCAGGACCTTGCCCGGCGTCGCGACGCCGGCACAGTTCACCACGGTGCGCAGCGGCCCGAGATCGGTGGCGGCGGCGACGGCCGCGGCGATGTCGTCCGGCGAGGTCACGTCGCCCGGGACGAAGACCGCACGTTCGCCGAGATCTGCGGCGGCCGCCGCACCGGCCGACGACGGCAGGTCGACGAGCACCACGGCCGCACCCCGCTCGTGCAGGGCGCGCGCGGTGGCGTTGCCGAGGCCGGACGCGGCGCCGGTCACGAGCGCGACGGAGTCAGACAGATTCATGGATTCTCCTTTGGCGGAATCGGGGGGTGCTCAGTTCGCGGCCAGGCCGCGGGCGATCACGAGTCGCTGGATCTGGTTGGTGCCCTCGAAGATCTGGGTGATCTTGGCTTCGCGCATGAAGCGCTCGACGCGGAAGTCGCGGGTGTAGCCGTTGCCGCCGAACACCTGCACCGCATCGGTGGTCACCTTCATCGCGGTGTCGGTGGCCACCAGCTTGGCGACGGAGGCCTGGCGCGAGTACGGCAGCCCGCGGTCACGCCGGCGCGCGGCGTCGAGATAGGTGGCACGTGCGGAGTCGACGGCGGCGGCCATGTCGGCCAGCAGGAAGCCGAGGCCCTGGTGGTTGATGATCGCGGTCCCGAAGGTCTCCCGCTCCTTGGCGTAGGCGACGGCCGCGTCCAGGGCTGCCTGCGCGATGCCGGTGGCCACCGCCGCGATGCCGAGGCGCCCGGAGTCGAGCGCGCTGAAGGCGATCTGCAGGCCCTGCCCCTCGGCACCGATCCGGCGGTCGGCGGTCACCAGGGCGTCGTCGTACGTGGCGGAGGCGGTGGGGACCGCGGTGAGGCCCATCTTCTCCTCCGGCTTGCCGAAGCTCAGACCGTCGAGGCTGCCCGGGACCAGGAAGCACGAGATGCCCTTGGATCCCTCGCCGGTGCGGGCGAAGAGGTTGTAGAAGTCGGCGAGGCCGCCGTGGGTGATCCACGCCTTGGTCCCGCGGATCCGGTAGCCGTCGTCGGTCGGGGTGGCCCGGCACTTGAGGGCCGCGGCGTCCGATCCGGCGTCCGGCTCGGACAGGCTGTAGGCGCCGATGGTCGCGCCGCCGAGCATTTCGGGCAGCCAGCGTTCCTGCTGCTCCGGCGTACCGAAGGCGGCCATCGGGAAACACGCGAGGCTGTGCACGCTCACCGCCACGCCGACCGCCGCCCACCGCGCGGCGATCTCCTCGAGCACCTGCAGGTACACCTCGTACGGCTGTCCGCCGCCGCCCCACTCCTCCGGGTACGGCAGGCTCAGCAGTCCGGCCTCGCCGAGCGTCGCGAAGACGCCCTCGGGATAGGTCTCGTTCTTCTCGCAGTCGTCGACGATCGGATCGAGGGTCTTGTCCGCGATCTCGCGGGTGAGCGCGATGAGGTCGTGAGCCTCGTCGGTGGGCAGCAGGCGATCGACCGGCATGACATCTCCTTGTGGCGACGCTGAACAGTACTGAATTACTCAGGACAGTACTGGGCGGCCACTAGTACCGCAAGGGGTCCGCCAGTATCATTTCCGGTATGAGCAGGCCCACCCCCGAGTTCGCCACCCGCCGACGCTCGGAACTGTTCGACGGCATCGTCGACCTCTTCCTCAGCGAGGGGTTCGCGCATCTCACGCTCGACGAGATCGCCGCGCGGCTGCGCTGCTCCAAGTCGACGCTGTACACCCTCGCCGGCAGCAAGGAGCAGCTGGTCCGGGCCGCCACCGTTCACTTCTTCCGGCGCGCGACGGACGAGATCGCCGAGAGCGTCCAGGACATCACCGGCGCCCGGGAACAGATCACCGGTTTCCTCGACGCCGTCGGCGCGGCTCTCGCACCCGCGTCCGACCGGTTCATGGCCGACCTCGACGCGTTCCCACCGGCCCGCGACGTGTACCAGCAGAACACCGAGATGGCCGCGACCCGCGTCCAGCAGATGATCGACGCCGGTGTCGCGGCCGGGGAGTTCCGGCCGGTGCACGCCGCCTTCGCCGCCGACCTGGCGGCCACGATGATCGCCCGCATCCAGCAGGGCGGCGTGCGGGCGAGCACCGGTCTCGACGATGCCAGCGCCTATCACGAGCTGGCCGCGATCCTCACCGGCGGCATCAGCAAGTAGCGGAGCCGGCTGACAGCCGATTCACAGCGCCGCCCGAGCCGACCCCGAGCCCGGCACGCGAGGCTGAACGCATGATGACACCGATCCAGCACCCGCAGTTCGCCCTCCCGACCGTGCAGGTGGTGGTGCTCGACGACCCCGCCGCGCACGACTACGCACGACGCCTCGCCGCGACCGGCGCGCGCTTCGGTGTGATCGGGGCGCGGTCGGTGGACGTGGTCCCCTATCTGACCGGCGCCACCGGCAACGTCGTCGCCCTGATCGCCGACGCCGACGATCCGGCCCAGCTGGCCGATGCGGTCTCCCGGGTGGAAGACCGCCTGCAGGCCCTCGCGGCGGTGGTCCGCCACCGCCGCGACCCGCTGCTGACCGACGGGTTCGCTACCAGGCCGCACCGAGATCCGCGTGCCGCGTGATCCACGCGTGCATGACGATCCCGGCGGCCACCCCCGCGTTGATACTGCGGGTGGACCCGAACTGCGCGATCGACACTGTCATCGCGGCGGCCCCGCTCGCCTCCTCGGTCACCCCGGGCCCCTCCTGACCGAACAGCAGCAGCGCGTTCTCCGGGAGCTCGGTCTCCTCCAGCCGCACCGATCCGGGGGTGTTGTCGACGGCCACCACGACGAGCCCGTTCCCGGCCGCCCAGGCCGTCAGATCGTCGATCGTCGCGTGGTGGTGGATGTGCTGGTAGCGGTCGGTCACCATGGCGCCGCGGCGGTTCCAGCGTCGTCGTCCGACGATGTGCACGCCGGCCGCGAGGAAGGCGTTCGCCGTGCGCACGACCGTCCCGATGTTGGCGTCGTGGCCCCAGTTCTCGATCGCCACGTGGAAGCGGTGCCGTTTGGTGTCGAGGTCGGCGACGATCGCCTCCCGCGTCCAGTACCGGTACGCGTCGACGACGTTGCGGCGGTCTCCGGCGTCGAGCAGTTCGGGGTCGTAGCGGGGGTCGTCGGGTAGCGGCGCACCGCGTTCGGTGAGCCACGGACCGACGCCGACGGGCTCACCCAGGCCGCTGTGCCATTCGGTGGGACCGGGCTCGGAACCCTGCTCGGGACCCGAGGGCTCAGGCAAGGCCGAGGTCGGCCAGCCCGAGCAGCGAGCGGTAGCCGACCTCCTGCGCGCGGATCACGTCGTCGGCACCGGTGTCCCGATCGACGACGGTCGCGACGCCCACCACGATCGCGCCGGCGGCGCGGGCGGCCTCGACGGCCTTGGCCGGCGACGCCCCCGTGGTCGAGGTGTCCTCCACGATCAGCACCCGGCGGCCGGTGATGTCCGGTCCCTCGATCTGCCGCTGCATGCCGTGCTCCTTGGCCGCCTTGCGGACCACGAAGGCGTCGATCGGACGGCCCGCCGCATGCATGATCGACGTCGCGACCGGGTCGGCGCCCAGCGTCAGGCCGCCCACGGCGTCGTAGTCCCAGTCGGCGGTCAGCTCACGCATCAGCGCGCCGATCAGCCGGGACGCCTCGTGCTGCAGCGTCGCCCGGCGCAGGTCGACGTAGTAGTCGGCCTCCTTACCGGAGGAGAGCGTCACGCGGCCGTGCACCACGCTGAGTTCGGTGACCAGTTCGGCCAGTCGTGCGCGGGCCGTCGCGTTGAGTGCGGGCGTGTCGGAGGCAGCCATCGTCGTGGGGGTTCCTAAGTGGTTCAGTCGAGGTCGCGCGGGCCGCTCAGCGGCGGCAGATCCGGCGGGTCGAGGCGGTCGCGGTCCGGGCGCGCGAAGGGCGCCGGGCGCGGCGGCCGGGACGCCGGGTACTCGGCGCGGCCGTCGTCGTCCGCCGGAGCGGCCATCGGCCGCGGGCCACCTGGCACCGGGATACCGGGCTGGCTCGGCGGCCGGGGCGCCTGACGCGGGGCCGGCCGGTAGGCCTGGGGCGCGGCGAACTCGTCGGAGTCCGGGCGACGGCGTTCGCGGCGGGCATTGTCGCGCAGCGACTCGGTCTTCTTGTCCGCGAGCTCTTCCCGGATCGGGCCGTGCGGGTCGCGCGGGTCGGGCGCGTCCTGCGGGTCGATCGCCGGCGGCAGCACGCGCAGCAGGTCGGCGAACCGCCGCACCGTGTCGAGGGCGACGTCGAGCTGCTCGCCGTCGGTGGTCAGCGGCATCGAGCCCAGCGCCCAGTTGCCCTCGTTCCACAGGATTTCGAGGTAGGCGGGCGCGTTGGTGGCGAGCGCGACCATCCGCCGATCACAGACCCGGCGGGCGGCGTCGAGGTTGCTCGCGAACATCACGCGCGAGCCCATCGCACCGAGCAGGTCGACGTCTTCCTCCGCGGGAGCGAGGACGTCCTCGTAGCGCAGGTCGACGGTCACCGACGATGCGGCCGGGCGGCGGACTGCGACGACGGTGGCGGTCTCCTCGAGATCGAAGACCACCGCCTCGGCACCCTCGTAGACGCCGTAGGCGACGTCGCGCACCTGAACGTGCTCGGGCACGTCCATGGCGGCGCGGTGGAAGGCGGTCCGCAGCTTGCTGTCGGACTCACGGAACGCGAAGGAGTGCGTTTCGCCCCACACGGCGCGCTGGTGATGCACGTGCTCGGACCGGCTCCGGTCCAGCCACAGCAGGACACCGGCGCCGATGAGCGCGAGGGCCGCAATCACGAAATAGACGATGGTCATCGGGCATAGCCTACTATCGAACGCTCACGCACCGGAGGACGACACTGGCCTTGGGCCAGGCAGAGAAGGGATACGCGAGGATGCACGCAGGGTCCGCCACCGCGGTCGACCGCCTCGCCGAGTCCGTCGACGACCGCCTCATCGAGGCTCTGACCTGCGCCTTGGTCGAGACTCCCAGCGTCAATCCGGGCGGCACCGAGCAGGCCGCGGCGCAGGTCCTGGCGACCGCCTGCCGCGATCTCGGATTCTCCGTGACTCTCGACGAGGTGTCCCCCGGCCGCCCGAACGTGCTGGCGGCGACCGGTGAGGCCACCGGCCCGGGTCTGCTGCTCCTCGGCCACACCGACGTGGTGCCGCCGGGACCCGGCTGGACCGCTGATCCGTTCACCGTGCGCCGCGACGGCGACCTGCTCATCGGGCGCGGCGCCGCCGACATGAAGGGCGGCCTGGCGGCGGCCGTGGCCGCGATGGCCGCGCTGTCCCGGGCCGGCGAATTCGGCATCGCGCTGTCCGGCCCGGTCACCCTCGCCGCGACGGTCGACGAGGAGGAACTCAACAGCGGCAGCCGCCATCTGATCGGCCGCCCGCTCCCCGAGTTCGCCGGCTGCATCGTCGCCGAACCGACCGGGCTCGCGGTGGTCCGGGGTTGCCGCGGGGCGTCGTATCTGGACATCGCGATCACCGGGCGCGCCGCGCATTCGGGGCGCCCGTCCGACGGCGTGAGCGCGATCGCCGCGGCCGCCGCCGTCATCGGCCTGCTCGACGACGATCAGGCGGCGCTCGCCGCCGCGCCCGACCCGCTGCTCGGATACGGCACCTGGAACGTCGGCCTGATCCGCGGCGGCCAGGGCATCGCGGTGGTCGCACCCGACTGCTACCTCGGCGTCGACCGGCGCCTGATGCCCGGCGAGACGGTCGAGGCGGTCGCGCAGCGGCTGCGCACCGCGATCGCCGAGACCGGCATCACCGGCGACGGCGCCGTCGTCGAGGTGCGGCCGACCATGGAACTGCCCGGCTTCACCACGCCCGCCGATCATCCGCTGGTGCACGCCGTCGCCCAGGCGGTCCGCGACTGCGGGGCGCCGACGTCGATCGGCGGCTGGTCCGCGGCGTGCGACGGCGGCTACATCAGCAGTGTGCTGGGGGTGCCGACCGTGGTGATGGGACCCGGCGACATCGGCGGACAGGCCCACCAGCCCGACGAGTCGGTGCCGCTGTCGGAGGTGGTGACCGCCGCCCGCGCCTACGTGCGGGCGGCCGTCACCCTGCTCGGTACCTGAAACAGGCCGGTCAGCCCTTCCGGATGGCTTTCTCGACGTCTGCCGCCGGCAGTTCCTTGGTGCAGAAGAACCAGTCCTGGCAGTCCATCGGCCCGTCGTCGCCGGTCATCCGGTCCTTCGCGGTCCCGCACGACCCGGCGGTCGGCACGATCACCGGATCGCCGGGACGCCAGTCGGCCGGAGTCGCGACGTTGAAGGCGTCGGCGGTCTGCAGGCCCTTGATCACGCGGAGCAGTTCGTCGAAGTTCCGGCCCAGACTCAGCGGGTAGTAGACGATGGTGCGGATCACGCCCTCGGGGTCGATCACGAAGACCGCGCGGACGGCCTTGGTGGAGTCCTCGCCGGGCATGATCATCCCGTACTTGCGGGCCACGTCCATGGTGATGTCCTCGATGAGCGGGAAGGTCACCTCCATGTCCTTGTGGCCGTTGTATTCGATCTTCTCGCGGATGGTGCGCAGCCATGCGATGTGGCTGTACAGACCGTCGACGGACAGTCCGACGAGCGCGGTGTTGTACTTCGCGAACTCGTCCATCATCGAGGCGAAGGTGATGAACTCCGAGGTGCAGACCGGCGTGAAGTCGGCGGGGTGGGAGAAGAAGATGACCCACTTCCCCCGGTAGTCCGCCGGGAAGTCGATCTCGCCCTGCGTGGTGACCGCCGTGAATTCCGGGGCCTTGTCGCCGATGCGGGGCATGGCGGCCGCGGCGGCGTCGTTCCGGTCGGTGGTGAGCTGTTCGGTCATGGTGTTTCCCGTCTGTCAGACCCGCTTCCGGGTTCTTCTCTGGATAGACTCCAGATTATTAGATACCCCATGGGGTATCTACGGAATGCGATCCCGCTCACTCCGAAGTGGGGACGAAAGTCCCGGACCGATCGTGCGGATGACGCCAGACGTCGCGGATATTGTCGGCTGTCGACAGACGTCGCGGATCCTGGCGGATCTCTCCCGGACTCCGCGACAGATTTCGGCGTCGACAAGATCCGCGACGGATCACGCCCGAGCGCCGTCCCCCGACAGCGGACCGGCCGGGACTCAGCGTCGACACGGGACACTCGGGGCGTTTGTGGCCGGCTCAGCCGGCGTACCCCGGACTGCGACGTGTGAACGGTCGCCGCACCTGGTCAGCGCGCCGGCACCCGCCGGTAGAGCCGGAACGGAGCGTTAGCGGAGTTCCGTGTCGAAACCCCGCAAGATGCACTGGGACGCCGCGCTTTCCAACCCCGGCACCGGCAGCCTCGCTGCGCTCGTCACCGGCGGGGCCAGCGGCCCCCACCCGCCCCGACTCAACCAGCGACCCCGCCCGCCGGCTGAGGTGCGACGAGGCGCTGGCCGAGGAGCCTCGAAGCCCCCCGGCGACTCCGGAGAATTTGCTAGACGACGTCGCGGACGCGGATGCCGACGGTGCCCGACGATCCCCGGCGGAGGCGCGAGCCCAGGATGGTCAGTTTCCCGAGGAGGCCGTACTTGCGCTCGATGGCGCGGGCCGCGACGGTGCCGTCGATGATCTCGCCGACGCCGGCCACGACCGGCCCGGACGTCTTCGATCCCCGCGCATCGCAGGCCTGAACCAGCACGTTGTTGTTGCGGCGCAGCCGCTTGACCTTCCACGAGTCGGCGACGGTCCACAGCAGCAGGTCGCCCGAGTCCGGTGCGGCCCACAGCGGCGACGCCACCGCGGTGCCGTCCTTCTTGTAGGTCGTGACCATGACGTACTTGGCGCGGGCGACCTCGGCGACCGAAGGAATGCTCATGTCCGCCAGGGTAGCGATCGCGGCGCGGATCAGAGTTCCGGCCAGTGTCTTTCCAGACCGGCGAGGATGAACGCAATCTTGGTGTCGAGGGCGCCGCGGCCGGTCCACCACTCCTGCGGCGGCATGGCGACGGCACGCTCGCCGATCGCTTGTCGCATCCGGTCGATGCCGCGCACGCCGTCGTCGTCGGTCGCTCGCATCGACTCGATACCGAGGTGCGAGGCGAAGACGGTGTCGCCGATGAAGTCGAGGGCGAACCGCACCTGCCCGGGGGTGCAGCCCTGCGCGGTCAGGACGGCCGAGTAGGCGGTGAGAACGTCGTCGACTCTGGTCATGGCCGGCGGGAACGAGTAGACGAGGCGACTCAGCCCGGGAAAGTCCTCGCAGACCCGCCAGCATTCGTCGGCCCAGAGCTGCAGGGTGTCACGCCACGGCGAGCCGTCCGCCGGTACCGCGAGGGTCGCGGCGGCGGCATCGAGGCAGGCCACGACCAGATCGTCGCGCGAGGGGAACAGCCGGTAGATGGCCGGGGTCACGACGCCGATACGCCGGGCGACGGCGGCGAGGGTGAAGCGGTCGACGCCCTCGGCGACGGCGGCGGCCACCACGTCGTCGGCGGTGAACGCCGGTTTCCGGCCCACCCGCCGGCCGCCGAGGACGCCGCCGCGTGACGGCGTCCCCTCCGGCGATCCATGCACGGGACCAGATTAGTCCGAGCGCGTCCCCGACTCGGCGAGCTGCCAGCCCTGCGCGCTGCGCAGCCGGTGCCAGAACCGGGCGTAGGTGCCGCCGGCGGCGATCAGCTCGTCGTGCGTGCCCTGCGCCTGGACGCGGCCATCGTCGTCGAGCGCGACGATGCGGTCGGCGGCCGCGATCGTGTCGAGGCGGTGCGCGATGATCAGGACCGTCGCCTGCTTCCGCAACTCCTCGACGGCGGCGACGACGTTGGCCTCGTTCTCCACGTCGAGCGCCGAGGTCGCCTCGTCGAGCAGCACGATCGGCGCGCGCTTGAGCAGCGCCCGCGCGATGGCGACGCGCTGGCGTTCGCCGCCGGACAGCGCGCGCCCGCCCTCCCCGACCCTGCTCGCCCAGCCGTCGGGCAGCCGATCGGCGATCTCGGTGACGCCGGCCAGCCGCCCCGCTTCCCGGATCTCCGCGTCGGTCGCCCCGTCCCGGCCAACGGCGATGTTTGCTTCGAGGGTGTCGTCGAACAGGTAAACGTCCTGGAACACCAGCGACAGCTGGCCCATCAGCTGCTCACCGGTCTGCTCGCCGACCGGCACCCCGCCGACACGCACCTGGCCCGCATCGGCGTCGTAGAACCGGCCGATCAGGCGCGCGATGGTGGATTTACCGCTGCCCGACGGCCCCACGAGGGCGACCATGGTCCCGGCGGGAACACTGAATGAGACGTCGCGCAGTACCGGCTCTTCGCCGTAGGCGAAGCGCACCCGCTCGAGTTCGACGGTACCGGGCGCGGTGAGTACCGCCGGTTCGGCAGGTTCGGGCAGCGGCTCGGCGGTGAGGACCTCGTCGATCGCGTCGAGCAGTGGGCGTCGTGACTCCAGGCTCATGGCGTTCCCGGTGATGGCCGAGAGCGTCGAGGTGAAGCGCAGCGCCAGACCGATGAAGGCCAGGGCCGGAATCGGCTCCAGTGTCCCGGACACCGCGAACGAACCGCTGACGGTGATCAGCACCACGATCACGCCCTGGGTCACCATGCCGCTCAGGATCAGCCCGACAGTCTCGATCCACAGCGCCTTGACGCGGGCGCGGTAGGTGTTCGCCAAGGCGTCGTCGAGCGGGGTGAAGTGCTCGCTGCGTCCGCACGAGCGGAGCGCACCCTGGCACTGCGCGAACTCGACGATCCGGTCAGCCAGTTCCACCTCCTGCGGTTCGTAGATCGCGCCGCCACGGCGCATGAACCAGGTGGAGACGAGGGTGATCGCCACGAACACCGGCGCAGATACTGTCAGCACCAGGCCGAGCAACGGATTCCAGAACCAGGCAGCGACCACGATGACCACCGCCGAGGTGATCCGCGAGATCAGCGGGCCGATCATGTGCGCGAAGATCTCGCCGGCCATCATCAACTCGGACGACACCATGCGCGACAACCGCCCCGCCAGCGGTCGGGCGAACCAGCCGAGCGGCTGCTTGGAGACCTGATCGCCGACGAGCCGGTGGATGCTGTGGAGGAAGTCGAGGGCGATCCCGTAGGTTCGCTTTTCTTGCAGGTAGATGAGGACGAAATCGGCCACCGCAAGCACCGCGAGGACGATCAGCCAGCCGCCGACCCGCAGTCCCCACACGGGATCGCCGGAGGCCAGCGAGCTGATCGCGGGCAACAGGGCGGCCAGCGCGAGGCCTTCGGCCAGGCCGCTGGCCGCGGCGGCCAGTAGCGCGGGCCGCAGGTCCTGCGGCCGGGAGATCATGCGCTTGAGGCGCGGGATCACATCGATCAGCGGAAGGTTCATCGGTTCTCTCCCCGGGCGGCGGGCGACTGAGCGGTCGCCGGTTCCCACAGTCGGGCGTACGACGGCTGGTCCAGCAGTTGGTCGTGTGTGCCGGTCGCGATCACGCGCCCGCGGTCGAGCAGCACAATCTGGTCGACGCCGGCGATCACCTCCGGCCGGTGCGCGATGAGCAGCACCGTCTTGCCGCGAACCAGCTCCGACAGCGCTTCCTGAATCTGATGCTGCGATTCTGGATCGGTCAGAGCGGTGGCCTCGTCCAGGATCAGCACGGGGGCGTCGACCAGGATCGCCCGGGCGATCGCGAGACGCTGCGCCTGCCCGCCGGACAATCCAGTGCCGGCGCCGTAGACGGTGTCGAAGCCGTTCGGCAGGGCCTCGATCTCGTCGAGGATCCGGGCCGCGCGGGCCGCTTCCCGGATCTGCTCGTCGGTAGCTTCGGGGCGGCCCAGAGCGATATTGTCGCGTAGCGAGATGGCCGGGAGCTGCGGGTCTTGCAGGACGAAGCCGACGTGCGCGTACAGATCGTCGATCTCTGCGACCGGCACCGAGCCGAGCCGGATCTGGCCGGAGCCCGGATCATCGAACCGGGCCAGCAGGGTCGCGGCGGTCGACTTCCCGGAGCCCGACGGGCCGATCAGCGCGGTGATGGTGCCCTCGGGCAGCGTGAACGACACGTCGTCCAGGGCCAGCCCGCCATCGCCCGACTCCCGGTATGAGTAGCTGACGTGGTCGAACTCGACATCGTGCCCGTGCGGCTCGGAGCGGCGGCCATCATCGCGAAGTACCGAGGTGTCGAGCAGATCGGTGAGACGTCGCGCCGAGGCGCCCGCCATCTGCGTCGCCCACAGGGAGCCCATCAGCACCTCGATGCCATACGGGATCAGCAGCGCGATCAGCGCTGTCGCGAGCACGTCGGCGGTGGTGACGTCACCGCGATGTACCAGCCAGGCTCCCCCGCCGAGATTGATCAGCAAGACCAGAGGCACCGCCAGGAGTGACTGACCCAGTGCGCTGACTCGCAGCAGCGGCTTGACCCACGCGTAGTAGAAGACCTGGAACTGGCCTGCCGCTTCCTGATAGTTGCGGTGTGCCCGACCCACCCGGCCGAAAGCCTTCACCACCGCGATGCCGGTCACGAACTCCACCATCCGGGCGGAGACCATGCCCAGCTTCTTATCCATTTCGACTGTCTTCTCGGCCATCCCGCGCATACCGATCGCCATCGACGCCGTGTACAGCGGGAGCGTCGCGATGGCGAGTAGCCCCAAGCGCCAGTCGACGACGAAGGAATAGATCATCAGCGCGAGCGGCATCACGATGGCCTGCGTGCCGTCGACCGGCTGGTGAGCGATCAGCTGGTGGACGGTGGCGATGTCGTCCTGCAGCGCCTTGCGCACGCGCCCGGAGTTGGTATCGGTGAACCAGTTGAGCGGGGCCTTGGCGAAGCGCTGGACCAGCCGCTGCCGGATGAGATGTCCCAGCCGGAGGTCGGCGAAATGCGTCACGCCGAGTGCGATGAAGTAGATCACCAGTCGCAAGGTGAAGGTGATGACGAGGATGCGGATCCATCGGTCCACCTCGCCGCGGTCGACGGCGGTGTTCGACGCCGCAGCGTCGAGCAGGACGTCGCCGATGTGCACGAGCGCGATGTACGGCACCACCGCCAACACCCCGGAGACCACCGCCATGAGGCGGCCGATGGTCAGCGGTATCGCGACCGGCCGCATGAGGTCTTTGAGCGCCCGCGCATCCGCGCGCTGCCGGGTTTTGGGGTCGTCGGGTATCTGGTCCGGGACCTCGGCCTCGGGCGCCACCGTCGTCGTCACCACATCTCCTTGTGTTAGTTAGGATTGCCATACTTAATTGTGAATACTATTCACAATAAAGCCGACGGCGTCTCCGGACAAGGACGAAGGCACGCATGACCCATCGATCCCATCAAACAGCGCCCGCTCCGGGTGCCGGACCCACCCACGACGACGAGGTCCCCGCTCCGTACGGAGCGGGGACCTCGTGTCGTTCGGCGACCTCGATCAGCCGATGGTCAGCGCGTCGGTGCTCGGGTCGACGTCGACGCGCACCGTGTCGCCGTCGCGGATGTCGCCGGCCAGCAGCGCCTTGGCGAGCTTGTCGCCGATGGCCTGCTGGATCAGCCGGCGCAGCGGGCGCGCACCGTAAAGCGGGTCGTAGCCGCGCGCACCCAGCCATTCCTTGGCCTCGGTGCTGACATCGAGCGTCAGGCGGCGCTGCGCCAGCCGACTCGCCAGACCCTTCAGCTGGATGTCGACGATCGACACCAGTTGTTCGGGGCTCAGCGCCTCGAAGATCAGGATGTCGTCGAGCCGGTTGATGAACTCCGGCTTGAACCGGGCCCGCACCGCGGCCATCACCTGCTCGCGGTCCCCGCCGGCGCCCAGATTGGACGTCAGGATGAGGATCGTGTTGCGGAAGTCCACCGTGCGGCCCTGACCGTCGGTCAGCCGGCCCTCGTCGAGCACCTGAAGCAGCACGTCGAAGACGTCCGGGTGGGCCTTCTCGACCTCGTCGAACAGCACCACCGAGTACGGGCGGCGGCGCACGGCCTCGGTCAACTGACCACCCTGGTCGTAGCCGACGTAGCCGGGAGGCGCGCCGACGAGGCGGGCGACGCTGTGCTTCTCTCCGTACTCGCTCATGTCGATCCGGATCATGGCGTGCTCGTCGTCGAACAGGAACTCGGCGAGCGACTTGGCCAGCTCGGTCTTACCCGTGCCGGTCGGGCCGAGGAACATGAACGAGCCGAGCGGCCGGTTCGGGTCGGCGACGCCGGCCCGAGCGCGGCGCACCGCGTCGGAAACCGCCGCGATCGCCTCTTCCTGGCCGATCACGCGCTGACCGATGTGCGCCTCCATGCGGAGCAGCTTCTCGGTCTCGCCCTCGAGCATCTTGCCCGCGGGCACGCCGGTCCACGCCGACACCACCTCGGCGACGTCGTCGGGCCCGACCTCCTCCTGCAACATCACGTCCTGGTCGGGATCGGTGCCGGTCTTCTCGATCGCGGCTTCCAGTTCCTTCTCCAGGGCCGGGATCTTGCCGTAGCGGAGCTCGGCGGCCTTGCCCAGATCACCGTCGCGCTCGGCCCGGTCGGCCTCACCGCGCAGGTTCTCCAGCTCTTCCTTCACGTCGCGCACCGCGTTGATGACGTTCTTCTCGGACTGCCACCGCGCGGTCAGCTCGTTGAGCTTCTCGCGGTCGTCGGCGAGCTCCTTCCGAAGCTTCTCCAGCCGGTCCTTCGACGCGGCGTCGGTCTCCTTCTCCAGCGCGAGCTCTTCGACCTCGAGGCGCCGCACGACGCGCTCGATCTCGTCGATCTCGATCGGCCGCGAGTCGATCTCCATGCGGAGGCGCGACGCGGCCTCATCGACCAGGTCGATCGCCTTGTCCGGCAGGAACCGGGAGGTGATGTAGCGGTCGGAGAGCGTCGCGGCCGCGACCAGCGCGGAGTCGGTGATGCGCACACCGTGGTGCACCTCGTACCGCTCCTTGAGGCCGCGCAGGATACCGATGGTGTCCTCGACCGAGGGCTCGCCGACGTACACCTGCTGGAAGCGGCGTTCCAGGGCCGCGTCCTTCTCGATGTACTGGCGGTACTCCTCGAGCGTGGTGGCACCGACCAGGCGCAGCTCACCGCGGGCGAGCATCGGCTTGATCATGTTGCCGGCGTCCATCGCCGAGTCGCCGGTCGCGCCGGCGCCGACGATGGTGTGCAGCTCGTCGATGAAGGTGATGATCTGGCCGTCGGAGGCCTTGATCTCGTCGAGCACGGCCTTGAGCCGCTCCTCGAACTCACCGCGGTACTTGGCACCGGCGACCATCGACCCCAGGTCCAGGGAGATGACGGTCTTGTCGCGCAGCGACTCGGGCACGTCGCCCTCGACCACGCGCTGCGCCAGCCCCTCGACGATCGCCGTCTTGCCGACGCCGGGTTCGCCGATGAGGACCGGGTTGTTCTTGGTGCGGCGGCTCAGCACCTGCACCACGCGCCGGATCTCGCTGTCGCGGCCGATCACCGGATCGAGCTCGCCGTTGCGGGCCCGCTTGGTGAGGTCGGTGGAGTACTTCTCCAGCGACTGGTAGGTGTCCTCCGGGTTCTCGCTGGTCACCCGGGCCGTACCGCGCACCGCCTGGAAGGCGTCGCGCAGTGCCTGCGGGCCGGCGCCGGCGTTCTGCAGCAGCTTGGCGGCGTCCGAATCGCCCGTCGCGAGGCCCACCATCAGGTGCTCGGTCGAGACGTACTCGTCGTTCAGCTCGGTCGCGAGATTCTGCGCAGCGGTGATCGCCGCGATCGACTCCCGGCTCAGTTGCGGCTGTGCGCTGGTGCTGGAGACGACCGGCGCCCGGCCGACCAGGCCCTTCGCCTCGGCCAGGGTCTGCTTGGGGTCCACGCCGACCGCCTTGAGCAGCGGCGTGGCGATACCGTCGGCCTGCTCCAGCAGGGCGACGAGGATGTGGGCGGGCCGGACGTCGGGATTCCCCGCGGCGGCCGCATCTTGGACGGCAGCCTGCAGAGCAGCCTGCGTCTTGGTGGTCGGAGTGAAGCTGTCCACTAGCTACGCCTTTCGTGTCGTACTCGCCGGGAACGAACCCCGGCGTCAAGTCTATGAGGCTCACTGCGGCCTCTCACCGGGTTCAACCAACCCAGAGTTGAGTCTGTTCCGCTTAAGTCTTGGAATGGTTGTGATCTGCGTCATGACTTCCGGGTGGCGCGGCGCGGCGCGGACCGCGGCCCCTCGGCGACATGCTGTCCCAACCGTGACGTATCCGCCCGCCTCGACGACGTCCCGGGACACATCCACCGAGGTCGCGAGATCGAGACGGGATTCGTACGTCACGGTCGGGTCAGCCGGCGCCCTTCCCCGATGTGCCGGATGCACCCCCGCTTCGGTGAGGCGAGGCCCGACAGGAATCGGCGTCAGCGTCGGGCGCGTCAGCGTTCGCGACACCTGCCACGGGCCCGCGACAGCCACTCGGGGAAGCGACAGCCGCGGGAGTCGCGTTCCCCACGGGTGTCGCGCCGCGGGGTCGGGTGTCGCGGATGCCGGGCGGAAGCGCGGAGGCCGGGCGGAAGCGGGGAGGCCGGGCGGCGCATCGCGCGCCCGTGCGTTGACAGCACGGAGCACACCTGCGATCGTCGACTAGACAGACCTACCTACCTAGTGAGCGATCGTGACCCCACCGGCCCGACTCCCCGCACGACGGCGACTTCTCGACGCCGCGGCGCGCGGCTTCTACGACGACGGCATCGCGAGCACCGGGATCGACACGATCATCGCGCGGGCGGGTGTCGCCAAGATGAGCCTCTACAACAACTTCTCGTCGAAGGCCGAGCTGGTCGCGGCCTACCTGGAGGAGCGCCACGAGGAATGGTCGCGCCTCTACGACGCTCGCCTCGCCGCCGCCCGGACCCCGCGCGAGCGCGTACTCGCCGTCTTCGACGCCTACCTCGATCACGCGTCGATGGCCTACGACCACGGATTCCGGGGCTGCGGCCTGCTCAACGCCGCCGCCGAACTGCCCGCGAGCAGCCCCGGCCGGGCCGCCGTCAGGGCCCACAAGGAGCACGTCGAACATCTCCTGAACCGCCACCTCGACGGCCTCGTCGGCGAGAGCCGCGCGGGCGAACTCGCCGCACACCTCTCCTTCCTTCTGGAGGGCTCAATGTCGCGGGCCGGCCTCGAGGGCGATCCACGGCTGCTGCACCGGGCCCGGGCAATCGCCGACTCCCTGCTCGACGCCCGGTGAACGGTTCTCGGGCCGCGGCGCTGGCGACCGTCGCCGCGGCGGTCCTCTGGGGCACCACCGGCACCGCCGCGGCGTTCGCCCCCACACTCGGCCCGATCCTGATCGGCGCGGTCGCGAGGGGCGGCGGCGGCATCTTGCAGGCCGTCGTGAACGCCGGCGCGCTGCGCCGGGAGCGCCGCGCCCTGCACGACCGGCTCTCCGTCACGGCCCTCGGCGCCCTGTGCGTCGTGATCTATCCGCTCGCCTTCTACACGTCGATGCACGTCGGCGGCGTGGCGCTGGGCACCGTGGTCTCGCTCGCCTCGGCCCCGCTGGCGTCGGCGGTGATCGAGCGCGTCGCCGACGCCCGGCCGATCAGCCGCCGATGGGCGGCCTCCTGCGCGCTCGGCGTCGCGGGCTGCGCTCTGCTCTGTGTGTCACGAAGCGCGGGCACCGGCGGGAACGTGGTCGCGGGCGTGCTCCCCGGTCTCGCGGCGGGCGCCGCGTACGCGGGCTATTCGTGGGCGATGCGCCGCCTGATGGCGCACGACATCTCGCGCGACGCGGCCGCCGGAGCCGTCCTCGGCGGGGGCGGCGTCGTGCTCGCGGCCGGCGCCGTCGCCGGCGGCGCGTCGCTCGCCGCGGCCCCGCCGTCGTCGTGGGCCGTCCTCGCCTACCTGGCCGTGGTCCCGATGTTCGGCGGGTACGTCCTGTTCAGCCGCGGCCTGGCCGGGATCGACGCGACGACGGCCACCACCCTCACGCTCCTCGAACCGGCGTGGCGACGGTGCTGGCGGTCGCGGTGCTCGGCGAGAACCTCACCGCGTCGGGGTGGACCGGGATGGCCCTGCTCCTGGTCGCGCAGGTGGTCCTGGTCAGCCCGCGCGGCCGTCCCCGGCCGACGCGGCACGACAGACCGACCCGTAACGACAGACCATTACGCCCCGCAACTCAGAACGACAGCAGCCTGCCGTATCCGATCGACCACTGATCGACGCGCAGCGCCACGGTGACCGCGTCCCGGTCGACCGCCAGATCCACGATCCGCACCGCGTCGCCCAGCGCGGTCGGAATCGGGATCGCCGGGACCGCGCGCAGCCGGCGGCGCAGGCCGCTCTCGCCCCAGCCGGCATGGGCCGGATGCAGCTCCACCCGCCCGTTCACCACCTGAAGATCGACGTCCAGCCAACCGTGCCGGGAACGATGACCGGTCGGCCGCAGCCGTGCCCGCTGCCCGCCGAGCGGCTCCACGTCGACCCGCCCGAGGTGCCGCCGCAGCAGCGCCTGCACCTGGTTCCAGTCGGCCTCGATGAGGACGTCGAGCGGCGCGGCGACCAGCGTGGGCGAGAACCCGGGGCGCGTGTGCACGTTGCGCGGCCGCACCTCGACGCGGCGGGCCCGCAGCCCGTCGAACTCGATGTCGTCGCTGGTGATCAGGACATCGTCGATCTGCCCGAACGCCGTGCTGACCGGGTCGAAGGACGCTTCCAGGTCGCTGACCACCACCGCGAGCGGGCTTCCGCCGAGCGTCGTCTCGATCCGCCGCCCGATCAGCGTCGCGCGCAACGCCCCGAACAGCGGCTCGATCGGCAGGCGGATGGCCGTGTCGTATCCGGGGAGATTCGATCCGAGTCCGGCGAGCCACCCCAATGGACTGGTGTACCAGGGTTGACTCGTCACCGCTCTCCGTCGTCCGTCCGTACCGCCGCTTTCACGCTACGCCCCCGGCCGCGCCGCCCCGCACGGCCCGAACGATTGACGCACCGCCCGCCCGGGGGCTAGACCGGTGAACATGACCGACGCACCGATCAGCCGCTTCCCCGTCCCCACGCTCGACGAGCTGCCCGACGACATCCGCACGCGCATCCTCGACGTCCAGGAGAAGTCCGGTTTCATCCCGAACGTCTTCCTGGCCCTCGCGCATCGCCCCGACGAGTTCCGCGCGTTCTTCGCCTACCACGACGCGATCATGGACAAGCCCGGCAACGTCACCAAGGCCGAGCGGGAGATGATCGTCGTCGCCACCTCGGCACCGAACCAGTGCCAGTACTGCGTGGTGGCGCACGGCGCGATCCTGCGGATCCGCGCCAAGAACCCGCTGCTGGCCGACCAGGTCGCCACCAACTACCGCAAGGCCGATCTCACCGACCGCCAGAAGGCGATGCTCGACTTCGCCCTCAAGGTCTCGCAGCAGGCCTACGCGGTGAACGACGACGACTTCGCGATCCTCGCCCGCCACGGACTCGACGAGGAGGACGCCTGGGACATCGCCGCGATCTCGTCGTTCTTCGGCCTCTCCAACCGGATGGCGAACGTGACCTCGATGCGGCCGAACACGGAGTTCTACGGCATGGGCCGCTGACCCCGGCGATCGGCTATACAGAGGGAGTGACCACCGCCCCCGACGACGCCGCCCTCGCCGCTGACCTGGCCACCTTCCCGCCGCTCGACGCGCTCAGCGCCGAACAGCTCGCGCGCGCCGTCGATGCGGCGAGTATCGAGACCTTCGCGGCCGGGGAGGTGGTGCTCGACGCCTTCGCGCAGACGACGTCGGACCTGCTGGCCGTCCTCGACGGCGAGGTCGCGATCTGGAACGACCCCGAGAAGCTGCTGCAGGGGCCCACCGAACGGGGCTCGCGCGGACGACTCTTCGGATTCTCCGCCTACCTCGCCGGGCAGCCGGTCGGCCCGCGGATCGTCGCGAACACGCCGACCACGCTGGCCCGGATCCCCGCGCCCCTCGTCGAACCCGCCTTCGCCTCCCCGGCCGGGGCACGCTTCCTCGCGCTCGACGGCACCCGGGCGTACCGGATCACCGCCAGCACCCCGATGTACCTGCGCGTGGACGACCTCATCGAGTCGCCGCCGCTGCTGGTCGACGCCGCGACGCCGGCGCACGAGGTGGCCCGCGCCATGACCGGCCGGAGCCTGTCGTGCGCGGTGATCAGCGCCGACGACGGCACCTACGGCCTGCTCACCGACACCCTGCTGCGGGCACGTCTGCTCGCCGAGGGCCGCTCACCCGACACCCCGGCGCACCTCCTGATGGTGCATCCGGCGCCCGCCGTACGGCCCGACGAGTCGGCCGCCGAGGCACTGCTGGCGATGCTCGACGGCGGGCACGACCACCTGATCGTCACCGATCCCGGCGGTATCCTCCGGGGCGTGGTCGGCACCAGCGATTTCGTCGTCTCGCCGACCACCGCGGGGGTCAGCCTGCACGAGCAGATCCGCCGGGCGCCGACCGCGCAGCAGCTGGTCGACCGCGCCCGGCAGGCACCGGAGATGCTCGCCGACCTCGCCGACCGCGGCATGGACGCCGAACGGGTGATCGCGGTCTACTCCACCGTGGTCGACGCCGTCGTGCGGCGCGCGATCGCGCTCGTCTTCGCCGGCCGCCCCGACCTGGACACCGACGCCTTCACCTGGCTGTCCCTGGGCAGCAACGGCCGCCGCGAGGCCGTCCCGAGTTCCGACATCGACGCGGCCGTCGCCTTCCGCAACGACATCGACGACGAAGCGGCCGACGTCTACCGCGAGGCCTTCACGGATGTGGAGAAGCTGCTGGTCCGGGCCGGGATCAGTGTCGACGGCCACGGCGCGGTGCCGCACCGCCCGCCGTTCTCGCGCACCAACGCGCAGTGGCGGGCCGCCGCGCGGCGGTGGCTGACCGCACCGGAGGAGGAGAAGGCCACCATCATGGCCTCGATCCTGGTCGACGGCCGGCCGATCTGGGGTGACCTCGCACTGCCCGAGGTCACCCGGGTCTTCGGCGGCTTCCGCCGCCATCCCCGGACCATGGAACTGCTGCTGGCCGAGTCCCTCTCGCATCGGGCGCGCGGCCGCTCCATCCGCGACGCGCTGGTCGGGAAGGGCGACACCTTCGACATCAAGAAGCGCACGCTGCTTCCGATCGTGAACATCGCCCGTTGGGCCGCGCTGGGCGTCGAATCGACCGAACTGCGGACCACCCGCCGGCTCGCCGCCGCGGCCGGTTCGGAGATCCTCCGCCAGCACGACGCCACCCGCCTCATCGAGATCTTCGAGAGCCTCGAGCGGATTCGGCTCCGCCACCAGCTCGGGCAGATCGTACGCGGCCAGACGCCGACCGATGTGATCGACCGGCGCACCCTCAGTCCGATCGAGCGCACCGTGATCGGCGAGTCGGTCCGGGAGATCACCGCGGTGCAGCGGCGCATGGACCGGGTGTCGTCATACCTGCCGGTCGAGTCGTGGGCGACGCGCACCGCGCAGCGCTGACCGGGCCGGTCGACATCGACACAACCGAGCGACTTCTACTTACTCCCGGGTTTGTCTGACAATCTTCACGATGTGTTCTACATTACAACCACGCATCGCCGGGGAGACCCCGATGCGCCGTGACGAGGTGAAGGGCGCCTCGTCCTTCCTGTGAAGGAGTGGGAGATGGCGATCGACGTCGAGGTCGATTACGAAGCGGCCGACAAACATCTCAAGCGCACCATCGGACTGTTCAGCCTGATCGGCCTCGCCGTCAGCATCCAGGTCGGCTCCGGCTGGCTGCTGGCGACGCTCGCCGCCGTGTCGCGCGCCGGGCCCGCGGCCATCGTGGCCTGGGTGCTCGGCGCGGTGTTCTTCGCCGTCATCGGCATCTCGTGGATGGAACTGGGCACCATGCTCCCGCGCTCCGGTGGCGGCGTCCGGTATCCCCGCATGACGCACGGCGGATTCCTGTCGTGGATCAACGGCTGGGGCTACCTGATCGCCGTGATCGCACTGCCGGTGATCGAGACGCAGGCCGTGCTGACCTACATCGGCGGTCACTGGAAGCATCTCGGCCTGATCAAACAGTCCGGCGACGGCCCGGTCATGCTGGCCTGGCCGACCGGCATCATCACCGGCTGGATCGTCCTGCTGATCTTCCTCGCGCTGAACATCTTCGGCGCCACGCTGCTCACCGAGTCGAACAAGGTGGTCACCATCTGGAAGCTGGTGATCCCGGCGCTCACAGTGATCCTGATGTTCACCGCGTTCGACAGCTCCAACTTCAGCGAGCACGGCGGCTTCGCCCCGATGGGCTGGGGCGCGGTGTTCGGCGCGGTCTCCGGCGGCGGCATCGTGTTCGCCTACGTCGGTATCCGCCAGATCGTCGACTTCGGCGGCGAGGTGATCAACCCGAAGAAGAACATCCCGCTGGCCATGCTGATCGGCGGCCTGCTGATCCCGCTGGTCCTGTACACGCTGCTGCAGACCGCGTTCATCGGGGCCATCGACTGGAGCAAGGCCGAGGTCGCCCGCGGCGACTGGGCCGGGCTGTTCACCTCACCGTGGGCCTCGGAGCCGCTGCTCGCAGCGGTGACCGCGGCCGGGTTCTCCTGGTTCGCCCTGGTTCTGCTGTCCGACGCGGTGCTGTCCCCGGCGGCCTGCGGCTGGGTCTGGGTCGGGCTGGGCGGCCGCACGCTGTACTCGATGTCGGTCAACAACGAGATGCCGCAGAACGTGCAGAAGATGAACCGGTTCGGCGTGCCGTGGCTGGCCCTGACCATCACCACCGCGGTGGGCTTCCTGATGTTCCTGCCGGTGCCGTCCTGGTACACGTTCGTCGGCATGGTCTCGACGGCCCTGGTGCTCAACTATCTGATCGCCGGGCCGTGCATGGCGGTCTTCGCCCGGTGCGCGCCCGAACTGCCGAGGCCGATCAAGGTCCCGGCGAGCACCTTCTGGGGTTGCGCGGGCTACGTCTGCTCGCTGCTGCTGTGCTTCTGGGCCGGCTGGATGACCATGGTGAACGTGATGACCGTGGTGATCATCGGGCTGCCGATCTACGCGTCGTACTCGTCGGTGAAGTCCGGCTTCACCCCCGCGCGCGGCGTCCGGCGCCCTGTCGCTGATCTTCACGGTCGTCTGGGTGGTCGTGGCCGTCCAGTCGGGCTGGCTGTTCGCCGCGAGCTACGACGTCAAGCACTGGAGCGCCGCGGTGTATCTGCCGGTGTTCCTGCTCCTCGTGGTGGCGTTCCTCGCCGCACTGTGGGCCATCAGCAACGCCGAGGGCCGCAAGCTCATCGGCGCCGGCCTCTGGGTGCTCGTCGCCCTGATCGGCGCGCTGTTCCTGTCGTACTTCGGCGACACCGGGCCGCAGCCGATCTTCCGCTACGGCACCGACATCGTGGTGGTGGTGATCCTCGGCGTCCTGACCTATCTCTGGGCGGTCCGTGTCGGACACCGCACGTGGGAGATGGATCAGGTGGTCCAGCGGACCCTGCTCGACGCCGAGCTGGAGGAGGCCGCGGACCGGGCGCACGCCGTGTCGTGAGTGCTTCTCCTCCGCCGTGTGCCGTCTCGGCCCGCGACGGAGGAGAAGTTTCTCCCTGCGCCCACGGGGCACGTCCGCCGTGCGGCACATCGGGCCCGGCCGGGTGGCGACCGTCACGACCGAGCCGGTGATCTGCGCCCGATGCGGGCTCCGGTCGGATTCAGGCGCCCGATTCGCGCTGCTCGATCAGCGCCACCAGTTGCTCGGCACTGTCGATGATGTGCACGACGAGCGCCGCATGCACCGTTTCGAGATCACCGGTCTCGAAGGCGTCCATCAACGCCCGATGCGCCCGCGGGGCACGCTCGGGGTCGTGCCGGGCCGCCTGGTCGCGCGCGAGACAGATGGTGATGTGCGCCTCGGTCGCCGGCCAGAGATTCATCAGGAAGGTGTTGCCCGCGGCCTCCCAGATGCGTCGGTGAAAGGCCACATGCGACTCGTGCTGGACCATCGGATCCCGATCGTCCGCGAGCGGCCGGTACTCCTCCCACGCCCGCCGGATGGCCGCCATCTTCGCGCCGGACTCATCCGCCAGCACCTCGGTCATCGCCTGCATGTCCAGGGCCACCCGGACATGCGCGACGTCCAGGATCTCCCGGGGGTCCAGTTCGGCGACGCGCAGACCGCGGTACGGCTGCTGCACCAGCAGCCCCTCCTGCGCGATCCAGTTCAGTGCCTCGCGCACCGTCGGACGACTCACCCGCAGCGCCTCGCTGAGCGAGGACTCCGTCAGCCGCTCCCCCGGCCGGATCGTGCCGAGAACGATGCCGCGTTTGATCTCGTTGATCACCGCATCGCGCCGGGTCGGGTTGGCCACCGGCTCCAGGCCCGCGACCCCGCGCGGCGTCGTCGAACTCATCGTTTCCCCCTCCCACCATGACTGGCAGATCGCCTTACAATCTACTCTTCGCGCCGAGTATGACGAGGCCCCTTCCTGGGGTCCGGGCCGGCCCCGGACCCGAGTCGTGCCACTTTAGTGCCCCGTTGAGGCGTGGAGTTTCGCGATGATTTCGGCGGCGGTTCCGTCGAGTGGTGTTTCGGCCATGACGTGTTGTCCGCGGATGTGGATCATGACGTCACGTACCGGGCGCAGTGTGGTGATGATGCGTTTGATGGAGTAGCCGGTGGTGTCGGTGAGGTGGCGGGTGACGGCGAGTGCGGCGAACACGATGGTCAGGTGCGCTTCGATGGATTCGCGCTGGTGGTGGAACATCGGCCGGGCCCGCAGGTCGCTTTTGGCCATCCGGAACGATTCCTCGACCCGGAACAGGTCGTGGTAGGCGGCAACGATGTGCTCGCCGGAGAGCGTGCCCGAGGAGATGCTGGTGACGTAGCCCTTCAGACCGAGGTACGAGCGGGCCTTGTCGACTGCGTCCCAGTTCACGCCGGGCTGGTTCCCGAGGGCCACGAATCGGTCCTTCTTCGGCCGGCGCCGCCCGTCGGCGATGTCCTGGGCTCGTTCGATCTGCTTGTTCAAGGTGATGTTGTCGCGGCGCTCGCGTTTGCGTGAGTAGTGCCAGACCACCCGCCGTGTGCGAGCGTGCGCGCCGGTCCCCATGGTCCGCTTGGTTTCGATGGTTTGGCCGTCGCGAAGGTAGGTGCCGCGGCGTTCGTAGTGTTCGGCCAGGTCACGTGGCGCCGAGCCGGTGCGGGACCCGACGATGAAATCGAAACCTGCCTCCTGCAGGGCGTTGAGATTAGCGGCCGACAGCATTCCGGCGTCAGCGACGACGACGACGTCAGCGCCGTGGTGGCGTTCGCGGAACCGGGTGAGCACGGGCAGCAGTGTGCTGGTCTCTGCCCGGTTGCCGGCGAAGGAGTGCACGTCGAGGGGAAACCCGGTCGGGTCGACGAGCATCCCGACGAGGATCTGGGGGTCGACCCGCCGTTCCTTGCTCATCCCGACATTCCGGAAGGTGTCTTCGTTCTCAGCTTCGAAGTACAGGGTCGTCACGTCGTACATCACGACAGACAGGGCCCCGCCCGCGGTCAAGCCCCAAGTAGTGGTGTAACTCGTTGTTGATCCTTCGGTGGTGGTCAGGCTGGTATTTGCATCAGGTCATCGGTGGTCACCTCCGTCGTCGAGTCGGTGTTTGTGTCGGTGGTCAGGGTCAGCCTGCAGCGGCTCAGGACTTCGAGGCCGAGGTATCGGCGGCCTTCGGCCCATTCGTCGGTCTGCTCGGCCAGGACGGCGCCGATGAGCCTGATGATCGCGTCTCGGTTGGGGAAGATCCCCACGACGTCGGTGCGGCGTCGTATCTCACGGTTGAGGCGTTCGGTGGGGTTGTTGGACCAGATCTGACGCCATACGTCGTCGGGGAACGCGGTGAAGGCCAGCAGGTCCTCGCGGGCATCGTCGAGGTGGTCGGCGACCTCGGGCAGCCTGTCTTCGGTGTACTCCAGGAGCCGGTCGAACTGCTCATGCACCGCGGTGGCGGTGGGCTGGTCGTAGACGCTGTGCAGCATGGCTTTCACGGCCGGCCACATGCTCTTGGGGCAGGTGGCCATGAGGTTGGCGGCGTAGTGGGTGCGGCAGCGCTGCCAGGCGGCGCCGGGCAGGTTCGCCGCGATCGCCTCGACCAGTCCGGCGTGGGCATCGGAGGTCACCAACCGGACTCCGTCCAGGCCGCGGGCCACCAGGTCGGCGAAGAAGGTGTTCCATGAGGCCTTGGTCTCACTGGTGGCCACCTGCATCCCGAGGACTTCGCGGTGGCCGTCGCCGTTGACGCCGGTGGCCAGCAGCACTGAAGCCTTGACGACCTGCTTGTTCTCGCGGACCTTGATCGTCAACGCATCGGCGGTGACGAAGGTGAACGGGCCGGCCTCGTCCAGGCGGCGGTGTCGGAAGGCGGCGACCTGCTCGTCCAGTTCGGTGGCCATGCGGGAGACCTGGGATTTGGACAGTGAGTCGATGCCCAGCGTCTTGACCAGTTTGTCCATCCGGCGGGTCGATACTCCGGCAAGGTAGCAGTCCGCCACGACGGTGATCAGGGCGGATTCGGCCCGCTTGCGGCGCTCGAGCAGCCACTCGGGGAAGTACGAACCCGAGCGCAGTTTCGGGACGGCGACATCGACGGTTCCGACGCGGGTATCCAGGGGCCGGTGGCGGTAGCCGTTTCGGTAGTTGGTGCGCTCAGCCGAGCGGGCGTTCCACTCGGCGCCGCAGACAGCGTCGGCATCGGCGGAAAGCAGGGCGTTGATGATGGTTTGCAGCAGCTCGCGCATCAGATCCGGTGACGCGTCGGCGAGGGCTTGGCCAAGCAGGCCTGCAGGGTCGACAATATGAGGTGCGGTCATCGTGATGACTCCGTTCGAGGATTCTTTAGACGGTTGACTCGAAGGATCACACGGTGGCCGCTCTACGTCCGTCCCGACACGAAGTCGGAGACGATCTCGGCCACCGAGTTACACCACCTTATGGGGCACTACTCCGCCCGCGGTGACATGCCCCAACGCCGCCGAAGCGAGCTGTGTCCGCCAGTCCTCGGTGACACTGCGTTTGAGGGTGCGCCAGATCGTGCGCAGCGATGGTGAAGGCACTCCGAGTTCGGCCAGCACTCGGATCGTGTCGGCCTTGCTCGTCGGTTCGACGATCCTGGCCAGCACCAACTGTTTGAACGCGTCAGTGCCGATCTTGTCGAACCCGAGATCGCGGTAGCCCTGTTCGAGGACTTCCCACAACACGCGGGATTGTGACCCGGCCACCTCGGGGACCGCCGAAACCTTCGCCGGCAACGACGCAGACAAGTCGAAAGCGAGTTGACCTGCATGAATCTTGGTATCGGCGACCTCGAGCAATACCGCGAGTTCTTCGGGTGTGTGCGCAAATCCGATGTGTTCGACGATCCGGCGCACACCACGTTCCTTCGACACGATCTGTACCGCTGTCGCACCCGACGCGGTCCGCACCTTCCGGACGAACAACCCCACACGATCGATCGTAGACACCCAGTTTAGTGCCCCAAACGGGCACTACCGGCGGCCAAAACCCCAGGTCGCGCCGACCCGACGAGCCAAGTCACCGAAATGTGGCACGAGTCAGGCCGGACGTCACCGTGGCGGCGCTCGTGACGTCGATCGAGAGCATCATGACCGGCCGAGAGTTCCCGGTCGATCGGTCAGGACGGTCCCGGGTCCAGATAGCCCTCGACCACGAATGACCGCCACGGCTTGACCGCTTCCCGGCCGTGCCCCGGGTCGACGCCGACGATCCGCTGGCCGGCGATCCACACCGTCGCATGTTTCCCGTAGAAGTCGGCGGACATGATTACCGCGCCGGGCGCGGGCACCGACGCGTCCGAGCCCTGCCAGTCGACCAGTCCGGAGTGTCCGTGGACCTGGCTGAACGGCATGGTGGCGTCGGCCCAGCCCGGGATCAGCTCGCGACTCGACTCCGCCCAGATCGGCCCGGCATACGGATTGGCGCGGCCGGTCAGCATCAGGCCCGGCGAGAAGAACGCCGCGTCGCCCGAACGGGCCAGCCGGTTCAGCCGGGCCGCCGCCTCGCCCGGCGTACCGGGCGCATCGAGGACGGCCGACCAGAACCCCGCGGTGACGCCCGCGTGCGTCACCAGGAACGACTCGTCGGCCGTGACGATCGCCGCGGCGCCGACCGGCTTCCCCTGCTTCCACCACTTCCGCAGGGTCTTGGCGGCCGCCTTCCCGATCTGTTCCGGCCAATGGAATTCCGGTGTCCGCAGATACAGCGCCTCGTGGTTGCCGATCAGCTGGATCCACCGTCCGGGATTATCGTCCAGGTAGATGCCGACCAGTTCCACCACGGCGTCCGACTCGGGCCCCCGGTGCACCAGGTCGCCCACCTGAACCACGGCCAGATCGTCGGGCAGCCGTCCCTCGCGCTCCACTCCGAGGATCCGCAGTTCGGCGCGCAGCTCGTCGAGATGTCCCCCGATATCCCCGATGACCGCGATCCGCATGATTGTTCGATGCTAGTTCACCCGGCCGTCGCTCTCGGGCGAATTCGGCGAGGTCACAACGGTTTAGTATCCCGGTAATCTCGGCCCATGCGATTCGGAATCTGCCTGAGCCTGAACGCCGCGCCCGGCAACCCGCTGGAGAGCATCGGCCGCTTCGACGACCTCGTCGGCCACGCCGCCGCCCTCGGATTCACCGACGTCGTCGTGCATTGGCCGCGGGAGAGCGAGCCGTACCTCGGCGATGTGACCGTCCTCGAGGCGCTCGCCGCCCGCGGCTTCCGCGCCCCGTAGGCGCGGCCGGTCACGCGACCTTGGCGGCCGCCGAGGTCTTGTCCTGCTTGAAGATCTTCTTCATGCCCATCGAGTAGACCACCGCGGACAGATAGAACCCGGCCAGCATGCCGAGCGCCGCGTACGACACACGGTGCGAATCAGCGCCGCCCAGCTTGCCGCCGTCGATGATCTGGATGCCGTAGATCAGGAGCGACGCGGCGATCGCGAACACCACCGAGATCACGCCCCACTTGTTGGTCTTGGTCTTCGCGTAGAGGTATGGCGTCGGGTCGTCGTCCTTGCGTCGCAGGAGATAGTCGACGAGCGAGACGTTGAGCCACGGTGCGATCCACACGCCGAGCACCATCACGAAGCCCTGGTAGTTGGCCGGTAGATCCTGCGTCGCCGCCCACCCGAGCAGGAATCCGACCACCGTCATGAGGAGCGGCGCCACCTGGTCGAGGACCGTCTGGCCCGCGTCGTCCTTGCCGCTGCGGAAGACGTGCCTGGACGACTTCAGGGTGATCGCGTTGTTGGTCCACGAACCGATCAGAATCACGATCAGCACCACCACGCCGAATCCGGACGGCAGGTAGCCGGTGAACTGCGCGGTGGGGTTGTCGTTCGCGAGCAGCGACGGGTCGCCCTCGATGACGATGCCGGCGGCCACGCCGATGGACATCACGAACATCGTCGCGCAGAACAGTCCCAGCGCCGAGCAGAGTCCCGCCGTGCGAGGCGAGGCGCTGCCCTTACTGCGGGCGGCGTAGTCCGTGGCATAGGGGTTCCAGCCGATCGTGTACGCCCACGCGAGGCAGGCGACCACGACCACCGCGACGATGCCGTTGAAGTTCCACGGGCTGCCCTTGTCGTAGGCGAGGTCGACCTTCGCGAACGTCATGATGCCCGCGACGACCAGGATCACCGCCAGCACCGGGAACAGGTACCGCTGGATCGCCCGGTACTTGACCTGGATCTGGGCCAGGGCCAGCTGGACCACGACGGCGATGCCGATGCCACCCACCAGCGGAATCGAGGTGAAGATCGCGTTGATCGCCAGCCCCGCCACCACCGAGTTGACGATGAACCAGCCGAACGAGCTGATCACCGCCATGATCGTGGTCAGGATCAGGTTGCCCATCCGTCCGAACGCGAGCCCACCGAGAGCCAGCTGCGGCACCTTCAGTCGCACCCCGCGCGCGGTCAGAAGGCCGTGGCTGACCGCGCCGAAGGCGACGCCGAAGAAGATTCCGATGAGCGCCTGCAACAGGCTCATGTGCAGGAACAGCACCACGACGATGCCCATGTAGATCGCGCCGAACTCGATGTGCGGCGTCATCAGCCAGGTGGCGAAGTACCACCAGCCCGATCGCCGCTCCGGAGCCTCCGGGATCGGCGCCTCGACCGGATCCCCGATGCTGTAGCCGACCACCCGCACTCCCGCCGGAATCTCGGCGGCCATCGTTGCCTGCGTCACGCGCCACTCCTCGCCTCTACGGCCGATCACGGACGACATCTCGCAACCCCGCGTCCGTGGGTTCGGTGTTGTCGCCTGATTATTTCCCTGTCACCGCGACTCCCGCCCCACTCCGGCGGAAGATTCGCCGGTATGGCACAGAATGCGCATCACCTGGCACGGGATACCGTTGTCGTCGTGACCGAATCCCGTTTGCTGACCGATGTCGCCCGGCGACTCGCCGCCTTCGGCGCACTCACCCGGATGGCCGGAACCGACTCGCTGGTCACCCTCGACGACGGCGGCCTCACCCTCGACGACGGCGAGCACTACGTCCGGATCGAACGCACCGACGGTGGCCCGCTGCGCTCTCCGGACGGACCCGTCCCGGCCGGCTGGCGCACCGACGAGACCACCGAGCGCCTCGCCGTCGACTGGATCGAGGACTACCTCGAGGACACCTACCAGGCCCTCGTCATCCGGCGCGACGACATCACCGACCTGATCGCCGACCCGTTCTCGCAACTCCACCTGGAACGACTCGCCCGCCGCTTCCCCGCCGCCGACCTCCCCGCGCTGCGGGAGTTCCTGGGCACAGTGGCCGCCTGGCTCGGCGCCCCGGCCGTCGGGTAGAACAGAGGAGATATTGTGCATAATCTTCTAAGGAGTCGCCGTGTCGGAGATCAGCCCGATTCCCTTCACCCTCGACGACGGCCACCCCGCGCTGGCCGGTGACCGCTGGATCGACGACGACGCCCCACGCCGCTCGACGCTGCTGCTCTTGCACGGCGGCGGCCAGACCCGGCACTCGTGGGATCGCTCCGCCCGCGCCCTCGCCGCCCGCGGCCACGACGTGTACACGCTCGACCTGCGCGGGCACGGCGACAGCGAGTGGGCCGCCGACGGCGACTACGACCTCGACGCCTTCGCCGGCGACCTGCTGAGGGTCCTCGGCACGCTGCCCACCGCCCCGATCCTGATCGGCGCCTCGCTGGGCGGCATCACCAGCCTCTGCGTCGCCGGCGAGCATCCCGACGCCGCCGCCGGACTGGTCTTGGTCGACGTGGTGGTCGATGTCGAGCCCGAGGGCATCCAGCGGATCCAGAACTTCATGAACACCCACCTGGACGGCTTCGCCACGCTCGACGAGGTGGCCGATGCCATCGCCGAATACACCCCGGAACGCAAACGATCCCGCAATCTCGACGGTCTGCGCAAGAACGTCCGGCAGCGCGCGGACGGCCGCTGGTATTGGCACTGGGATCCGGCGTTCATGCGTGATTCCGACGACGAACCGCGGGCGCACTCGGACCCCGAACGTCTCGGCGCGGCCGCGCGCAACGTGACCGTGCCGACGCTGGTGGTACGGGGCCGCCAGTCCGACGTCGTCTCGGAGGAGGGCGCCCGGGCCATGCTCGAGCGCATTCCGCACGCCGAACTCGTCGACGTCGGCGGCGCCGGCCACATGGTGGTGGGCGACGACAATCAGGTGTTCGCCACCGCCATCGACGACTTCCTGGAGAGCCGCGGTCTCTAGCGGTGTCACGGTGGACCCGAGGCCGACAGGCCGAAATCCGTCGCGTATTCGCTTGGCGATCCGCCAGGATCCGCGACGTCTGTCGGCCGGCGACACGATCCGCGACGGATCACGATCGCGAGGTCGTGCGGCGCGTGCTCCCGGCGTGATCACTCGCCACCGACGGACGGCGCCGGGACTCACGAGTCCAGGCGGAATCCAGCGATCGGTACGGTCGATGCCATGGCGAATATCGTGATCATCGGGGGCCACGGCAAAGTGGCCCTTCTCCTGGCCCCGATCCTGACCGCACGCGGCGACACCGTCACCTCGGTGATCCGCGACCCCGAGCACGCGATCGACGTCTCCCGCACCGGAGCCAATCCGCTGTTGCTCGACATCGAGACCGCCTCCGCGCCGGAACTCGCCGCGGTGCTGACCGCGGCCCGGGCCGACGCCGTGGTGTTCACGGCAGGCGCGGGCGGCGGCGACCCCGCGCGCACCTACGCGGTCGATCGAGACGCGGCCCTGCGGGTGATGGACGCGGCCTCGGCCGCGGGCGTCCGCCGCTTCGTGATGGTGTCGTACCTCGGGGCGGGACCCGACCACGGTGTGCCGCAAGACAACTCGTTCTACCCGTACGCCGAGGCGAAGGCCGCCGCCGACACCGCCCTGCGCGCCTCCGGACTCGACTGGACCATCCTGATGCCCGGCCGCCTCACCCTGGACGAGCCCACCGGCGCCATCGATCCCGCCGCGGTACGCGCCGACGACAATCCCGGTACATCGCGCGCCAACGTCGCGGCGGTCGCCGCCGCGGTACTCGCCGATCCGTCCACCGTCGGCCGGGACATCCCCTTCACCGACGGCTCCGTCCCCATCGACGACGCCCTCCGCGGAGCTCGCTGACGGGAGGTCGGGAACCTCGGAGTCCCTGCCCGTCGAGCCGCCCGGCCCCCGCCCGCGTCGAAACGGCCAGTCCGAAGGCGTTTCGACACGGTCTGCGCCTAGCGGCTTGACCGGCTCAACGGGCTGCTGGCATCCACCTCCGCCCGCTGCCGGCATCCCCACGCGCTGCTGGCATCCGACTTAACAGGCTGCTAGCAACCACCTCCACGCGCTGAAGGCAACCGCCTCCACCGGCTGTTGGCATCAGGCTCAACGGGCTGCTTGGCAACCGCCTCAACCGCCCGCTGCGCCAAACCGGCCCCCACCAGCCCGTTGAGCCGACCCGAGCCCGCAAGGGCGCCCTTCGACGCCGCGTCGTCGCATGCTCCGCCGCGCCAGCTCAGGACCCGGGTCGTGTCGAAACGACCCCGGCGAGAGAGGCGTTTCGACACGGTCTGCGCCTAGCGGCTTGACCGGCTCAACGGGCTGCTGGCATCCACCTCCGCCCGCTGCCGGCATCCCCACTCGCTGCTGGCAACCGGCTCAACAGGCTGCCGGCAACCGCCTCCGCCCGCTGCTGGCATCCCCACGCGCTGCTGACATCCACCTCAACGCGCTGAAGGCAACCGGCTCCACCGGCTGATCGCGAGCGCCTCAACCGCGCGTCGGAACGACACCGAGCCCGCAGTCCAGCGCGCCGCCCGCTAAGCGAGCAGCTTCGCCTTCGCGGCGGCGAACTCGTCGTCCGACAGCAGGCCCTTGGTGTGCAGATCGGCCAGCTTCATCAGCTCCGCGGTCAGGTCGGTGCCGCCGGCCGCGGGGGCGGGCGCCGGAGCCGCGGCGGCAGCCGCCGCCTGAGCCTGCTGCTGGGCGGCGTACGCCTCGGCGGCCTGTTGCTGCTGCCACGCGGCCTGCGCCTGCGCGTTCTGCGCCTGTTCGGCGCGGCGGTTCGCGGCGCGGTTGCCCATCGCGTTGGCGGTGCCGGTCACCACGGCCGTGCGGGCCGCGAGTCCGATGAGGCCGGGTCGTCCAGCTCGTCGCATGTCGTGTTCTCCTCGGTGATCAGTGGGTATAGGGGACGGCGTGGCCGGATTCAGTCGGCGAGTGCGGCGATCTCGTTCACCACGACCGACGGGATCCGTTCGGACGCGACCACCTCGCTGCCCTCGGCGGCCAGCCGGGCACCGAGTTCCCGGGCCCACACCAGTTCCAGGGCGACGATCGCGGCGGTGGCACCGGGTTCCAGCGTCTCGGCGAGCACCTCGATGTCCTCGTCGCCGGTCAGTCCGGGAACGGCCAGGTCGAGCGCCGTCGCGCCGAGCGCGTCGAACTCCACCTCGGTCACCTCGACGTCTCCGGCCACCGATTTGGTGACCACCACGAAGTCGAGCACCCGGACCACACCGGCCTCCACCTGGGCGACCAGCGCACCGATCACCTCGGGCGACGGCGCCGGCTGGGCGAGCGAGACCACCATCAGTTCGACGGGGCCGAGAGTGCCGGCGGCGGGATTCGACATGGGTCCTCCTCATCGGTCGATGGCCCCGAGTCTTCCGCACACCACCCCGGTACCGCGCGAACGACGCGCGAGAATCACCCGTAAGAGATGAGGCCGTCACTCACCCCACACGACCGGGCATCCGGCGATACGATCAATCCATCGTGATCGCCCCGCCTGCTGAGGGAGTTTGATGTCCGAGTCCTTGGAAGTGCGCGAGGTCGATCCGGATGATCTGACGCTGCCCGTACCGACGGTCGACGAGTTCCGCCGGTCGCTGCTGCATCATCTGCGATACGGGATGGGCACCGATACCGCGCACGCGTCGAAGTTCGCCTGGCGGATGGCGCTGAGCTTCGCCCTCCGGGATCGCGCGATGGAACCGTGGTTCACCGCGACCCGGCGGACGTGGGAGGAGCGCCGCAAGCGGGTCTACTACCTGTCGATGGAGTTCCTGATCGGCCGGCTGCTGGAGGACGTCGCGATCAACCTCGGTCTGCGCGACATCGCCGTCGAGGCGATGGAACAGCTCGGTCTCGACTTCTTCGACATCGCCGAGGACGAACCCGATGCGGCGCTGGGCAACGGCGGTCTCGGGCGCCTGGCCGCGTGCTACCTGGAGTCGATGGCGACTCTGGCGTGCCCCGCTTACGGCTACGGCCTGCAATACGAGCACGGCTTGTTCAAGCAGCGTTTCGCCGACGGCCGCCAGGTCGAGGAGCCCGAGGACTGGCTGGTCAGCGACAATCCGTGGTACTTCACCCGGCCGGAGGCCGCCTACCGGGTCGGCTTGCGCGGCGACGTGGTGGAGCAGGACGGGCGGCAGATCTGGACGCCGCGGCTGTCGGTGATCGCCGAGGCGCACGACACCCCCGTGGTCGGCTGGGGCGGGCGATGGGCCAACACCCTGCGGCTCTGGGCCGCCAAGCCCAGCGCCGATCTGTTCGACCTCGGCCGCTTCAACGCGGGCGACTACGCGGCCGCCGCCGAGCCCGAAGCCTGGGCCCGCACCCTCAGCCGCGTGCTGTACCCGGACGACACCACCGACCGGGGCAAGGAACTGCGGCTCTCCCAGGAGTACTTCCTCACCTCCGCGTCGGTGCAGGACATTCTGCGGCGCTACCTCGAAGACCACGACGATCTGTCCCGGCTGCCGGACTACGCCGCGATCCAGATGAACGACACCCATCCGGCGATCGCCGGCCCCGAGCTGATCCGGCTGCTGGTCGACGAGCACGGTTTCGACTTCGACCGCGCCGTCGACGTCTCCACGCAGGTCCTCGGCTACACCAACCACACGCTGCTCCCCGAGGCCCTCGAGCGCTGGTCCGTCGGGCTGATGCGCAAGGTGCTGCCGCGTCATCTGCAGATCATCGAACGACTCGATTCGCGGGATGCCCAGCTGCACGGTCCCCGCCCGGACGGGGTCGGCCTGATCGGCGACGGCGACGTCAGGATGGGTGAGCTGGCGTTCGTCACGAGCCACCGGGTCAACGGCGTCTCGGCGCTGCACACCGAGCTCGTCCGGGAGAACCTGTTCCCGGCTCTCGACGAGCTGCACGGCGGCCGCATCGTCAACGTCACCAACGGGATCACCCCGCGCCGCTGGCTCAAGCTGGCCAATCCGCCGCTCGCCCAGCTCATCACCGAATCCGTCGGCGCGGGCTGGGAGACCGATCTGGACCGGCTGCGCGAGCTGGATCCGCGCGCCGACGACCCGGAGTTCCGCGAGCGCTACGGCGTCACCAAGCGGCTGGCCAAGGTGCGTCTGGCGAACTGGCTCGCCGAGCATCACGACATCCAGATTCCGGTCGACGCCCTCTACGACGTGCAGATCAAACGGCTGCACGAGTACAAACGGCAACTGCTCAACATTCTCTGGACCATCGCGCACTGGCAGCGGATCAAGGCCGACCCGGATGCCGGCTGGGTGCCGCGGGTCAAGATATTCGGTGGGAAGGCCGCCCCCAGCTACGCCATGGCCAAGGACATCATCGCGCTCATCAACGACGTCGGCGCCGTGGTGAACGACGATCCGCAGACCCGCGACCTGCTGCGCGTGGTGTACCCGGCGAACTACAACGTGTCGATGGCCGAGAAGCTGATCCCCGCGGCCGATCTGTCCGAGCAGATCTCCACCGCCGGAATGGAGGCCTCCGGTACCGGCAACATGAAGTTCGCGCTCAACGGCGCGCTGACCATCGGCACGCTCGACGGCGCGAACGTCGAGATCCGTGAACAGGTCGGCCCCGACAACTTCTTCCTGTTCGGCCTGACCGCCGACGAGGTCGCGGCGCGGCGGAGCGAGCCCGATCACGCGCGGACCGCCATCGAGGCCAGCCAGCCGCTGCGCGACGTCTTGCAGACCATCGCCGAGGGCACCTTCAGCCCGGGTGACACGCACCGCTACGGCGGCATCCTCGACATGCTCTGGAACAGCGACTACTTCCTGGTCGCCTCCGACTTCGACGCGTACGACGCGGCCCAGACCGAGGTCGACGCCGCCTATCGGGACTACCCGAGGTGGCAGACGATGGCCGTCCACAACATCGCTCGCATGGGCTTCTTCAGCTCGGACCGGGCGATCCGGGAGTACATGAGCGAGATATGGACCATCACTCCCGCCCTGTAGTCCCCCTCGGGGAGGACACGCTCGCGCAGATCCTCGGCGACGCCGAGGCGCACCTGCTGGTGCAGGGCCGCCATCGCGATCCGTTTGCGGTCCTCGGGCCCACCGACGACGGCCGGTACGTCGTCGTGCACGTTCCGGGTGCGCGCCGCGTGTGGATCGTCAACGACACCGATGAGGCCGAGGCGACCCGGCACCCGGCCGCCGACGGCGTCTTCGTCGGCCCGTTCCTGCCGTTCTACCGGCTGCGGGTCGAGCGGGCGGACGGCACCCTCGTGGAGCGGGAAGACCCGTACCGGTTCTCGCCGGTGCTCGGCGCGATCGACGAGCACCTGATCGGCGAGGGCAATCACCGCAGGCTGTGGCGGGTACTCGGCGCTCACCCGACGGTCCACGACGAGGTCGCCGGAGTGCACTTCGCGGTGTGGGCACCCGAGGCCGAGCAGGTCGCGGTGGTCGGCGACTTCAACGACTGGAATCCCACCGCCCACCCGATGCGCCGGCGCGGTGCGACCGGGGTGTGGGAACTGTTCGTGCCCGGGATCGGTGAGGGCGAGGTGTACAAGTACCACCTCATCGGGCCGGGTGGCCGGGCGATGCCGATGAAGGCCGATCCGGTCGGCTTCGGCGCCGAGCTTCCGCCGCGCACCGGTTCGGTCGTCCGGCGCCTCGGCACGCACCACTGGCACGACCGCGCGTGGCTGTCGGACCGCAGCCGCCGCAACGCGGTCGACGCGCCGATCAGCATCTACGAGGTGCATCTCGGTTCGTGGCGGCGCGACGACGAGGGCGACCCGCCGTCGTACCCGGAACTGGCCACCGAGCTGATCGACTACGTCGCCGAGCTGGGCTTCACGCACATCGAGGTGCTGCCGATCTCCGAGCATCCGTTCGACGGATCGTGGGGCTATCAGCCGATCGGGCTCTTCGCGCCCACCATCCGGTACGGCACCGGCGCCGAGTTCGCGGCCCTGGTCGACGCCGCGCACGCCCGCGGGATCGGGGTGCTGGCCGACTGGGTGCCCGGGCACTTCCCCACCGATCAGCACGGCCTGGGCCGGCTGGACGGCACCGCCCTGTACGAGCACGCCAATCCCCAGGAGGGGTTCCATCCCGACTGGAACACGCTGATCTTCAACTACGGCCGGCCGGAGGTGGCGAACTACCTCATCGCGAACGCGCTGTACTGGCTCGACGAATATCACCTCGACGGACTGCGCGTGGACGCCGTCGCCTCGATGCTCTACCGCGACTACTCGCGCGGGCCCGGCGAGTGGGTGCCCAACAAGGACGGCGGCCGGGAGAACTACGAGGCGATCGCCTTCCTGCGGAAGGCCAACGCCGCCGCCTACGCCGAGCATCCGGGCGTCATGATGGTCGCCGAGGAGTCCACCACCTTCCCGCGGGTCACCGGGCGCGTCGACGACGGCGGCCTGGGTTTCGGCTTCAAATGGAACCTGGGCTGGATGAACGATTCGCTGACCTATTTCGGCAAGGACCCCGTCCACCGCCGCTACCACCACGACAACCTCACCTTCGGCATCACGTACGCGTTCACCGAGAACTTCGTCCTGCCGATCAGCCACGACGAGGTGGTCCACGGCAAGGGCTCGATGTACGGCCGCATGCCGGGCAGCCACGCCGACAAGCTCGGCAACCTCAAGGCGTTCTACGGCTACATGTGGGGGTATCCGGGCAAGAAGCTGCTGTTCATGGGTCAGGAGTTCGGTCAGCCCGCCGAATGGAATCACGACGCCCAGCTGGACTGGGCGGTGCTCGCCGACCCCGGGCACGCCGGGGTACGCGACGTGGTGCGCGACCTCAACCGTCTCTACCGCGAGCAACCGGCCCTGCACCGGTACGACTCCGACCCCCGCGGGTTCCAGTGGCTGCTGGTGGATGCGGTCGACGAGCAGGTCTTCGCGTGGTTGCGGCGGGGCGCCGACGGCGACCCGCATGTCGTGGTCGTGCTCAACCTCACGCCGGTGCAGCGGACCGGTTTCCGGCTCGGATTCCCAGTGCCCGGCCGGTGGATCGAGGCGCTCAACACCGATTCGGCCCTGTACGCCGGGGGCGACCGCGGCAACACCGGCGCGATCGAGACGGAACCCGTTCCGGCCCAGCGGGAGGCGCAGTCGGCACTGCTGACGCTACCGCCACTGTCGGCCCTGTACTTCGTCGAGGAGAGGACGGTGTGATGACCCCGCGCAGTCTCCTCGCGGTCGCCTCCGAGTGCGTCCCGCTGGTCAAGACCGGTGGGCTGGCCGACGTCGTCGGCTCACTGCCGAGTGCGCTGGCACCCCTGGGCTGGCGCACCCGCACCCTGCTGCCCGCGTACCGCGGACTGCTCGAGCAGTTCGACGACCTCACCCCGGTGTGGGAGCACGGCGAGTTGTTCGGCGGATACGGCGCGGTGCTGGCCGGTCGACTCGCCGGCCTCGACCTCCTGATGCTCGACGCCCCGCACCTGTTCGACCGCGCCGGCGGACCCTACGGCATCGACGGCCACGACCACCCCGACAATCACCTGCGATTCGCGGCGCTGTCGTGGGTGGGTGCACGGATGGCGATCGACGGCACCGCGGAGGGCTGGCGGCCCGATGTGGTGCACGCGCATGACTGGCAGGCCGGTCTCGTCCCGTCGTACCTCCGGTACGCCGGGTGCCACGTGCCCTCGGTGATGACCATCCACAACATCGCCTTCCAGGGGGTCTTCGGCGCCGATCAGCTCGACGCGGTGCGGCTGCCGACATGGGATTTCCATCCGGAGGCGCTGGAGTATCACGGTCTGGTGAGCGCGCTGAAGGCCGGCATGGTGCACGCGCAGAAGGTGACCACCGTCAGCGCCACCTACGCCGAGCAGCTGACCACGCCCGAGTTCGGCTTCGGGCTGTGCGGGGTGGCCGCCGCCCGCGCCCGGCGCGGGGACATGCTCGGCATCGTCAACGGTATCGACGTCGACGTGTGGGATCCGGCCCACGACCCGCACATCGTCGGCTACTCGGCCGACGACCTCGCGGGGAAGGCGGCGAACCGGACCGCGCTGGCCGAGGCCTTCGGCATCGCCGAGCCGTCCGGTCCGCTGGCCGTCGTCGTCACCCGGTTGACCCACCAGAAGGGGATCGACCTGCTGATCGACGCGGTGCCCGACTTCGTCGAGGCGGGCGGCGCCGTCGTGGTGCTCGGATCGGGTGACCCGGCGTACGAGTTCGGCCTGGTCCAGCTGGCCGACCGGTACCCGCACGCGGTCGGGGTACGGATCGGGTACGACGAACCGCTGAGCCACCGGATGTTCGGCGGCGGCGACCTGGTCGTGGTGCCGTCCCGGTTCGAGCCGTGCGGGCTGACCCAGCTCTACGGTCTGCGGTACGGCGCGGTGCCGCTCGTCGCCGAGACCGGCGGTCTCCGGGACACGGTGACCGACGCGTCGGTGGAGAACCGGAGTGCCGGGACCGCCACCGGATTCACCTTCGGCGACGTCAGCTCCGTCGGTGTGGCCGATGCCTTCGCCCGGGCGATCGCGCTGTACGACGACCCGGCGGCCTTCGGGCGAATCCGCGCGCAAGGGATGGCGACCCCCGTCGACTGGGCGTCGTCGGCCCGGCAGTACGCGCAGCTGTTCGACAGCCTGCTCGCGTGACGCGGCCGTCGCCGAGGGTGTCCGCGGGCCGGCCGTGGCCGCTGGGGGTGACCGTCGACGGCGACGGCGTCAACGTCGCGGTGTCGTCCGAGACCGCCGAGCGCATCGACTTCTGTCTGTTCGCCGCGGACGGGACCGAGGACGCCGTCCCGCTGCCGTTCCGGGACGGGAACATCCATCACGCGCACGTGCGCGGGGTCGGCGCCGGGGCGCGGTACGGTCTGCGCGCGCACGGCCCGCAGCGCCCCGCCGACGGTCTGCGGTTCAATCCGGCCAAACTCCTGATCGACCCGTATGCGCGCGCTCTGGACGGCCCGATCCACTGGCATCCGCTGATGTCCGGGTTCTCCGGCGACGACGATCTGTCCATCGACTCCCGCGACAGCGCACCGGCGGTGCCCAAGGGCGTGGTCGTGGGGCACACCGACGGCGAACCGGGGCCCAATCCGGCGGCCAACCGGCCCGGGCACGCCGCCGCCGATCTGGTGATCTACGAAGCGCACGTCAAGGGCATCAGTGCCGCCCACCCGGAGGTGCCGCCGGAGGTGCGCGGCACCTACGAGGGCATGGCACATCCGGCCGTGCTCGATCATCTGACCGCGCTGGGCGTGAACGCCGTCGAGCTGCTGCCGGTGCAGGCCTTCTTCGACGACCGCCGGCTGGTCGAGATGGGTCTGACGAACTACTGGGGCTACCAGCCGATCGGCTGGTTCGCCCCGGAGCCGCGGTACGCGCGCGCCGACGCCGTCGCCGAGTTCCGCGGGCTGGTCCACGCCCTGCACGAGCGCGGCATCGCCGTGATCTGCGACGTCGTCTACAACCATTCCGGGGAGGGCGACGAATTCGGTCCGACGATCTCGCTGCGCGGACTGGACAACCGCTTCTATTACCGGCTGCACGACGGCGGCCGGCACTACAACGACGACACCGGAACCGGTAACACCCTCGCCGTCGACCGGCTCCCGATGCTGCGACTGGTGCTCGATAGTCTGCGCTACTGGGTCACCGAGTTCGGCGTCGACGGCTTCCGCTTCGACCTCGGCACGACGCTCGGCCGCGGCCGCTCCGGTTTCCGTCGCGACGGCCGCTTCTTCACGGCCCTGCGCCAGGATCCGGTGCTCGCGGGCGTCATCCTGATCGCCGAACCGTGGGACATCGGTCCGGGCGGCTATCAGCTGGGGCACTTCCCGCCACCGCTGCACGAGTGGAACGACGAGTTCCGCGACGGCGTCCGGCGGATCTGGCGCGGCGAGGAGACGCTGGGTGAGGCCGGTGTCGGGGCGTTGCTGCTGGGCTGCGCGCATCGCTTCGACCATGCGGGCCGGCCGGCGTCGACGTCGGTCAACTTCCTGACCGCGCACGACGGTTTCACCCTCGCCGATCTGGTGTCGTACGCGGTCAAGCACAACGAGGCCAACCTCGAGGACGGCCGGGACGGCCACAACGACAACCACTCGGACAATCTCGGCGTGGAGGGCCCGACCGACGATCCGGCGATCACGCGGGCCCGCGCCCGGCGCATGCGCGGGATGCTGGCCACCCTGCTGGTGTCGCAGGGCATCCCGATGCTGCTGGCCGGGGACGAGATCGGCAACGGCCAGGGCGGCAACAACAACGCCTACGCCCAGGACAATCCGATCGGCTGGCTCGACTGGTCCGCGCCCGACACCGAGTTGTTCGAGGTGGTGCGCCGGCTCATCGCGCTGCGCCGGGAACTGCCGGTGCTGCGTCAGCGCACGTTCCTGCACGGTCGCGAGCGGGCCGACGGACAGCGCGACGCCGTCTGGTCGCTGCCGGACGGGCGTGAGCCTGCGCCGGACGACTGGCACAGTGTCGACCGGTACTCGATCGCCCTGACCCTGCGCGGCGCGGCGGGCGATCCGGTCGGCGAACTACTCCCCGATGCGGTGTGCGTGATCGTCAACGTCGGCCCGGACATCGACTTCGCGCTACCCCGCTCGAATGGTCCCGGCTGGCGCTCCGAACTCGACACCGCCCGCCCGGACGGCCCCGCCGCCGTCGGCGCGCACTACCCGGTGGCCGAACAGTCCGTCGTCGTGCTCCGCTCCGCCGACGGACCGCCCACCGCCGACTGACCCGGCCGCCGCCCACCGCCGACTGAATCACCGGCGGACCGCCCAACGCCGGCCGACCCACCAGCAGACCACCCACCGCCCAGCTGAGCCACCGGCCGACCGCCCACACCCACAGACCACCCACCGGCCGACCGCCCACACCCGCAGACCACCCACCGCCGGCTGAGCCACCCGCGGACCGCGCACCGCCGACTAAGTCACCGGCGGACCACCCACCGCCGGCTGAGCCATCGACGAGCCCGCCAGGGCGAGACGATGAGTCGAAGCCACCCGTCTCTCGGGTCCCGGCCGCCACGAGGAAGTCGATCACCGAATCGGGCTCTCCCCGCTTCTACGACCCCGTAGCAGCGAGCCGACACAGAAGCAGCGTTCGCGAGCGCTGCCTCTGCACGCGGACGCTGCCACGCCCACCGGCCGGCAGCGGGAAGCCACGATCCGCACTCCACCCGCCGACAGCTGAATCACCGACGGACCACCCACCGCCGACCGAGCCACCAGCAGACCACCCACCGGCCGGCTGAGCCACCGGCCGACCGCCCAACGCCGGCCAAGTCACCGGCGGACCGCCCACCGCCGACCGAGCCACCAGCCGACCGCCCAGCCACCAGCCGACCACCCACCGCCGGCTGAGCCATCGACGAGCCCGCCAGGGCGAGACGATGAGTCGAAGCCACCCTCTGGCGGCTCGGCAACGCCGCCGACCCCCATCCCGAGCGGTCGATCCCCCTAGCGGCGCAGCTTCTTACCGGCGTCGAACCGCTCCTCGCGCTGGCCGAGATGCCAGGCGTGCCACCGCCGCCAGCGGCGGACCGAAGCGGTCTGCCACCACCGGTCGACACCCGGCGAGACGCGCCGCGCGAGTTCGACCGCGGCGATCAGCGGGGCCCGGCCGAGCAGCAGTGCCAGACCGGGGAGACCGCTCGGCAGCCGGTACTTACGCCGGTTCCACGGCAGCATGAACAGCCGCGTGTAGCCGGCCTGCAAGTGCAGGTGATACCGGGCGCGCAGCCGGGCGAGCCCGCGCACCTGCGGACCCGGCTCGAACGACGGCACGAAGCCCTCGACCAGCTCCGGGCCGAGCGGGCCGGAGTCGTACTTGCGGGTCGCGTCGAAGTAGTAGAGGAGCCGCAGGCCGTCGCCGACGGTCTCCGGATACATCTCGTCGACGCGGCAACCGACCAGATGACCGAGATACCTGTTGAAGTGGAGCACGGCCCGGATCTCCGCGGGACTCGTCAGGAAGCCCAGCGCGTACAGCCCCAGCGCCGGACCGACGCTGCCGCCGAGCAGGGTCAGCATCATCTCGCTCTGGCTGATCGGCAGACCGTGCGCGGCCGCATCCCACTCGGGATGCTCGGCGACGCGCGCCCGCACCGACACGTGCATCACGCGGACCTTGAGCGAGACCTCGCGGGCCCGTGACCCGGGTGTCAGCACCGCACCAGGCCGGCACACCTCCAGCCACCAGCGGCTCGTCTCCAGATAGCGGTGCAGCGCGCTGGCCCCGGCGTAGCCGCCGGACAGCGACAGCGGCACCGCGAGGGAACCCTCGGTGTAGGTGTCCATGGTGCCCGCGTTGCCGACGGCGCCGAGGCTGTAGCCCCACCGGCGCCAGACCGCCGCCCCCTGCTCGATCAACTCGGGGTCCACCCAGTCGGGGATGGTCTCGAACTCGGCGAACAGCGCGCGCATCGATTCCGGGGCATCCGGCACGGCATCGATGCCGACGCGCAGCGCCTCGTCGAGCAGTTCCCGCGATCGGTCGGCCCCCAACTCACCGAGATAGGTCTCGGCGACGAATCGCTCGGCCACCGGATCGCCCGCGGTGTGCCCGGCCAGATACCGCGCGGCGACCTCCGGCGGTGGCAGCAGGCCGATTCCGGTGAGCCGCCGCACCCTGTCGTGCCACCGCTGATGGGCCGGACCGACGACGAGCTCCATGACACACCCCTGATCTCCGCCGCCGCGGGAATGAAACGTTTCAACGATTATGTCCCATCTCACGGCGGCGCACCCCGAGGTCGGCGGTGTCCCGAGTAGGGTCGGGCCTCGAGAGCGCGTTCGGAGGAGCCCCCCATGCAGATCAGCATCGTCTGGAATATCAACGCCAAGCACGTCGCGATCGACCGCGCGATCGAGACGTTGCGCGCACTGCACAACGAGGGCTTCCGGCGCGTGTGGTCCACGCAGATGCCGAACGAGCCCGACCTGCTGACCGTGATCGCGGTGGCCGGTCACGAGGTGCCGGAGATCGAGTTCGGCACCGCCGTGCTGCCGATGCAGAACCAGCACCCGATGAATCTCGCGCAGCGAGTGCTCACCACCAACACCATCATCGGCGGCCGGCTGAGCTTGGGCCTCGGCCTCTCGCACAAGGTGGTCACCGAGGGCATGTGGGGAATCCCGTACTCACGGCCGGTGAAGCGGACCAACGAGATCCTGGACGGCCTGCTACCGCTGCTGAACGGCGAGAAGGCCGGCGCCGCAGGCGAACTCGTGACCACCCGAGGCGCCCTGAGCCTGGTCGACGCACCCGCGCCGGACGTCTATCTCGCCGCACTGGGCCCCAAGATGCTCGAAGTCGCGGGCCGTCGCACCCGCGGCACCATCACCTGGATGACCGGTCCGGCGACCCTGCGCGACCACATCGTCCCGTCGCTGCACGCCGCCGCCGAGCAGGCCGGGCGCCGCACCGACGAGGTCCGGACCGTGGCCATGCTGCCGATCGCCGTCACCGACGACGCCGACACCGCCAAGGGCTACGCGGCCGAGCAGTTCGCCCTCTACAACTCGCTCCCCTCCTACCGCGCGATGCTCGACCGCGAGGGCTACGAGCATTCCTCGGACGCGGCGATCATCGGCGACGAGGCGACGGTCACCGCGCGTATCGATCAGATCCGCGCCGCCGGGGTCGACGAGTTCGTCGGCATCCAGTTCCACCGCGACGGCGACGTCCGGGCCCGCACCCGCGAACTGCTTCGCTCGCTCGACAACTCCTGATCGCCCGCCTGCCTGCGGGCCGCGCCTACGACGCGGCTCCGGCGGCGAACCCTATCGCCTTCGGGCCCGTCGCCTCCTTCACGACGGTCGAGGGCCGACTTGCCGTCGACGCAACCGCCGACCTACTCTTTATTGGTAACTGTTTCCAATAAGGAGAACTCGTGAAGGTCCGCAACTCCCTCAAGTCCATGAAGAACCAGCCCGGCTCGCAGATCGTCCGGCGGCGCGGCCGGATCTTCGTCATCAACAAGCAGAACCCGCGCTTCAAGGCGCGCCAGGGCTGATCGCGGCCGCACGCGGGGTTGACGGATCCGGTTCGGCGCAATACATTCATAAATGCGCATACATTAATGCGACACCAGAACTCTCGCCCCCGGAGGTATCAGTCATGACCCACGCCACCCACGACGGCCACGCCCACACGCACGGAGACGGCTGCGGCCACGTCGCCGTCCCGCACGGCGATCACACCGACTACGTGCACGACGGCCACCTGCACCGCGAGCACGACGGGCACGTCGACGAGTGCGAGGCCGCCGAGCACGTCGTTCATGACGGCCACGACCACGAGCACGGCGAGGGCTGCGGCCACGTCGCCGTTCCGCACGGCGATCACGTCGACTACGTCCACGACGGCCACCGCCACGCCGCTCACGACGGTCACTACGACGACCACTGACCCTCATCGGTCGAGACGACCCGCCCTACGGAGTCCCCGACTCCCCGGGCGGGTTTCGTCGTTCACCGGACGGTCGAAGCCCACGACTGTCGGGTGGAGCGGCACCTTGCGCGACATCGCGCGAAATCGAAGCCACCCCATGACCGTCTCGACCCCGCTCGACCGACCCCTGCGTCGAGACCACCGGCTCTGAACGACTCACCCGGCCTCGACCGGCCGGCTCCCATCGTTCGACCACTGCGAGTACGACCCCGGGTACAGCGCGGCCCCGTACCCGGCGATCTCCAGCGCCGCGATCTGATGCGCGGCGGTGACCCCCGACCCGCAGTACACGACCACGTCGCGGCCGTCGGCCCCGAGCGAGGCGAACCGTTCGCGCAACGCCTCCGCCGTCCGGAACGTACCGTCGTCGGCCAGACTCTCCCCGGTCGGTGCGCTCACCGCGCCGGGGATGTGTCCCGGCCGCGGATCGACCGGCTCCACCTCGCCGCGGTATCGCTCCCCGGCGCGGGCGTCGAGCAGCAGCGCGCCGGTCGCGGCGACGTCGTCGATCCCGACGGTCGGCATGCCGCCACCGGTGAGGGTCACCGACCCGGTGCGCGGCACGGTGTCGCCGGAAGAGAGCCGGATGCCGGCGGCGCGCCAAGCCCTGAGAGCCCCGTCGAGGATCCGGACGTCGTCGATCCCGCCCCAGCGCAGTAACCACCAGGCGCGCGCCGCGGACATACCGCCGCAGTCGTCGTAGACCACCACCGGTACGCCGTCGTCGATGCCCCAGCGCCGCGCGGCGGCCTCCAGGTCGGCGAGCTCGGGCAGCGGATGCCTGCCGCGGGCGGCGCTCGGCGGCGCGGCGAGTTCGGTGTTCAGGTCGACGTAGATCGCGCCGGGCACGTGGCCGTCGCGGTAGTGGTCGTAGCCGCGGTCGTCGCCGAGCTGCCACCGCACGTCCAGCACCACCGGTGGCCGGTCGGAAAGCATCGCTTCGACCAGTTCCTCGGCCCCGATCAGCACCTCACCCATCACGCGTCCCTTTCGCTCGCCGGCCCGCTCCGCCCGCGAGCCTAACCCCGTCGGATCCGCGGCACATGCGACGGCCGCCGACGCAGCGGATGCGATCTGACGTCGCGGATCCGTTGCCGAGTGCCGCGGAACGGGGCGCTACGCGGAGTGCGGGACCGGGCAGCCCGTGGGGAAGGTGCCCAGTTCGGCGACCACCACGGTATCCGGGGAGTAACTCTTCATCCGGCGGCTGTGCTGAAAGTCCTTGGCGCGCAATCGCGGCGGCAGCATGCGCACCACCGCAGCACGGGCCCGCATCGCCCCGCGTGACGCGGCTCGCACGACGGCGGACGGCTCGTCGTACTCGAAGGCTTGCAAGAGCGGCGCGTCCATCAAAGCGCGGGAGAACAGCCTGACCAAGGGCCGCGCAGGCCGGGGATAGAAGGTCGCTAGCAGGTTCAGCGTCAGGTCGGCCACCCGACGGCCGCCGGGGTCGTAGGCGAAGTGCTCGGCCTCGTAGGAATCCAGCAGGTCGGCGAATTCGTCGTAGGTCTCCGGCATGTCCTTGATGTTCATGTGCCGCCCGAGCTTACGGAAATAGTGCACGCACGCGGTCACCTCGTCGTACGTCAGTTTGCGCCACCCGTAGTCGTCGATCCAGCGCTTGGGCACCACGACGAAGGTCGCAAGCACGTAGAGCATGTCCTCGTTGGAGATGTCGTACGAGCGGTGCATCTGGTTGACCCGGCGCAGCGCCGTCTTCCCCTCGGCCGAATCGAAGCCGCGCACTAACGGGCACTCCAGGAGCAGTGCGGTGTCGTCGTACCGCTTCTGCGTGTCGTCGAAACCCCGTGACTCCGCCAGGAGGGCACCGACACTGGGCACCGCATAGGTGCGGAACAGCGCGAAGCTGAGTGCCTGATTGAAATCCCAGGGGAAGTCGTACATCGAGAGGTTGCGATAGATCTCCTCGAAGTCGGTGCGCGGGTCGAGGCCGCGATTCCGGTCCCAGCGAAACATCGATTGGCCGCCTTTCATCGTCGTCCGCCTGAGCATAAGTTAACTTATGCCCTCCGGGCAAGGGGTCACGCCCATGAGAGAATCGTCAGTCATGACCACCCAGTCAACGAGCTCCGCAGCGTCCCCGCTGCGCGAGCGGTTCCTCGAAGCCGGGATGACGATCCTGGCCCGCGAGGGCTATGCGGACTTCAAACAGGCGACGGTCTGCGCCGAGACCGGGCTGACCACCGGTGCGTTCTACCACTCCTTCCGCAACTGGCGGGAGTTCGGCACGGCACTGATCGAATACTGGCGCAGCGAGTCGACCGATCGCCTCGTCGCCTGGCTCGACACCGACGTGGACCCGCTCGTCCGGAGCGACGCACTGGTCGATGTCGCCCTCGACCTCCCGCACGCCGCGGAGGCCGCGATCCGGACCTGGGCCGCCGGCGACCCGGCCGTGCGCCAGGCGGTCGACGACGTCGACGCCGTGCGCACCCAGGCCATCGTCCGGTACACCCTCGATCTCGGAGTCGAGCGCGAGCATGCCCGCCATCTCGCCCGCACCGCCATGCTGCTGCTGATCGGACATCAGACCGCCGGGAGCGCCGTCGCCGACCTGGAGTGGAGCATGCGCCACCTGCTGGCGACGGATCCACACGTGCAGGCCGGCCTCACCCGGCTCCGGGAACCGGACCGGTCAGACCGCTGAGTAGTCGGCCACCTGACCACGAGCCGGCGCCTTCGCCATCAGCCACAGCATCCGCGGCAGTTCCCGCAGCGGCAGGCGCGACGGCCAGTCGTGCGGGCGCAGCAGCGCCTCGGTGCCGCCGTCGACGGTGACCACCGAACCGACCATGAAGTCGGCGGCCGGCGACAGCATCAGCGCCGCCCACTCGGCAAGCTGCTCCGGCGTCCCGTACTGGCGCGCCGGCACCGGGAACGACCGCACCTGCTTGCCCGTCGGACTCTCCAGCTGCGAGCGGAGGAGCGGCGTCAGCACCGGCCCGGGCGCCAGCACGTTCAACCGGATCCCGGCGCCCGCCCAGTCCGCGCCGACCGCCCGCGTCCGGCACCACCGGCTCACCGCCAGCTTCGACGCCGCGTAGGCGACGGGCGCAGAGATGCCGCGCCGCGCCGCGATGACGCGGGCGGCCGCGGCAGTCTCCCCGCGGACCAGCAGCCGGACGGCACGACGCGGCACCAGCGGGGTCGACGTGGTCGAGTTGGAACCGAACACGACCACCTTGGCCTTGTCCGGGCACGCGGCGAGCGCCGGCCGCAGACCGTCGAGCAGCTCGGTGACCCCCAGAACGTTCACCTCGACGATGGTCCGCTCCGCACCGCGTTTGGGGCCGAGCCCGGCCGCCAGCACCGCGCCGTCGAGAACACCGCCGCAGCGGTCGAGGACGTCGTCGATCACCCGCCGCCGCCCGGCCGGAGTGGCCAGATCGGCGGCCACCTCGGCGCCGGCCAGATCGACGCCGATCACGTCGTGACCGTCGTCACGCAGCCGCCCGGCGACGCCCGCGCCCATGCCCGACGCCGCACCCGTCACCACATACGTTCCCATTAGCATCCCTTCGGAGATTTGCCTGCAAATCGGACCTTTTTGTCCCGATATGCCGTCGCATCGCGCACCCTAGCGATCCCGTGTACAAAGGCCTGATGGGTCGAAGACTAGCGGTGATCGTGACCGCGTTTGTGCTGTTCCTGGCCGGGAACGTGCCGGGTGCCGCCGGCGCCGCTCCCGGCGATGCGGAACAGACTGACACGGAGTCGACCGGCGACGCTCAGCTGCTCCGCGTCGGGCTCGACTATCTCGGCACGTCGGCGACCATCTCGCTGCCCGGCGTGCAAGAGGTCTACCCGCTGACCCTCGCCGTACCGAACGGCACGCGGCCCGACGCGATCGAAGGCCGCGCGCAGCTGCCGGCCTCCGTGACCGGCGGCACCGTCGATGTGCTGCAGGGTGATCGGATCCTTTCCCGGACCGCCGTCTCGACGTCGCCGAACGCTCCGATCCGGTTGCCGCTGACCGGGATCCAGGTGAACGACGAGACTCGTTCGGTCACCCTGTCGCTCCGCACGTATCTGCGCACCGAAGGCGTCTGCGAGTTCGACCCCGATGAGGGCTTTCGGATCACCGACGCCACCATGTCCGTCACCGGGCGTCCCACGGCCCCCACCGCGATCAGCGACTTCCTGCCCCCGGTACTGACCGGCGTGACCCTTTATCTCCCCACCGATCCGAGGCCCGACGAGGGTGCCGCCGCCGTCTCGCTGGCCACCGCCCTTGTCGCCCATTACGGCAACGCACCCATCGCTGTCCGCACTCGCGCACTGCCCCGCGACGCCCTGCGTCCGCCGGCGGCCACCGGTCCGCTGGAACGACAGATCGTCATCGCCCAGAGCCTGCCCGAGGGCCTGCACCTGGCCAACGATGGCGCGTACCTGACGCTCGGCGGCGACGATCTGCGCACCGCCGCTCCCTTCCTCACTTCCGGCCTGGCACCGTTGGCGATGGCCTCCGCGGCGATCCCCGGGCCCGCGGCCGACGCCCCGCAACTGCCGCGAGACGTCTCGACCCTCGCCGACATCGGAGTCGGCGATCAGCGTGTCACCGCTCTCGGCTGGCCGTCGGTGACCGTCGGCATCGATCAGACGCGCCTGGGTCGTCCCTCCGATGACATACAGGTTCAGCTGCGTGGCACCTACACGGCGCCACCGTCCGGCAGCGGCGGCCAGCTGACCGTCCGCTCCGGCGATACCGTCATCGCCACGTGGCCCGCCGACCAGAGCGGCGCGTTCGACCGCTGGGTGAGCGTCCCGAATTCGGTACTGGAACGCTTCACCGAACTGCGGGTGACGCTGGAGCGCGGCGATTCCCGTACCGGCTGCGGAGACGCCTTCCGCTCGAGCCTGTCGCTGTCGGCGTCGGGACGGATCCGGTCGAACCGGGCACACCCGCCGATCCCGGCCGGGCTGGCCTCGGTGCCGCAAGCACTCATGCCACGTACCCAGCTCGCGTGGACGCGCGGCGACATCACCGACATCACCCGCGCCGTCAGTCTGCTGAGCGGGCTGCAGCGGCTGTCGGCGATCCCGCTCGGGGTGGATGTGGTGGCGATGTCCGCGGTGAACAACGACCTGCCCGCTGTCCTGATATCCGGTGACGGCACCGGACTGCCCAAGCTGTCCCTGCCCGTCAGCGCCGCGGGACAGGGCCGGATCGACGTCACCGGGCTCGATGGCCAGCCGGCGGTGACCACCATCCCGCAGACCGTCTTCGGTTCACTCCAAGTGGTCAACAGCGGCGACCGCACCGTTCTGGTGGCGACCTCGACGGGCGCCCCGGCACTACTCGACGAAGCGCTGGCCTGGCTGGATGCCGACCCGGCGCGGTGGGGATCGGTGCACGGTGCGGCCATGCTGCAAGCCGCCGGCCGGACACCGGTCTTCTTCGGCGACACCACCGCACCGGCCCCGACGTCCTCCGGGACGGCGACCGCGTGGTGGACCGGTCTCGGCGTGCTGGCCGCCGGCCTGCTGGTGCTCGGCGGCCTACTCCTGCTCCGCCGCCGTCGCGGCACATCCGAGCCCGACGCCGACTGAATGTCCCGGCCATGACCGTCTCGCCGTCCTCCGGTGGCGCGCCCCCCACCGCCCAGCCGCCGCCCCCCGCCGGCACGTCGTCCGCCCGCTCCCCGCTGGCGGCGACCCCCGTGCGTATCGCCGCGCGATGGGTCCTGCTGGTGGCGCTGACGGTGTTCGCGTACTGGGACACCGTCGCCGCACTCGGCATCGAGATGGCCCAGCACACCGTGGTGACGTATGTACCCGCTGCCGCCACCCTGTGCCTGCTCGCGGCCATCGGGGTCACACTGCGGCACGACGACGAGCCACCCATCTACGACCGTGACACCGACTTCATCGTCGCCACCGTGGTCCTGCTGCTCTCGCTGTCGTTCCAGGGGCTGCTGAACCGGCGGTATCTCCCCGCCTACCTGGTGACCCACATCGACGTGCTCTCACTGCTGATGTTCTTTTTCGGCGGCTGCGTCCTGCTGTTCGGTCTGCGCCCAGTCCTCCGGTACCGCTGGGTCTGGCTACTGAGCCTGGCACTTTTTCCGCTGCCGTACCGGGTCGCGGTCGTCACGCTCGGTGGCACCCCGCTGGCCGCGGGCGCCGTGATGCTGGTCCTCGGAGTCTCCGCGTCCGCGGTCGCCGTCGGCCGGACCCGTCGCAGCGCCGTCTTCGGTGCCCTGGCCTCGGCGGCGATCGGAGTCGTGCTGCTCGCCCTCGTCGCGACGCTCGCACCCGACGCCCGCAGCTCGGCGTACCAGTGGATTCCGGCGGTCGGCTGCGCGGTACTGACCGGCGTGTTCATGTATGTGCAGCAACGACGCGGGCTCGGCAGCATGCGCCCCTTCCCGCACCGCGCGCTGCGCGCGCCTACTGCGCCGCGAGTACCGAAGGCGGCGATGCTGCTGACCGTCGTCGCTGCGGGGCTGCACCTGATCGGCTCTCCGGCCATCCGCGTGGACGCCGGCGTCACCGTCGCCGGCCTGTCGACCGCACCGCCGCTGCGGGTACCGCTCGGCTGGCACCAGATCGAGACCACCGGCGTACTGCCGTCCACCCAGAACGGCGCCGAGGCCCGGCGCATGCGCCAGGTGCTGGAACAGAACCACGGCGACACACGGTTCGATGCCCAGGCCCGGCCGCGCCGCATCGTCGCCGACACCGTCGAGACCGCGCTGCCGCTGACGCTCGACGTTTACCTGCCCGCACTTCTGTACGACATCTCGAACACCCGCGTCTCACCGGAGACCGCCGTGACTCTGCCACACGGGGTCACCGGAGTCTTGCAGACGCTCGTCGACGACCAGCGTCTCCTCACCTACAACCGGCTGGCCTGGCGCTGGAACAACGGGCACTCGACACAGCAAGTGGTGCTGTTCTCCGTCGACAATCACGAGCCGGAGGCGCCGTTCCCGCAGTTCCGCCGCCGGCGCGACACCTGGCGGGTGGTCAACGGCATGCTCACTCTGTTGATCCGTGGCAATGCCGTGACCGAGGACCTGAATCCGCGGTTCGCCGATCGCGCCCTCCTCACCGAGACGGCGGGCGCGCTCATCGACACCCAGGTCGCGGCGATCGGCGGCGGCCATGGCTGAGCCGGGCGCCGCACGCGAACCGGGCGTGGCCGAACGCCTCGCCGACGACGAGTACTGCGCGGCCGCGCTGATCGAGGCGGTGGACGGGCTGCGCACGCGCTTCCCGGATGCGTCCGCCTCGATCGCGTTCACCCGCACGCAGAAGATCGCCGGCGCGGTCGTGGCCGCGGTGGTGCTCGCCTGCGCGATCGCCTGGCCGATCCCGACCGCGGCCACGCTGGTCTCCGCTATGACCGCGGTCTACATCCTCGCACTGAGCGATCGTCTGCTGATCTTCCGCCGCGGTCTCACCAGCGGCCCGGTCGTGATCGACGACGACCTCGCCCGGTCCCTGCCCGACGACGCCCTGCCCGCCTACACGGTGCTGATCCCCGCCTACGACGAACCCGAAGTGGTGGGCGAGCTGATCGCCAACATGCGGGCGCTGGAGTACCCTCCCGACAAAGTCCAGATCCTGCTGCTCCTCGAGGCCGACGACACCGTCACCATCGAAGCGGCCCGCGGCCTCGACGACGACGAGTCGGTGACCGTGGTGCTGGTGCCGCCGGCCGAGCCGCGCACCAAACCCAAGGCGTGCAACTACGGGCTGGCGTTCGCAAACGGCGACATCGTCACCATCTACGACGCCGAGGACGAGCCGGATCCGCTGCAGCTGCGCCGGGTGGCCGCCGCGTTCGCCGCGGCCGACTCCGACGTCGTCTGCATTCAGGGGAAACTCAGTTTCCACAATGCGACCGACAACCTCCTCACCAAGTGGTTCACCGCCGATTACGGGATCTGGTTCGGTTTCCTGCTGCCCGGCATCATGGCGAGCCGTTCGCCGATCCCGCTGGGCGGGACGTCGAACCACTTCCGTCGGTCCCTGCTCGACGAGATCGGCGCCTGGGATCCGCACAACGTGACCGAGGACGCCGACCTCGGCGTCCGGATCGCGGCGCGCGGCTACCGCACCGAAGTGCTCGACTCGGTCACGCTGGAAGAGGCGAACGTCGACGGTATCAACTGGATCCGCCAGCGTTCTCGCTGGTACAAGGGCTACATGCAGACCTGGCTGGTGCACATGCGCCATCCGGTCCGGCTCTGGCGCACGCTCGGCCCGGTCGGCGTGTACCGCTTCACCCTGCTGCTGGCCGGTACCCCGGTGATCGCCTGCGTCAACATGGCCTTCTGGCTGATCCTGCTGACCTGGGTCACCGGCGAGCCCCGGGCCATCGCCGCCCTCTTCCCCGGCCTCTTCTACTATCTGGCGCTGATCTCGCTGATCCTCGGCAACGGCGCCGCCGTCTACATGAACATCATCGCGATCCGCGAGGACGACCGCAGCGAGCTCCTCGGTTCCGCGCTACTGGTGCCCGCCTACTGGGTGATGATGTCGATCGCGGCCATCAAGGGGATGTGGCAACTGCTCGTCAGCCCGTCGTACTGGGAGAAGACCGCGCACGGCCTGGCCACGCCGAAGAAGTCCGGCGACGGGGACGAGGAGGACGTGTCATGAGCCGGGCACGCCTGCTCCCGATCGCGGTATTCGCCATCTTCTTCGCCGCCTACCTCGCGGTCGGCTGCTACCTGACTGTCGACCAGCAGTTCTTCTTCGGCGACGCACTGTCCCGCGTCCAGGCCGCGCAGAGCGTTCTGTACAGCCGGGATCCGCACCTGTCGGCCATCGGCTTCATCTTCACCCCGCTCACCGCGATGGTGCAGTTGCCGCTGATCGCGTTCTCACCGGTCTTTCCGGCGCTGACCGCCGACGCGCTGTCCGCGGTCATCATGTCCGCGGCGTTCATGGCCGGCGCCGTCACCGCGCTGACCGGGATCGCGCGCGACCGCCGCGTCCCCCTCGGCCTGTCGCTGGTGGCACTGATCGCGTTCGCCGCCAATCCGATGATCGTGCTCTACGGCGCCAATGGGATGAGTGAGGCGCCCGCGATCTTCTTTGTCGCGTGGTGTGCCCGCAGGCTGATCCGGTGGGTCGACACCGACGACGTCCACGAACTGACCGTGGCCGGCGTCGCACTGGCTCTCGGATTCCTGACCCGATACGACCTCGCCGCCGGGGCGGTCGGCGCCGCGGCGCTCGTGGCGGTGGTCAGCTACCGCAGGCGCGGCGGCACCGCGCGAGGCTCACGTGCCCTGATCGACGCGACCCTGGTCCTCGCGCCGACCGTTCTCGCGTTCGTCGTGTGGTCCGTGACCAGCTGGATCATCAACGGCGAACTGCTCGCCCAGTTCACCTCGGAGTATGGCAACAAGGCGATCATCGCCCAGTCCGGCGGGTCCGGTTCCGACACCCTCGGTCAGGCGTTGCGCTTCTCGGCCACCGAGCTGCTGATCCTGTCTCCACTGCTGCCCGCGCTGCTACTCATCGTCGCCGCGGCCCGCACCCGCCGTCGCCGCCTCTACCCGCTCGCCGCCGCGGTCGTGGTGTTCGGCGCGGTCCTCGGTTTCCAGGTCATCACGTACGCGCGCGGACTCACTTTCGGCTTCCTGCGGTTCTATCTCGCCGCGGTGCCGCTGACCACCGTGGTCGCACTGCTCGCGGTGTCGGCCCGCCACACCGTTCCCTGGCGCAGGCGGGGACGGTACGCCGAACCACCGGCGCCGCCCCCGGCCAGTCGCGGCGCCGAGCGTGCACTCGCCGCGGCGGCCGCGGTGACCGCGGTGGTCGCGATCCCGGTGACCGCCGTGGGGATGACCTCGCCGAAGTTCGCTCCGCAGGAATTCGCGATCCGGTCGGTGGTCTTCCGGCAACCGGACTCGGTGAATCCGGTGTACCTCGACGCCCGCACGGTGGCGCGGTCATTCTCCACGGAGCGGGCCCTGGCGGAGTATCTCGATTCGCTGCATCTCCCGAACGGGTCGGTGCTCACCGACACGGTCTACGGGTTCGCCGTCGTGGCCCGGTCCGACAGCCCGCGGCAGTTCGTGATCCCCTCCGACGAAGACTTCCCGGAACAACTCAACGACCCGGCCCACTTCGGTGTGCGGTACCTGCTGTCGGTCCCGAACACCGGACGCGGCCGGTCCGACGCGCTGAATCTCCGCTACCCGACGCTCTACGAGAACGGGGCGGGTATCGCGACACTGGCATTCGAGGCCCCGAACCAGGGCGCCGACCTGCCCGATTGGCGGATCTACCGGGTCCTGGGCGGCCCGCCGCCGGAACGATGAGGGCACGGCGATGTCTCATCCGACCACGAACCCCGGAGTAGGGTCGGCCGTTATGAAGGGAGGACGGTCGGGCTGGGCGCTCGCCGGTGTCGCGGCCCTCATCGTCGTGCTGGTGGCGGGCAGCGTGCTGCTCTGGCAGCGCCCCGACGGGCGCGACACATCCACCGCCGACGACCTCGTCACCAGCGACGGCACCGGGCTCCGGCTGAACGGCCTGCCGTGGTGGCCGACCGGATTCAACGCCTACCAGCTCGCCACCGACTGGTCGATCAACGCCGGTTGCGGCGCGCAGGTGAACCTCGACCAGTACTTCGGCGCGCTGCCACCGCACTCACTGACTCGCTTCTCTCTCTTCGCACCGTCCGCCGTGCGTGCCGACGACGGGACCATCGACTTCCGCGCCGCCGACGCCGTGTTCGACGCCGCCGCCCGCCACGGACAGCTGGTACTGCCGGTCCTGTCCTCGGGCGACGGCGCCTGTGACGGCGGTTCGTTCAAGGACGAGGGGTGGTATGCCGACGGCTGGCGGAGTCTTCCGGTGAGTCCGCATGGGACCTTCGCCGACTGGGTGCGAACCGCGGTCGGCCGGTGGAAGGACGCGCCCGCGCTGGCCGGGTGGACGGCGACCGGTGAGCCCGAGCCCGGCCGGTGCGTCGGCGACGGCGATTGCCATTCGTGGCGGAACCGCTCATGCCCGGCGGATGCGAACGCGGTGCTGCGGCGGTTCTTCGACGACACCGGCGCCCTCATCCGGTCTGTCGACCCCCGGCACCTGATCTTCGCCGGACTGCTCGGCGGAGATCAGTGCGGGGTGGCCGGTGACGGCTTCTCGCGGCTCGGCGAATCGCCCGGTATCGACGTCCTGGAAGTTCATGACTACTCGCCGTCAGCACCGACGACGGTGCCGGCGTCGGCGACGGTCTCCGCCCGAATCAGCCAGGCGCGGGCACTCGGCAAGCCTGTGGTGATCACCGAGATCGGCGAGTACGGCGGGTCGTGCCTGCCGTTGCCCGACCGTGCCGCCCGGGTCCGCGCCGCCATCGATCTGGTGCGCGCAGAGGGTGCCGCCGGGGCATTGGCCTGGTCGTTCGTCCCGGACCCACGGCCCACCGAATGCACCTACGACATCGGACCGGGTGATCCGCTGTGGCCGCGCCTCACTGATCGGTGATGCGGTACAGGCGGCGCGCGTTGTCGTTGAAGAGGTGCGAGAGCAGATGGTCGCCGCGGTCACCGAGAACGTCGAGCAGGGCGCCGACCACCACACCGATGGTCGCGTTGTGGGTGTCCAGCGGGGCGTTGGAACCGAAGATCACCCGTTCGGGGCCGAACCGGTCCACCACGTGCAGCACCAGCGGACCGATCATGTCGGCGAGAATGTGCTGGCCGCCGATGTTGCCCGACCGCTCCTGCCCGTAGCCGAACAGGCCGCTGGCCACCGCGCTGATCTTGACGTGGACGTTGGGCCGCGCGGCGAGCATCGCCATCCGCTCGCGCCACAGTCCGAGGATGTCGGCGCGGGCCGCGGCCGTCGTCCCCACCGACGACCCGAACGGCCCGAAGACACCGACCGGGCAGCCGAGGTGCTCGACGACGATGGTCGCCTTCGGATACTCCGACGCCAGACTCGCCAGCTCGCCGAGTTGGTGCGAGTAGCAGAGCGACTCGAAGACCAGCCCGCGATCGGCCAGCGGCCCGAAAGCATCCCGGAAGTTCTTGGAGCGCAACGGATCCGATTCCGCCGTCCAGTCGTGGACGAGCGGGTCGTGATGGCGTCCCCACCGCAGCCGGAAGCCGCGGATCAGGCCGTCGACGTCGGCATCGAGCGCGTCGGCCACGCCGAGCCCGGGGATCCGGTCGTCGGCCGGGACCAGCAGTCCGCCGAGTTCGGGGAGGCCGTCGCCGTACGGGAGCCGGCGCAGGAAGTCGAGGTCGCGGGTGACGGCCCCGGGCACCTCCTCCGGTGACAGGCGGCGGCGCCACTGCGAGTCGACCGGGATCACCGTGGTCACCGGCACCCCGGCGACGGTGTCCAGCGCGGCCAGATCCTTCGCGTATTCGCGGAGCCGGTAGGAGGCACTGAGCCGGCCCGGGCCCGCGATCCCGCTCAGGCTGTGCTCATCGGTGAACCGGGAGGCGACCCGGATGAGCGGGCGCGGCAGCGCTTTCAGGACCGGGACGCTCGCCCGGCCGAGCCGCTGCAGACTCCACGGCGGTGTCCGCGGGTCGAAGAAGTGCGCATGCGCATCGACGATGCCCGGAACCCGCCCCACCAACGTCGACACGATTCTCAGCCTCCCACACCGGGCGACGGAAAGCGCGCCGGTATCGGGCGGAATCGGTCACAGGACTACTCTCGTGGGGTCGAGCCCGTCCCCGCCGCAGCGAAAGGAAGACCCGCCGTGAGCCAGCCGCAGCCGCCCGTCCTGCACCGCCTCCGCGCGCTGATCGCCGCGGATCCGGACGGTTTCGCGGGCCGCGTGCTGTCCCGCCTGTTCGGTTCGGCCCCGGCGGTCCGCGACCTGTTCCCGCCGCATCTGCGGCACCTGCGAGAGGCGTTCATCGACGTCCTCGATCACGTGCTGGAGGCACTGCCGGCCGAGAGCGGCCACGACGAGCTCATCGAACTGCTGGCCCAGCTCGGACGCGATCACCGCAAATACGGCGTGACCGACGAGCACTACGACCTGATGCTCCGCGCCCTGATCACCGAGTCGGCCGCCCTGTTCGGCGCCGACTGGACCGAGGACGTCGCCGACACCGTGAGCCAGGCGATGATGCTCACCACCGGGGTGATGCGCGGCGCCGCGCACAGCGTCGAAGGACCGGCCACCTGGCGCGCGCGGGTGGTCCAGAAGTTCACCATCACCCGGGAACGCGCCGTCGTGCGCCTGGTCGCCGTCGATCCGGTACCGCCGGTGCACGCCGGCCAGTACCTGGAGACCAAGATCCCGCAGTGGCCGTATCTGTGGCGTGATCTCTCACCGGCGACGCCGCCGAACGACGCCGGTGAACTGGAGTTCCACGTGCGGGCCGTGCCGGGCGGGCAGGTGAGCACGTCGATCGTGAAGGAGACCGCGCCCGGCGACGTCTGGACCTTCGCCCAGGCGCACGGCACGCTCGCCGTCGAGGGCGACGACCCCGTCCTGATGGTCGCCGGCGGCACCGGACTGGCCCCGCTGCGCGCCCTGCTCCTGGAGATGGCGCAGCGCACCGACTCCCCACCGACGCACCTGTTCTACGGCGCCCGCTACCCGGGCGAGCTGTACGACCTCGCCGTTCTCCGCGAACTCGCCACCACCAATCCGTGGCTCAAGATCACCGCGGTGATCGAGAATCCGGCCGATCCGTGGTGGATCGACGGTGCCCCCGACCCGCGTCAATGGGGTTTCGAGGTGGTCTACGGCCGTGTCGGCGACGTGGCCGCTCGCTACGGCGACTGGACCGGCCGCCAGGTTCTCATCGCGGGCCCCGCCGACATGATCACCTCCACCAAACTGAAGCTCCGCCTGGCCGGCGTCCCCCACGACGCGATGCGCCACGACCCCGTCCACGCCTGACCCGCGGCACTCGACGACGGAGCCGCGGCACCGGTGCACCCACGCGGCAGTCGCCGCCGCGCCTGTGACCGACTGCCGCGGGTCTGTCCGGGCCACACCGGCGACGACGCGCGCGGGGAGCGCGCGAGGGAACCGCGGTCACGCTCGGTGCGTTCAATCGTCATGTGGATGTTCGACGATCGCGCTGGTCGCCGCCGACTCGGACGTCGCCCGGTGCCGTGGCTGCGGGGCCGACTGCCGCGGTTCTACTCCGACCGGCGCCGGCGCGGCTGCCAGACCACCACGGAGTTGGACCGTTCGACGTGGACCACCTCGCCGCGCGAGCCGCGGGAAGCCTGGGCCCGCGCGGAGAGTTCGGCCACCCGGCGCTGCAATTCCTCCAGCTCGTCGCTCAGCTCGATGATCCGCTTGATTCCGGCCAGGTTGACGCCCTCGTCCTGCGACAGCCGCTGGATCTCGCGGAGCCGTTCGACGTCGCTCGGCGAGTACCGCCGCCCGCCGCCGGTGGTCCGCTGCGGCGTCACCAGACCGAGCCGGTCGTAGGTGCGCAGCGTCTGCGCGTGCATGCCGGCCAGCTCCGCGGCCACCGAGATCAGGTAGGTCGCGGTGTCACTCGACGCCACGTCGCCTCTCTCGTCCCGCATCGGCGATCACCGCCCCCAGCCGGCCCGGGGATCGAATCCGCTCTCCTTCTCCGCCGCCGCGTACGCCTTGATGGCGTCGGTGGCAGCCTCGTCGAGAGTGGGCGGCACCGCGACCTTGACGGTCACCAGCAGATCGCCGGCCCCGCCGGACCGCTTCGGCACACCGCGGCCCTTGAGTCGCAGCGTGCGGCCGTCGGCGGTGTTCGGCGGGATCTTGACGCCCACCGAGCCGTCGAGCGTCGGCACCGAGACCGTGGTCCCCAGCACCAGCTCCGAAAAGCTCACCGGCAGCTGGAGTTTCAGGTCGTTGCCGCTGCGCGTGAACAGCCGGTCCGGCGTCACGTGCACGGTCACGTACAGGTCGCCCGACGGCGCCCCACGACGGCCGGCCTCGCCCTGGCCGGTCAGCCGGATCCGCTGACCGTCCTCGACGCCCTTCGGGATGCGGACGTTGATGGTCCGCGGCCGGATCTGCACCCCGGTGCCCGAGCAGTCGGGGCAGGGCTCGTCGATCTTGGTGCCGGTGCCCTGGCATTCCGGATCGGGTTCGGCGAAGCCGAAGTGTCCCTGATCGCGGTGGATGAACCCGGAGCCGTTGCACGACGTGCACGTCTTCGGGCTGGTCCCCGCCTTGGCGCCGCTGCCGTGGCACGACGTGCACGGCGACGGGCTGGTGACCTTGAGCGTCACCGTGTTGCCCTTCACCGCGTCGCGGAAGGCCAGCGTGGTCTCGGTCTCCAGGTCGTTGCCGCGGCGCGGACGCTGCGGCTGCTGCTGAGCACCGCGCGGGCGGCCGCCGCCACCACCGAAGATGTTCCCGAAGATGTCACCCATCCCGCCGGCCCCGGCACCGCCCCCGGCGCCGCCGCCGAACAGGTCGCTCAGGTCGCCGATGTCGAAGCCACCGGTCGTGGTGTAGCCACCGCCGCCGCCGAATCCGCCGCCGCCTCCGAAGGCGTCACCGCCACGGAACCGGCCGCTGGCCATCAGCGCGCGGGCCTCGTCGTATTCTTTGCGCTTCTCCGCATCGGACAGCACACTGTTGGCCTCGGAGACCTTCTTGAAACGGTCCTCCGCAGCGGTATCGCCCGGATTCCGGTCCGGATGCAGCTGTGCTGCGAGCTTCCGATAGGCCTTCTTGATGTCCGCGGCCGATGCGTCCGAAGCGACGCCCAGGTCGGCGTAGAAGTCTCGGTCGAGCCATTCGCGTTGCACCGCCATACCGGCGTCACCTCCTTGTCTTGAAAAGTCTTGTTGATCTTCGTACCTCGCCCGGCGCCATCGCGTCTGTCACCCGGGCGGAAAAGTCTTGTGTCGCCGCGACCGCGGCGGGACCGGGACGACGCCGACGTCGTTCCCGGTCCCGCCCGGCTGCTATGCGTTCTCCGGTGTCCCGGCGGCGCCCGCCGCCGGATCCGGATCGGTGACGGTGACCATCGCGTGACGGATCACCTTGTCCCCCAGTCGATAACCGGGCCGGAACACCTGCCCGATCACCGGGTCCACCCCGCTGCCGTCGTTCTGGATCGCCTCGTGCAATTCCGGATCGAACCGGTCGCCCGGGGCACCGAACTTCGCCACCTTCTCGCCGCCCAGCACATCGCCCAGCTTGTCGGCGAAGGCCTTCAGCGGGCCGTCGGACAGGTGACCGTGCTCGCGGGCCCGATCGAAGTCGTCGAGCAGCGGCAGCAGCTTCTCGACGATCGACTGCTTGCCGAGCGCCACCTTCTGCTGTGCCTCCTCGGCGCTGCGCCGGCGGAAGTTGACGAACTGCGCTCGCTCCCGCTGCAACGCCTCGGTCAGCTCGGCGACCCGCTCATCGATGCCGCCCGCCTCCTCGGCGGGAGCCTGCGCGGCTCCCGCCTCGGCGGCGTTCTCGGTCACGACCTCGGCGTCCACGACGTCCTCGGGCCCCGGCGCGCCGCCCTCGGCGCCCGGCGCCGTCACTTGTCGTCCGCGGGGTCGTCCACGACCTCGGCGTCGACGACGTCGTCGTCGGAGCTGCCGCCCGCGGCGTTACCGGAGTCGGCGGCCGAGGTCTCGGCCTGAGCGTTGGCGTAGATCGCCTCGCCCATCTTCTGCGACTTCTCCGACAGCTTCTCGATCGCGCTGCGGATCGCGGCGGTGTCGGTGCCCTTCAGCGCCTCGTTGGCCTCGTCGACCGCACCCTTGACGTCGGCGACGACGTCGGCCGGGATCTTGTCCTCGTTGTCCTTCAGCACCTTCTCGGTCTGATGGACCAGGGACTCGGCCTGGTTGCGGGTCTCCGCCTCCTCGCGGCGCTTGCGGTCCTCCTCGGCGTGCAGCTCGGCGTCCTTGACCATGCGGTCGATCTCTTCCTTCGAGAGACCCGAGCCGTCCTGGATCCGGATGCTGTTCTCCTTGCCGGTGCCCTTGTCCTTCGCGGTGACGTGCACGATGCCGTTGGCGTCGATGTCGAAGGTCACCTCGATCTGCGGGACACCCTGCGGGGCCGGTGCGATACCGCCCAGCTCGAAGCTGCCGAGCAGCTTGTTGTGGGCCGCGATGTCGCGCTCACCCTGGTACACCTGGATCTGCACCGACGGCTGGTTGTCCTCGGCCGTGGTGTAGGTCTCCGAGCGCTTGGTCGGGATGGTGGTGTTGCGCTCGATCAGCTTGTGCATCACGCCGCCCTTGGTCTCGATGCCGAGGGACAGCGGGGTCACGTCGAGCAGCAGCACGTCCTTGACCTCGCCGCGCAGCACGCCGGCCTGCAGGGCGGCGCCGACGGCGACGACCTCGTCCGGGTTGACGCCCTTGTTGGGCTCGCGACCGTTGGTCAGTTCCTTGACCAGCTCGGACACGGCGGGCATGCGGGTGGAGCCGCCGACCAGAACCACCTGGTCGATGTCGTCGACGCGGATGCCCGCGTCCTTGATGACGGCCTCGAAGGGCTTGCGGCAGCGGTCGAGCAGGTCCTGGGTGATCTTCTGGAACTCGGCGCGGCTGAGCGTCTCGTCCAGGAACAGCGGGTTCTTGTCCGCGTCGACCGTGATGTACGGCAGGTTGATGGTGGTGCTCTGCGACGCCGACAGCTCGATCTTGGCCTTCTCGGCGGCCTCACGCAGACGCTGCATGGCCATCTTGTCCTTGGTCAGGTCGATGCCGCTGGACGCCTTGAACTTGTCGACGAGCCACTGAACGATGCGCTCGTCCCAGTCGTCGCCGCCGAGCACGTTGTCGCCGGAGGTGGCGCGCACCTCGACCACACCGTCGCCGATCTCCAGCAGGGAGACGTCGAAGGTGCCGCCGCCGAGGTCGAAGACCAGGATGGTCTGTTCCTTGGAGGCCTTGTCCAGGCCGTAGGCCAGGGCGGCCGCGGTGGGCTCGTTGACGATGCGCAGGACCTCGAGGCCGGCGATCTGGCCGGCTTCCTTGGTGGCCTGACGCTGCGAGTCGTTGAAGTAGGCGGGCACGGTGATGACGGCCTCGGTGACGTCCTCACCCAGGTAGGCTTCGGCGTCGCGCTTCAGCTTCATCAGCGTGCGGGCGCTGATCTCCTGCGCGGTGTACTTCTTGCCGTCGATCTCGATGGTCCAGTTCGGGTCGCCCATGTGGCGCTTGACCGAGCGGATGGTGCGGTCGACGTTGGTGACGGCCTGGTTCTTGGCGGGCTGACCCACCAGGACCTCACCGTTGCGGGCGAAGGCGACGACGGACGGGGTGGTCCGCGATCCCTCCGCGTTCGTGATGACGACGGGCTCGCCACCCTCCAGCACCGCGAGCGCGGAGTTGGTGGTGCCGAGATCGATTCCGACAGCACGTGACATGTGTGTTCCTCCCTGTTGTACGGCTAGGTGAGCCGGGTTTGTCCGGTAGGGCCGCAATGGCTCCTGATGTCTTGGTCAGAAACCTCAGCGTCTCGCACTCAACACTTAGACCGGTGACGGTGATCCGTCAAGCCTTCTTGAGCGCTGTTCACTCAGGTTCCTCGATGGGTACAACCGGTCCGCGGGCCGATCTCTTCCCGAAGTTGAGCCTGTTACGTGCATATATGTGGTGATCCTGCTCACAATGGGCGCCGGTGCGATGATGGAGTGAGCGCGCACCGGCGCGAGCTACTTCGAGGGGACACCATGCACCTGGCCACGATCCGTACCGGCACCACCACCCGCGCGGTCAAGCGCGTCGACAGCGGCACGTCGCCGGTGCTCGTCGACCTGGGGTACGTCGATCTGGGTGCGCTGCTGGCCGATCCGGACGGCCTCACCCGGGCCGCGGCGATCGACGGCGGCACCACCTACGACGCCGCCACCGCCGATTTCGCGCCGCCGGTGATCAACCCCGACAAGGTGATCTGCGTGTCGCACAACTACGGCGAGCACTACCGGGTCCTCGGGCTGAACATCCCCGAATCACCGCGCCTGTCGACCAAGTTCTCCACCGCGCTGATCGGCGCGAACGACGAGATCGTCAAGCCGGCGGACGCCCACGCCCTCGACTGCGCCGTCGAGCTCGCCATCGTCATCGGACGGACCGTGCGGCACGCCTCCGACGACGAGGCGGCCGCCGCCATCGCCGGCTTCACCGTCATGAACGACGTCACCGACCGCGATCTCGAGTTCCAGGCCGAGGAATGGGGACTCGGCAACATCTGGGACCGCTCCACCCCGATCGGCCCGTACCTGGTGACCCCGGACGACCTGCCCGGCGGCATCGCACCGACCCTCGCGCTCACGACCACGATCGACGGCCGGCCGGTCCAGTCCGGCAGCACCGCCGACCTGCACTTCGACCCGGTGCACGTGGTCCGTCGCGCCTCGCGGTTCATGGAACTGCGCCCGGGCGACATCGTCGCCACCGGCAGCCCGTCGTCGCCAGCGCACGACCACGGCCCCGAGGCGCATCTGCAGGCCGGCCAGCGGATCGTCGTGAGCATCGACGGCATCGGCGAGTGCCGCAACACCGTCGTCGCCGCTGACGCCTGACCCACCGCCCATGTCCCCCGTCGCAGCGGTGACCGCTCTGGACCGGCTGTTCCCGGAGAGCTGGCGCCGGCTCGACGACGACGACCCGGTCGGCCCGCTCTGGCGCGGTGCCCAGATATTCCGGCTGCTCGGCTTCTTCTACGCGCTCGGCTTCCTGATCGCCGTCGACCACGACCTCGAGCATCCCGGGATCGCCTGGCTCTTCTTCGTGCTCCTGACCGCCGCGAACGCGGTCTTCGCCACCGGGTACCTCGTCGGTTTCGGCCGCCGCTGGTGGTGTGCCGCGGCCGAACTCGCCTGCTTCATCGCGGCGATGCTCTCCACCGAGTACGTCGCGAGTTCCGCCTGGATCGCGTCGAACCAGACGTGGCCGACCACCCTGTGGTGTTCCAGCGCGCTGCTCTCGGCGGCTCTGCTCGGCGGCGCCTGGACGGGGGCCGCGGCCGGGGTCGCGATCGGGCTGGCGAACTTCCTGGTCAAGGGGCAGGTCTTCTTCAACTTCGGGCGCAACGCGACCTTCCTGCTGCTGGTCGTGGCCGGTATGGCGGTCGGACTGGCCGCCTCCCGCGCGCGGGTGACCCACGCGAAGCTGACCGCCGCGGTGCACGCCGCGGCACAGGCCGCCGAACGGGAACGACTCGCCCGGCACGTGCACGACGGCGTCTTGCAGGCGCTCGCCCTGATCGCCCGGCGCGGCCGTGAGATCGGCGGCCCCACCACCGAACTGGCCGAACTCGCGGCCGGCCAGGAACGGCAACTGCGGCGGCTGATCGCCGAGGTCCACCCGCAGGCCTCCTCCTCGCGCAGCCGTCCGACGACCGCCGAGATCGTCGACCTCGGCGTGCCCCTCCGCGCCCTCGCCACCGACACCGTCTCGGTCAGCACCCCGGCGGCACCGGTCGTCCTGCACGAGGAGATCGCGCGCGAGGTCCTGGCCGCGGTCACCAACGTCCTCGACAACACCGCCCGGCACGCCGGGCCCGGCGCCCACAGCTTCGTCCTTCTGGAAGACCTCGACGACGAGGTGGTCCTGAGCCTGCGCGACGACGGCCGCGGGATCGCGCCGGGCCGCCTGAACCAGGCCGCCGCCGAGGGCCGGATGGGCATCAGCAGGTCGATCATCGGACGCATCGAAGCGCTCGGCGGCAGCGTGGCGCTGGAATCGGCGCCCGGTGCGGGCACAGAATGGGAACTGACGATCCCGCTACGCCAGGAGGGCGACCGACGATGAGCGATCCCGCACCGATCCGCGTGATGGTGGTCGACGACCACCCGATGTGGCGCGACGGCGTCGCCCGGGACCTGACCGACGAGGGCTTCGACGTCGTCGCCGCGGCCGACGGCGTGCAGCGGGCCACCGAGATGGCGCGCGCCTATCAGCCCGACGTGGTGCTGATGGACATGCAACTCCCCGACGGCAACGGCGCCCAGGCCACCGTCGCGGTGCTGGCGGTCTCCCCGAATTCGCGCATCCTGGTGCTGTCGGCCTCGGAGGAGCGCGACGACGTCCTGGAGGCGATCAAGTCCGGTGCCGGCGGATACCTGGTCAAGAGCGCGCAGCGCTCCGAGCTGGTCGCCGCCGTCCGGGCGACCGCCGCCGGGCAGACCGTCTTCACCCCCGGCCTGGCCGGCCTGGTGCTCGGCGAATACCGGCGGCTCGCGAAGGATCCTGCCGACGACGCACCCGCCCTCACCGAGCGTGAGACCGAGGTCCTCCGCTACGTCGCCAAGGGCCTCAGCTCCCGGCAGATCGCCGAGCGCCTGTACCTGAGCCCGCGGACCGTCGAGAACCACGTCGGCGCCACCCTCCGCAAACTCCACCTCCGCAACCGGGTGGAGCTGGCCCGCTACGCGATGGACAACGGGCTGTCGTAGCGGCACCACGGACGCCGAATCCGTCCGGCCGTACAGCCGCCGACTCCGGGAATCGCCCATCTAGGTAGTTCTGCGCATCCGGGTGCCCGTATCCCGGCGGACACTAGAAATCATGAGCTCAGCACCGGATCCGATCGAGGTCGCCGCGCGCATCGACGACGACCTGCACGCCATCTCCGCCCGCCTGTCGAAGGTCACCGGCGACGTCGCCGAACTCCGCGAGGCCCTGGCCGGACTCGCCACGCGGCCCGCGACGGCCCCGGAACCCGAACAACTGGAACCCGAACAACAGGCTGAGCCGGAACCGCGGGCGGCGACCGAGCCGCAGGCCGAACCTCGGCCCACCCTGCAGTACGCGACCGCCTTCGCGCCGCCGCCCGGTACACCGATCGCACCGCCGCCCGCCGCGCCGCCCATCCCGACTCCGCTGGTTCCGCCTCCGTACGCCGGACCTCAGCCGGCCGCGCCCTTCCCGCCGTATCCGGGCGCTCCGTCTCCGGTGCATCCGTACGGCCCGGCCTGGCCCGCTCCCCCGGTGCGCGCACCCCGCGACACCGGCAGCGTGATCGGCCGGGTGCTGGCCGTCGCCGGTGCCGCGATCACCCTGATCGGCGTGGTTCTGCTGCTAGTGCTGGCCGCGGAGGCGGGTCTGCTCCGCCCCGAGGTCCGGGTCGCCGGCGGTGCCGTGCTGGCCGCCGTCCTCGCCGGCGCCGGGATCTGGGTTGGCCGCCGTCCGGCGCGCCGTCCGGCCGCGTCGGCCCTGGTCGCCACCGGCGTGGTGACCGCGCTCTTCTGCGTCATGGCGGCCGCGAACATCTATCACTGGCTGCCGATGATCGCGGCGCTCGTACTGTCCGGGACCGTCGTCGCCGGCGGCCTCGGCGTCGCCGCGGCCTGGAAGGATCAGTGGCTCGGGGTGACCGCGGGGGTGGCTCTGATCCTGTTCTCCCCGTTTCTCACGCACGGCTTCACCATGACCCTCGCGGTCTTCCTGCTGGTCTACGCCGCGGCCTCGCTGGCCGTCCAGATCGGCCGCAACTGGTGCGCGTTGTTCGCCGTCACCACGGTCGCGGCCACGCTGCCGATCGTCGGGCTCGCGGTGCAGCTGCACGCAGGGACGTCCACCCAGTTCGCGATCGTGGCCTGTCTGACCGCGGCCCTCGGTGTGGCGTCGGCCTGTCTGTTGGTGCGGACCAGTTCGCTCCCCCTGCTCGTCGCGCTCATCGGCCTCCTTCCGGTTCTACCCCTGTTGATCAGCGGATACCGGCTCGGCGGGACCACCGCCGGGATCATCCTCGGCGTCACCGCCGCGGTGTTGCTCGCGCTCGCCGCGGGCGGCACCGGCCTGCCGGGCGCGAACCGCGGCGTCCGGATCGCGTGGCTGGCCGCCGGCGTGGTGACCGGGGTGATCGCGGTGGCCGTCGCGTTCGGCGTCGACGGCTTCACGCTCGCGCTGCTCGGGACGGCCGCGGTCCTGGCCGTGTCGGACCGCGCTGCCGGCGATCTCGCCCTGCCGGTGCGGATCGCGGCCACCGTCGTCCTCGCCGTCGGGCTGGTGGCGATCGCCGTGCCGGGCGCGACGGCGATGTTCGTCCGGGACGGGCTGGGCACCACCGACCGGATCGTTCTCGTCATCGGTTCGCTGCTCGCGCTGGTCGCCCTCGGCATGGTCACCTGGTCGTGGCTGCCCTCGGCGAAGAGCGCGTCGACCGTGCTCATCGTCATCGCCGGACTGGTGTCCCTGCTCGTGACCAACGTGTTCTGCGTGGCGGTCGGCACGGCGGTCACCGGCGGGAGCCTGAACGGCTACCGGGCGGGCCAGATGTGCGCGACGATCGGCTTCGTCGCGGCCGGCGCCGTGGCGCTGACGTGGGCCAGGCGCCTCCGTCACGGCGATCGCACCCTGGCCCTGACCGCCGGACTGCTGGTGATCGCGGTCGCGGTCGCCAAGCTCTTCCTGTTCGATCTCGCCGCACTCGGCGGGTTCTTCCGGGTGCTGGTGTTCATCGTGGTCGGTCTGGTGCTGCTGGGTCTGGGCGTCGTCTACGCACAGAGCCTGCCCGAGGACGACCCGTCGGCCGATTGCCCGACCGGCCCGATCCCGGTACTGCACGGTCGCTGACCGGACGAGCTCGTTCACCACGAGCCGGCCTGGAGCTTTTTGAACGACGGACACCGCCGCACCGGGCGCGAGTGAGCACCCGGTGCGGCGGACTGGTGACGGCCTACCAGTCGGCCTCGTCGTAGACGATCATGCCGCGGATGTTGTTGCCCTCGAGCATGTCGTCGTACGCCTTGTTGATGTCTTCGAGACGGTAGGTCTGCGTCACGAGGTCGGCCAGGTTGAGCTGACCGGCGCGGTACTCGTTGAGCAGCTTGGGCACCTGGGTGCGCGGACCGGCACCGCCGAAGATCGCCCCCTGCACGCGCTTCTGCAGCAGGGTGAGTTCGAACAGGTTGAGCTTGACGTCCATCGCCTGGAAATCGCCCATGCCCACGACCACCACCTGGCCGCCCTTCCCGGTCATCGCCAGCGCGGGGGCGATGTACTCGCCCTTGATCTCGCCGACGGTGATGACCACGGTGTTGGCCATCGTGCCCCAGGTGATCTCACCGACCGTCGGCAGCGCCTCCTCCATGCTCGCGAAGGTGTGCGTGGCGCCCAGTTTCTCGGCCATGTCGCGCTTGAACTTCACCGGGTCGACGGCCACCACGTACCGCGCACCGGCGGCCTTGGCGCCCTGCACCGCGTTGATGCCCACCCCGCCGATACCGACCACGACCACGGTGTCGCCGACCTTGGTTCCACCGATCTCGGTGGCACTGCCCCAGCCGGTGGCCACGCCGCAGCCGAGCAGCGCGGCCTCCCGCAGCGGAATGTCGTCCTCGATCTTCACCAGCGAGGCCTGGTTGACCGTGATGTACGGCGAGAACGTGCCGAGCAGGCACATCTGGGTGAACCCCTCGCCCGCGGCGTTGGTGACGCGGTGCGTCTTGTCCGAGATCGACAGCCCGGTCAGCAGACCTGCGCCCTCGTCGCAGATGTTCTGCTGACCGCGGGAACAGGGGCCGCAGACGCCGCACGCCGGGATGAACGCGGTCACCACGTGGTCGCCCTCGGCGAACCGCGTCACCCCCGGCCCCACCTTGGTCACGACTCCGGCGCCCTCGTGGCCGCCGACCACCGGCATCGGCGCCGGGCTCTGGCCGGTGCGCAGGTGATGATCGGAGTGGCAGAGGCCGGAGCTGGCCAGCTTCACCTGGACCTCGCCGGCCACCGGGTCGCCGAGTTCCACCTCCTCGATCTGCCACTCCTGATTCACGCCGCGCAGGACCGCCGCCTTCGTCTTCATCGTGTGATTCCTCGTCCTTCTCGATCGATCGGATGCCCCCTGTCCCTCGATCCTCGCCGCGCGACCGCGAACGCGAGCCGTTTTCGGGGATCTGCCCGCACGACCTCCGCCGGCGAGGCCGCGCGAGGCCCAGCGACCCGCTGCCGGAGCCGCGCGCCTCTCCTCAGCCGATCAGGGAATCCACGACGGCTCGCGGCCGCGAGCCGAGAGCCTCCCGCAGAAAGTTGCGCGCCAGCGACAGTCGCGTACATCCGCGGCACGGCGCGATCACCCCGGTCACGTCGATCCCGGCGGCCCGGCACAGTCCGACGGCCCGCGCGACGTGGAAGTTCTGCGTCACGATCAGCGCGCGCCGCACCCCGAACTCCTCGGCCGACCGGCGGCATGTCGCCGCGGTGTTCAGACCGAGGGGGTCATCGACGATGTCCGCCGCCCGGACCCCGTGCGCCTGCAGGTAGTCGCGCATCACGCGGACCTCGTTGCCGGCGTCGTCGGCGTCGTTTCCGGAGGCGATGATCCGGTCGACCCGGCCCTCCCGGTACAGCTCCAGCGCCACGTCGAGCCGATTGCGCAGGTAGACGCCGGGTTCACCGGCGCCGGCCTTGGCGCCGAGAACGATCACCGTCTCGGGCGCCCCCGGCGGAACCTCGCCGGCGTCGACCACCCGGCCGCGCGAGACGGCCACCGCCCACGCCGAACTGCCGATCACGACGGCCTCGACCACGATCACCAGCCAGAGCGCCAGTGTTCCGAGTCGTCTCCGCACCCGATCACGGTAGCCGCCCCGGCGCGGGCCGGTGGTCGTCGGAGGGCACCGCGGCGCCGCGGAACCTGGTGCGTCCGCCGAACGGGACTGCCGTGTCGAGCCCGAGAAAGACTCCCCGGACGGCAGTCGGCCCGCTCACCTGGCAGGTGAGCGGGCCGATGCGAACCGTTGACTCAGTTAGTCGCTGACGACTCCGGAGCCCGAGTCGCCACCCGCACCGGCACCGGCACCGGCACCGCCGTCGTTTCCGGCGCCACCTTGACCTTCGGCGCCACCGTTGTCTCCGGCACCGCCTTGACCTTCGGCGCCACCTTGACCTTCGGCGCCACCGTCACCCGCGCCGTCGTCGGCACCGCCGCCGAGTTCCGAGTTCGACTTCTGATCGAGATCGGCCTTGTCGTTGTCACCGGTGCCCGTGACGGTGTCCACCGGCGGGGCCGGCGGAGACACCACGATCGCCGGCGGGTCGTTCGGCGGATTGATGTCCGAGCTCACCACGGGCGTCGGCGCATCGTTGACGACCATCGGATACTTCTGGGCCGCGTCTCCGTCCGACCCATCGGCCTGGCCGTCGGCGACCTGCTGGGTCGACTGCTCGCCGAGAGCGAGGGAGGCCGGCGCAGCCGCTTGTCTCAGGACCTGCGTGGAGGTATTCGACGAGGCCGAGCCGATGATCCCGCTGATCCAGTCGATCAGATCGGACTCCACCTTCGGACCGCTGTCGGTCATCACCACGCGGATCAGATCGCTCTTGAATTCCGGGACGAACTTTCCGGCGAGCACATCGTTCAGCGGCCCCAGGTCCAAGACGTCGCCGCCCACGTCGGAGATCAGGTCCGCGATCTTGTCTCCGAACGGCGAGACGAGACCGATGTCCAGCGGGTTCTTGATCGCGTAGACCACGTAGCCGCCGTGCTGATCCACGTTCTGCTGCTTCTGGAAGATGAAGAGCACGCTGGTGCAGGAATGGGTGCGCTTGGAGCTCGTGACCGCGCCCGAATCATCGAGTGTCTGCTCGTGCACCCGAGCCTCACCGTAGGCGGCGGTGCAGACAGCACCCGATGAACCGTCGAGCGACCTGTATGCGGCGGTGATACCGCCGAGCGCGACAGTCGATGCCCGGTACTGTTTGACGTTAGAAACCAACCCGGAGGCGACCTCACCGAGGGTCAACGACGAGTTGGCGATCGCGATGCCGAACGGCAGGCTCTTCGCATTCGCCGAGTTCTCCACCCTCGGCGAACCGATGCCGATCAATTCCTGCGACGCAGGCCGGCCGATCGCCGTCGCGACGCTCACCCCGAAGAGTGATTCCGCGTTCGCGATGCCACCTGCGGCGGCGATGGCCGCCGCGACCGCGAAGATGTAGTCCGCCTTGGCCGTGGACTCACCCCCCAGGACGGTGATGGCGGTGGTGTAGCCGCTTCCGGAAATCGTGGCTGTCCCGGGTATCAGAACACTGGGATTATGAAGGTCGAGTTCGACGCCTGGCGTGGCGAGTGCACCGTTCAGCCCGCCGACGGAGACCAGCCCCGCGATGTCCGGCGCGACGATGCCCAGGATCGCGTCGGCGACCGACGAGAACAGCCAGGGGCTGGCGCCGGTGCAATCCGCAACACTGCCCAGATCTTGGCTAGCGTCGGTGTCACCCGCATCGCAGGCCGCGACCGCTGGCAGTACAGAGCCGAGACTCCCGATACTCAGGGGAAAGATGTCTGCTGCGTGCGCGGGCGGCGCGGTCATCGTGCCCGCCATCAGCGCGGCGGTGGCCCCCACCGCGACGGCGGCGCCCGCCTTCCGGCGGCGACGGTTCTTTCGGGCCTGCGATGTGGCCATAAGTGCGCTTCCTCTCAGATGCAATCAAGTTCCCGGCGAAGCTGAGACTACGCTGAGCGTGTCGCGAGTCACAGAAGATCGGAAAGCCGTCTTTTCAGACTCTCCGTCCACCCGTCGGCCGACGCCCTCGGCCTCTCCGCGACGGCCGCCAACGGGGCGTGGGACACCACCGGATTCTCCGCGATGTGGTGCGTGCCACAATATGGCGAGAAGGCGGCGTGCGGTACACCGCCGGAACGGCGCGCAAACGGAGGAGCACCTGTGGAGTACATGCCGGTGACGCAGTCGATGTTCCTCGTCGCCGAAACGCGCGACCAGCCGATGCACGTCGGCGGCCTGCAACTCTTCATCCCCCGCGACGGGCAGAGCCCCGCGGAACTGGCCGAGGAGGTGCACGCACGGTTCGTCGCGGCCACCGGCGTGCAGCCGCTCTTCCGCAAACGCCCCGCCAGCCCGGCTTCCGTCATGGGCCTGACCGCCTGGCAGCACGACGACGAGATCGACGTCGACTATCACGTCCGCCGGATCGTGCTGCCCCGTCCGGGCGAGATCAAGAACCTCCTGCGGTACGTGTCCCTCAACCACGGCGCGCTCCTCGACCGGAACCGGCCGATGTGGGAGGTGCACATCATCGAGGGCCTGCGCGACGGCCGCATCGCCCTCTACACCAAGATCCACCACTCGCTGGCCGACGGCGTCACCGCGCTGCGCATCCTGCAGCGCAGCCTGACCACCGATCCGGACGACCGCAGCGGCACGTCGTTCTGGGACCCCGCACTCCTGCGGCGCCGCCGCCCCCGGAAGCCGACGACCCCGTCGGGTCTACTGAGCAAGGTCACCGGCACCATCGGCTCGGCGGTCGGCCTCGCCGACGACCTGATCGGCCTCGGCCCGGCCGCCGCGAAGGTCGCGATCGCCGGCGTGTTCGACAAGGACTTCGTCGCCCCGATGCAGATGGCCCCGGTCACCGCGCTCAATGTGACGATCGGCTCAGCACGGCGCTTCGCCGCGCAGGACTGGCCCACCGACCGCCTGCGCGACGTCGCACGCCGGCATGGCGTCACCTTCAACGACGTCCTGATCGCGATGTGCGCCGGTGCGCTGCGCCGCTACCTGCACGACCACCACGAACTCCCCGATTCCACCCTCACCGCGTGCCTGCCGGTCTCCCTGCACGGCGAGGGCGACGGCGACGGCAACGCGATCACCGCCATCCTCGTCCGGATGGCCACCGACATCGACGACCCCGCCGCTCGGTTGCGGGAGATCCGCGCCTCGTCGTCGTCCGCCAAGAACATCGTGCGCGGCCTCAAACCGATCCAGTCGCTCGCGCTCGGTGCCGCGAACGCCTGGCCGCTGGCCTTCGCGACGGTGCCCGGCTTCGTCAAGTACACGCCGCACGGCTTCAACCTGATGATCTCCAGCGTGCCCGGCCCCGACATGCCGCTCTACTGGAACGGCGCCCGTCTCGACGGCTGCTACCCGGTGTCGATCCCGATGGACGGCCTGGCGATGAACATCACCATCACGACGGTCGGCGGGAAGGCCAATTTCGGCATCATCGGCGCACGCGCCCAGCTGCCGAGCCTGCAGCGCATCCTCGACCATCTCGACACCGCCCTGCTCGAGCTGGAAGATATCGCGCCGATCGGCGCCTGACCAGGCACATCATCGACAAACCTGAGACGTCCGACGTCATGACGTCTCAGTGTCTACCTGCCAGTAAGATTCCCCTACCCGACCAACCCGAGGGAGCGTCATGCAGTACATGCCGGTGACCGAGTCGATGTTCCTCATCGGCGAGACACGCGACCAACCGATGCACGTGGGCGGGCTCCAGCTGTTCATTCCGCGCGATGGCCAGACGGCGGCCGAACTGGCCGACGAACTCCACGACCGCTTCGAGGCCGCCACCGAGTTCCAGGACGCGTTTCTCCGCCGGCCGGCCGGCAGCGTCGCCGGCTATCTCGCGTGGCAGCACACCGACGAGATCGACTTCGACTACCACGTCCGGCGCATCGCGCTGCCCCGCCCCGGCGAGATCAAAGACCTGCTGCGCTATGTCTCGCTCAACCACGGCACGCTGCTCGACCGCTCCAAGCCGATGTGGGAACTCCATATCATCGAGGGCCTGCAGGACGGCCGGCTCGCCCTCTACTCCAAGGTCCACCACTCGACGGTCGACGGCGTCACCGCGCTGCGCATGCTGCAGCGATGCCTCAACACCGATCCCGAGGACCGCACCGGCACGGCGTTCTGGGACGCCCGGCTCCGGCGGCGCCGCCGGAACCGGGCGCCGAAGCCGGAGAAGAACCTGTTCACCAAGGTCACCGATACCGTCGGCACGGTCGTACGCACCGCCGACGACATCGTCGGCATGGCCCCCGCGGCGGCCAAGGTCGCCGTCTCCGGCATGCGGAACAAGGACTTCGTCCCGCCGATGAAGGCCGCTCCCAAGACGATGCTGAACGTCCCGATCGGCGCCGCTCGCCGCTTCGCCGCACAGGATTGGCCCACCGAACGCATCCGTGCCGCCGCCCGCAGGCACGGCGTCACGGTGAACGACGTCATCCTGGCCATGTGCTCGGGCGCCCTGCGCGCATACCTGTCCGATCACGACGCCCTGCCCGGCGAATCGCTCACCGCGATGGTTCCGGTCTCCCTGCACGACGCCGAATCCGAGGGGAACAACGTCACCGCGATCCTGGCCCGGCTCGCCACCGACCTGCCGGCCCCGGCCGATCGGCTCCGCGAGATCCGCGCGTCCACCGCGTCGGCCAAGAACGTGGTCCGCGGGTTGCGCCCGCTGCAACAGCTGGCCCTCGGCGCGGCCAACCTCTGGCCGCTGGCGTTCTCCCCGATGCCCGGCGGACTCGATCTGTCCCCGCAGATGTTCAACGTGGTGATCTCCAATGTCCCCGGAACCGACGAGCAGTTGTACTGGAACGGTGCTCGGCTCGACGGCTGCTACCCCGCGTCGATCCCGGTCGAGGGGCAGGCGATGAACATCACGATCACCTCGGTCAGCGGCAAGACCGCCTTCGGGATCACCGGCGCCCGCGCCCAGTTGCCGAGCCTGCAGCGCATGCTCGACCACCTGGAGACCGCGCTCGGCGAACTCGAAGTGATCGACCCGATCGACGACTGATCCGGCCGGTCCGCGTCGTGTCCGGGGGCCCGGAGATCGATGACCCGCACCACAGTGCGCACGCGCGGGCTGGCTTGCTTTATTACTCACGAGTAATGTCCGGGGAGGACCCGTCTCACCTGCCAAGTTAGGTAAACCTTGGCGGCGCTGAGCACGGTCGAACCTCTACGGTATTACCGAATACATGTCGGGTTTCGCGCCATCCTCCGGGCTGTCGGCGCGCGACCGCGGTAACGACCTCAAGAAAGGCCGGTACATCCCATGACGACCACGACGGTTGTGATCGGATCCATCGCGGCGATCATCAGCCTCTTCTGCTGGGCGATCTTCCTCAGCGGCGTCGGCAAGATGGTGCTCGCGATCGCCCAGGGCGAGAAGGTCGAGCGAACACGCTTCACCTACCTGGGCTCCCGATTCTGGACGATGCTGAAAGAGTTCGTCGGTCACACCCGGATGGTGAAGTTCCGGACCGTCGGCTGGGCCCACTGGCTCGTCATGTTCGGCTTCCTGATCGGCGCCATCTTCTGGTTCGAGGCGTACGGGCAGATCTTCGATCCGCACTTCCACTGGCCGGTCATCGGCGCGTGGGACATCTACATCTTCGCCGACGAGGTCCTCGGCCTGGGCACCGTCATCGGTATCACCACCCTGATCATCATCCGTCAGCTGAACCACCCGCGCGTCCCCAAGCGGCTGTCCCGGTTCGGCGGCTCGGACTTCAAGGCGGCCTACTTCGTCGAACTCGTCGTCCTCATCGAGGGCCTCGGCATGATCTTCGTGAAGACCTTCAAGATCGCGACGGGCATGGAGAACCCACCGATCTGGACGTCGTTCTTCACCCACTACTTCGCCGAGCTGTTCGGCCACCCCTCGCACTACTGGGTCACCGCGGCGGCCGTCATCAAGCTCATGAGCGGCATGATCTGGCTCGCCGTCGTCGGCTACAACATCGACTGGGGCGTCGCCTGGCACCGCTTCGCCGCGTTCCCCAACATCTTCTTCAAGCGGGAGAGCGACGGCACCCCCGCGCTCGGCGCGATCAAGCCGATGATGAGCAACGGCAAGGTCCTGGAGATGGAGACCGCCGATCCGGACGTCGACTCGTTCGGCGCGGGCAAGATCGACGACTTCTCGTGGAAGGACCTGCTCGACTTCACCACCTGCACCGAGTGCGGCCGCTGCCAGAGCCAGTGCCCGGCGTGGAACACCGGTAAGCCCCTGTCGCCGAAGCTGATGATCATGTCGCTCCGCGACCAGGCGCTCGGCGGCGCCCCGTACCTGATCGCCGGCGGCAAGAAGGACATGGAGGGCAACGAGGTCGGGCTGGTCGACGCCGAGGGCAACCCTGACGAGGCCCGGCTCGCCAAGATCCCCGAGGCCGCCCGCACCATGGCCGAGCGCAAGCTGGTCGGCGAGTCCGAGGGCACCACCGGCGCGATCATCGACGCCGAAGCCCTCTGGAGCTGCACCACCTGCGGCGCCTGCGTGGAACAGTGCCCGGTCGACATCGAGCACATCGACCACTTCATCGACATGCGGCGCTACCAGGTGCTGATCGAGTCGGACTTCCCGACCGAACTGGCCGGCCTGTTCAAGAACCTGGAGAACAAGGGCAACCCCTGGGGCCAGCCGCAGGCCCAGCGCACCGCCTGGATCGACGAGCTCGACTTCCACGTGCCGGTCTACGGCCAGGACGTCGAGTCGTTCGAGGGCTACGAGTACCTGTTCTGGGTCGGCTGTGCCGGCGCCTACGAGGACCGCGCCAAGAAGACCACCAAGGCCGTCGCCGAGCTGCTGAACATCGCCGCCGTCGACTTCATGGTCCTGGGTCAGGGCGAGACCTGTACCGGCGACTCCGCCCGGCGCGCGGGCAACGAGTTCCTGTTCCAGATGCTGGCGCAGCAGAACATCGAGACCTTCAACGAGCTCTTCGGCACCGCCCCGCAGCAGCGCCGCAAGATCGTCGTGACGTGCGCCCACTGCTTCAACGCGATCTACAACGAGTACCCGCAGGTGGCGTCGCTGAACGGCGAGGCCAGCGCGGGTCAGTACGAGGTGGTCCACCACACCCAGCTGCTCAACCGCCTGGTGCGGGAGAAGCGCCTGGTTCCGGTGGCACCGGTCGGCGGCCGCGAGGTCACCTACCACGACCCCTGCTACCTGGGCCGCCACAACACCATCTACGACGCGCCGCGTGAACTGATGGAGGCCTCCGGCTCCACCCTCACCGAGATGCCGCGGCACGGCTCGCGTTCCATGTGCTGTGGCGCCGGCGGCGCGCGCATGTGGATGGAGGAGCAGATCGGCAAGCGGATCAACATCGACCGCGTCGACGAAGCCCTCGACACCCTCTCCGGCACCCCGGACGGCGAAGACACCAAGCTGATCGCCACCGGCTGCCCGTTCTGCCGCGTGATGCTGACCGACGGCGTCACCGCCCAGACCTCGGGCACCGAGCTCGAAGAGAAGGTCGAGGTGGTCGACGTCGCCCAGATGATCCTGGAGGGCGTCAAGCGCGGCCGGCCCGAGGGCGTGACCCGCGGCGACAAGCACCACGGCCCCAAGTGGGTCGCCAAGCCGGAACCGGAGCCCGAACCCGAGCCGGAACCCGCACCGGTCAAGGCCGCGCCCGCGGTCAAGGCCGCGGCACCCGCGGCGGCGGCACCGGCCGCCGGTGGCCTGGCCAAGCCGGGCGGTCTCAAGAAGCCCGGCGGCTTGAAGAAGCCGGGTGCCGCGGAAGCCGCCGCACCGGCCGCACCCGCCGAGGGCGGTCTGGCCAAGCCGGGCGGACTCAAGAAGCCCGGCGGCCTGAAGAAGCCCGGCGCCGCGGCCCCGGCCGCACAAGCCGCGGCACCCGCCGAGGGCGGCCTCGCCAAGCCGGGCGGACTGAAGAAGCCCGGTGGCCTGAAGAAGCCGGGCGGACTCAAGAAGCCCGGTGCGGCAGAGGCTCCCGTCGCGGAGGCAGCGGCCACGGAGGCTCCGGCCGCCGAGACCGCGCCGAACGGTCTCAAGAAGCCGGGAGGTCTGAAGAAGCCTGGTGGATTGAAGAAGCCCGGCGGGCTCCAGAAGCCCGGCGCCGCTGAGGCCGCCGAAGCCGCGACGACCGAGCCGGCTCCGGCCGACACCGCGGTGCCGGCCGAGGCGACCACCTCGGCGACGCAGGGCAAGGCCAAGGGCTTCGGCATGGCCGGTGGCCTCAAGAAGCCCGGCGGCGGGTTGAAGAAGCCCGCTCCGGCCGCCGAGGCACCCGCGGCGGAACCGATCGAGGACGTGACCCTCGACGATGCCCCGGTCACCGAGGACACCGCCGAGTCCGTGGACGCCGAGCCCGACGCCCAGGTCGCCGACGCGGCGATCGCCGCCGAGACCGAGGTCGCGGCGCCCGGTGCCGCCACCACCGCGGGCACCGAGGGCAAGGCCAAGGGCTTCGGCATGGCCGCAGGCAAGAAGCGCCCCGGCAAGTAGCCCGGCGCAGGTAGCAGCGACAGGCGGCCCGACTCCGAATGGAGTCCGGGCCGTCGCGCATCCGGGCTTTCGTCAAACATCCTCGCCTCGACGTCGTTGTCGCTCAGAGTGGGCAGACCAGGCGTCGCAGCTCCCCCGGAGATGACCGGCCAACGGCGCTGTCGCAACATCGACGCCGGCGGTGCATCATCGAATTCTGCCCACTCTGAGCGACAACAAATCGACAACGATCAAGGCCCGACTGCCCGCCACAGAAGGGGAAGCCGCATCTCAGGCGTCTCGCCTACCGTGGCCGCCATGACCTCCGCCGAGTACCCGACCGACGAGTTCCCCGGCACTGGCACCTCACCCGTGCGGTCCCACCCAGGCGGTCCGGCGATCCGCCTGACCGATCCCCGGTTCTTCGTCCTGCTCGCCGCGCTGGCCGGCACGTCGGCGCTCACCGCGGTCCTCGGCGTCACCGATCCGGCCGCACCCCTCAGCTATCCGAGCCGGTTTCTGATCTGGAACCTGTTTCTCGCGTGGATACCGCTGGCCTTCGCCCTCGCGTTCGCGGTCGTGCGCCGCCGGATCTGGCTGCTGCCGCTCGGCCTCCTGTGGCTCGCGTTTCTGCCCAACGCGCCGTATCTGATCACCGATCTGGTGCACCTCCGCGAGGGTTACGACCTGTGGCGCCACGTGCTGCAGTACGGGGTGGCCGCCTGGACCGGGATCATGCTCGGCGTGGTGGTGACCGGGACTCTCGACTGGGTGCGCGATCCCCTCTCGTCCGTCGAATCCACCGGTGTCGCCGCGGCGATCGCCGCCTTCCTCGCCCTGGCCTATCTGACGGTGTGGTCGTACGAGGCGCTCGCCGCCCCACCGCGGACAGGCGGATCGTACTGACCCGTATAGGGCGGGCCAGCGCCGTATGCGGCTCCGCGACCCGCATACGGGTCAGTACGATCCGGCTCAGGCCTCGGCGTACCGCACGACCAACGGTGCGTGATCGGACAGCCTCCGGTCCGCCGCGGGCTCCTTATCGACCCGCACCGACCGCGCACGGCGCGCCAGCCCCGGCGTCGCGAGCTGGTGGTCGATCCGCCATCCGACATCCTTGGTGAAGCTCTCGCCCGCCCAGCTCCACCAGGTGAGCGGGCCCGGCCGGTCGCCGTGGAGGCGGCGCACCACGTCGATCAGCCGCCGCGGCCCGATGATCGAGCCGAACCATTCCCGCTCCTCGGGCAGAAAGCCCTCCATCTTGCGCGCCGGCCGCCAGTTGGTCACATCGTGTTCGCGATGGGCGATGTTCAGATCCCCCACCAGCAGAAACTCCCGGCCGGCCCGCAGCGCCGCCCGGCGGTTCCGGTCCAGCTCACGCGCGAAGGCGGCGAGGAAACGCATCTTGCGCGCGTGCTTGGCGCCGCCGTCCGGCTTCTCGCGCATGGACCCGGGCTTCTGCAGGTCCGCGGGCAGACCGCCCTTGGGCAGATACAGCGAGGCGACGGTCAGCGGCCGATCGGCCAGGTCCACTTCGAGGTAGCGGCCCTCGGTGGCGAACTCGCCCAGTCCCCGCGCCACCGGCGGCGTCACATCCCAGCTGCGCACCGCCACCGGCTCCACCCGGGTCAGTACGGCCACCCCGTTGCGGCCCGGGATCGATCCGACGTCGTACGCCGCGTGATAGCCGGGGAACCCACCGACATCGGCGGCGCCGCACCGCAACTCCTGGATCGCGACCACCTCGGGTCCGCGATGCGCCAGCCAGTCGCCGAACCCCCGGCGGCGCGCCGCCCGGATCCCGTTCACATTGAACGACGCGACCTCGAACCCACCGTCGTCGCCCGGTCCGCGCAGCTGCACCATGACCATCACCCTGCCGGACCCGTCGCAGGGAATCCATTTGCCCCCGGCTGTCAGAATGGAACCCGTGAGCCGACCGCATGTATCCCACCAGAACCTGAACCTGCGCACCCTCGAGCAGTCCGACAAGCTCAAGAACGTGTGCTACGAGATCCGGGGACCGGTGCACGAGCACGCGGCGCGCATGGAGGCCGAGGGCCACCGCATCCTGAAGCTCAACATCGGCAACCCCGCCCTGTTCGGCTTCGAGGCCCCCGACGTGATCATGCGCGACATGATCCACGCCCTGCCCTTCTCGCAGGGCTACTCCGACTCGCTCGGCGTGCTCCCGGCCCGCCGCGCCATCGTCACGCGCTACGAGCTGATCAGCGAGTTCCCCTACTTCGACGTCGACGACGTGCTGCTCGGCAACGGGGTCTCCGAGCTGATCACCATGACCATGCAGGCGCTGCTGAACGACGGCGACGAGGTGCTGATCCCCTCGCCCGACTACCCGCTGTGGACGGCGATGACCGCGCTCTCCGGCGGCACGCCCGTGCACTACAAGTGCGACGAGGCCGCCGACTGGAATCCCGACCTCGCCGACATCGAGGCCAAGATCACCGACCGCACCAAGGCGATCGTCGTGATCAACCCGAACAACCCGACCGGCGCCGTCTACTCGCGCGAGGTGCTGGCCGGGATCGTCGAGATCGCCCGCAGGCACTCGCTGCTGATCCTGGCCGACGAGATCTACGACAAGATCCTGTACGACGACGCCGTGCACACCTCGATCGCCTCGCTGGCCCCCGACATGCTGGTGCTCACCTTCAACGGCCTGTCCAAGGCCTACCGGGTGTGCGGCTACCGCGCCGGCTGGGTCGTCATCACCGGTCCGAAGGACCACGCGAAGGGCTTCATCGAGGGCCTGCACACCCTGGCGTCGACCCGGCTGTGCAGCAACGTCCCCGGCCAGCACGCCATTCAGGTGGCGCTCGGCGGCTACCAGTCGATCGACGCGCTGTGCGCCCCGGGCGGCCGGCTGTACGAGCAGCGCACCGTCACGGTCGACAAGCTCAACGAGATCCCCGGCGTCAGCTGCGTCACGCCGAAGGGCGCGCTCTACGCGTTCCCCAAGCTCGATCCGAACGTGCACGAGATCCACGACGACGAGAAGTTCGTCCAGGACCTGTTGCTCCAGGAGAAGATCCTGGTGGTCCAGGGCAGCGGCTTCAATCTCGACGACACCGCGCACTTCCGGATCGTCACGCTGCCGTGGGCGCAGGACCTGTCCGAGGCCATCGACCGGATCGGCAACTTCCTCTCGTCGTACCGGCAGTAGCGGGTCGGCGCCCGGCCTCCTCCCGGGTGCTAACTTTTGCTACCACTTATCTGTGACGAGTGGTAACGTCCAGTGAAACCGGCCTTCCAGAGGAGAATGCACCCATGGTTTCCTGGCACCGCTCCACCGTGTCGAACGACGAGGTCGAGATCGCGGTCTTCGAGCTCGACTCCCCCGGCTCCGGCAAGGCCGACCGGCCGACGGTGATCCTGGTCCACGGCTGGCCCGACACCCATCACCTGTGGGATCGCGTCGCGCCCCTGCTCGGCGACGACCTCCGCGTCATCGCGTACGACACCCGCGGATACGGCGAGAGCACCCGCCCCGAGCAGGTCGAGGCCTACGCGCTCACGCACCTCGCCGACGACCTGTTCGACGTGATCGACGCCGTCAGCCCCGGCCGGCCGGTCCACCTGCTGGCGCACGACTGGGGCAGCGTGCAGACCTGGGAGGCGGTGACCCGGCCCGGCGCGCAGCAGCGCATCAAGAGCTTCACCTCGGTGTCCGGCCCCAACCTGGACTACCTCGGCGAGTGGGCGCGCGCCAATCTGGCGCATCCGACGCCCGGCAACCTCGCCCGCGCCCTGTCGCAGGTCGCGTCGTCGGCGTACACCGGCTTCTTCCAGTTGCCGGTACTGCCGCAGCTGTTTTTCTCGGCCGTCGGCTCGGAGAAACTGTGGACCGAGTTCCTGCACGTCATCGAGGGCACCCCGCGCGAGAACGTGTCACTCGGCGACACCCTGAAGCAGGACATGGTGTCCGGCCTGCGTTTCTACAGCGCCAACATCCGGCAGAAGCTGGCCCACCCGGATCCGCGGCCCACGGACGTACCGGTGCTCGAAGTGGTCAACGACCGCGACATCGCGCTGCGCCCGGCGATCTACCAGTACACGCATACCCACGCGAGCAAGCTCTGGCGCAAGGACAGCCCCACCGGCCACTGGCTGCCGTACACCAAGCCCGGGTACGTCGCCGCGACCGCGCGCGAGTTCATCGACCTGATCGAGAACGGCACGTCGAGCGCCCCGAACACCATCGACCGGGCGCGCCGGCTCGGCCCGCCGCAACGACTCGGCGGCAAACTGGCCGTGATCACCGGCGCGGGCAGCGGCATCGGCCGGGAAACCGCGTACGCGCTCGCCGAGCTCGGGTGCGAGGTGGTGCTCGCCGACATCAACGTCGACGGCGCCGAGGAGACCGCCACCGAGTGCAAGGCCAAGGGCGTCCTGACCAGTGTGTACCCGCTCGACGTGTCGAGCACCGAGGCCGTCGACGAGTTCGCCGAGTCGGTGCGCGCGGCCCACGGCGTACCCGACATCGTCATCAACAACGCCGGTATCGCACTCGCCGGTTCCGCGCTGGCGGCGTCCGACGCCCAGGTCGACCGCATCCTGGCGATCAATCTGCGCGGCGTGATCTCGGGCAGCCGCGCCTTCGGCCGCCAGATGGTCGAGCGCGGCGTCGGCGGCCACATCGTGAACCTCTCGTCGGCATCCGCGTTCACCCCGCAGCGCGACATGGCGCTCTACTCGGCCACCAAGGCCGGCGTGCTGATGTTCTGCGAGTCGCTGCGCGCCGAGCTGGCCGAACACCGCATCGGCGTCACCGCGATCTGCCCCGGCATCGTGCACACCAACATCACCGCCGCCACCGAGATCGCCGGGGTCGACGACGAGGCCGGCAACCGCAAGCGGATCGACGACTTCTACGCGCGCCGCGGCTTCACCCCGGACAAGGTGGCACGCGACATCGTGAAGGCCATCCTCGCCAACAAGGCCGTCGTTCCGGTGACCCCGGAGGCCAAGTTCGGCTACCGCTCCTACCGGTTCTTCCCGTGGGCGTCGCGTATCGCCGCCCGGGCCAAGCTCGCGAAGTAGCCGTTCCCCCGTTCCGACCAAGGCAGGAGTCAACGATGACCCGGCACCCGAACCAGTCCACTCCGGAAACCGATCCGGGCAAGGTGGAGCTGCACGCCCGCAACGTCCGCTTCGACCTCTCGGCGGCCCCGCTGCACTGGATCCCCGGCCATCCGGTCGCGTCCAACTTCATCACTGTGCTGAATCTCCTTCTCCCCGAAGGCGAGCGCTGGTTCGTGCAGACCTTCAACGAGGCGCTGCCGATGATCAAGGACGAGGCCCTCGCCGCCGACATGCGCGGATTCATCGGGCAGGAGGCGATGCACGCCGAGGCGCACGACAAGGCCGTCGTGGAGTGGCTGAACCGCCACGGCATCGAGACCAAGGCGTACACCGACCAGATGGAGTGGATCTTCCGGCGCGCCCTCGGCCCGCGCGACGGCGGCACCCCGGAACAGCGGCAGAAGCACCTGATCGAGCGGCTGTGGCTGATCGCCGCGATCGAGCACTACACCGCGATCCTCGGCGACTTCGCCCTGAACTGTTCGTGGGCGGAGGCCGGCGCCGACCCGAACATGACCGATCTGTTCACCTGGCACGGCGCCGAAGAGGTGGAGCACCGCGCCGTCGCGCACGACGCCGCGGCGTATTTCGCGGACAGCATGGTCCACCGGGCGCGGGCGATGGCCCTGGCACTGCCGTTCCTGGCCCTGCTCCTGGTGCGCGGCTTCCGCTTCATCATGAACTCGGACGACTCGGTGAACATCGGCATGATCGGCAAGTTCACCGGGTACTGGCGCGGTGGGCGGGCGAACGTGCTGCCGAAGATCCGGCATCTCCTGCTGGCCACCTTCACCTACTTCCGGCCGACCTTCCAGCCCACCGACATCGGTGACACCGCGCAGGCCGTGGCCTATCTCGCCTCATCCCCGGGTGCCCGGCAGGCGGTCTGATGAACCACATCTTCCACGAGCACACGACGAGCTTCACCACCGAGCCGCCGCACCTGTACGGCCGGTGGCGGCGTGATCCCCTGCTTCGGGTGACCACCGGGCTGCGCAAGACCTGGTTCCCGTTCTGGGGGGCGCTCGAACGGCTGCGCCCGCTGCCCGCCGACGACGGCCTGCGCACGCTGGAGATCGTCGGGCGCGAGGTGGTGGCCCAGGACGAGAACGTCATCGCGCTGACCTTCGCGGCCGCGGACCGCTCGGTGCTCCCCGAGTGGCATCCCGGCGCCCATCTCGACCTGCATCTGCCCTCGGGCCGGATGCGCTCGTATTCGCTGTGCGGGGATCCCGGAGACCGTCGTACCTACCGCATCGCCGTGCGCCGCATCCCGGAGGGCGGCGGCGGGTCGATCGAGGTGCACGACACCCTGTCCGTCGGCGACACCGTCACGATCCGCGGCCCGCGCAACGCCTTTCCCGTCGCGCTGCCCGGATTCGGTTCCGCGGCACCGCGATTGCGGTTCATCGCCGCCGGCATCGGGATCACCCCGATCCTGCCGATGCTCGCGATGGCCGACCGCTTCGGCGTCGAGTGGTCGATGATCTACTCCGGCCGCAGCGCCGACTCCATCCCCTTCATCGACGAGCTGGCCCGCTACGGCGACAAGGTGACCGTCCGCACCGACGACGTCGACGGCCTGCCGTCGATGGACGAGCTGGTCGGGCCGACCACGCGGCGCCCGCACGGCGAGACCGACCTCGCGATCTACTGCTGCGGCCCGGTCGTGATGCTGGAGGCGCTGCGCACCCATCTCGTCGGACGCGGCGACATCGAACTGCACTACGAGCGTTTCTCGCCGCCGCCGATCGTCGACGGCACCGAGTTCGAGGTGGTGCTCAACTCGACCGGGGAACGTCTCACCGTCCCCGCCGATCAGTCGGTGCTGACCGCCATCCGCGCGGTCCGCCCGGATGCGCCCTACTCGTGTCAGCAGGGTTTCTGCGGCGCCTGCAAGATGCACTCCACGGCCGGCGAGGTGGACCACCGCGACGGCCTGCTCACCGAACCCGAACGCGAGGCCGGGTACTTCCTGCCCTGCGTCTCCCGCTGCCACTCCCCGGAACTGTCCGTCGACGCCTGACTTCCACGACGGCCGAGCGAAATCCCACGACGGTCAAGTGAAATCCCACGACGGTCGAGCGAAATCCCACGACGGTCGAGCGAAGTCGAGACCACCCCGCTCGACGCCTCTGCCACAATCGACGTCATGACCGAATACCGGATCGAGGACTTGGCGCGGGCCGCGGGCACCACCGTCCGCAATGTGCGGGGCTATCAGGACCGCGGCCTCATCCCGCGCCCCATCCGGCGCGGCCGGGTCGCCATCTACACCGACCAGCACCTCGCGCGCTTGCGGGTGATCGCCGACCTGCTCGGCCGCGGCTTCACGATGGCGCACATCAACGACTTCATCTCCGGGCTGCAGCGGGGCGACGACCTGGTCGAAGTCCTCGGCCTGAAGGACCTCCTCGCCGAGCCGATTCAGCGCACGCCCACCCAGCGGATGACGGCGGCGCAGCTGCGCGAGCAACTCGGCACCGACGATCCGGACGTGGTGCAGCGACTGATCGATTTCGGTCTGGTCAACAAGCTCGACGGGGACGAGTACCTGGCCACCGACACCGACACGCTCGACGCCTACCGCTCGCTGATGGCCATCGGCATCCCGCTGACCTACATCCTCGGCCTGCAGCGCCGGCTCGAGGACGACCTTCAGGTCGCCGCCCGCACCCTCATCACGGCGGGCCGCGCGGCCATCACCGAGGGCCGCTTCGACGGCTGGATCCCGGAAAGCGACGAAGAGGAGGACTGGGCGATGACCTTCGTCCGCCAGCTCCGCCTCACCGGCCGTATCGCCGCGCACAACACCCTGAACCGCGCACTCGATCGCGAACTCGGCCGCCAGCTCGACGACTACCTCGCCATCGCTAAGGCGCGCCGCCACAGCGAGCACGCCGCGGACACCGCGTAACCCCACTCGCCCGCCGATAGGGGTCGTGACCCGGCCTCGGCGCCTGGAAGCCGCCGCCCGCCGGCCGAGTGCGCCACCCGCCGGCCGAGCCGGGCGAACGACGTGTGCCCATCTGAAGCCGCATCCGGAACAGTGCCGTTGACGTGCTCCATTGCACCTGTACAAATGTACATGTACGTTTGTACAGGTGCACCGCAGGACAGGAGATGCCATCGTGTCGACCCCCAAGCGCGATCCGAACGGCCGCCGCGAGCAGATCGTCGGCGCCGCAGCCGACCTGCTGAGAGACGGCGGCGCCAAGCTGACCCACCGACTGGTCGCCCAGAAGGCCGGCGTCCCGCTGGGATCCACCACCTACTACTTCGCCTCCCTCGACGACCTGACCGCCGCGGCGCTGGAACTCCTCGCGGCCGGCGTCGACGCCGATCTCGCCGAGACGACCGACCTGCTCGCGGCGAGTGACCGGTCGCCGGAGACCGTCGCCCGTCTCTTCCACGACTATCTGACCGATACCGACCGCGTCCGCACCGAGGTCGCGCTCTACATCGGCGCCCTCGCACGACCCGAACTGGTCGCCCTGAGCCGTCGCTGGTTCGACGGCCTGGTGACCCTCCTGAGCACCTTCACCGACCCGACGACCGCGCGCCTGCTGGCGGTCTTCGTCGACGGCGCCTGCATGCATGCCGCCCTGCACGACGAGCCCCTCGATCTCGCCCTCCTCGAACACCTCACCCGCACCTTGATGGAGCCGAAGTGAACGTCCTCGACGCCCCCGCGATCAAGCCGGACGGCACCCTGCGCGACGAACTGCCGCCGTGGCGGCGCTGGGCGTCGCTCACCGTCCTGTCTCTCGCGCTGCTGACCGTCGTGATGGACCTGACGGTCCTCAACGTCGCACTGCCGTCGATCAGCGCGGAACTGCATCCGTCGGCCACCGGCCAACTGTGGATGGTCGACGCGTACTCGCTGATCCTGGCCGGTTCGCTGATCACGATGAGCGGTCTCGCCGACCGCTGGGGCCGCAGGCGAATGCTGATGATCGGCTTCGCCCTCTTCGGCCTGGCCTCACTGCTCGTGCTGTGGGCCGACTCCACCGCCGCGGTGATCGCCCTCCGCGCCCTCCTGGGCCTGGGCGGCGCGATGATCATGCCGACCACGCTGTCGATGCTGCGCGTCATCTTCACCGACAACCGCGAGCGGACTCTCGCCCTCGGAGTCTGGGCCGCGGTCTCGGCCGCCGGTGCCGCAGTGGGTCCGATCATCGGCGGCCTTCTGCTGGAACACTTCTCGTGGCACGCGGCGTTCCTGGTGAACGTCCCGCCGATGGTCATCGCGCTGGTCGCGGCGGCGGTCCTGCTGCCCGAATCCCGGGTCGCGGTGACCGGACGGTGGGACGCGCTCTCATCGCTGCTGTCGATCGCCGGCGTGGCCGCACTGGTCTGGTCCATCAAGGAGTTCGGCAAGCACTTCGTCACCGACGGTCTGGCGAACGCCCCCGCGTGGATCGTGCTCATCGCGTCGATCGGGCTGCTCACCGCCTTCGTCCTGCGCTGCCTGCATCGGCCCGATCCACTCCTGGACGTACGGCTCTTCACGCGCCGCCAGCTGACCGCGGGCATCCTGGCGGCCCTGTTCTCGATGGTCGCGATGGGCGGAGGCCTGCTCCTCCTGGCGCAGTGGCTCCAGTTGGTCGAGGGATTTTCCCCACTGGCGGCCGGCTACCGCCTCCTTCCGTTCGCGGCGGGCGCGATCGTCACCTCGCTGTTCGCCCGATGGCTCACCGACATGCTCGGCGCGCGCGTCGTGATGACACTTGCCCTCCTGCTCCCCGCAGCCGGCTTCGCCCTCCTCTACCTCGCACCGGCGCCGCTGGGCTTCGGGTGGGTGGCTGCGGCGATGGGACTGCAGGGCGCGGGCGCAGGCGCCCTGGCGATCGGCTCGGCGATGATCATGTCCGGCAGCCCACAGGACAAGGCGGGAAACGCCGCCGCGCTGGAGGAGACCGCCTACGACCTCGGCAACGTCTTCGGTGTGGCCGTGCTGGGCACGATCTCGGCGGTGATCTTCGCCGGCCGCCTCCATTCGCCGATCCCGGGAGCCGACAACTCCCTCGCCGAGGCGCTGGAGATCGCCGAGCAACGCCACCTGCCCGAGCTCGCCGAGGCAGCGCGGTCCACGTTCACCGAGTCGCTGGTTCAGGTCGGCCTGGTCGGCGCGATCCTGCTCACCGTCGCGGCACTCGTCGTGTTCGCGCTGACCCCGCGCGGGCTGGACCTCGACATCCAGCACTGACCGGCGAGCGAGTCAGCGGCGATAGACCGTCGTGAACGCCTTCCGCGCGTCGGCGCGACCGGCCGCCACCTGATAGGCGGTCAGCGTCACCGCGGCCGGTTCCACATCGAGCGTCATGAATCCACGGTCCGTGTAGTTCTCGTACCTCGCGCGGAACCGCCGGGACGACGACGCGTGCACGGTCTTGGCGGCGGCGCCCGCGATGATCTGGCGGGTGCCCTTGAGTCCGGGCACCGCGTCGAGCACCTGCTGGCTGTGGTCGTGCCCGGAGAACAGGAAGTGCGCGCGGCCCGCGACATGCCGTTCGAGGAAGTCCTTGAGCCACTGGCCGTTGAGCGGCGCGGGCAGGCCGTCGAAGGCGCCGGCCGGACCGTGGGGACCATTGTTGGCGTACGGGTGATGCGTGCAGACGATGGTCCACGGCGCCGTCGACGCGCGGAGTCCGCGATCGAGCCAGCGCGCCTGCTCCGTCATGTACCGGCCGCCGGGCTCCCACTCCGGTGACAGGATCGGCGGAATGTACGCGGCGAGCGGGTTGACGTCGAGCACGAAGATCTCGGCCACGCCGAGGTCCACCGAGTAGTACCTCGACGGCATGTACCAGCGCCGGGACCGGCGATGATAGGCCACCTCGGCGTCGCCACGCCGCAGCCAGCCGCCGTCACCGGGGAAGACCGCCGAGTTGTCGTGGTTGCCGAGCGCCATCAGCCACGGAAAGTCGAGACTCGCGTTCGGCTTCTCGAACTTGGTGTGGAACTGGACGTCGTCCGGACCGTTCGGGCCGCTCTCGTAGATGTTGTCGCCCAGCCCCAACGCGATGTCGAAGGGTTTACGCGCGTGGATCTCCCGCGCCGCCCGGGTGACGGCGAACTGCGGCGCCTCGCCGGTGCCCGCGTCGCCGGTGACGAGGACATGGAGGCGATCGGCGCCTTTCGGCAACGTGAAGTGCGTGGCGGCCGAGGCGGTTCCGATCCCGATCCGGCCACCTCCGAGCGTCGCGGCAGCACCCGCGACGGCGGCACCCGCAAGAAGGGAACGTCGTTTCAGGCCGGAATCGACCGGCCGGGGACTGTTGTCGGTCACGCCGGAATGGTGGCATACGAGCGTGAACGCGACGCCGCCGCGCGGTGGCCGGGAAGTGTCCCGCCCGTCGCGCCCGCGCATCGGAATCGAACGGCGCGCTAACGAATACGAAGGGAGAGAACATCTCCCGACTCGGTGCCTGCGGTGAGCCGGTGCGGGTCAGCCGGATCGACGGCGACGGAGGTGACCGGCTGCCCGACGTCGTAGGTGCACCGCACCCCGGTCGTGGGGTTCACCGCGACCAGCCGGCCGGTGGCGCTCGCGACGGCTAGGCGCCCATCGGGCAGCAAGGCGAGATCGTCGAGCGTCCCGGGCAGCGGCGCGGTGAGGTCGAGAACCTTGGCGGCCGCCGGGTCGCCGATCGGCACGACCACCACGCGCCCGGTGGCGCTGGTGGTGGTCGTGACGTAGAGCAGGCTGCCGACCGCCGTGATGCCGTTGGTGCCGTAGGACAGTGCGAGCGGACCGGGCGCCATCGCCTTCGGCGCACGCGCCGTCCAGCCCCGATCGATGGACCCGTTCGGACGGACCCGGAACAGACCGGCGCCGCTGTCGGCGACGTACAGCGCCCTGTCGGGCCCGAAAGTCAGACCGTTCGGCATGGTGAATCCGCGGGCGAAGACGTGCGCCTTCGGCGCCGCCTGCCGGGGGTCGAAACGGACCACCGTCCCGCGCCGGGGCCCGCCGGGGATTTCATTGAGCGGGCTGGTGCCGCTGTTGACGTACATCAGCCCGTCGGGCCCCTGCGCGATGCCACCCGGCTCGCTCACCGCGACCGATCCGGTCTTCCGGCCGGACGGCGAGTAGCGGTCGACCGTCCCCCGCAGGACTCTGGTCACCCACAGGTCGCCCTGCGCGTCGTACGCGAGATTCTCCGACCAGTCGGCGACCGGCGTCCGCGCGGGAACGGCGACCGATGTCGTGAGCCGTCCGCACGACGAATCGGCTCCCGCCGTGGCTACCGGCGCGATCGCGCCCGCCACTCCGGCAGCGGCCGCGGCGACGAGGGACAACACGGAAGTTCGCAGACTATGCACGCGCACGACGCTACTCGCGACCGCTCGCGGGCGGAATCGTCGCGCGGTCCGGAAATCGCCTGCCCGATTGGTGCACGACACCAAACCCGGCACCTTGACGTCCAAATCACATCAGCCACATCAGTCTCAAACTGTCGTCGAATCGAGACCGTCCGACGCGCGTCACCGACGTCATCCGACGATAGCGTTGACACAATGCGCCGCCCCGTCCTCCGCAGCCTCGCCTGCGCCGCCACCGCGACGATCCTGCTGGCCGCCTCGGCCTCACCGAGTTCCGCCGATCCCACCGGCCCCGCGGGTCCGGCGAACACCGCCCAGGCCACCCCGCCGAATCTTCGACCCCTCCCGGGCCAGGTGATCGACGGCGTCGACCGGATCGTGCCGCCGGCCACGATCCCGACGCTGAAGACCATCCCGCAGCGCGCACAGGCGCCCGGCTACAGCCACGCGACGCTCGAACTGCGTAATGCCGTCCTGCCGTCACCGGTCGGCGATCCGATGTTCGACCGGTGGCCCGCCGGGCTGGACAAGCGCAAGCCGGGCGACGTGCTGGCGACCCGCGATGTGTCGGGCACCGCGGGATTCCTGGTGACCGTCCCCATCGCCCGCGCGACGATGCTGAAGTACCGCTCCACGGACGTCCAGGGCCAGCCGATCTTCGGCACGGCCACCGTCATCGAGCCGCGGGAGGCGTGGCACGGGCCCGGCGACCGGCCGATCCTGGTGAACAACGTCCCGATCAACGGTCTCGGCGTCAAGTGCACCGCCGGCTACACCCTGGCCCACGGCCTCTCCGACAAGACCAACCAGACCGACCTGTTCCCGCCGACCACGCAGTGGGCGCTGTCCCGTGGCTACACCGTGATCGTGCCCGACCACGAAGGACCGCGCGAGGCCTACGCCGAGCCGACCATGGCCGGCCACATCGTGCTCGACGCCATCCGGGCCGCCGCGAAGTACGCGCCCGCGAAGTACGCGGCCAGCCGGGTCGCGGTGACCGGCTATTCCGGCGGCGCGATCGCCACCGACGGCACCGCGAAGGTGCTCGCCGACTACGCGCCGGATCTGGTCCCGCGGATGGTCGGGGCGGCCCTCGGCGGCGTGCCCGCCGACTTCCGGATGCTCGCCGGCGCGATGAACGAGAACGTGGCGACGGGCGTGATGCTCGCGGCCACCCTCGGCGTCGCCCGGGAACGGCCGGAGATCCTGGACATGGCCAACAACCTCGGCGCGCAGCTGGCCACGTCGACGTTCAAGGATTCGTGCGGCTCCAGCTACGGCCTCGCCGCTCCGTTCCAGCTTCCGGCGCAGCTGTTGTCGAGCGACCCCGATCCGTTCAACTCCGCGGTGGCCGAGCACATCTACCGGGTGACCCAGATGGCCGACAAGAAGTCGGCCGTGCCGCTGTACATCTATCACGGCGCGCAGGAGATCTGGATCCCGGCGCAGGGCGCCCGGAACCTCTACGCCGAGCAGTGCCGGCTCGGCGCGAACGCGACCTACCGGGAGGTGCTCGGCGAGCACCTGTCGGCCGCGCTGATCGGCTATCCGGGTGTCCTCGACTGGCTCGACGCCCGCCTCCGCGGCGTCCCCGCGACCAGCGAGTGCCCGAAGCCGAAGGCCTCCTGACCCACACGCCGCACGACGGCCCGCCACACCAGCCTGCCGACTACTCACCACACCGCCCGGCATTCATCACGCCGTCCCCACCGCCCGCGCCACACCAAGCCGGCATCTGAACACGTCGCATGACGGCCCTCGACACCAGCCCGGCGCCCGCTCGTCACCCGACCCGCAACTCACCACGTCGGCCGCCACAGCGCCCCACCAGGCTGACGTCTACCCACGCCGCACGACGGCCCGAGCCACCAGCCGCCGTCCGTCACACCGACCGGCCATTCACCACGCCGGCTGAACCAGACGGGCCCCTCGGGCCCGGCTGAGTCGAAGCCAAGCTCCTGGCGAGCGCTCAGCCGATGACGATCGGGGGCAGGCCGGGAATCGGGTTCGGAATGGTGCGGCGATTGTCCGGCCGCGGACGGGGCCGGGGCTTCGGACCGGTCGGGGCGACCGTCGCCGTCGACGACTTCGACGTCGTCGTGGGCGGCGGGGTGTACCGCTTCATCTCCGCGCGCGCGGCCCGGATGTCCGCGGGCTCGGCCGTGGTCGGGGTGTCGTCCTCGGTGGTGGTCGGCGTGCCCGAGGCCGACGCGGCGGCCTCGGTGACCGGGGCGTGCGGACCGGAGTCGTGGTTCGACATCGTCGCCACCGCGACACCGGCACCGACGGCCGCGACCAGCGCCACCGCCGCGACGGTCACGATGACGCGATTGCGGCGCACGGACCTCCGGCGCGCGGGTGCCGCCGGCTCGCCGTCCTCGTCGGGAGCGGCTCCCCAGGCCAGGGCGGTCGGTGCGCCGGAATCGACCGCCTCGAACAAGGCGGTGGACTCCTCGTCGCCGGCGAAGGTCTCCGGGAACTCGTCCTCGGGGAGCAGCATGGCGTAGCCGCGCTCGGTGAGCGCTTCCCAGAGGCCGGGCCACTCGTCGGTACCGGGGCCGAGGAACACCGCGGCCACCGGGTCGTCGCCGGCCAGTTCGACGATCATCCCGTGGGCGCGGTTGACCTCCGGGACGGTCGCCCACATGACGGTGTCGAGGTCGACGGTCACCAGCCGCAGCCGGTCGGTCCCCATGAGCAGCGCACTGTCGCGCGCGACGAGCATGGGCCGCGCGCGGCGGCAGATGTCGCGGAGCTCGGCGAAGACCGCGGGGTCGGTCGACTCCGGGACGCGCTCGGCGTCGCGCAGATACGACGCGATCCGCACGTCGAGAACGGCCGGGGTGATCCGCGATTCGACGATCGCCCGCTCGACCGTCAGGTCACGGGCCAGTCGTGCCGCCCAGATGCCGCCGGGACCGAAGTCGAGCGCCAGCACCGCCCCGGAGGCGTCGTCCGGGATCGAGAAGTCACCGATCCAGTCGGGACGGGGCGCTGTCGGTTCGGTCATCGCTGCTCACTGCTGAAAGTTCAGATACGCCTTGGACGGCGTCGGGCCACGCTGGCCCTGGTACTTGGAGCCGACGCTCGCCGAGCCGTACGGGTTCTCGGCCGGCGACGACAACCGGATCAGGCAGAGCTGACCGATCTTCATGCCCGGCCACAGGGTGATCGGCAGATTCGCGACGTTCGACAGTTCCAGCGTGATGTGCCCGGAGAATCCGGGGTCGATGAAACCCGCGGTGGAATGCGTGAGCAGGCCGAGGCGGCCCAGCGACGACTTGCCTTCCAGCCGGCCGGCCAGGTCGTCGGGCAGCGTGCACACCTCGAGCGTGGAGCCGAGCACGAACTCACCCGGGTGCAGCACGAACGGCTCGCCGGCGGCCGGCTCCACCAGCGAGGTCAGCTCGTCCTGCCGCTGCGCCGGATCGATGTGCGTGTACCGGGTGTTGTTGAAGACCCGGAAGAGCCCGTCGAGCCGCACGTCGACCGACGACGGCTGCACCATCGCGGGGTCGTGGGGATCGATCCCCAGACGCCCGGACTCGATTTCGGCGCGGATGTCGCGATCGGAGAGCAGCACGCTGTTGAGGTTATCGGATCGAGCCCCCTCCCGGCGCGCCGACCAGCGGTTCTGCGGGCCCCCACACGGCCCCGCGCGGCCCCCTCCGGGCGTTTGCTACTGTGTGTTGCGCAGGGCACAGACCCGGCAGTGCCGATGTAGTTTAGTGGTAGAACATCAGCTTCCCAAGCTGAGAGTGCGGGTTCGATTCCCGTCATCGGCTCCACGAAGAACCCCGGTTCAGAGAAGCTCTGATCTGGGGTTTTCCGCTTTTCACCCGCGGATGGGCGCGGCTCACGACGGATGCCTCGTCGGCCGCCCTCGAATATCGGGTCACGAGGGGAATCGTCCCTCGTGGGTCAGCATTCGGGGGTGACCGACGAGCAAGACCGGGCCGTCCGCCCCGGACGGTGGCGGTGACGGTCCTTCGCGGTGATCGCGCGGATGTCCTCGACCACCTCGTCCCAGCCGAACAGGATGTCGTCATAGGTCAGCCGCAGCGTGATCCAGCGGCCGACCACCGCTTTGCGGTCGCGGGTCCGGTCGTTCTGGTACGACTCCAGACTCGTGTGGTGCTGTCTGCTGTCGCACTCGATCAGAATCCGGCCGATCCGCAGGTCGGTGCGGCCCACGCCGGCGATCTGCGGCTGCACGACCACCGAGAAGTGAAGCGCCCGGAGCCGGACGCGCGCGATCGACTCGGTGCCGGACTGGGAGTTCACATCGGTCTTGCCGAACATCGCCACCACATATTTGGGCAGGTGCCCCATCCGGCCGCGCAGTTCCTCGGCGGAGACGTTCCAGGTGTTCAGCACCGAATCGCACACGGCGATCCAGCCCTCCTCCCTCATGCAGCGGGCGGCGCATTCGAGGGCGATCACCACCGGATCGACCCCGACCCGGCCCGCGGCCAGCGGCGAGAACCCCCGGCACCCACTGTCGGCCTTGGCGTTACGGGTGATCCGGCGATGGTCCTCCGGATACCCCGGCGGCAGCCAGAATCCGTACCCGCGCAGCGCCGACAGCACTCCGCCTGCCTTCACCGCAGCGTGCACCCTGTCGTCGTGAGCCGGCGTCGCGTACCAGCCCCGGCGCACGATTTCGAGTTCGCCCGCCGCGACCATCCGCCGGATCTCGCGCGCATCGAGTCCGAGCGCTTCCAATTCGGCGCGGGAATAGACGCCGTGCACGGCGCCGCCCTCGCCGTGGTCGTCATCGATCGCGGTCGTCGTCGCTACATCCCCCATGGAGAGTTAGACGCACGAGGCGGCGGATCGGTTCCCTCGTCCGGACGCGAGTCAGCAGCGTCAGGCGGGACCCGCGACCCGCGTGAGCCGCCGCGTCCCGGAGGCGACCCGCCACGACTGAGCGTGGCGGAACGGCGAGTTCCGCACCGCCCGGTCGGCGACGAAGTACCAATCCATCTGCGCCGCGGCGGGACTCACCGTCAGCACCGCGTAGCCGTGGGCGTCGGTGTCGACCCAGCGGGTGTTCCGGTTGGTCGCCATCAGCGCCGCCGAGGCGGGCCGGCCGAGGGTGTGCTCGGGCACCGAGAGCGTGTCGTCGAGGTTGTTCGACGTCACCGAGGTCACCACGAACTCGGTCGCGGCGTTGCCGCCGGCCGGGTAGTTCGCGGGCCGGCGCGGCACCTCGCACGCCCACGACATGTGGATGTCGCCGGTGATGAACACGACGTTGCGACGGCCGCTCTTCTCGATCGCCGTCAGCAGCCGCTGCCGGTCGGCGGTGTAGCCGTCCCACGAGTCGGTGTTGAACGGCACCCCGCCGCGCGGCAGCCCGAGGAGGTCCGTGAGGATCGCGGCACGCTCGGGATCGAGCGGCGGCAGCAGGATCGGCGAGATCATCACCGGATTCCCGACGATCTGCCACCGGGTGGGCGAGGTCTCGATCCCGCCGGTCAGCCAGCGCATCTGCGCACGGCCGGTGATCGTCGTACCCGGCGCGTCGACGGCCGACGAGGTGGCCGACGGCTGCACGTCGCGGTAGGTGCGCAGGTCGAGCATGGACAACTCGAGCAGATTCCCGTAGCGAAGACGCCGGTAGACGTGCCGCCCGTCCGCGTCGACCTGCGGCCGCACCGGCATCCACTCGTAGTAGGCCTGCTCGGAGTGCGCCTTGCGCGCCGCCCACGACCCCTGCGTACGCGGATCGTGGTTCTCCGCGCCGCGCGCATAGGAGTTGTCCGCCGACTCGTGGTCGTCCCACGTGCAGATGAACGGGTGAGTCGCGTGCGCCGCCCGCAGGTCCGGATCAGTCTTGTACTGCGCGTGCCGGATCCGGTAGTCGGCCAACGACACGATGTCGTGCGCGGGCTGGTGCCGCCGCACCGGTCCGTGCTTACCCCCGTACTCGCCCGGCCCGTACTCGTAGAGGTAGTCGCCGAGATGCACGACGGCGTCGAGCCCGGGCTTCTTCGCGAGCTCGCGATACGCGCCGAAGTACCCCGCCTCCCAGTTGGAGCAACTCACCACCCCGAAGGTCGCGCGCTGAAGATCGTCGGCCGTGGCCGGTGCGGTCCGGGTGCGGCCGACCGGCGACACCGCCCCGGCCGCGGGGCCGTCGAGCACGCGAAACCTGTACCAGTACAACGTCTTCGGCGACAGCCCGCCGGCGTCGACCTTCACCGTGTGATCGCGTGAGGCGTCGGTCGAGGCGGTACCGGCGGCCACGATCGACGGGAACGACGGCGACGTCGCCACCTCCCACCGCACCGTCGAGCCGGCTCCGCGCCCCGACCCGGGCGCCGCGTCCGGCGTCGGCGTGACGCGGGTCCACAGGATCACCCGGTCGGGCAGCGGGTCGCCGGAGGCGACCCCGTGGGCGAACACCGCACCACCCGGCCGCGCCGCGGCGAGTGGCGCCGAGGCCAGGCCCGCGCCGACGATTCCGGCACCGGCCGCACCGACGAAGGTGCGCCGGGAGACGCCGGCCGAGCGGCGGGGCGGGAACTGGGCGGAAGCGGGATCGGGTCCGGAATGTCGCACCCGGCCAGCTTTCCGGTGTCACTTGAACTTCCAGCGACGCCGGAGTGTCCGGACAGCGACCGTTACCGACCGGTAGATGAACTCTCGGACACCGGTACCAGTCCGACGGCGGCATGCACGACCACCAGCTCGGTCAACGCCCCCAGCAGCGGCGACCGCAGGCCCCAGTGCTGCCAGTACAGCGGGACGTCGATGGGCTCGTCGGACAGCCGGACCAGACCCGCGCCGATCACCGGATCGTCGAGCTCCGTCTGCGGGATCGCGCCCCAGCCCATGCCGGCCGCGATCGCCCGCCGGTACTCGCTCGCCGCGGGCATGAGGTTGACCGGCGGCGACAGCCGGCCGGCCATCGGCGCCAGCTGGGCCAGCGTCTGCCGCTGCACCGCATCGTTCTGGTCGAACATCATCATCGGGGCCCGGGCGACATCGGCGGCGACCGGCCCGTGCGGCAGCCAGTGCGCGACGAACTCGGGCGATGCCACTGGGAAGTAGCGCAGCGCGCCGAGCGCGAGGGTCCGGCAGCCGCGCACGACGATCGGATCGGAGGTCACCGCGCCGATCACGTCGCCGGACCGGAGCAGGTCGGCGGTCACGCTCTCGTCGTCGCGCCGCACCTCCACCGTCACCGGATGCGCACGGTGGAAGTCGGCGAGCACCGGCAGGAACCAGGTCGCGAGCGAGTCGGCGTTGCACCCGATCCGCACGGCCACGCGCGGCCGGTCGCGCGGGTCGTCGGCGACGGCCTCCTGCAACGCGAACTCGGCTCCGGCCTCGTCGACCAGCAGCTGCCACTGCCGGCCGAGCCGCAGCAGGATCTCGCCGTCGACGGTCGGCCGCGCGGGCTTGGTACGTCGGACCAGGACGCGACCCACCGACTGCTCGAGCGCCTTGATCCGCTGGCTCACCGCCGAGGGAGTCAGGTCGAGGGCGGTGGCCGCGGCGTCGAACGACCCCTCCTGCACCACCGCCGTCAGGGTCCGCAATCCGTCCGAACTCAGCTCCATATCAATCATTCTAATGTTTCATCAAAATCATTCGCTGGACTCAGCAGAACCGCGGACCTAGCGTCGAGAATCGTGAACACCGCGCTCCTCGTCGCCGCCACCGGACTGGCGACCACCCTCGGCCTCATCGCCGCCATCGGCCCGCAGAACCTCTTCGTGCTGCGCCAGGGCCTCACCGCGACGCACGTGCTGCCGGTGATCGCGCTGTGCACCGTGAGCGACGCGATCCTGATCCTCGCCGGGACCGCCGGACTCGGCGCGGTGGTCACCTCGCATCCCGGCGTCGTCGACGGTCTCCGCTATCTCGGCGGCGCCTACCTGCTGGTGCTGGGGGCACTCGCCGCCAGACGCTGCGTGCGACCCGTCGCGGCGGCCGCCGCACCGGACCTCGGTGCGGCGACGTCGGCCGGACTGTGGGCGGTCCTCGGCACCGCGGCCGCGATGACCTGGCTCAACCCGCACACCTACCTGGACACGGTGGTGCTGATCGGCTCGCTCGCCAACAGCCACGGATCCACCCTGCGCTGGGTCTTCGCCCTCGGCGCGTGCGCGGGCAGCGTCCTGTGGTTCGTGGCACTCGGCAAGGGCGCGAGCCGGATGTCGCCGCTGTTCCGCTCCCCGCGGGCCTGGCGCGTGCTCGATGCCGTCGTCGCCGTCGTGATGGGCGGTATGGGAATCGCGCTCATCGCGGCGAGCTGACCCCGGCGACGCACTACCCTGGCCGCATGCCCGACGTCAGCGAACTGAGCCAACGACTCCCGAGCGGCATGGTGGTGACCGACCCGGAGATCCTCGCCGCCTATCGCCAGGACCGCGCACAGGATCCCGAGGCCGGCACACCGCTCGCCCTGGTCCGGCCGCGCACCACCGACGACGTCCAGACCGCCGTGCGCTGGTGCGCCGAGCACGGTGTCCCGATCATCACCCGCGGCCGGGGCACCAGCCTGTCCGGCGGCGCCACCGCCGTCGACGGCGCCTTGATGATCACCACCGAGAAGATGCGCGGCGTCACCGTCGACACCACGACCCGCACCGCCGTCTGCGCGCCCGGCATGCTGAACGCCGAGGTCAAGGTTGCGGCCGCCGAGCACGGCCTCTGGTATCCGCCGGACCCGTCGTCGTTCGAGATCTGTTCCATCGGCGGCAACGCGGCGACCAACGCGGGCGGCCTGTGCTGTGTGAAGTACGGCGTCACCGTCGACTACATCCTCGGCATGCAGGTGGTGCTGGCCGACGGCCGGGCGGTCCGGCTCGGCGGCAAGCAGCTGAAGGACAGCGCGGGGCTCTCGCTGACCCGCCTGTTCGTCGGCAGCGAGGGGCTGCTCGGCATCATCACCGAGGTCACCGTCCGGCTGCTCCCCGCGCAGGCCCCGGCCAGCACCGTGGTCGGGATCTTCCCGAGTGTCCGCGCCGCGAGCCAGGCGGTGATCGCGGTGACCGCGCAGACCCGTCCGGCGATGCTCGAGTTCATGGATTCGACGTCGATCAACGCCGTCGAAGACGTGCTCAAGATGGGCCTGGACCGCGAGGCCGGCGCCATGCTGATCGCCCAGTCCGACGCGCCCGGCCCCGCCGGTGCCGCGGAGATCACCCTGATCGAGGAGGCCTTCCGCGTCTGCGGCGCCGGGGAGGTCTTCGCCACCGACGACCCCGACGAGTCCGAAGCCTTCACCCAGGCCCGGCGCATCGCGATCCCGGCCGTCGAGCGCAAGGGCTCGCTGCTGCTGGAAGACGTCGGCGTCCCCCTGCCCGCGCTGCCCGACCTGGTCGACGGGGTGGCGGCCATCGCCGCCGACAACGGCGTCACCATCGCGGTGATCGCCCACGCCGGCGACGGCAACACGCACCCGCTGATCGTGTTCGATCCGGCCGACCCCGACGAGGCACGACGCGCTCAGCTCGCCTTCGACCAGGTGATGGGCCTGGCCGTCGAGATGGGCGGCACTATCACCGGCGAGCACGGTGTCGGTCGTCTCAAGAAGGGCTGGCTGCCCGCGCAGCTCGGCGACGACGTGATGGAGCTGACCGCGACCATCAAGCACGCGCTCGACCCGCAGGGGCTGCTGAACCCCGGCGTCATGCTCTGACTTCCACTCCGGAAGTCCCGTTCGTTCAGATCCTGGACACCTGACGGTCGCCCATGGTTCAGAATGGCAAACCATGGCGCTCCTCACCGCGATCATCGTTCTCGCGACCCTCGCCGCGATGACGAGCGGCCGCGTGCCCGCGGTCCTGGCGCTGATCACGGCCCTGGTGGCCGCCGGGCTGATCGGTATCGCCACCCCCGCCCAGCTGTTCGCCGGCGTGAGCAACGGCGGCGTGATCACGATCGCGGCCATGCTGGTGATCGCCAAGGGCGTGCTGGCCACCGGGGTGGTCTCCCGGGTCACGTTCCGGCTGCTCGCCGGGGTCAAGACGCCGGTCCAGACACTCGTTCGCCTGATCCCGCCGGTCGGCCTCATCAGCTCCCTGATCAACACCACCCCGATCGTCGCCATGCTGATCCCGGCCACCAAGGAGTTGCAGCAGCGCTCGGGCATTCCGGCGCGCTCGGTGCTGCTGCCGATCGCCCACGCGACCACCCTGGCCGGATCGATGACGCTGATCGGCACCAGTTCCAACCTGATCATCGCGGGTATGGCAGAGAGCGACGGCGTGAAGCTGTCGATGTTCTCGTTCGTACCGATCGCGGCCCCGGTCGCGGTGATCGGCTGGATCGCCATCGTCGTCAGTTCGCGCTACCTGCTCCGCAGCAAGCCGAAGGTCCGGAAGAAGGAACTCACCTGGCGCGCGGAGATCCCGGTATCCGGCAAGGCCGTCGCCCTGGGCAAGACCGCCGAGGAGGTCGGGATCGCGCGCACCGTGGAGTACGAGCTGATCGACGTCCGCCGCTGGGGCGAATCAGTGGTCCCGGACAGTCCGATTGAAGAGGGCGATATCCTGGTCTACCGCTGCACGGACCGCGGCGTGCGCATGCTGTGGGCCAGCCCGCGGTTCGGGCTCGCCCCGAATCACCTCTTCGCCGTCACCCTCGACACCGGCTACTCCGGCAGTATCCGCGATCTGCAGGACGACGAGGACCTGCTCGTGGTGGCCGCCGAGACCAAGAAGCGATTCCGCGACACCCGGGCCCGGCCGGGCGCCACGGTGTACGTCTCGACGTCGTCACGCGAGGTGCTGAACAATCATCCGGAGGTCGGCCTGTGGCAGAACGCCGCGGGCAAGGCGCCGCAGACCGGGAAGACCTGGATCGCGCTGGCGATCCTGCTCGCGGTGATCCTGGCGGCGTCGTTCGGCCTGGCCCCGGTGGAGTTGATCTCCTCGGCGGGCGCGGTCGGCATGGTGCTGTGCGGGGTGCTCACCCCGCGCTCGGCGGTCCGCGCGCTGGACTGGAACATCCTGGCGATCATCGCCGGCTCGATCGGCCTCGGCGTGATGGTGGTGCAGAGCGGCCTGGGCGGCTACATCTCCGACGGGATCATCGCGCTGTCGTCGGGGAGTGTCCCCGCCGTGGTCGCGGTGATCGCGGTCGGCACGGCGCTGCTGACCAACTTCGTGACCAATGCCGCGGCGGCGTCGATCCTCACCCCGGTCGCCATCGCCATCGCGAACTCGATGGGGCTCAACCCGATGCTGCTGCTGGTCCTGGTCGGCACCTGCATCTCGTTCACCTTCCTGAATCCCTACAGCCACCAGTCGAACCTGATGGTGATGGAACCCGGGCGGTACACGACGACGACGTTCGTGCGCTTCGGCATCCCCCTGACCCTGGTCAGCCTGGTGACCGCCTTCGCCGTCGCCTGGCCGCTCCTGGAGTTCTGGCACTGAAGCAGCGGCCGATCCGGCACACTCGGCGTATGGGAGGACCTCGACCGATCGTCGCCACACTGTGCCTGGTCACCGGCCTGCTCGCCGGTCTGCTGACGGCGGTGCCCGGCCCGGCGGCGGCCCGCGCGCTGCCCGACGACTTCCTGTGGGGTGTCGCCGCCTCCGGCTTCCAGACCGAGGGATCGTCGCCGGACAGCAACTGGCGCCGTTACGCGCGGTCGCCGAAGACGCACGACGACATCGGCACCTCCGTCGACTTCCGGCACCGCTACCGGCAGGACATCGCCCTGGCGAAATCGCTCGGCGTCCGGGTGTACCGGGTCGGGATCGAATGGGCCCGCATCGAGCCCGCTCCCGGCCGGATCGATCGGCGCGAACTCGCCTACTACGACGACCTCATCGCGTCGATCGCCGCCGCCGGAATGCGGCCGATGATCACCCTCGACCACTGGGTGTACCCGGGATGGATCGCCGATCGCGGCGGCTGGGCCGATGCGCGGACCCCGGCGGCCTGGCTCACGCAGCAGCGTCGCGTGGTGGACCGGTACGCGAGATACCACCCGCTGTGGATCACGGTGAACGAACCCGCGGCCTACGTGCTGAAGGAAGTGCAGTACGGCGGCCTGCCCGCACAGCTGGCACCGGTGATGTTCGATCGGCTGGTCGCGGTGCACCGAACGATCTACGACTACATCCACCGGCGCGATCCCGGCGCGATGGTCTCCTCGAACGCCGCCTACATCCCCACCGTCCAGCCGGCGCTCGACACGCTCTTCCTCGACCAGGTCCGCGACAAGCTCGACTACGTCGGCCTCGACTATTACTACTCGGTGAGCCCGAGCCGGCTGGGCGCGGCGAACATCGTGACCGACGAGCCGTGGAAGGCACCGGTCTCCGCCGACGGGCTCTATTACGCGCTGCGCGACTACGGCCGCCGGTTCCCCGGCATACCGCTGTACGTGGTGGAGACCGGGATGCCGACCGAGAACGGCGCACCCCGGCCCGACGGCTACCGCCGCGACAATCACCTGCGCGACCTCGTGTACTGGACCCAGCGCGCCCGCGACGACGGCCTGAACGTGATCGGCTTCAACTACTGGAGCCTCACCGACAACTACGAATGGGGAAGCTACACACCGCGTTTCGGGCTGTACACGGTCGACGTCAAGACCGATCCGGCACTGCGACGACGACCCACACCCGCGGTGGCCGCCTATCGCCGGATCATCGCGACCGGCGGCGTCGGACCGGACTACCGGCCCACCCGGCCGGCCACCTTCTGCTCCCTCGTCGCCGCTCCCGCGAGCTGCACCGAGCCGGTGCACTGACCCGGGCGCCCACTCCGGCGCCGGCCCCGGCGCCGATCAGTCCGCGGCCGGCGGCGGCGGAGGTGTGGGCGCACCGACCGGCGGCGGGATCTTCGGGTAGCCCTTGGTCGAGAGCACCATGCCCGGGTTGCCGGGGCCCGCGGGATCACCGGATCCGGGACGCGGGCGGCCCGGTGACGGGTCCCAGTCGGTCTCGACCAGCTTCTTCTGCACCCAGATCGCCAGGGCGAGGATCGCCGCGCCGATCGCGAGCATCACGATCACGCCACCGGCGCCACCGATCTTGGCAGCGTTGCCGAGCAGCAGGCCGTACCAGCCGAAGTCGGCGTCGCCGAAGGTGGTGTTCTCCTCGCCGAAGCCGCCGAGCACGCCGACGAGCACTGCGGGCAGGAAGGTGATCAGCAGACCGTTGGCGAACGCACCGCAGATCGCACCGACCCGCCCGCCGGTGGCGTTGCCGTACACGCCCGCCGCACCACCGGTGAAGAAGTGCGGCACCAGCCCGGGCAGCACCAGCGCCCAGCCCCACCAGGGGCCGAACCACAGGGCGATCGCCGCCAGCCCCAGCAGGCCGGCCACGAAGCTGGAGATGAAGCCGATGAGCACGGCGTTCTGCGCGTAGGGGAACACGATCGGCGCGTCCAGCGCCGGCACCGCGCCGGGCACGATGCGCTCGGCGATGCCCTGGAAGGCCGGCACCAGCTCGCCCAGGATGGTGCGGACGCCGAACAGGATCACCGCGACGGCCACGCCGAAGCTGAGACCCATTGTCACGCCCTGCATCAGGAAGTTGCCCATGCCGCTCGCGCCACCGGCACCGTCGGCGTCCGCGTAGGCGAGGTACGCCTGCGAGCTGCCGACCCGGCCGACGTAGACCAGCGACACGATGATGTACATGAGCACCATCGACAGCGCCGTGGCCACCATGGAATCCCGCAGGAAGCGCAGCGACTCGGGCAGTTTCAGGTCCTCCGTCGACCGGCTGCGCTTGCCGCCGGTCCACCGGCCGACGATGCCGGCGACCACGTAGCCGAGCGTGCCGAAGTGCCCGATCGCGATGGTGTTGTCGCCGGTGATGCGCTTGGTCCACGGCTGCGAGATGGCCGGCAGCGACACCATCACGACACCGAGCAGGACGCCGCCGATGATCACCACCGACACTGCGTTCAGACCGCTGGTCGCCAGCACGATGGTCAGCAGCGTCGCCATGAACAGCGTGTGATGACCGGTGAGGAACACGTACCGCAGCGGGGTGAACCGCGCGAGCACCAGGCTGATGATGAACCCGAGGATCATCAGCCAGGCGACCTGCGCACCGTAGGTGTCCTGCGCGATGCCGACGATCGCCTCGTTGGTGGGCACCACGCCGTGCGACTTGGTCGACCCCTTCAGCATCACGCCGAGCGGGTCGAGCGAGGCCACCACCAGCGTCGCGCCCGCGCCGATGAGCAGGAAGCCGAGCGTCGCTTTGAGCGCACCGCCGATCACCTGCCCCACGCTCTTGCGCAGCGCGATCAGACCGACCGCGGTGATGATGCCGATCAGGTACGCCGGGACCGCGAGGATCTCGTTGACGATGAATTCGGCGATGGTGACGAGCCAGTTCATGATCGTCGTCCCCCCAGATGTCGTAGTTGGCGCGGAGCGCGGCGTCGATCTCCGCGGTGGAGGTGAAGTTCTCGATGACCGTCATCGGCACCCCGAGGTCGCCGAGCGCCTTGGCGATCTCCCCGGAGATGAGGATCAGGTCCGCCTCCTTGGCCTTCCCCTTCGCCGAGATCGTGTCGGTGGCCTCCACCTCGATGAACGGCGACCAGCCCCACTCCCCCAGCACCTTCTCCAGGGTGTTCTTGAGGAACAGGCTGGTCCCGACCCCGTTGCCGCAGACGGTGAGGATCTTGTTCTTGGTGGTGCCGCGCGCCGCCCCGGACGACGACGTCCGAGCGGTCTCGGGGGCCGCCGGAGCCGCCCCGCCGTCGAGGACCCCGAGCACCTCGGCGGCCGAGGTGGCGGCGGCGAGCGCGGCACGACGCGAGGCGTCGCCGATCACCTTGGCCAGCTCCGCCATCGCCGTAGTGTGCGCCTTGGCGTCGCTCGCCGCGAGCGCGACGACCAGATCCACCGGGTCGTTGCCGGGACTGCCGAAGGCGACCGGCTCGGCCAGCCGCACCCACGACATCCCGGTCCGCAGCACCGCGGGCGACGGGCGCGCATGCGCGAACGCGAAGCCCGGCGCGATCACGATGTACGGCCCCTTCTCCAGGACCGAATCGACCATCTCCCGCGTATAGACGTCGGTGGTGACACCGGTCCGGACCAGCAGCGCACCGGCGACGCCGATGGCCTCCTGCCAGTCGTCGGCGGCGGCGTCGAGGACGATGGCCTCCGGACTCAGCAAATCAGTCAATGCGCTCACGTCCGGCACGGTATCGGACACCGAGCGGGCGTGTGGCCGTTCTCCGGGGTAGCCGATGCACCGTGGCACGAAATGATGCCATTGGTTAATGTCATCGTTCGTGTCCACGAATCGACAGCTCGAATCCGTCTACGTCCTCGGCGGCAACCGCATCCCGTTCGCCCGCTCCAACGGCGCGTACCTCGACCAGACCAACCAGACCATGCTGACGGCCGCTCTCGACGGCCTCGTCGAGCGCTACGGCCTGGCCGGCGCACATCTCGGCGAGGTGGCGGGCGGTGCCGTGGTGAAGCTGGCACGCGATCACAGCCTGACGCGGGAAGCGTTGCTGGACACCGAGATCGCCCGGTCGACGCCGACGGTCGACATGCAGCAGCAATGCGCCACCGGCGGCCAGACCGTGGTGCACATCGCCAACAAGATCGCCTGCGGGCAGATCGAGTCGGGCGTCGCCTGCGGCGCGGACACCACCTCCGACCCGCCGATCGGCTTCGGCCCCCGCCTCCGCGGGCAACTGGTCAGGCTGAACGCCGCCCGGAGCACCGCGGACCGGATCAAGCTCGCCGCACGACTGCCTCTCGCCCTGGACTTCGACGTGCCGAGCCCCGCGGAACGGCGCACCGATCTGGTGCCCGGCGCCGCCCAGGCGGTGACCGGTGCGGCCTGGGGCGTGTCGCGCGCCGACCAGGACCGGATCGCCCTCGACTCCCACACCAATCTCGCCGCCGCCTACGACAGCGGCTTCCTCGACGATCTGGTGACCCCGTTCGCCGGCCTCACCCAGGACGACAACCTGCGCCGCGGCCTGGACGCCGAACGACTCGCCGGGCTGAAGCCGTGCTTCGGCGGCCCGGACGGGACCATGACCGCCGCCAATTCGACGACGCTGACCGACGGCGCCTCCGCGGTCCTGCTCGGCACCGCCGGCTGGGCCGCCGGGCGCGGCCTGACGCCGATGGCGCGGGTGGTCGACGCCCAGAGCTGGGCGGTGGACTACGTCGACGGCGACCCCAAGACGCAAGGCGTGCTGATGGCTCCCGTGTACGCGGTCAGCGAGCTGCTCCGGCGCAACGACCTGGCGCTGCAGGATTTCGACTTCTACGAGATCCACGAGGCCTTCGCCTCACAGGTGCTGTCCACCCTGGCCGCCTGGAACGACGCCGAGTTCTGCCATACCGAGCTGGGCCGGGAAGCGCCGATGGGCACCATCGACCGCGACCGGCTGAACGTCACCGGCGGCTCGCTGGCCACCGGTCACCCGTTCGGGGCGACCGGCGGCCGGATCGTGGCGACTCTCGCGAAACTGTTGCAGCGCAAGGGATCCGGCCGCGGCCTGATCTCCATCTGCGCGGGCAGCGGCATGGCCGTCACGATGATCCTCGAAGCCGTCTGAACGAGCGCCGACCGGAGTCGGCGGTCGTCAGTGGTGTCGCGACCGCAGCACCCAGCGGCGGCTACTTCACCTCGGTGGTCATCACCCGCCAGATGCCCAGCACGCCGGGGATACCGACCCAGAGCACGAAGCAGACCAGCACGTGCGCCCAGGTCTCGGCACCGGCGGACGGGTGGGAGAGCGGGTCGAACGCGGTGCTCGGACTGATCCAGTCGGCGATCGAGTCGAAGACGGTCCTCTTGCCGCCCTCGTCGAGCCCGCCGGAGGCCAGGGATCCGACCGTGAGCACGGTCGGCACGATGAACGACGGCACGATCAGATACACGACGATGCCGCCGGCCGTGTTCAGCAGCGCCAGCGCCATCGCGAAGGCCATCAGCAGCTCGAAGAGGCCGTTCACACCGGAGAACCGCAGCGCCGGCCCGGACGAGTCGAACGACGCCCCGCGGGCCCCCGCGATGATCGCCGCGAGCGCCACATAGGCGATGAACAGGGCCAGCGCGAGGCCGAAGGCGGCGCAGAACTTGGCGGCGACCACCCGTTCGCGACGAGGTTCCAGGGTGAAGGTGCTCAGCACCGAACGCTGTCCCCATTCGCTGGTGACCAGCATGATCGTCACGATGCCGACGAAGGTGGGCGTCATCATGCCGAAGACACGCACCGAGGTCGCGAAGTCGGTGGGCGTCCGCATGAACGCCAGAATGAGGAGGGTGATCAGCCAGATCACGCCGAGCAGACCGAGCAGGATCCAGGTACTGCGGGTATTGAGGAGCTTGCGCAGTTCCACCGCGGCCAGGCGCCCGAACGGCACCCCGGGGAGAGACGGATCGATGTCTTTGGCGGGCAGGACTGGCGCGCTCATGCGTGACCTCCGGGGTAGCCGGGACCGGCCGGTCCGGGCGGATAGGGCTGCGTGTACTGCGGCGGCGGCGCGGGCGGGGCGTATCCCGGCCCGGGCGGCGGGGCGAATCCGGGTGGCGGGGCGTAGCCGACCTGCGGGGCGTAGCCGGGCGGCGGGGCGAACCCCGGCGCCCCGGGCACATCGCGCTGCGCCCCCGAGGTGAGTTCCAGGTACATCCGTTCCAGGTTCCCGGTGCCGGCCCGGCGCAGCTCGGTCAGCGCGATCGACGACGACGCGACCAGCGCGCCGACGGTGGCCGGGTCCGACTCGGCGTATAGACCGCCGTTCTCCGGGCGGCACGCGATACCGGCCGCGGTGAGCAGCTGGGCGAGCGCGGCGTCGTCGTCGGACGACACGGCGGTGCCCGGCTCCCCGGTGAGCGCGTCCTTGGTGCCCTGCGCCATGATCCGGCCCTGCCCGATCACGATGAGATAGTCGGCGATCAGCTCGATCTCGTGCAGCAGGTGCGAGCTCAGCAGCACCGTGCCACCGGCGTCGGCGAAACCGCGCAGCACCCCGCGCATCCAGTGGATGCCCGCCGGGTCGAGGCCGTTGACCGGCTCGTCCAAGATCAGCACCTTGGGATCGCCGAGCAGCGCGTTCGCCACCCCGAGCCGCTGCCGCATACCGAGCGAGTAGTGGCCGACGCGGCGGCCCGCCTCCTGCTGCGTCAGCCCGACCAGGTCCAGCAGCTGGCCGACGCGGGCGTCGGACAGGCCCATCGTGCGCGCGCTCAGCAGCAGCGTCTCGCGGCCGGTGCGGCCGTTGTGGAACGCGGACGCGTCGAGCAGCGTGCCGACCTGCAGCGCCGGATTGGGGATGTCCCGGTAGGCGTACCCGCCGATGGTCGCGGTGCCGCCGGTGGCCGGGGTGAGTCCGGTCAGGATCCGCAGCGTCGTCGACTTGCCCGCGCCATTGGGTCCGAGGAAACCGACCACCTGTCCCGGCTGGCAGGTGAACGACACGTCGTCCACCGCCAGCAGATTCTTGTAGCTCTTTCTCAGATGCTCTACGACGATCACCCCGCCCATCATGCCCGCCCATCGCCTCGAATCAAGCGCCTACACTCGCCCTCGTGTCCCCTCTCGAGCGCATCGTGCTGCCGAACGGCGTCGGGCTCGCGGTCGCCGTCGACGGCTCGACCACCGCCGATGCCACCACCGTCCTGCTCAATCCGGGCATGGGCATGCCGCAGGCCACCTGGGAATACACCGGTGTCACCCGGGGCCTGGCCGACGCCGGATTCCGGGTGATCTCGTACTCGGCGCGCGGCGTGACCCCGTCCGATGCGCCGCCCCCGCCGTACGACGTCCCCACCATGGCCGACGACGCCGCGCTGCTGCTGGACCACCTCGGCGTCGAGCGGGCCATCCTGGTCGGCTACTCGATGGGCTGCTATCTCACCCAGGCCCTGCTGGAACGACGCCCGGGCACCGCGCTCGGCGTCGTCATGACCGCCGGGCTGAACTCGTCGGAGATCGGCCGGCTGGTCAACGACATGGAGCTGGCCCTCTTCGCCCGGCTCGGCGAGGTCCCCGTCGAGGTGTCGGCGTTCGAGACGCTGATGACCACGCTGGCCCCACCGGCGCTGCAGGACGGCGAGACCGTGCGCGTCTGGCGGGAGATGCTGACCGACGGGCAAAGTTCATGGACGTCGCCCGACGGGCAGCACGGGCAGCTCGCCGCGTCGAGCGGCTGGATGAACCGCGGCGAGCCCACGCGCGAACGGCTCGCCGCGATCGACGTGCCCACCCTGGTGATCGCCTACGAGAACGATCTCTTCTTCCCGCCGAAGACCAGCCAGGCCGCCGCCGAGATGATCGACGGCGCCGAATTCGTGCAGATCAACGGGCTGTCGCACGGGGGTCTGATGCTCGATCCGGACCGCACCGCGACTGCGCGCATCGTCGACTTCTGCGAGCGGATCAGATCTGGTGACCGTCCCACTCGTGGTCGTGCATGAAGCCACCGGCCAGACCCACCCGGTACTTGATGCTGTTGCGCAGGATGTTGATGTAGGCCGGCACCAGCATGGCCGCCGGCCCCATGTCGCCGCGCTCGGCGATCACGTCGTCGGCGCTGCGGAACGCCTTCCAGAACTTGCGGAAACTGTTGCCGGGCAACGCATCCTTGCGCCAGCCGTACAACGTCATGCCGATGCCGATCATCCGGGTGCGTCCGGTGGGCGGGGTGATCAGCTCGGTGTTCTCACCGAAGAAGGCCCGGTCGACGCGGTTCTCCGGCGTGAACAGCATGATGCCGCTGGTCGCCCGCGGATTGGCCTCGATGGTGAACAGCCCGCGTTCGGGATGGTCGATGAAGTCGAAGCCGATGTGTCCGGTGAATCCGGTGCGCCGCACCACATCTCGCACCCATTCGAGGATGCCCGGGTGCTCCACCTGCTCGAACACCAGGCACGACGAGCCGCCGATCGCATAGCCGACCGGGTACAGCGCGTGCGCGTACACCTCGCCGTCGCGGCAGATCGAGTAGCTGCAGTAGCGGTCACCCTCCATCCACTCCTGCGCTATCCACGGGTTGGTGGGATCGAAGGTCAGCTGGGTCAGCGGGTCGCCGGGGTAGGCCTTGTACACCTCCTGCGAACCACGTGAGTAGGCCTGTTTGACGGCGAACGGGCCGTCGAAGTCGAGTTTCGCGATGTCTTCCGGGCCGGTGATCGCCGCGAACTTCAGCGTCTGAATCCCCAAGTCCTGCAGGAGTTCCTGGAACTTCAGCTTGTTGTGCAGCTGATCTTCGAGCGCGAAATCGGAGAGGAAGAGGTCGCACGACGGCGGGAAGAGCCCGGCCATCATCGAGAGGATGTCGGTCTCCTCGTGAATCGGGATCACCATGTCGATGCCCTCGGACTCGACGATCGCGGCGATCTCCCGGCAATACTCCTGCGGCCGGTACTTCGGCGGGCTGACCCGGTGAAAACCGTCGACCGCGTGCGAGAAACGGCTCACGGCGATCGGCACACTGTCGGCGATGCTGACCCGATGCCCCGCATCGGCGAGCAGCCTCGCGAGATTCAGGGTCAGGAACGACCTGCCAAAGGTGATGAGGATGTGCTTACGCTTACCTTCGTCCACGCGGACCAGCGTAGACCCCCGTGTCGGGGGCACCTGATAGCGTTCTCATGCAACCCGATTCCCCCTCTTCCCTCGAAGGACTCCCCTTGTACGCACTCGGAATCATCGCCGCGATGATGGCCGCCGTTGCGTATGGCATGTCCACCGTCTTGCGCGCGCTCGGCGCGCGGCGCGTCGCGGTCGCCGAACGCGAGGAAACAGGTCTCGACCAGCCGGAATCCACCGACGACGGGGCGGCCCCGTCGATGTCGTCGACCGTGGCCACGCTCGGTGATCCGGCCTTCATCCTGGGCACCGTGATGGTGGTCATCGGCTTCGCCGGCGGTGCCGTCGCGGCCCGCTTCCTGCCGCTGTTCCTGGCGCAGTCGATCGTCTCGGCGAATCTGATCGTGACCGCCCTGGTCGGCACCTTCATCCTGAACATCACGCTGCACACCCGTGACTGGGTGGCGATCTGGCTGGTGGTGCTGTCGCTGGCGCTGCTGGGCATCTCGTCCGCGCCGAGCGCGAACGACCACGCCAGCACCACCTTCCACTGGGGGCTGCTCGGCGCCGCGTTCGTGATCGGCGCGATCGGCCTCGTCGGCGTCTACACGCTCGGCGCCTACGCGGCCTTCGTCGGCGGTTTCTGCGGTGGCCTGCAGTTCGGCGTCATCGCGATCGCCGTCCGCGTCCTGGAGGGCGTCGCCCCGTTCGATCCGGTCCGGGTGCTGACCGACCCCGCCGCCTGGGCGATCGCCGTCGCCGGCGCCAGCGGCTTCTTCGTCCAGACCGTCGCCCTGCAGGTGGGCGCGGTCAACGGCGTCACCGCCGTCCTGGTGGTCGGCGAGACCGCCGCGCCCAGCGTGATCGGCGTCGCCTTCCTCGGCGACCACGCGCAGGCCGGCCTCGGCTGGCTCGCCTGGACCGGCTTCATCGGCGCGGTGATCGGCGCGATCCTGGTCGCCTGGTACGGCAGCGGCGACCCCGACCACTTCGGCGAGGCCCCCGAGGAGCTCGGCGGCTGGCGCCGCGGCCGCGCCGACGAGCCGTCCTCTCCCGACTAGGCGGCGCGGGGAAGCCGCCTGCGAGAAGGGCGTTTCGACACGTCTCGGCTAGCGCCTCGACGGCTCAACGGGCTGCTAGCGGACGACCGGCCCGCGAGCGGCCCGCCCCGCCCGTGAGGAACGAAGTGACGAACCGTGTCGAAACGCCCCCAAGCCCTTCCGCCCAGTGAGCTGCCACCACCGCTCCCTCCGGCCAACGGGCCCTCCGCCCATTGAGCCGGACGGGCCCGCAAGGGCCCGGCCGTGTCGAAATGCCCACCGACGACGATCAGCAGTCCACGACCGGCGACGACGCCTGCGCCCAGAAACGCTTCGGGATCCGTCCCGCGCCCGCGGCCAGGTGCCCGGCGAGCACCGCATGCCGCATCGCCGACGCCATCGCGACCGGGTCGGCGGCGCGGGTGACCGCCGACGCCAGCAGCACCGCGTCGCAACCGAGTTCCATCGCGAGCGCCGCATCGCTGGCGGTGCCGATCCCGGCGTCGAGCACCACCGGCACCCCGGCCCGGGCGACGATCATCTCGATGTTGTGCGGGTTGGCGATCCCCAGCCCGGTGCCGATGGGCGAGCCGAGCGGCATCACCGCCGCCACCCCGGTGTCCTCCAGCCGGCGGGCCAGCACCGGATCGTCGTTGGTGTAGGCCATCACAGCGAAGCCGTCGGCGACGAGCGCGGCGGCGGCGTCGACCAGTTCCAATGGATCGGGGAGCAGCGTGCGCTCATCGGCGACCACCTCCAGCTTCACCAGATCGGTCCCGAGCGCCTCGCGCGCGAGTTGCGCCACCAGCAGCGCCTCGGCTGCGGTGTGACAGCCCGCGGTGTTCGGCAGCACATCGATGTTCAAGCGCCGCAGCAGATCCAGCACGCCGGTGCCCGAGCCCGGACTCACCCGGCGCATGGCCACCGTGGTCAGTTCGGTACCGGAGGCCAGCAGCGCGGCTTCGAGCACCGCGAGATTCGGTGCCCCGCCGGTCCCCATGATGAGCCGCGACGTCAGCCTCCGCCCGGCGACCACCAGGGCCTGCTCCGGCTCCGCCGAGGGATCAGCCACCCTGCACCGCCGTCAGCACGTCGACCACCGCGTATCGCCCGATCGGCTCGTCCCAGCGCGACCGCGGCCGCACCACGCCGTCGATCGCCACGGCCACCCCACGCTCGGGCAGGTCGAGCCGGGCCAGCAGCCCGGCCACATCCGGTTCCCGATCGAAGGTCACCGCCTCCCCGTTCACCGTCAGCTCGACGATGCCGTCCGCACCCATCGGTCGCTCCTCTCCTCTTGTGTCTCGACAACGTTCCCGAGCAGCCGGAGGACCCGTACCGCGGTGCCCGGGGCCAGCGCGATTCCGTTCCGCCCGTGCCCGGCGGCCACGACCGTCCGCTCGTCCACCCGCCGCACGATCGGCAGTCCATCGGCCGACATCGGCCGGATTCCCGCGGCGACCTCTGTGAGTTCGTAGGTGCGCAGGCCCGGGAACAGCTCGCAGGCGTCGCCCAGGAGGTCCGCGACGCCGCCGGCCTGCGGGGCGCGGTCACCGGCGTCGACCGCCTCGTACTGGGTCGCGCCCAGCACCAGGCCGTCCGGGCGCGGCACCAAGTACACGTTGCGCCCGTGCCAGCGAGCCCGGATCACATGCCGCGGCGGCGGCACCGACCACGACGTGCGCGTCAGTCGCAGGATCTCGCCCTTCTCCCCGCGCAGGCCGTCGAGACCGCCGGGGATCAGCGCGCTCGTGTCGAGCCCGGCGGTCACCAGGACCTGGTCCCCGGGCAGTCCGGCGAGCCCGGTCACCCGGGTGTCGTGGAACCGCACCCCGGCCTCAGTCAGGGCCGCGCGCAGCGCCGTGAGCAGTCTCCGGTTATCGACGGCGCCCTCCCCCGACAACCGGTAACCACCGGCCGGGGTGCGCGTCAGACCGGTCTCCGCGGCCCGCAAATCGGCCGCGGTGCATTCGGTCGTCGCACCGCCCGCCCACGGGACTCGGGCGCGCGCGAAGCCGACCGACTCGTCGAGGTAGGCGCGGTCGGCGGCCGAACCGGCCACCAGCAGGGTGTCGGCGGCCGTGGAGACCCCCGGGTCGCCGAGACGGTTGAGCAGTGCGGGCCAGCGGGCCACCGAGTCGGCCGAGGCCGCCAGCAGTCCGTCCTCGCCCGGGTGCGCCTCGCCCAGACAGCCGAGCATCCCTCCGGCCACGTGCGCCGCCCGGCGCGCCGGGCCGTCGTCGTACACCCGCACCCGCCAGCCGGCATCGGCCGCGGCGAGCGCACACGTCAGCCCGACGGCTCCGCCGCCGACGACGGTCAATTCTCGTTCCACGTTCAGACCTTCCTTCGCCGGCATTACCCGGATCAGGTACGACGGTCGGCGGGGGCGGCCCCGCGATCTCAGCCCGGCGATCCTCCGGGCACCCGTGTCGTTCTTGCGCTGCTCCTAGCCTACCGTCGTCAGCATGGACGCCCGCTCTCGCTTGGATTCCGCCCGCCTGTACCTGTGCACCGATGCGCGGCGCGAACGCGGCGACCTGCTCGAGTTCGTCGCCGCCGCGCTCGACGGCGGCGTCGACATCGTGCAGCTGCGCGACAAGGGGTCGGCCGGCGAGCAGCGGTTCGGCGTGCTGGAAGCCCGCGAGGAACTGGAGTCGCTCGCCGGGCTGCGCGAGCTGACCCACGCGGCCGGCGCGCTCCTCGCCGTGAACGACCGCGCCGACATCGCCGCCCTCGCCGGCGCCGACGTACTGCATCTCGGCCAGGGCGACGTGCCGCCCGCGCTCGCCCGCCGCATCGTCGGACCCGACGTGGTGATCGGCCGGTCCACGCACGACGCGGCCCAGCTCGCCGACGCGCTGGCCGACGACGCCGTCGACTATTTCTGCACCGGCCCCTGCTGGGCGACACCCACCAAACCCGGCCGTACCGCCACCGGCCTCGACCTGGTGCGCGCCGCCGCCGCGGCCACCCGCGAGCAGACCAAGCCCTGGTTCGCGATCGGCGGCATCGACCTGGCGCGGGTCCCGGAGACCGTCGCCGCGGGAGCCTCGCGGATCGTCGTCGTCCGGGCCCTGACCGCGGCGGCGGATCCGGCGGGCGCCGCGCATGCGCTGCGGTCGGCGTGTGAAACCACTTGCGCGTCGCGGCCGGAGGAGTAGGCTCTTCCCATCATGTCGTGGCAGAAGCTTCTTGTAACCCGCCGCAGCGGGGTCTGATTCAGACCGACCCCCCGCTGCGGGTTCGTCACTGCCTCCTGATCTCGGCTCCCTCGCTTCCTGAGCTTGTCGAAGGACTTTCGTCGGTCATTCAGATTTCGACCGGAAAGAAGCCCCGAGATGCCTACCGTTCGCAGTGCTCGCCCAAGCTGGCGGCATGATCACCATGAGGCCCAGGCCATGAGCGCCGGCCCGATCACCCTGGAACGACTGCACACCGAACCCGAGCCCGGCGACGCCATCCACTGCCGGGCCACCCTGACCGTCGACGAACGGCTGGTCGATCTGGAGGCCACCGCCTTCGGGACCATCGGCGCGATGAGCGAGATGCTGTACGGCCTGGGCGCCGGCGTCGAGATCGTCTCGCTCTACCACCAGAACGAAGGTCCGGCGGCACCCGACGGCTCCGGCGGCGAGGTCTCCGCGTATCTGATGTGCCGACGCGACGGCGCGTGCTGCTGGGCACACGGCCGGGCCGCGACCGGCGACGAGGCCACCATCCGCGCGCTGATCTCGGCCGCCAACCAGCTGACGGGCCGGCAGCGACGCGGCTGAGCGGCGCGCGGCCGGTCGGCCGTTCTCGTATGTCGGCCCACGAGGGGAATGTTCCCTCGTGGGCCGGTATTCGGCAGTGGCCGACGAACCGGAAGGGCACCCCGTGTCGTCAGCGCAGGCGCAGGCGCAGCGTCGGCCACGCGCTCCCGAAGCCGGGATGCAGCGGCAGGTCGCCGACACCGGACTCGGGCACCCAGCGCAGTTCGGCCGATTCGCCGTTCGCGGTGGTGGCGACCGGTTCGGGCACGCGCGCGATGACCGTCGTATAGGTCCAGCCGCTGACCGCCTCGTGGGTCACCTCGGACTCCAGGACCTCGATCAGGTCCCGGTCGATGCCGGCTTCCTCATGGGCTTCGCGGAGGGCCGCGTCGATCGCCGACTCGTGCGAGTCCCGGGCGCCGCCCGGGAGGCCCCAGGTGTCGCCCTGATGCGACCACACCGCGCGGTGCTGCAGCAGCACCCCGAGGCCGTCGCCGATCGGCGTGCACAGCAGGAGACCCGCGGCACCGTGCCGTCCCCAATACCGCGCGCCGTCGGGGTCGAAGACCCAGCCGTCGCCATCTCCGCGCACCCGAATCCTCCCTCCGCGACACTCTCCCCGACCACGCTACCGGGTGCGCGCGTACAGCACGCGGTTCCCGACTAGGGTTGGCATCGTCACGGAAGGGCGCGATCGTGAGTGGGCAGCAGTCGACGGTACGCAGTGCGCTGACGCATGCCGGTCGGAATGTGCTGCCGGAATCGGTGCAGGCCAATCCGCGCCTGCGGCAGGTGATCGCCGATCGGCGCGAGATCGCCGCGATGACCCGCGATCGCGTCACCTCACCGATCGCCGCGTTCAAGTTCTACGCGCTGACCACCCCCGGCAAACTGGTGGTGCTGCTGACCGCGCTCGTGCTGGCCTGCGGGCTCACCGGCTGGTATTCGTCGGTGTCCCTCAACCAGCGCAGCGACACCCTGGAATCACTGATCAACAGCAGCGAGCCCCTGGCCGAGTCGGCCGAGGTGCTCTACAGCTCGCTGTCGGTGGCCGATGCGGCCGCCAACTCGGCGTTCATCTCGGGCGGCCGGGAGTCCCCGGATCTGCGCAAGCTGTACTCCGACGCCATCGCCAGTTCGGGCACCGCGCTGGTGGCGTCCGCCGACGGCGGCGGACTGGCCTCCGAGACCGGCCCCGGCGCCGACGTCTCGGTGCGCGACGACCTGGACACGATGGCCGTCTCGATCCCGTCGTACACCGGCGTGATCGAGACCGCCCGCACCAACAACCGGCTCGGCAACCCGGTCGGCTCCGCTTATCTGGTGCAGGCGTCGAACATGATGCAGGGCGACATCCTGCCCGCCGCCAAGCGCCTGTACGACGAGCGCTCGACGGCCATCTCCGAACCGCAGCGCACCCTGACCGTGCCCCCGTGGGGCGTGTACGTCGCCCTGTTCACGACCATCGCGATGCTGATCGGTATCGGCCGCTATCTGGCACGACGCACCCGCCGCCATTTCAATCTGGGCCTGGTCGGCGCCGGCGCGGCGCTCATCATCGGCACACTGTGGCTGCTGGTGACCGGGCTGACGTCCGTTGCCGCGGCCAACACGGCCAAGAACGACGGCGCCGAGCCCCTGCACGACCTGACCACCATGCGGATCCTCACCCAGCAGGCACGCTCGGCGGAGACGCTGAACCTGGTGCGCCGCTCCGATCCGGGCACCCTCGACCGTGACTTCAATTCCACGCTGACCCAGATCCGCAACCGCACCGCCTCGCTGATCGCCGAGCATCCGGACGAGTCCGGCATCACCGATCCGCTCCGCAAGGTCCAGAACTCGCTCACCCAGTGGGAGCACGCGCACGCCGAGGTGAGTCAGCGGCTCGCGGCGGGCGACTTCGTCGGGGCCCGCGCCCTGACCATCGGCACCGGCGACATCAGCACGGCGACCGGGTACGACCAGGTCAACACCCAGTTGCTGCAGGCGATCGACCAGACGCGCGACACCTTCCGCAGCAACATCCACACCGCTCAGCAGTTGCTCGGGTACACCGGCACCGGGATCGGCTGGCTGTGCGTGGTCGCCGCGGTCGCCGCCGCGGCGGGCCTGTTCCCGCGCATCCGGGAGTATCGATGACCCGATTCGTCCGCCGCGCCACCGGGACCGCATGCCTGGTCGTCGCCCTGTGCCTCGCCGTCGCCGGCTGCTCGTCGCAGGATCTGCGCGACACCGACCCGCCGACGACCGTCGCCCAGGTGCCGACGCCGCCGGGCGCGTCGTTCGGCGCTCAGGCCCCCGAGGGCATCGACACCAGCGACTGCGATGCGACGGCGAGCCTGCGGCCGCCGGACACGATGCCCGAGCCCGGCCACATGCCGCCCGGTTCGACGATGGCCCGGATCGCCTCGCGCGGCCGGCTGGTCGTGGGCACCGACATCGGCAGCAATCCGCTGAGCTTCCGGGACCCGATCTCCGGCGACATCGAGGGCTTCGACGTGGACATCGCGCACTGGATCTCGCAGGCGATCTTCGGTGAGACCCGCATCGAGTACCGGATCCTGTCGACCGGCGACCGCGTCGCCGCACTGCGCGACGGCAGCGTCGACGTCGTCACCAAGTCGATGAGCATCACCTGCGACCGCCGCAAGTCGGTGGACTTCTCCGCCCCGTATTACGTGGCGTCCCAGCGCATCGCGGTCTACCGGAACTCCGGGATCGAGAGCATCGCGGGCCTGGCCCACAAATCGGTGTGCGCCACCCAGAACGCCACGTCGATCACCCGGGTGCAGCGCCGGGTCCCCAGCGCGAAGATCATCACCACCGAGAACTGGGCCGACTGCCTGGTGCTGATGCAGCAGGGGCAGGTCGACGCGATCGCCGGCGACGAGCCGCTGCTGTCCGGGATCGCGGCGCAGGATCCGTGGGTGCAGATCGTCGGCGACCCGTTCGGGACCGAGTACTACGGGGTGGGTATCCCGCTCGGCGAGAACGACATGGTGCGCTTCGTGAACGGTGTGCTGGAGCAGCGGCATGCCGACGGCAGCTGGCAGCAGTCGTACAACCAGTGGTTGTCGCAGCTGGGCCCGGCCGTCCCGCCGCCGGTGACCTATCGGGAGGAGGCACGATGACCGATCGGAAACCCGTCGAAGAGCCGGTCGGCACGGTCCGCACGCAGGCCACGCCGGTCGACGTGTTCGACGACGACTACCCGGCCACCCAGGCCACTCCCCCCATGTCGCTCGACGACCTGGACGACGACACCGACGTCGAGCCGGGCACCCAGGCGACGCCCGCGGGCCGCCTCTTCGACGACCCGGCGCTCCCCCACCGGCGGCCGCCGCGGAAGAGCACCGCCGCCGTGCACGACCGGCGGCTCGGCAGCGAGCTCGTCGCGCTGCCCGCGATGCGGGACATCGACCCGGCCGATGCGGTGCTGTCGAACCCGATCATCGTGGAGAGCAAGCGGTTCTGCTGGAACTGCGGGAAGCCGGTCGGGCGGGCATCCGGCCCCGACGAGGGGCCGCTGACCGGCCACTGTCCGCATTGCGGCTCCCGGTATTCGTTCGTTCCCGGCCTCGAACGCGGCACCATGGTCGCCGACCAGTACGAGATCGCCGGCGCCATCGCGCACGGCGGCATGGGATGGATCTATCTGGCCGTCGACCACAACGTCTCCGACCGGCCGGTGGTGCTCAAGGGCCTGCTGAACTCGTCTGACTCGGCGGCGCGGGCGGTCGCGATCGCCGAGCGGCAGTTCCTCGCGTCGGTCAACGACCCCGGCATCGTCAAGATCTACAACTTCGTCGAGTACACCGACGACGAGGACCGGCAGCTCGGCTACATCGTCATGGAGTACGTCGGCGGTCACACGCTCAAGCAGCTGACCACCGGGCCCGACGGCGAGAAGGTGAACCTGCCGATCGAGCAGGCGATGGCGTATGTCCTCGAGGTGCTCTCGGCCGTCGGGCATCTGCACTCGCTCGGGCTGGCGTACAACGACGTGAAGCCCGACAACATCATGATCACCAGCGACGAGGTCAAGATGATCGACCTCGGCGCGGTGTCGGCGATCAACGGCTACGGGCACCTGTACGGGACACCCGGCTTTCAGGCGCCAGAGATCGTCGAGACCGGCCCGCAGGTGGTCACCGACATCTACAGCATCGGCCGCACCCTCGCCGTGCTGACGCTGGACATGCCGATGGAGAAGGGCCGGTACGTCGACGGCCTGCCCGATCCGGAGACCACGGAACTCTTCGTCGAGAATCCGTCGTACTACTACTTTCTGCAGCGGGCGACGGCCACCGATCCGGCCGAGCGGTTCGCGTCGACCGAGGAGATGACCACCCAGCTGCTCGCGGTGCTCCGGGAGACCGTCGCGCTGCACACCGGTGTTCCGCGGCCGGCCATGTCGAAGGTGTTCACCCCGCAGCGCTCGGCGTTCGGCACCAATCTGATCCTGGCGCCGATCGACGGCTTCTTCGATCCGGCGATGGCCGCGGTTCCCGATCCCGCCGACATCGCGCGGGCCCTCCCGGTGCCACTGGTCGATCCGGAGGACCCGGCGGCCAACCTGCTGAGTTCGGCCGCGCTGAGCTATCCGCGCCAGGTGCTCGACAGCATCAAGAACGCCCGCGCCGAGGGCTTCCCCGGTCTGGCGCTGGGCGACGACGACTCCGACGGTCACCCGTCCGCCGAGATCGACCTGGCCGAGGCGCGGTCGCATCTCGAGCTCGGCAATCTGGAGATCGCGTTGCGGCTGCTGCACGACGCCGCCGCGAACCACGGCGACTCGTGGCGGGTGCAGTGGTACCTCGGCATCTGCGCCCTGCAGGACGGCGACGCCGAGGTGGCCTACGAGCGGTTCCAGACCGTGCTGGAAGCGATGCCGGGCGAGGTGGCCCCGAAGCTGGCGGTGGCCGGGACCGCCGAGCTGATCGGGTACTGGCTGTCGGTGCAGGACGAGGTCAGCAACGATCAGGTGGCGCAGATCGAGCACTGGTACGACATCGCGCGGCACCACTACCACGACCTGTGGCTGACCGATCATTCCATCGTGACCGCCGCGTTCGGGCTGGCCCGCATGCTCCTTGCCGAGGGCCGGCACCTGGAGGCCATCGAACCGCTCGACGAGGTGCCCACCACCAGCCGCCATTACAGCATCGCGCAGGAGAGTGCGATCCTCTGTCTGGTGCACGAGCGGCCGATGAGCGAGGTGGAGAAGGACGAGCTCTTCGAGGCCGCCGACCGTCTGGAACGACTGACCGATGAGGACGGCCGCCTCGGTCGGCTGCGGCTGATCGTGCTGGGCACCACCCTCGGCTGGATCGATCTGCATCGCGAGGAACTGGAGGAGACGCCCGACGGCGAGCACCCCGATTTCCTCGGCTTCCCGTTCACCGAGCAGGGCCTGCGCGCCGGAACCGAGCGCTGCCTGCGCGAACTGGCGCGCCGCACCCGCGACAACCGCGCCCACCGCTTCCTCCTGGTCGACCTCGCCAACCTGGTCCGCCCCGCCACCCTCTTCTGACCGGGCTCGGCCGAGCCACCCGTGCCGATCGAGGAGCACCGAGGCCGTCCTTCCGCCAGCCGAGCCGGTCGAGCCTCGCACGAACGCGACCAGCACCTCCCTTGCGATCACCCCGTCCGCCCGCTGAGCAACGCCGAAGCCATCCGTTCGCCGGTTGAGCCCTTCGACTCCGCTCAGGAACCACCGGTCGAGCCCGCCAGGGCGAGACCGAGTCGAAGCCCCCCCTGCACGACGACGGCACCATGGCGGCCCACGCGTGCATATGTGGATCGTGACCCGCCAGAATGCCGTCGTCATATGCCGCTGGCGCCAGGCTGGCCGAACACACGGGGACCATGCCGACCGGAGGTCTCGGCTCAACGGGTCCTGAGAGCACGCGTGGCGGAGCTTGCCACGACACGCGGTCGAAGGGCGACCACCATCTCCGTCGAGACCACCCCACCCGCCGGCTGAACCTCATGCTGAGCACGCGTGGCGGAACCTGCGACGACACGCAGACGAACGGCGACCACCGCCTCCGTCGCGATCACCCCGCCCGCCGACTGAGCAACCCCGAAGCCATCCATCCGCCGGTTGAGCCGGTCGAGCCCGCCAGGGCGAGACCGAGTCGAAGCCCCCTGCACGATGGCCCAGTGCACGCGGGACCATGTCTATCGGGTCTCGGCGCCACAGGTCCTGAGCGCGCGTGGCGGAGCGTGCGACGACACGCGATCGAACGGCCACCATCTCCGTCGAGACCATCCCACCCGCCGACTGAGCAGCGCCGAGCCCGCCAGGACGAGGCGCGTGCCGAAGCCCCCGCCCACCGAACTCCACAATCCGGACCGGCGGCCCACATAGGCTAAGAGCCGTGACCGACACGAAGCCACAAGACGACACCGCGGCGCAGGACGACCGCGCGCCCGTCCACATCCAGAAGCACCTGGTCTACATCATCTACGCGGCGCTGATGGCCGCGATGTTCCTCTCCTCACTCGACCAGTCGGTGGTGAGCACCGCCCTGCCGACGATCGTCGGCGACCTCGGCGCGGTATCCCACGAGGGCTGGATCATCACGTCGTACCTGCTGGCCATCGCGATCGTCATGCCGATCTACGGCAAGATCGGCGATCTCTACGGACGCCGCTGGCCGTTCCTCTTCTCGATCGCGGTGTTCGTTCTCGGTTCACTGGGTTCGGCGCTCGCCGAGTCGTTCTGGATGCTGGTGGCGGCACGAACCTTCCAGGGCCTCGGTGCCGGCGGCCTGGTGATCCTGTCGCAGGCGATCGTCGCGGACATCGTCTCGGCACGCGACCGCGGCAAGTACATGGGTCCGATGGGCGCCATCTTCGGCATCGCCTCGGTGGCCGGGCCTCTGCTCGGCGGCTGGTTCACCGAGGGCCCGGGCTGGCGCTGGTGCTTCTGGCTCAATGTGCCGATCGGCCTCATCGCACTCGTCGTCGCGATCTTCGCGCTGAAGCTCCCCATGCAGCGGTCGACACGCCCCTTCGATTGGTACGGCACCGTGTTCATGGCGCTGTTCACGGCCGGGATCGTGTTCCTGACAAGCTGGCCGAGCGTCGTGCCGAGCGGCAAGTACGACTGGTCCGATCCGATCCTCGTCCTCCTGCTCGTCGGCACCATCCTCGCGTTCAGCATCTTCGTGTGGGTCGAGACGCGGGTCGACGAGCCGCTGGTGCCACTACGCCTCTTCCGCGATCCGGTGTTCAGCGTCTCGGTGACGGTCGCGCTGATCTTGGGCATCACGATGTTCGCCGCCCTCAGCTTTCTGCCGACCTTCCTGCAGATGGCCCGCGGCGTCGGCCCCACCGACTCCGGGCTGCTGATGCTCCCGATGACCGCCGGCGTGATGCTGACCGCGATCGTGTCGGGTCTGCTGATCACCAAGACCGGCAAGTACCGGATCTATCCGATTCTGGGCATGGCGATCACCACCGCCGGAATCGCCTGGCTCACCCGGATCACCGGCAGCATGTCGATGGTGCTGTTCGGTGCCATGATCTTCGTGCTCGGCTTCGGTATGGGCCTGGTGATCCAGACCATCGTGATCGCCGTGCAGAACGCCGTCGATCCGTCCGAGGTCGGCACCGCCACCTCGACCAACAACTTCCTCCGCGAGATCGGCGCCGCGATCGGCACCTCGGTGTTCGGCACGCTGTTCACCAGCAAACTGACCGCGAACCTGCACGACGTGATGGCCAAGGTTCCGCCGCAGGACCTGCCGCCCGACCTGCTGCACGACGACCTCACCCCGGAGGTGGTCAAGGCCCTGCCCGAGCCGCTGCACACGCAGGTGGTCGACGCCTACGTGAACGCGATGGCACCGTCGTTCTGGTACCTGGTGCCCATCGCCGCGATCGGCTTCATCGCCTCGCTGTTCCTTCGGAACAAGGCGCTCTCGACCCAGGCCGGGCTGGTCGCCCGCGGCGAAGCGGCCCCGCAGCCCGCCCCGACCGCCTGATCCAGCCGGCGCGGTCGGACGGCGCCGGCGGACTCCGACCCCGCTGTTCAGGTAGCGCCAGCATCATCCAGATCCGGCTGGACCGTCCGACTTCGCCGGCGGCGCGGGGAGTCGTCCCGGGTCAACCGCGGCCTGCGTCGTCGTCCGGCACCTCCGCCGGCCCGGCCCGGGCCCGCGCGGTCGCTTCCCGCAGACCGAAGTCGCCCAACCGCACCGGCACGACGACGTCGACCAGCACGTCCTGCCCCTCGACCTCGCACGTTCGCAGGCGCGGCGCACCTTCCTGGGCGACGACGATCTCGCGCGCCCGCCCGCAGGGATCGTCGCCACCGTAGAGCTGCGCCGATGCCGCCGCGAGCGCCCCCAGATCGGCGGCGTTCTGCGCCCGGTGCCGCGCGAGCACCGCCGCACCGAGATAGCTCATCGCCACCACGAGCGTCGCCAGCCCGGCGATGGCCAGCGCCGCCGCGATCGTCGTGAACCCGGCGTCATCCCGGATCCGACTGCTCGACGCCGGTCGGTTCCCGCGCGGCGACGCTGCGCGCCGAGACGTCGAGCATCGCCAGCAGCGGCACCTTCGCAACGACGGTCGCGACCACCCGGTCACCGTCCGTGCGCACCTCGATCCGGGCGCCCTTCGGCGCCACCTGGGCGCCGACCCGGGTGGCGGCCGGATCGCCCGCGGCGGCGAGTCGTGCCACCTCACGGGCCGCATCGGTGCACCGCAACTGGGCGGCGACCCCGCCGATCGCCGCCACCGACAGCACGACGAAGACCGCGAGCGCCGAGAGCGCATAGGCGGCCTCGACCGTCACCATCCCTGTCTCGTCCGCCGCAAGCCGTCGCCACCACCGCCGGCTCATCCCACTGACGTGGACAGCGCCTTGCTGATGATTCCCGTCAGCGCGCTCACCACGTTGTCACCGGTCACGACCGTGTACAGAATCGCTCCGAAGGCCGCCGCAGCGACCGTCCCGATCGCATATTCCACCGTGCTCATGCCAGTCTCGTCATCGAGCAACCGGCCCGGAAAGTCGTTGTTCACAGCATCCCCCTTGCCTCGAATCGCTCCGGACGAAGCGGTTCGAGGTTTAGACGCACCAGCGGCCGGTCCGGTTCCATGACGCGCCGAATCTCGAACCACTCAGGTCCTCTGCCCCTTCTACGCCAGCTCCCACTCGGGGCGAAAGCCGCACGACAGTCGTCCTCCCAGTCCTCCGAAATGTCGATGCCGACCGCTCCGACCGACACACGGCTTCGATGTTTCCCCAGGTGACGCATCCGGACGATTCTGGACCGGAATTTGATTGGTGTCCTCTACCTGCATGTTTGGGACTAGTGGTCCCCAAGAGCCGGCCTCACGCTCCTACCGTTGCTGCGAACTCCACACCGGGGCTCAACCACCACAGAACACAACGAAATCAGAGTGATGATGAGACGCCGTTTCACCCTTCTGCTCGCCCTACTCGGGGTGCTGTCGATGACCGCGCTGCTGGTTGGCGGTCCCGCTGATGCCAAGACCCACACGACCCGTGAAGGGCTGACGATCGCCCTGTCCGCGGCTCAGCAGTCGGTGCGTGCGGTGCCGCCGCTGGACTCCTCTCCGCTGTCCGGACAAGCCCTGCTGTCCTCGGACGTGCATGCGGCGATCGGGAACATCGACGGCAAGACCGTGCGCGCCACCGTCGAGGTGGGCTACAAGATCGGCTACCCCGTTTCCGTCGCCCCCAACGGAGTGAAGGTCACCGCCCACACCCCGGAGTTGAAGCTCTCTTCCGGGGTGAACGCCAAACTGGCTCCCAACGTGACGATCGGCGGTACCGGTGGCGGCGGATCGATCGGTGCGATCGGCGCCGATCTCGGTGCGGAGGCGACGGTGATTCCATCGGCGGATCTGGAGTTCGAGGTCGGCGCCGGGAAGATCACCACGGTCACCCTGGCCGAGATCGCGTTGACCAAACCGGTCGCCGACATCGTCCTCTCAGGCGTGGAACTGAACGTGTCCAACGCCCTCGGACCGATCAGCGTGCGGCCGTTCGCCAAGATCTCGGTCACGACTGAGACCGGGGTGTACGTGTACTACGCCCACGGCCGCACCACCCGGATCTGAACGGGGTTCCCGAGATGAGGGAGAACACCGGACTGCGAAGCCTCTTCTGGACCACCGTCAGCGTGATGGCCACCACCGCGGTCATGATCATGCTCGTTGTCGTACTGACGCCACCAGCGTCCAGCGCCGAGACACCAGCCGAACGCTGCAAACGCGAGACCACGGCTTACAACACCGCGTGGAAGAACACCTGGGCCCAGACCAACCCGGGGAAGAGCCCTTCGCAGGCACCGCCGCCGCCCGTGCCGTACCGGTGCGGAGTCCCGAAGAGCGCCCCTCTACCGCCTAGTACAACTTCTCCATCGCAGGAGCCGGAGCCTTCGAAGCAGGCGACGGTTCCGCCTCGCGAACCGGGCGCCACCGGCCCATCTCTGAACGGTCCTACCGACCGGAAGGATCAAGAGGTCGGGGTGGACCCCGATCAGCAGCCGATCGAGGCTCCTCCGACCTCGCCTGGAGGACTGTCGTTCGTTCGTCTCCCATCGGACCCAGGAGTTCTTCGTCTCCAGATTCGCCGCAACAATGTTACTCGAACGATTGAATGCACTGGCAATGTGCAGAATGTCCACCAATCGAGAGGGAATCCCGCATGGATGGATGTTAAAGCGAAGGTTCAATGCAAGGGAGACCTTCCGATCGAGTCTGCGAACTACAGAATCAGCTATCTGAAGAAGCGGGTGCTGAAGTTTAGGCCCGACCAATGGAATGAAGTGAGTGAAAGTGTTCGCACGCATTCATTTACTGGTCCGGACATGTATAAACAGAAGACGATCATGTCGGCTGAAGCAACACCGTGCATCCCAGGCGAGTATCAGGGTAAGGTCTCGGGACTGCTGCACGGATAGGTGACATCTGATCTGGCTTGCCTGGGAGGGTGGGCCTGGAAGGATGGCCATCGTGCCCAAGCCCTACCCGTCCGAGTTTCGTGACGACGTGGTTCGCGTCGCTCAGAACCGTGAACCTGGAGTGACGATCGAGCAGATCGCGAAAGACTTCGGGGTCCATCCGATGACGTTGCAGAAGTGGTTGCGTCGAGCCGAGATCGATGAGGGCGCCAGGCCGGGTCAGTCTCGGACCGAGTCCGCGGAGATCCGTGAGCTGCGCCGACGGAACCGGCTCCTCGAGCAGGAGAACGAGGTGCTGCGCCGTGCGGCGGCGTATCTGTCGCAGGCGAATCTGCCGGGAAAAGGCTCTACCCGCTCGTGACCGAGCTCGCCGCCGCAGGGGTTCCTGTGACGGTGACGTGTCGGGTATTGAAGCTCTCCCGCCAGCCCTACTACCGGTGGCTGGCCAACCCCATCACCCCGAGCGAGGTGGTGCAGGCCTATCGCGCGAACGCTCTGTTCGACGCCCACCGGGACGACCCTGAGTTCGGGCACCGGCTCCTGGCCGACGAGGCCCGCGGCAACGGCGAGGCGATGGCGGACCGGACTGCGTGGCGTATCGCCTCGACGAACGGCTGGTTCAGCGCGTTCGGCAAACCCAAGCGCAGCAAGGCTCGCAAGCCCGGCCCGCCCGTGCACGACGACCTCTGCGCCGTCGTCGACGAGCACGGCCGGACACGGCACGTGTTCGCCGCGGACGCACCGAACCAGCTGTGGCTGACCGACATCACCGAGCACCCGACCGCGGAGGGCAAGCTGTACCTCTGCGCGATCAAGGACGCGTTCAGTGGCCGGATCGTCGGGTACTCGATCGACTCTCGGATGAGGTCCCGATTGGCCGTCCGAGCGCTCGAGAACGCCGTCGCGATGCGCGGCGATGTCGCCGGCTGTGTGGTGCATTCGGACAGGGGGTCTCAATTCCGAAGCCGCAAATTCCGGCGCGCTTTGACCCGTCATCGCATGGTCGGAAGCATGGGAAGAGTCGGCTCCAGCGGAGACAACGCCGCTATGGAAAGCTTCTTCGCGCTGCTGCAGAAGAACGTCCTCGACCGCCGCTCCTGGACCACCCGAGAACAGCTGCGCACCGCGATCGTCACCTGGATCGAGCGGACCTACCACCGCCGCCGCCGGCAAGCCCGCCTCGGCCGTTTGACGCCCATCGAATTCGAGACCATCATGACCAACAGCGTCGCTCTCGCAGCGTGACTACAACCTGTCACCTAAACGTGCAGCAGTCCCGATCACGCATCATCGTCTCGGCCTCGGGTCGGGTCACGGGTTGTTGAAACGTAGTGCGCAGGGTGCCGGCGATCCTCACGTGTTCGGGGTCGGTGACGACCATGCGCCGGGCCCACCGCCGCTGGTGGACAGCGACCACGCGGCGGGCGTGTCAGATGGTCTGTGTAAGTCGGGAGGGTGAGTCCTGAAAGGAACTCTCACTGTGACCATCGATGATGTGACTGTGGATCAGTCACGAGAAGAGCGGCGTCGCCGCCAGAACGAGGCCACCGATGCGCTCATCGCCTCGGGTGCGCTCGATGGTGTCCTTGCCAAGATCGATGGCGGCGAGCCGTTGACCGGCGAGGGCGGTCTGCTCGGGTCGCTGATGAAGGCGGCCCTGGAGCGTGGTTTGAACGCCGAGTTGAGCGATCACCTCGGGTACGAGGCCGGCGACCCGGAGGCGTCGTCGTTTCCCAACTCCCGTAACGGTTACGGCACCAAGACTGTCGCCACCGAGGTCGGGGACGTGGAGTTACGTATCCCGCGTGACCGCGACGGCTCGTTCATCCCGATGCTGGTCCGCAAGGGCCAGCGCCGTCTGGACGGTCTGGACGCGATGATCGTCTCGCTCTACGCCGGCGGGATGACGATCCGCGATATCCAGCACCATCTGGCCTCCACGATCGGCACGGACCTGTCGCACGAGACGATCTCGAAAATCACCGAAGAGGTCGCCGACGAGGTGATCAAGTGGCAGCAACGTGACCTCGAACCGCTGTACCCGGTGATGTACCTCGACGCGATCGTGGTCAAGGTCCGTGACGGCGGGCACGTGATCAACAAGTCCGCGCACCTGGCCGTCGGTGTCGACGTGGACGGTATCAAGCACGTCCTGGGGATCTGGATCGCGCAGACCGAGGGCGCCAAATTCTGGGCGTCGGTGTGCGCTGAACTCCGTAATCGCGGCGTGCAGGACGTGCTGATCGTGTGCTGTGACGGGCTGACCGGGTTCGCCGACGCGGTCGAGGCGACCTGGCCGCAGGCTACCGTGCAGACGTGCGTGGTCCACCTGATCCGGGCGTCGATGCGGTTCGTGTCCTACGGTGACCGCAAAGCCGTCGCCGCCGCCCTCAAACCGGTCTACCAGGCCTCCAGCGCCGACGCTGCTCTCCAGGCCCTGGAGGAGTTCGACGCCTCCGAACTCGGGCGCCGCTACCAGTCGACGGTGCGCAGTTTCCGCGACGCCTGGGAACGGTTCACCCCGTTCCTGGCGTTCCCGCCGGAGCTGCGCCGGGTGATCTACACGACCAACAGCATCGAATCGTTGAACTACCAGTTGCGCAAGGTCATCAAGAACCGCGGGCACTTCCCGAACGACGCCGCCGCCGTGAAGCTGCTGTGGATGGCGATCGGCAACATCGAGGACAAACGCGCCCGTGAACGCGAGAAGGAGAAAGGACTACCCGCCGATCAACGCCGAGCCCCCGGCCGACTCGTCGAAGGCCAAGTCACCACGAACTGGAAACGAGCATTGGAACAACTCTCCCTGATCTACCCCGAACGAATCAACCATCACCTCTAACCCGAACACCCGAACGACATACACAGAAAACTTGACAGGCTCACCTGCGACGCACCGGCTTCCTCGAGGACTCGCAGGGAGTCGAGCTTGCTCGTCGGCTCGATGATCCGCGCCAGCACCAGATCGCGGAACACCAGGTCATCGCCGGTGGATGCGGCGAATCCCAGCTCGGTGTACACCCCGTCGAGGGCCTCCCACAGGTAGGCCATCCGCGAGGACTCAATCGGCAACGGCGCTTCCGGGTCCGGCGTACTCAGGCCGAGATCGAGTTGCGCCTGCCCATGAGAAAGTCTCTGCGCAGCAACCACTTTGAGCGCCTCGTACTCGTCATCGGTGTGCGCTGACCCAATGTGCTCAATCGACCGCGAACCCTTCCGAGAACCGTGAACGATCTGCACCGCACGCGCGCCTGAGGCCGTCTTCACCGTCCGCACGTACGCCATTCCCGAAGCCTACGGCCCCGCCCTTAGTGCGCACATCCAGACCATCGCCAACACCAACGCCCTGGTCACAGCACCACAACGATCACGCGGCCGAAAATTGGCCTAAGTCAGGTCAGAGACTTCTCGCTCACGGAATTCTGGACCAGAAAGCCACCGATGGCCTCTGACCTGCGGCTATGCCAGCTAGCCGCATCATCGCTCGCCGCGCTGCCCTACCGTTGCTCCGGGCACCGATCCGGGCGCACCGAGGCGAGCCGTCGTCAGCGAACGATGGCGTGAGGAGACCACATGAACCCCTTGATACCGACGACGGCGGATGTCATCGGCTTGATCGTGTTTCTGGGCATCCTGGCTTCGATCATTTACGTGACAGTCCGCGTATTCCGCAAGTAACGCGGCGTCTCCATTGGTGTTGCGTGACCACAGAAAGGAAGAAGTGGTACCAGACTGGGCGGATCTTACCTGGGTGCTTGGCGGCATGTCGATCGTTCTCGCGATCGCCGCGGCCATCGGAGTGGTGATCACCGAGCGTCGGACACTGAGCATCGTGTTGTGACTGGCAGCACTTCTGCTCATCCCCTTTCCGGGACCGTGTGGTTAGGGCCGACGTTTCGCGTCCAGACGCGCAGCGAACGGCAGGATATCGGGAGACGATCGAAATGGGAATTGCTCCACATTCACAGTGGCTCGCCGTCCATTCCGCGAGCGGCTGCGCGCGAGCCGGCCGCGGGAGCGTCGATCCGGTTCCACGACACTCGGCCCACGACACTCCGCCCACGACTCTCCGCCACCGGGACCGACCTCACGCGAGCCGGGTGATCCGGACGCTCACTTCCAGGTCCGACTCGCCGCCGCCACCGGCGTAGATCCCCTTGATCGGCGTAACGTCGGCGTAGTCACGACCGATTCCGACGGTCACGTGCCGGTCGGTGATCGCGGTGTTGTTGGTCGGGTCGATGCCCCACCATCCGCCGGTCCACACCTCGACCCAGGCGTGCGACTCGCCCTCGACGGTCTCACCGATCGCCGCCGACGCCTTGGGATGCAGGTAGCCCGACACGTACCGCGCGGGAATCCCCAGGCTCCGCAGCATCGACAGGGTGATGTGCGCGTAGTCCTGGCAGACGCCGCGCCGCTGCCGCCAGGCGTCGCGGGCCGTCGAATGCACCTCCGTCGTGCCGGGCTCGTACTGCATGGCGCCGTGAACACCGGCCACCACCGCCTCCGCGGCCAGCACCGGCGAAAGTCCGGCGGCGGCCTCGCGCGCGAACTCCGACAGCTTGGGCCGGATCGGCGCGTAGTCGCTGGCACCGAGCCATTCGTCGTGCTCGTCGAGTACGTCGTCGCTGGCGAGGAGTTCCCACGTGGCCGCGGCGGCGTCGGCGGAACGCGCTTCGTCGTCCACTTCCACCACGGCGGTGCCGGTCACCTCCAGGCTGTCGTGCGGGGCGTGCAGATCGAACGCCGTCACCAACGACCCCCAGTAGTCGGTGTAGCGGTACAGCCGCGCCGACGGCGAGGTGTCGACGTGATCCAGAATCACCGTCTGCCGGCTGTCCGAGCGTGGCGTGATGCGGGCCTCGTTGAACGACGACGTCGCCGGGCCCGCGTAGGTGAATCCGGTCGTGTGGACCACTCGCAACCGGGCGCTCACTGGGCTTCCTTTCGATCGGCCAGTTCGGTCAGACTCGCACCGGTCCACGATACGTACGGCTCGATGTGGAAGTGCTCCTCGGCGATCGAGTCGGTGACGGCCTGGCACATGACCTGCAGCTCGCGTAGGTGGTCGGTGAGGTCCTCGACCATCGAATCCGGGTCGATGAATTCGAGTCGGCTCCGCGCCCGCCCGAGGAGCGTCAGCGCCCGCGACTGCTGGCCGACGCGGTTGGGCCGGTGGTCGAGCGCGGCGAGATGCGATTCGGCGACGAGCAGCGTGTAGAACACCGACCGCGGGAAGAGCCGGTCGAGCAGCATGAACCGGACGACGCTGTCGGCGTCGACGGCCCCGCGATAGGCGCGCACGTAGGTGTCCTGCGCGCCGGCGGCGATCAGCACGCCGATCCACGACGGCGACGCGGCGAGGTCTCCGGACCGCGAGTGCAGCATCCGGACGATCATGTCGATGCGCTCGATCGACCGGCCAAGCAGCAGATAGCTGTAGCCGTCGTCGTGGCTCAGCGTCGCATCGGTGAGCCCGGCGAACATGGCGGCCCGCGCCTTGATGTACGACAAGAAGTGGTGCGGGCCGAGTTTGCGCGCCCGCCGGATCACCGACGGCACCTCGTTGTAGGTGGCGTTGAGGCATTCCCACATCTCGCTCGACGTCACCTCGCGCGCCCCGCGCGCGTTCTCGCGGGCGGCCTTCACCAGGCCGACGATCGAGCATTCGGCTCCGCGGTCGTAGGCGACGGCCTCAGCGAGCGTCCACACCGTCATGGGTTCGCCGGTGTCCGGCGGTGCGAAGCCGAGGACGGCCATCACCTGGCGGACGGTGTGGTCGGTGTCGCCCGTCGGGTCCTCGAGGAGCTGCTGGACGGCCACGTCGAGGATGCGCGCCATGTCGTCTGCGCGCTCCACGTACCGCCCCACCCAGAACAGCGAATCCGCGTTGCGTGCGAGCATCATCGGACCGTCACCTCCCCGTCGCCGGGGCCGTCGTCCGGCCCTGTTGCTGCTGTTGTTGCTGATCGGTGGTCGACGCCGTGCTCGGCGCCATCGTCGGCCGCGGCGACTGCGGCAGGTCGGCGACGACCCGCGACTCCGCCACTTCGGCCGGGTCGCTGGAACTGCGTGCCGCCAGCACCCAGGTGTCCTTGGACCCGCCGCCCTGCGACGAGTTCACCACCAGCGAGCCCTCGGTCAGCGCGACCCGGGTGAGGCCGCCGGGGAGTACCCAGATCGATTCGCCGTCGTTCACGGCGAACGGCCGGAGGTCGACGTGGCGGGGTTTCAACTGCGAGCCCGCGACGGTCGGATTGGTGGAGAGATTGATCAGCGGCTGGGCGATCCAGCCGCGCGGATTCTCCCGGATCTGCGCCTTGAGGGTCCGGAGCTCGGCCTTGGTGGCGCTCGGGCCGAAGACGATGCCGTAGCCGCCGCTGCCTTCGACCGGCTTCACCACCAGCTCGTCGATCCGCCGGATGGCCTCTTCCCGCTCGTCGGCCAGCCAGCAGCGCAGCGTCTCGACGTTGCCGATCAGCGGCTCCTCATCCAGGTAGTAGCGGATGATCTCCGGTACGTAGGTGTAGACGAGTTTGTCGTCGGCGACGCCGTTGCCGACCGCGCTGGAGATCACCACGTTGCCCGCCCGGGCGGCGTTGACCAGGCCGGCGACGCCGAGCATGGAGTCCGGGCGGAACTGCATCGGGTCCAGGAAGGCGTCGTCGATGCGGCGGTAGATCACGTCGACCCGCGCCTCGCCGTCGGTCGTGCGCATGTAGACCACGTTGTCGCGGCAGAACAGGTCGCGGCCCTCGACCAGCTCGACACCCATCTGGCGGGCGAGCAAGGAGTGCTCGAAGTACGCGGAGTTCGCGACGCCCGGGGTGAGGACGACGACGGTCGGGTCGCCGACGTTGCCGGGCGCGGACGCGCGGAGCGCGCTCAGCAGTTGGCTCGGATAGTCGCGGACGGCGCGCACCCGGTGGCTCGCGAAGAGGTCGGGGAAGACTCGGGCCATGGTCCGCCGGTTCTCGATCACATACGACACCCCGGACGGCGAGCGCACATTGTCTTCCAGCACCCGGAACTCGCCGTTCTCGTCGCGGATCAAGTCGATCCCGGCGACGTGGATGCGCACCCCGTTCGGCGGGCGGATGCCCGCGGCCTGCCGGTGGAAGTGCTCACACGAGTAGATGAGGCGGCGCGGCACGATCTCGTCGTCGAGGATCCGCTGTTCGCCGTAGACGTCGTCGAGGAACATCTCCAGCGCCCGGACCCGTTGCGCGATACCGGCTTCCAGCCGCGCCCACTCGGCGGCGCTGATCACGCGCGGTACCGGGTCGAGCGGGAACGGGCGCTCCTGTCCGGAGAGGGAGAAGGTGACGCCCTGGTCGATGAACGCCCGGTCGAGCGCGTCGAGCCGGATCTTCAGATCCGCCGGGTCGAGTGTCTTGATGGCGGCGGCGATCCCGCGGTACGGCGGGCGCACGGTGCCGTCGGGCCGGAACATCTCGTCGACGGCCCGCTGCTCGATCCCGCTCTCGTACGTCCGGAATGCCGTTGCGCCACTCGGGAATCGGGGATGCACTTCACGATCGGGAGGAGTGCCTGCGGCGTCGTCGGAGAGGGTTGCCGATGGGTCCATGAGTGCATGGTGCCTCAGCGGCGTCGGCTACGCGCGAGTACGACGAGGTCAGGCCCCGCAGTAGCCGGCCTGGCCGGAGACTGAGTCACAATATGAGTTGCCGCCGAGCATCAGCACCTGCCCGCCGGCCTGCGATTCGAGGTGCCCCTCGACGGTCTGCCCCTCCGTATAGAGCGGAGCACCGTCGCCGTAGACACTCTTCTTGCTGACCATGGTGACCTGGATCTGCGAGTCGTTCCCGGACCAGGTGACGTTCCAGACCGTGCCGTCCGCCGCGCCGCTGAACAGCGAGACCTCACCCGTGCCGTCCGCGCGCAGTTCGACGCTTCGGGTGTGCCCGAACCACCTGCCGAGGTACTTGGTGGGCTGCATCGGTTGCGCCGTCGGCGTGGCCTGCGTCGGGACCGTCGTCGCCGGGTTCTGCCCGGTGACGGTCGTGGTCGTGGTCGGTGCCGCGGTGTCCGACGACGGACCTGCCGTCACGATCTCGGTGACCGTCGAGACCGCGCCGGTCCGATCGCCGGCGCTGTCCTTGCCGGAGCCCGAACACCCAGCCAGGAACGCCGCGACCAGGACCACCACGAGTACCGCTGCGATTCGCCTCATATGTCGACTACTACTCGTGAGCCGGAATCGCGACAAGAGCCGGCGCCGGAGTCGTCGGCAATGCGTGATTTGCGTGGCGCTGTCGAATCCCCTTCCCCGGCGCGGTCAGCAGACAGTCGTCCGTACCGCGCCAGCGGATCCCTCACCAAAGTCACATCATTGGTCGCGAGTTCACCGCCGGACGAGGCAGTCATTCTCGCACGGAAACCGCCGCCAACGCGGACAACAACGGGACACGAAGGTCGCCTGTTCTTTGCCCGAAGCGTGCTGTCATCCCCACACTCAAGAAGGCGGCGCCGCAAGATCGATCTCCGCGGGATCGACGCATTCCCCACTCAGATAGTCCACCGGCGGAAAGTCGTTCTCGATGTCCGCCCGCAGAGCGTTCGCCAGTTCCGAAGGCGCAACAGCGGTCAACGTGACCTTCCGGCGATTCTGGGCCGAGAAGCACGCGTTGACCACGACCCAGGTCCGACCCTTCACTTCCACCGGAACGCGCGACAACTCCACATTCGAGAACGAGTAGCTCCGAACGATCTCAGGCGTCCAGCTCCCCCTCGATAGGAGATCGGCGGCGTCGTCGAGAGTCCTGAGACGCAGATCCTTGACCGTGACCAGCGAGCCGGACGGCACGCGGCTGGGAACCGCCGACGCCGCGCCGTCGCGCGCCACGTGGTTGACGCGGCCGTCCGGTGGGTCGTAGCGCGCCTCGTCCTCCGAACACGCCACCAGCCCGATCACGACCGACACCGTCAACAGCAATTTCGCGAGCGGAGCCATCGACTGCCTCCTTTAGCAGTACAGCCAGCGAAGGGACGGATTCGACTCGTCCGGGTTCGCCACCAAGCGCACATGGGACGTCTCCTCATACTCAGCCTCCGGCTCCGTAACGACAGCGGCAGTGGCCTCCGCTCCCACAATCTTCACGTAGTCCACCGAGAGAACAGGACCTCTGCGCACATTCTCCGATCGAACCGTTGGCAGTTCCATTCGACGCTGATCGCATACGTAGTCTGCCAATTCATCATCTGTTCCAGATGCCGCACCGTCGGCAACAAGACGTACGATTTCGGCCACATCTGCATACGAACTCAGGCTACCGCCATGACCGCTCGGGGGCGGCGGATCCCCCTTTTCCTCAGGAAGCCCGCATCCTGCAGTAAAGAGAAGTACCCCAAGAAGCACGACCGCGAGCACCCACCCTCTTTTGCGGCGCGCACTCAGACTCAGAGCCGCCGACCCCCATAAGCCGTGCTCCCTATTTCTCCCGTTCGTCACCCTCAGCAAACGAGCCACCCATACCGGGCTTGCTGATCTCGCACCATATTCACATCATTCGTCGCGAGTTCACCGCCAGAGGACACAGTCATTTTCGCAGTCGCGGTATCACCGGTGACGTGGATGTCCTCGACTTTCTCGACCACGAGATCACTGAAAATTGGGTCAGGCGAGGCGGTCGGTAGGTTGCTGACCTCAGACGCCGGCCGCCGCTTAGGCGCACAGTGCGTTTCCTCGAACAATACCTGATTGCCACTTCGAAGCGCATCCGTTGATACTTCTAGAAGAACCCTGATTTTCCCATAGTCTTCACCCGTACCGCCGGTTCCGGTTACCCCTGTAGAAAGCGTAGTCTTCGGAGGGGCGTCGCCGCCTCCAGCTTCACAGGCCCCGATGGTGAACATAAGCACGCTCGAAAGCGCCACTACTGAGAGTCGTAGCAACCGGGCAGGCGACGGCAAGAAATATCTCATACCGATCACTTCTCCTTAATGTACACAAGAGCCCCAGGGCATTCATTGGCGTTACCGGATCCCATTTTTTGGCCACGTATGTGGGCTCTTCGTCTCTCAGAGTGCGTTGATCCGAGTCGCGAGCTGACCGGAGTGCAGTAGGGACCGCAAGATGTAGTGGTCGAGGTTGCGGAAGCCTTGCGCGATGCCGCGGAGGTGTTCGAGGCGTCCGTTGATGGCTTCGACCGGCCCGTTGGAGACGCCGACGTCGAAGTAGGCGAGGATGTCGGCGCGCCGGGACCACAGGCTTCGTCCGAGTTGGGCCAGCTCTTGCAGGCCTGCCGGCAGTCCGGTGCGGATACGGCGCAGGATCTTGTACATGAGTTTCTTCCCCTCGCGGCGCTGCGGGTGTTCGTAGGCGGCGATCAGCTCCTGGTAGATCTGGTGGGTGATCTCGACAGCGACATGGTCGTCGTGACTGGTCAGCGACTCGAAGAGGCGGATCTTCTGTTTGTCGGTGAGCAGTTCGGTGCGGGTATGCAGAATCCGGCGAATCTTGTACAGCGGGTCGTCCTTGCGGCCCCGGTGCCCGCACACCTGCTGCTGGATCCGTTGCCGACACAAGTCGAGTTTGCTTGCGGCCAGATGTACAACGTGGAACGGATCCATCACTACCCGGGCCGCGGGGAGTTCCTCGGCGGTGGCGCTCTTGTAGCCGGTGAATCCGTCCATCGCCACGACCTTGATCCGATCCCGGAACTGCTGGTCCCGGGCGGCCATCCCGTCTTGAGTACCTGTTTGGATCGTCCGCCGATCATGTCGAGCAGGCGTGCCGGGCCGGTCCCGTCGATGACCGGGGTCAGGTCGATCAAGACGGTGACGAAACTCGAATCCCCTTGTCCGCGAACGTGTTTCCACTTGTGCTCGTCCACGCCGAGGCAGCGGACCCCGTCGAGGTGGCCGCCGTCGTAGACCAGGGCACGAGCGGCGTCCAGGGCGATCGTATTGACGGTTCCCCAGGCGATACCGAGGTTGGCGGCCACGGCGGCAACGCTCATCTTGTCGACCACGATGCGCTGCAGAATCCACCGTGCGGTCCGTGCGGTGACCACTGCCCGTGCTGGGGCTATGTGGTCGATCCTGCCGCGGAAGATCGTGCGCGGGCAGTCGCTAGTGCGGCACACGAACCGGGGAACCGCGGCGTGCAGGATGACCGGGTGGCCACTGATCGGCACATCGGTCAGGGCGCGGTCGGTGTGATCACGCAGTTCACCAGCGATCTGACAGCCCGGGCAGTGTGGATCGGCGTCCAGGACTCGGCACCATACGTGCGTGCGGTCGCGGGCGTCGAGGGCGGCGCCGGTAATCGTCACGCCCAACTCGACGGTTCGGCAGATCGTGTCGGCAACATCGGAAGTAAGCTCGGCCATGGGTCCTGTGGTGTGCGTCAGGGGTGTGTGAGAACTTCCATGATCACACCCAGGGCCTACCTACATGTTGTGGTCGCCCGCGCTCGGCCCGAACCTCACCTACGCACTCTCAGAACCGAAGAGCCCGTATGTGCCTAGAAAACGTTGATCGTGTCATCGGCGGTCCTGGCGATGATCCGGACGCTCGTTTTACCCAAACACCCGTCGACCGAGACTCTCGCGCGCTTCACCCGGATCGACGCGTGATCACCTTGCAACTGCTTCTTCCCCAGCGACAGCTCAGTGATCTTGCCCGGGCGGATGTGGGCCGAGATCGACGGGCTCACCGAAGCAGATGCGCCGAGCGTCGCACTCGGGACGCCGCTGATGGTGACGCCCACGCTAGGTCCTGCTGAGGCACTCAGGCCAAGGGTGGTGCCATCGGACACGTCTACACCACACCCGACGACGAGGAAATGTTCCAGGATTGCTGCCTGGACCGGTTCCTTACCATCTCCGGCAACCCGACCCTCGACCTTGGACGAGATCCACCCCTCCCTGGAGGTCGGAGTCTCGGCCAGATTGTGCATCGGATTCACCACTAACTCAGACGCGTTCAACTCCATCGTCCAGCCATCATCGGTCGCCAACCGATCGTGCTTGCTGTGCAGCGGAGTCGGCGTCGCACCAGCCGGCGTAGGCCCCAGCACGAACCCCAGCCCTATCGCCACAAACAATGCCGTTGCACCGGTCTTCATTACTTTGATCTCGCGCATTCACGTTCCTTCTGGAGTGGCTTCCGTTCAGCAAATCCAGCAGAAACATACATACCAGTCCAGCATGTGACAACATATCGGCCAGTACATTCCAATCTTGGCCAGAAAATATGGGACTTTAGTCCCGATCCTTTCCATATCGTGGCGACCTGTCGGCTTTCGCTGCTATTAACTACATGTGGGCAGCGACATAAACACGCTATCCGGTAGTTTGTTCGAAGATTCGGTGCTCCGGTTCGATCGGACCGTCGACCGCGCGCTCGTGCACCGGGCGTCGGTCGCCGAGGTGTTTCTGACCGACCTCGTCACGACCGGCGACGACGCCTTCGAACTCGCCGCTCAGCTGCCCCGCCGACACGCGTTCTACCGCCCGATCGGCGGCCGGTACGACACCTTGCTGCTGGCCGAGGTCCTCCGCCAGTCGGTGATCGCCGTCGCGCACTCCTTCTACGACGTGCCGCCGGCCTCGAAGTTCACCATGCAGGCCCTCGGACTACGCGTTCCGCGGTGGCCGCACGGCCTGAATGTCGGGGAATCGCCCGCTGAACTGCACGTACGGTTCGACGCCCGGCAGGTCGAGTACCGCGGGCCGGAGGTCGCGGGTCTCACCGCGCAGCTCACGTTCGTGCGCGACGGCCAGGTGATCGCCACCGGGTCGGGCGACACGAAGATCTTCGACGCCACCGGCTACGAACGGCTCCGCTGGCGCGGCGCGGGGCCGCGCACCGTCGGCACGCCGCCCCGTGTCACTCCGGTGGCGCCGGGCAGCGTCGGCGTGCTCGATCCGGCGGACGTGGTGCTCGGCGACGCGCCCGGTGCCGACTCGTGGAGGCTGCGCGTCGACCCGTCCCATCCGGTGCTGTTCGACCACGGCTGCGACCACGTCCCGGGCATGCTCTTACTGGAAGGCATCCGCCAGGCCGTGCGCCTGGCGTCGGACGATCCGTCCGCGTCCCTCGAGTCGTTCGACGCCCGATTCCAGCGGTTCGCCGAACTCGACGAACCGGTCACCGTCGCGGTCACCCCGAACGGGAACCCCACCGGCGCGACGGTGACGTGCCGTCAGCGCGATCACCACGTCGCGGACGCCGACGTCCGGGTCAGTGCTCGCTGACCGGCTCCCCCGGGGGCGTCCAGCGGGCATCCTGGATCTCACTGCGCGGATTGGTGCTGTCCGGGCGCATGATTCCGGGAAGCAGAATCCCCCACATCTGGTCGATGCGCCGTTGCAGGTCGGTCCGCCGCGTCAGCACGTTGGCGACCATCTGCACACCGGTGAACGACGAGATCACGTACTCGGCGAAGTCCGCCGGCACGATCGTCGACAACATGTCGCCCTCGTTGATCGCCTGTACGGTCAGGACCCGGCAAGCCTCGATCCAGTCCTTGTACGGGCCGTCCGGTCCCGGACCCGAACTCAGCTCCAGCGTCAGCCGGATACCGCCCTCGACGATCGGGTCCTCCACGATCTGCCTGCCCATCTCATGGCACAGCATCACGATCTGCGCCAGCGCGGGCGCCCCCGTCGCCGCGATCGACTCGACGGCAGCGATCGACGCCTGGTGCTGACGGGCCATCACCTCCGCCGCGAGCTCTTCCTTCGATTTGAAATGGAAGTACAACGCACCGCGGGTCATGCCCGTCGCGGCGATGATGTCGTTCAGATTCGCCCGGTCGTACCCGCCGACGGCGAACGCCGACGCCGCACCCCGCAGGATGCGCTCGTGTGTCGCGATCGCCCGTGCCTGCTTCAGCTCGGCCACCAGCTCTCCCTCCGCTCCCATGTAAGGATCAAGTCCAGTTGAACACCACGGTAGTCAAACCGGCCGGGCATCAGCATAAGTGGACCGCAGACGGCGCGCCGACCCGCACGATCGCCGTGCTCGGCGCCACCGGATTCTGCGGTGCGCACATCGTCGACCAGTGCCTCCGGCGCGGGTTCGCGGTCCGCGCGCTCTCCCGGACACCCGCTTCGCGCCACGCACCCCATCTGCGTTCGCTCGCCGCCGACCTCGGCGAGCGCTCCGCTCTCACGGCCGCACTGACCGGTGTCGACGGGATCGTCCATGCGGCGTCGTACACCGGTTCCGACCCGGCCCTCGCATGGAGCACCAACTGCGACGGCACCGCGAATCTCACCGCCGTCGCCCATGACCTCGGCATCGATTCGCTGCTCTATCTCAGCACCATCGGCGTCTACGGCCCCGGACCGTTCCGCGACCGGCCGGAGACCGCGCCCGTCGCACCGGTCACCGAACTCAGCCGCAGCCGGGTCGCCGCCGAAGACCTCGTGATCGACGCCGGCGGCCTGGTGCTGCGGCCCGGGTTCATCCACGGCCCCGGACCGAAGAGCTTCCTGACCGGGCTGGCCCGCATCACCGCTGCCCTCGACGCGCTGGTCGACGACGGAGCCGCGCTCCAGTCGACCGTCTCGGTGACCGCACTCGCGGCCCTCGTCGCCGGGCTCCTCACCGAGCCCTTCCCCGCCCGCCTGCGAGCGAGCGTGCTCAACGTCGCCGACGACGAGCCCCGGCCGATCCGCGAGCTGGTGTCGGACGCCGAGGCGGCGGGACTGCTGACCGCTCCGACGCGCACGTTCACCCTCGCCGAAGCGCAGCGGACCGCCGGGCCGGCCGGCCTCACCGAGCGCCAGGTGGACCTCGTCGCCGTCGACCACACCCTCGATGTCGGCCGACTGCGATCGTTGCGGCCCTAACCCCACTACGACCCGCCGAACATGCCCGACGCCAGACCGACCACCACCGGCACGATCCCCAGACAGACGAACGCCGGAAGAAAGCAGAGCCCGAGCGGCCCGCTGATGGCCACCCCCGCCCGTTCGGCGCGGGCCAGCGCCCGGGTCCGGGCCTGCTCGCGGGTGGCCTCGGCGAGGGCCTCGACCCCGTCGGCCATCGACGATCCCGCGCGGGAGGCGCGGCGCGCCAGCGTGGCCAGTTCGCGGAAGTGCTCGTCCGGAGCGCGGGGCCGGGCACCCCGGCGCTCCGGTGTCGCCCACGCGGTCTCCGGGTCGGCACCCAGCGCCAGCAACTCCGCCGCCCGGGCGAGATCGGACGCCAGCGGCGGCGGCGCGTGCGCGGCGGCCACGGCCACCGCGGTCGCCACCGGAAGGCCTGCGCGCAGGCAGACGGCGAGCAGGTCGTACCCGGCGGCCACCTCGAACGGATCCGGCTCCGGCGGCCTCATCCCGCCCCGAACCCGCGGAACGACGCCGGACGCGGCCCGCGGGGGACGACGCCCCGCCCCGATCCGGGCGAGTGCCCGCTCCGGACCCGGCCACAGCAGCGCGGCGATCGCCACCAGCACCAGCGCCGCACTCACCGGAGCACCTTCGCCACGATCGCGTCGACCCACAGCAGCCCGGCAGCCGCGAGCCCGACGCCGACCACCAGCAGGATCGAGCCCAGCGGCGTACCGAGAAGAACCCCGACCGGATGCGCACCCATCAGCTCACCGAGACCCAAGCCGAGCACCGGCAGCACGGCGAGCACCGTCGCCGTCGCCCGCGGGCCGGCCAGCGACGCCTGCGTTCGCGCACCGAAGTCCTTGCGTTCCGACAGATCCCGGCGCATCGCGCCGGTGAGCGCCGCCATCGGTACGCCGTGGCGCACCGACGTCGCCCACGCCTCCCCCAGCCTCCGTAATCCGGCATCGTCTGCTCCGGCGACGGCATCGGGTTCTCCGCCGAGTTCGACGTGTCCGGCGACCCGCGCCAGCTCCGCGGCGACGCCGCTGTCGGCGCTCGCCACCTCCGCTGCCGCGGCCCGGCACGCCCGCACCATCGGCGCGCCGACCGAGAGTTCGGCGGACACGACCGTGAGCGCGCGCATGAGGTCGTCGTCCCGCACCGCCCGCGCGGCGGCCGACGCCGCCCGGCGACTCCGCGAGAACCACAGGGCCACCACGATTCCCGACGCGATCGCCGGACCGATCCCGGCGAGGGCACCGGCCACCGGCACGGCCGCGAACACGAGCGGCCGGCGCGGCACCGTCCAGCGCCGGCTCCCCGGGCCCCCGCTCAGAGCATGCAACCGGTGAACCGGCCGGCCCGACGGCCACGCCAGGAGGGCGGCAGCGCACAGCAGCACCGCCACGGCGAGTCCCGGCGCGGTCACCGGTCACCCCTGGTCCACAGCGGCCGGATCGACACCTCGCCGCCACCGGCACGCTCCACCGCACCGATCTCTACGAGCCGCCGGTCGCCACCGGGACGTCGTTCGACACCGATCACCACGTCGAGGGCCGCCGCCAACTGACTCTGCAACGCGCTCCGGCCGATGCCGCCGAGCGCCGCCAGGGCTTCCATCCGCGCGGGCACCTCGGCGATCGAGTTGGCGTGCAAGGTTCCGGCACAGCCCTCGTGGCCGGTGTTCAGCGCCGTCAGGAGATCGATCACCTCGGCACCGCGCACCTCTCCGACGACGATCCGGTCTGGCCGCATCCGCAGCGCCTGGCGGACCAGTGCCCGCACCGAGACCTCGCCGATGCCCTCGACGTTAGGCGCCCGGGCGACCAGCCGCACCACGTGCGGATGCTGCGGATCCAGTTCCGGCGCATCCTCGACCAGGATCATCCGTTCACCCGGATCCACTTGGCCCAGAAGGGCGTTCAGCAGCGTGGTCTTGCCCGCCCCGGTGCCGCCGATCACCAGGAAGCTGCGACGCCGCGCGACCACCGAGAGCAGCAGATCCCGCGCTTGTCGCGGGATCGACCCGTCACCGGTCATGGCGGCGAAATCCTTGGTGACGCTGCGCAGCACGCGGAGCGAGATACACGTCCCGTCGACGGCCAGGGGCGGGATCATCGCGTGCAGCCGCACCGCGTAGCCGTGCCTGCCCACCCCGGAGAGGCGACCGTCGACCCACGGCTGCGCGTCGTCCAGGCGGCGCCCGGCGCCGAGGGCGAGCCGCACCGCCAGGCGCCGGACACCGGCCTCGTCGTCGAAGGCGACCGCCGCCGGTTCCAGTCCACGGCCCCGCTCCACCCAGACCCGGTCCGGCGCGGTGACCAGGATGTCGGTGACCGCCGGGTCGGCCAGCAGCGTCTCCAGCGGCCCGGCGCCGACCAGCTCGGTCTGCAGATACCGCAGCGCCGCGAGGAGATCGGTGTCCGAGAGCAGGCCACCCGATTCGGCGCGCACGGCGTCGGCGATGGTCTCGGCGTCCGGTTCGGCGGCGTGCGCGGCGAGCCGTTCACGGACCCGGGCGAGCAGGTCGGCATGCCGCTGACGGGTGGCGGTCATCGTCGTCCTCCCCGTGGGCCGGCGAGGGCGTCCAGTACGGCGCGGGCGGCCACCGTTTCCGGGCCCCGCCGGCCGGGCCGGAGTCCGCCCTCCTCACCGGATCGCGCCAGTGCCCGGCGGCTCCGCAGCGCGGCGAGCAGCGGCAGTCCGACGGCCTCGGCCACCTGCCCGGCGGACAGTCCACCTGGCGCGGGGCCACGGACGAGCAGCCTCGCCTGGCCGCCGAGTCGAGCGCGGGTGACGAGCTTACGGGTGGCCGCCACGGCGGGGACCGAAGCGGTGGTCATCACCACCGCCAGGTCGGCCGAGTCGAGCACACCGAGCGCGGCCGCGTCGACGGCGCGGCCCGCGTCGGCGATCACCGTGTCGCCGTGGGCGCGCGCGGCGTCGACGACCGTCAGCACCGTCTCCGCGGACAACGGTGTGCCGTCGTCACGCCGGGACGTCAAGAATTTCAGACGTGCGCCGCATCGCGGGAGCGCCGCCGACAGCGCCTGTCCGGCGATGCTGCCGGTCTCCCCGGTGATGTCACCCCAGCGCAGCCCCGGGGTGTCTTCGGCGCCGAGCAGCAGGTCCAGGCCCGCGCCGCCGGGCTCGGCGTCGAGCAGAAGGACCGGACTTCCCGACCGGCTGGCGCACTGCGCCAGCACCACCGCCATCGTGCTCACCCCTGCCCCGCCGTGACCGCCGACCAGCGCGACCGACGGTGCCGCACCGCGCCGCGGCTGCCGGACCGCCGAGAGCGCCGCGACGAGCGCGGCCTCGTCGTCGGGCAGCACATATCCGCCCTGCGCACCCGCCGCCAGTCCGTTGCGCCAGGTGCGCGCGTCGGTTCCCGACCCGGACACCACCAGCACCCCTGGCCGCGCGGGCAGCCGGGATTCGGTGAGCCGCCCGAGGGCGTCGCCGTCGACCACCACCGCACCGGCCCGCAGCCAGTCGTGCCGGCAGCGCGCCGGGTCGCCGACCACGATCCGGTACCCGGCCGCCGCGCCGCAGCGGGCGACGTCACCCTGCAGCACCTCGCCGGTCAGGACCAGCAGCGTCTCGCTCATGTGCCCAGCGTGAGCGCACACGACGGATCACGCCAGTGTGTTGTCCACAGGTCGTTCGAGTGAGGTGAGAGTTGTCCACAGGCCGCCGGATGTCCGGCGACGAGTATCTCTCCGCGGCCGGCGCGGCTCAGCCGGTGAAGGGCGGGACCACCTCGCACGGCACCGTCACCGGGTGCTGCGGGTCGAGGGCGTTCAGCACCATGTACGCCGCGCGGCGGGACCCCGCGATCGCCATGTGATCGCTGTAGTCCTGCGCGCAGGTGTCCTGCACGACGATGTTCGTGACGTCCTCGCCGGGACGGCCGGGGACCTGCCCGGCGGTGTAGGGCACCACCATCTCGTCGTACCGGGTGCTGATGTTGGTGTAGCGGACGCCCTTCACATACGGGCTGCCGCCGCGCCAGATCTTCTTGTTCATCGGCGAGCCGGGCAGCATCCCGCCGCAACCCACGCAGAACGGCAGCGGCACCGCACCGATCGCCTCACCGAGCTGCGTCATCACTGGATTCACCGACCCGGTCCCGCGCCACAGCGGCGCCAGCGAGACGTAGTCGGTCACCTTGTCCGCCCCGCCGAGGTACTTCAGGTAATAAGTCGGCATGTAGGTGCCCTGCGAGTGGCCGACCAGGTCGACCGTCGGCGCGCCGGTGGACTTGCGCACCTTCTCGACGAAGGCGTCGAGCTGGTGCGCGCTGATGTCGATCCGGTCCATGCCGCCGATCGCGGTGAACGGCCACGGCAGCCCGGGCAGCGCCCCGTAGGTGAGCGCGTACACGCAGTACCCGCGGTTGCGGAGCATCGGCACGTACGACCCCCAGTTGGTGGTCTTGGCGCCCCCGGTGCCGTGCACCAGGATCACCGGCCGCGGGTGTTCGGGGCTGGGCTTGCACGACCAGTCGTTGGCACCGGGCAGATCACCGCCGGGGTGCGCCAGCTCGTACGGGATCCCGCCGAAGAAGTTGTAGTTCTCCGGGAGCTTCGACGACGGCGCGGCACCCGCCGGACCGGCCGTCATCAGCCCGAACACCGTCGCCAGCAGCGCGGCGCAGAGCGCGCCGAGAGTCTTCCGCATGCGAGGAGGGTAGCGCTCCGAGGGCGAGAAATACCCCGGAATAGGGACGACCCCGGCCAGGGGGGAGGAGGCCGGGGTCATCTGCTTTCAGCCCCGGGGGGTCGGGCTGAAAGCGCCGGCCGAAGCCGGACACTTGCGAAGGTACACGCGCGCCGACAACCTTTGCAACTCCAACTATCCGCAAGTTGAAATTCGCTCGTTCCTGACTCAGCGGTCAAGGAATGTACGTATTCTCTCCATTTGTGACATCGACGTCGCCCGGCCGGTCCGCGGCTTTCTTCGACCTGGACAAGACGGTCATCGCCCGGTCGAGCGCACTGGCCTTCACCAGGCACTTCTACGACGGCGGGCTGCTCAGCAAACGCGGCATGCTGCGGTCGGCGATCGCTCAGCTCCAATTCGTCCTGACCTCCGATCACACCGACCAGGTCGAGAAGATGCGCCAGCACGTCACCGACATGTGCACCGGCTGGGAAGCGGCCACCGTCTCGTCGATCGTCACCGAGACGCTCGACGACGTGGTGCGCCCGGTGATCTTCACCGAGGCCGCCGAACTGATCGCCGAGCACCGTGCGGCCGGGCGCGACATCATCCTGATCTCCGCCTCCGGCATGGAGATGGTGGAACCGATCGGCGTCATGCTGGGCGTCGACACCGTCCGCGCCACCCGGATGGAGGTGGTCGACGGCCACTACTCGGGCCGGATCGAGTTCTACTGCTACGGCGAGGAGAAGGCGCGCGCGATGCGCGAGCTCGCCGAGGAACGCGGCTACGACCTCGCGGAGTGCTACGCCTACTCCGATTCGAGCACCGACATCCCGATGCTGGAGACCGCGGGACACCGCGCCGTCGTCAATCCGGACAAGGCGCTGCGCGCGCACGCGCTCGCCCACGACTGGGAGATCCTCGACTTTCCGAATCCGGCACCGCTGGTCGACTGGTCGAGCCCGGCGACTCGTGGCTGGACGGCCGCGGCGGCCGCCGGCGTGGGCGTGATCGCCGCGGCGGCGGTGGCCTACGGAATCTCCCATCGGCGACACCACGCCGCGTGAAGTTTTCTCAAAGGCTTGATGTGATGCGGATCACCATGTAGAAAGTAGGTACGGAACCCCGGGAAGGCAAAGTCCGGATCGGAAGAGAAGATCCGGATCCCCTGATCCGATGGTTCCCAGCACGGACGGTAAGCACCCACGCGGTGCGCGCCGCATTGGCAGAAGTGTTGTGCGCCTGCGACATCGAGGTTCCCGGCCCGGCCGGAGCTTCCCTCCCTCGCCGAGGCGAGACCACAACCCACCTTGCACGCTTGGTAACTTGCGTCCGTGCTCGCGGGCGGCACCCGAGACCGGTTCACCGGCACGGGGGCCGCCCGCAATACGCGTGGGGGGCGACCATCATGCGGATCCGCTCGACCGGCAGACGGCCCGACCGGCATACGGATCCGCGCGGAAGTCAGGAACGCGCGGCGTCGGCGATGGTCCGGGCTTCCGCCGCCCCGGCCGTCATCGCCCGGCAACTCAGCACGATCCAGTCGGCGAGCGCCTGCGGATCCCCGGTGGCGAACAGCGCGGAGAGTTCCCGGTAGTCGCCGAGATGACGCAGCCACGACACCTCGGGCACACCGAGCAGATGCGGATCGAGCCCGGTCGACGCCGTCACCAGCCGCGACGCCCCGCGCGCGACGACCGCGTTCCCCTTCTCGAACGGGGCCAGCGCCAGCAATTCGCCGTGCACGACCGCCGCCAGTACGGCGGCGGGCACCTGCGTCGCGCCGGTGACCAGCTGGCCGAGCAGATCGAGCCGCTGCGCGATGTGCGGCTCGGCCCGCGGGCGGCCCAGCTCGGTGTCGTCGTCGACCAGTTCGGCGGCGGCCAGCGAGTGCAGCCGGGCGAGCGACCGCATCGGTGCGCGCCGGAACACCGCCACCTCCCGATCGAGGGAGTCCGGGTCGAGGGCCTGCGCCACGCGGATCGCGCCGGCCATCACCGGATCGTCGAAGTCGTGCTCACGGTTCAGTTCGGTGGTCGCGCCCTCCATCGCGGCCGAACTACGGCCGCCGCGCCACGACGACTCGCGCGAGGTCTTGTCCCACCCCCGCAGATTCACCGGATGACGGTGCACGGCGGCCAACGCCTCACCCGCTTCGGCGGCGGCCTCGGCCACGCCGGGGAGATCGAGCAGGGGGGCGAGCGGATCGGCGGTCACCCGGTTCAGGGTAGTCGGCCACCGACCGCCCGGAACCGACCGCTCACCGCGCGCAACCCACCCGCAACCTATGCACGACTACCCTCAGCGACGCCAGTGACTACCCTCACAGATGTCGGGCTCCGGTGCTCTGCACCATGCCCCGTGCATAGCCTCACCTTCAGCACGCTCCACCGAAAGGCAGCCGATGTCCACCACCGAGCAGGTCTATCCCCCGTCCCCGGAATTCGCCGCGCAGGCCAACGCCACCGAGGCGATGTACGCCCGCGCCGAAGCCGATCCGGACGAATTCTGGGCTGAGCAGGCGCGGAACCTGGACTGGGCGACGCCGTTCAGCACCGTCCTGGACTGGTCGGATGCGCCGTTCGCCAAGTGGTACTCGGACGGCAAGCTGAACGTGGCCGTCAACTGCGTCGACCGCCATGTCGCCGCCGGTAAGGGCGACCGCGTCGCGATCCACTGGGTGGGCGAGCCCGGCGACAGCCGCGACATCACCTACAGCCAGCTCAAGGACGAGGTGTCCCGGGCCGCGAACTACTTCGCCGCGATCGGTCTGCAGGCCGGTGACCGCGTCGCCGTCTACATGCCGATGGTCCCCGAGGCGATCATCGCGATGCTCGCCTGCGCGCGCATCGGCCTGACCCACTCGGTGGTCTTCGCCGGCTTCTCCGCCGCCGCCCTGCGCTCGCGCGTCGACGACGCCGAGGCCAAGGTGGTCATCACCACCGACGGTCAGTTCCGCCGCGGCCAGCCCGCCGAGCTCAAGACGCACGTCGACGAGGCCCTGGGCACCGGCGACGACGCCGCGCCCTCGGTGGAGAAGGTGATCGTGGTCCGTCGTACCAACCACGACCCGAACCTGCCGTGGGTCGACGGTCGCGACGTCTGGTGGGAGGACACCGTCGGCGAGGCATCGCCGCACCACGAGCCGGAGGCGTTCGACGCCGAGCACCCGCTCTTCCTGCTCTACACCTCCGGCACCACCGGCAAGCCGAAGGGCATCGTCCACACCTCCGGCGGCTACCTGACGCAGGCCAACTACACCTTCCACAACGTGTTCGACCACAAGGAGGGGCGCGACGTCTTCTGGTGCACCGCCGACATCGGCTGGGTCACCGGGCACTCGTACATCGTGTACGGCCCGCTCTCCAACGGCGCGACCGAGGTGATCTACGAGGGCACCCCGAATTCGCCGGACGAGCACCGCCACTTCAACATCATCGAGAAGTATGGCGTCACCATCTACTACACGGCACCCACGCTGATCCGCACCTTCATGAAGTGGGGCCGCGCGATCCCGGATGCCCACGACCTGACCTCGCTGCGTCTGCTGGGCAGTGTCGGCGAGCCGATCAACCCGGAGGCGTGGCGCTGGTACCACGAGGTGATCGGCGCGGGCCGCTGCCCGATCGTCGACACCTGGTGGCAGACCGAGACCGGCGGCATCATGATCGCCCCGCTGCCCGGCGTCACCGCGTGCAAGCCGGGCTCGGCGATGCGGCCGCTGCCGGGTATCAGCGCGAACATCGTCGACGACAACGCCAACCCGGTCGGCGCCGGCGAGCAGGGGTACCTGGTGCTCGACCGCCCGTGGCCGGGCATGCTGCGCACCATCTGGGGCGACCCGGAGCGTTTCAAGGACACCTACTGGTCGCGTTTCGCCGACGAGGGCTGGTACTTCGCCGGCGACGGCGCCCGGTACGACGACGACCACGCCCTCTGGGTGCTCGGCCGCGTGGACGACGTCATGAACGTCTCCGGACACCGCATCTCCACCGCCGAGGTGGAATCGGCGCTGGTGGCGCATCCGGCCGTCGCCGAGGCCGCCGTGATCGGTGCCGCCGACGAGACCACCGGCCAGGGCATCGTCGCCTTCGTCATCCTGATGGAGGGCGTGGCGAACGACGGCGAGACGCTGATCGCCGAGATGCGCAACCAGGTGTCGATCGACATCTCGCCGATCGCCAAGCCGCGCGAGATCAACATCGTGCCCGAGCTGCCCAAGACGCGCTCGGGCAAGATCATGCGCCGGCTGCTGAAGGACGTCGCCGAGGGCCGCGAACTCGGCGACACCTCGACGCTGGTGGATCCGTCGGTCTTCGAGGCGATCCGCGCCAAGCGGAGCTGACACCCCGGACGATACCCATCCGGTCGCGCGACTCCACTGGACGCCGCGCGACCGGATGCGCGATCCGGCCCAGAGTTTCTGGACGGTTTCTCCCAAGCACACGCTGCTCACGCACCTGTGCTCTGGCCGCGAGCCCGATCACGGAGCAACGCGCAGGGTGACATGACGGCCAGACCTCGTACTCGGCGCGCTTCCAGTCGTCGACCGCGCGCCCCGACCATGGGGAGGGCGAACTGAACATCGGAACGGGCCGCCCCGCGATCGGCACCTTCGTCACGCACCGCAGGTCGTTCGACGCTGCCGATGCACCTGCCACGATGGAAGGCCGGCGCGAGAAGCCGTACGTGAGAAGTCGCTACCGCTGGGCGGGCGCAAAGCGGTCGTGATGAATACGGCGCGTCGGTGACGAAGCAGCCCGAGCAACCCCGATAGCACTGACGCGGGATCGCGGCAAGGAACACTCGGGCCACGCGACATTCGCGCGAGAGCGGAAACGCGGGTGCATTTCGCCGATCCCGTGCTCACCATGGCAGCGGCCGCCGAACGAGCACCGACTGGTCTCCGGCACCGGCCGAGTCGGTTGACACCGACTACCCGAACGAACTCATCGACAATGGGGCATCGTGTCCCCGGCGTGGCCGAGCAGTCACCCGCCACCGCGACCCGGATGGAAATCGCTCAGACCCCCGTCCAAAGCGTGGGCGAGACGCCGACACCGGCCACATCGATCCGAACAGGATTCGGCACCTTCCCAGATCGCAGGTCCGAAGAATTCTGAACCAGAATTCGATTTCCCTTCTCTACCTGCACGTTTGAGATTCGTACTCTCCAAGCGTCGACCTCACACTCCTACCGTTGCTTTGAGCTCCACACCGGAGCTCAACTCGACAGAACCCAAGCGAATCCGGAGTGACGATGCGACCCGCTTCGACCCTGCTACTCGCCGTGATGGGCGTGCCGTGCGGCATGGATCTGATCGACCCCCCCAGAACGAAGGAAACACGATGATCACCGCACGACAGAGACTTGGAGTCCTGACTTCAACGCTCTTGGCTGCTGTCGGCTTGGCCTCCGCAGTCGGTTTGTCAGAAGCGACGGCGGCGCCACCGGCCCCCGCGTATCACGACTTTCGGACTGGATCGCAATACTGGGAACACCAGAACAGCGTCGCCAGGTTCACCGCACAAGTCGACCCTGGCGCCAAGCGCTTCATGTGGAGTCTGAAGCTGCAGCCGTCAGTACAATCGATCGTCTGGGCGAACAAGATGGCGTGCACCACCACCATCTCGCCGATCGGTGGATACCGTGACGACCACAGCTGTATTCCCGCAGACTACCTGCTGCACTCGAGTCTCAATTATCGGCCGGACGTACTGCATCAGCTCCGCAGCGCATGCACGTTCCAAGTGATGACAAAGACAGGTCTGCAGCCAGGGCGAGTCGACACCGCAATCGATTTCAGGGCGTAAGGGGTCGGATTTGTCTTTGAACGCAACGTACCCCCGGCTCCCTGGGGTGTGGTCAGCCGCGGCATGCCGCGTGACTCGCGATCTCGCGGGACTCACTCCGTCGTTCGACCAAGATGGGGTCGGGTGGTCCTTCGAATACCTTGGCAACGGCTACATCGCATTGGGCATTCTGCCGCTCAGCGAATCGGATGGGGTCTCGGGTTTCCTCGTCGGCAACGGGTTCCACGGCGCCGAGACGGACGAGGAGGCCGCGACGGCGGCGGTCGCGGAACTCGTACAAGACCAACTCGCTGGACACCACCACGTTCAGTGGCCCGTGCCTGAAGGCGGGTCCGCCCCGCTCCATCCGGAACTCCGAGGTGGCGTGGCGGTGTGGACGAATCGAAGCGGTGTCCACTGCGAGATCGGCAGATTGAACCCGTCTAAGTGAAGGCCGACAGGCAAGGTAGCGTCGCGCAGCGGTCTTGGCGCCGTCGCCGTTACGCGGCTCGTCGTCGATACGCCGGCCCAAGTCACCGGCCTCGACCCGAGAGGTCCGGTCAGCTCGGCGTCAACGCCGCGCTCCAGGGCGGCCTTCATCGACGAGCCTGGCAGACCGGCGTCGCCAGTCGGTTCTTCTCGACAACTCTCACCGAATCGCAACCTCGTGCCGAACCCCGCACGGCGCCGGTCGACAACGGGTTTCTCGTGGAACAGCGCGACGAACCACGACCGCGCCGCCTCCCCAAGCCCCTGCCATGGCAACATAAGAGTCCAACAGCCGAGGCGACAAGGGAGAGCCGTGAGCGGAGATCAGGACACCTGGCCGAAGGAACCGAGCGACGCCCCTCGTGCGCCGTCGATCCCGATGACCGATGCGAACCTCGGGCGTGACGGACAGCCGACCATCGGCAATCTCGTCAAAGAGGCCACCGCAAGCGCGTCGACCCTGGTCCGCGCCGAGATCCAGCTCGCCAAGACCGAACTGATCGGGGAGGCCAAGAAGGCGGGCGCGGGCACCGGCCTGATGGTCGTCGCCGCCACCCTTCTCCTCTACGCGAGCCTGTTCTTCTTCGTGTTCCTCGGTTTCCTGCTGGATCTGTGGATGCCGACCTGGGCCGCTTTCCTCGTCGTCTTCCTGATCCTGCTGCTGGTCTCGATCGGTCTGATCGCCGTCGGCTACGTGCTGTTCCGCCGGCTGCGCAAGCCGGAGAAGACCATCGAGTCCGTCCAGGAACTCGCGACGGTGATCCCGGGCCGCGGCGAGCCCGGCGCCTCGGGCGCCGGCTACGCGCACCCGCAGATCCCGCCCGCGCGGGGCACCGGCCGGAGCTGACTCTGGCCACGCTGTCCGGCCCGCCCGATGCCACGCAGGTGCGGTACGACGGCCCGTGGCATCACTTCGACGTCCGCGCCAACGGGCTGCGGTTCCATGCGGTCGAGGCGGTGGCCGGGTCGATCGCCGACCGGCCGCTCGCGCTGCTGCTGCACGGGTTCGGTGAGTTCTGGTGGAGCTGGCGGCACCAGTTCGACGCCCTCAGCGCCGCCGGCTACCGCGTGGTCGCCGTCGACCTGCGCGGCTACGGGGACTCCGACAAACCTCCGCGCGGCTACGACGGCTGGACGCTGGCCGGCGACACCCACGCCCTGATCCGGGCGCTCGGCCACACCCAGGCGACGCTCATCGGGCACGCCGACGGCGGTCTGGTCTGCTGGGCGACGGCCACCCTGCATCCCCGTTCGGTGGCCGGGATCGCGGTCCTCGCCTCCCCGCACCCGCGGGCGCTGCGCCAGTCGGTCCTGATGAACTCCGCGGAGCGGTCGGCCTTCCTGGCGCCGTTCCTGCACAACCAGCTGCCCCGGCTCGGTGAGAAGCGCCTGACCCGTGGGAACGGTGCATTCATCGAAGAGTATTTCCGGGAGCGCTCGGGCGAGACCTGGCGGCACACCCCGGACTTCGCCGATGCGATCGCCCGCAATCGGCTGGCCATCCAGATCCCGGGCGTCGCGCACTGCAGCCTGGAATACCGGCGCTGGGCGTTCCGCTCGCAGTTCCGCGGCGACGGCCGGCGCTTCATGGAACTGATGAACAAGCGGCTGCACATCCCGGTGCTGGCCCTGCGCGGCCGCGAGGACGACTACATCCTCGACTCGGTGATGGCCGGCAGCGGTCACTGGGCGTCGCAGTTCGACTACCGGATCATCCCGGCGGCCGGGCACTTCGTCCACGAGGAGAACCCGGACGCGGTCAACGCCGCCCTGCTGGGACTGCTGGAGCACTGAGCCCTGCGCGCGTAGCAGCGGGTCGGTACGGAAGCAGCGCCCGCGAGCGCTGCTTCTGCGCGCGGACGCTGCCACGTCCACCATCCCCGGCGGCACCGCTGCGGGAGCGTCAGCGCGCGAGGCACTCGGCGGTGCCGACCTGGGCCTGCCGCTTCTCCGAGGCCGCCACGTCGGCCTCCACCTGGCTCGCGGTGAGCACGAACCCGGTGTCGTCGGCGACGTTCTCCGACGCCCCGAACACCACCCCGAGAACCGTGCCGTCGGGGGCGATCATCGGCCCGCCGGAATTGCCCGACCGGATGGTGCCGCGCACGGTGTACACCTTGCGCTTGACCTTCTCCGGGCTCTGATAGATGTCCGGCCCCACCAGGTTCACCGTGTTGCGGACGCGGACCGGGGTGACGGTGAAGGGGCCGTTCTCCGGGTAGCCGAGCACGATCGCGTCGTCGCCGGTGACCGCGGAGCGCTGCGAGAACTTCAGGGCCGGCGCGGTGAGGCCGGGGACGTCGAGCACGGCGACGTCGTTGCGGGAGTTGAACCAGACCACCTTCGCCTCGTACTCCCGGCCGTTCGGGGTGCGGATCGCGACCTGGTCGGTACCGGCGACGACGTGGGCGTTGGTCATCACCCGCTCCGGCGAGATGACGAAACCGGAGCCCTCCAGCGCCTGCCCGCAGCCGTGCGCGACCCCGAGGATCTTCACGACGCTGGGCCGGACCCGGGTGACCACGGCGGCGGTGTCCAGGGTCTGGTCCGGCGGGTCGACGGCCGCCACCTCGGTCTCGCCGAAGGGGCTGATCACCTGCTTGAGACCGGAGCTGTCGATGAGCGCGGTGAAGTCGCCGGGCAGGCCGCGCATCCAGTTCGGCGCCACCTTGTCGACCGCGCCGATCACCCGGGAGCCGTCGACGGCCTCGGCCAGCCGGGTCTGACTCGATTCCCGGATCGGGATGGCCACCAGCCACGCGACGATCAGGATCGCCACGAATTGCAGCACCGACCCGATACAGCTGTCGACCCGGCGCAGCCGCAGCGAGTGCAGGCCGCTGCGGGCCGCGCGGCCGATCACCATTCCGGAGACCTCGCCGACGATCACCAACCCGACCAGCAGGAGCAACGCCACCAGCAGACGGAGCCGCGGGTCGTCGATGCGGGTCACCACGTGCGGAACCACCAGGATGCCCGCGATCACGCCGACCACCACGCCGAGGAAGGCCAGCGCCGACGCCGCGGCGCCGGCCCGGTAGCCGCCGATCGCCGCGAGGAGCGCGATCGCCAGGACCAGGACGTCGACCCACACCGAGCCGCTCACCGGCGCGCCCGCTGATCGTCGCCGGGCTGCGGACCGAAGCCGGACACCTGGCGGCCACCGGTCTCGGCGATCATCTGTTCCAGCGGGCGCACGTCGTGGGTGTCCCACGGCACGTCCCAGCCGGCGCACGCGCTGATGGCCGCCAGCAGTCCGCCGGTGAAGCCCCAGACCAGCATGCCGTCGTACAGGAACGCCGGGCCCTTGTACGCCGTGGCACCGACGATGGTCCGGCTCACCTGGAAGCGGTTGGCCGGATCGAGGATCTCGCGCAGATTCACCCGCACCACGCGTGCGGTCTCCTCGTTCACGACGCCGACCTCGCTGGGCACCGCCTCGTGCCCGATCACCGGCATCACCTCGAATCCGGACGGCACCGGGAAGGTCGGCAGCTGCGCGAGCACCCGGACGCCGTCGGGAAGCAGGCCCGTCTCCTCGCGCGCTTCGCGCAGGGCGGTGCCGACCGGGTAGTCGTCGCCGGGGTCGCGGCTACCGCCCGGGAAGGCGATCTGGCCGCTGTGCGTGCGCATGGTCGCCGCTCGTTCGGTCAGCAGGATTCCGGCGTCGGCGGGCAGCCCGCCGGGATGATCGTGTGCCGCCTCGAACGCCCCGCTGAACAGGACCAGCACCGCCGCGGCGCGCTGCGCCCGGAACGCCGACGCCCAGCGCGCACGGTCGCCGCCGCGCCGCAGTACGGCCTCGTTCACCACTCGCGGATCGTCGGTCACCGCGCGCAGCCACGGCGGGATCTCCGACCGGTCCACCAGCGCGCCCGCCGGCTCCGCCGGCCGCCGCGTCACGAGCCGCCCCCGGACACGTCCACGCCCAGATCGGTGCGAACCACGGCGGCGAGGTCGTCGTACGAGCCGAAGACCCGCGGCAGCACCGCGGCCACCGTGCCGTCGGCGCGGATCAGCACCGTCGACGGGTAGACGCGCGGCGCGCGGAGCGCACCGGCGATGTCGCCGCGCGGATCGGCGACGGTCGGCAGGTGCACGCCGAGTTCCTTCAGGAAGCTCAGGATCGCGTAGGGCTTGTCGCCGCCGTCCCGCGAGTGCACGGCGAGCACGTCGAGCCGGTCGCCCGCGCGACGGTAAAGCTCATCGAACAGGGGGAGTTCACGGCGGCACGGCAGGCACCAGACCGCCCACAGGTTGATCACCGTCGGCCGCCCGGCCGTGGCCTGGCCCAGATCGATCGGCTTCCCGTCGGCGAGGCAGATTCCCGACACGCCCTTCAGCGCGGCGTCCCCGGGGACCGGCGCCCCGCTCTGCGGGCACGGTGCGAGCGCGGCATCGGTGCGTGCCTGATTGAGCATGCCCGCCGAGACGGCCTCATCGGTCACCCCGCCGGTCAACGACGCCGGGTCCGGTCCGGATGTCGCCGAGTCGCCGTGCACGCGGGGCCAGAGCGCGAAGATCAGGGCAGCCATCACGATGACGAAAGCGAGCATCGCCTTGGCGCCCGGCGACTTGAGCACGCTCATGCGCTTTCCCCGCAGGCCTCGGCGCCGAGTCCCGCGAGCGCGAGGAGATGTTCGGTCTCCGGGCCCTTGACCAGTGCGGCGGCCTGTTCCGGGTCGGTGGGACCGAGACCGTACGACGGGCAGTCGCGCGCTAGCAGACACACCCCGCATGCCGGCTTGCGCGCGTGGCAGATCCGTCGCCCGTGAAAGATGATCCGGTGCGAGAGGTCGGTGTACTCGCGGCGCGGGAACAGCTCGGCGATCGCGCGTTCCACCTTCACCGGATCGGTCTCGGTGGTCCAGCCCCAGCGGTTCACCAGGCGGCCGAAGTGGGTGTCGACGGTGAGGCCGGGAACGCCGAAGGCGTTGCCCAGCACCACGTTCGCGGTCTTGCGGCCGAAGCCGGGGAGCTTCACCAGTTGATCGAGTCTGTTCGGCACCACGCCGTCGTAGTGTTCCACCAGCGCCTGGCCGAGCCCGATGATCGAGTTCGCCTTGTTCCGGTAGAAGCCGGTCGGGCGGATCATCTCCTCCAGTTCGGTGCGGTCGGCACCGGCGTAGGCCCAGGCGTCCGGGTAGCGGGCGAAGAGCGCGGGGGTGACGGAGTTGACGCGCACATCGGTGCACTGCGCCGAGAGGATGGTCGCCACCGACAGTTCCAGCGGCGTGGTGAAGTCGAGTTCACACCACACTTCCGGGAATTCCCGTTCCAGGACCCGGTACATCCGGCGGGCACGACGAACCAGGCCCAGACGGGTCTCCGTTTTCCGCGCGCTCACAACAGTCCAGGCTACCGACCGCGCGGGTGCGGCAGCACATTCGCCGGTCAAGTCACAACTCGGTGACGAGCGGTCTCCCGGTTTCCGGCCGCGGCCGGCACTGTGTTTTCGTGGAGCACATGCAAGGTCTGGCAGTGATCGTCTTCCCCTTCCTGCTGATGCTGTTCGCCCTGGCGATGGAGAAGGTGCAGCACAATCTCGACCGGTTGACCGTCGGCGGCGGCCAGGTGGACGAGTTCCTGGAGAGCGCCGACGACACCGACGTCTCGAATCTGGCCAAGACCGGGCTTCCGGCCGCGCTGGACGAGCTCCGCAACCGGCGGCGCGGCACCGATCATGGTGACGAGGATTGACCGTCCAGTCGGCCAGTCGCGCGTTTCAGTGACTCTCGCAACAATTACACTCGACGATCGAGTAGCCTGAATCACTGCAGGTTGCCAATGCTGTGATTCGAACGAGAGAGGTTCGTACGTGGACGAGATTCTTGCCCGGGCGGGTATTTTCCAGGGGGTTGAGCCTACCGCCGTGGCAGCGCTCTCTTCCGAGCTCACGGAGGTCGAGTTTCCCCGCGGACACGTGATCTTCCACGAGGGCGAACCCGGCGACCGGCTCTACATCATCCTGTCCGGCAAGGTGAAGCTCGGACGACGCTCCCCGGACGGCCGCGAGAACCTGCTGACCATCATGGGACCGTCGGACATGTTCGGCGAGCTGTCCATCTTCGATCCGGGCCCGCGCACGTCGTCGGCGACGACGGTCACCGAGGTCCGCGCCGCCACCATGGACCGCGACGCCCTCAAGAAGTGGATCAAGGACCGCCCGGAGATCGCCGAACAGTTGCTCCGCGTCCTCGCCCGGCGTCTGCGCCGCACCAACAACAACCTCGCGGACCTGATCTTCACCGATGTCCCGGGCCGCGTCGCCAAGCAGCTGTTGCAGCTGGCTCAGCGCTTCGGGACCCAGGAGGGCGGCGCACTGCGCGTCACCCATGACCTGACGCAGGAAGAGATCGCGCAGCTGGTGGGCGCCTCGCGCGAGACCGTGAACAAGGCCCTCGCCGACTTCGCACAGCGCGGCTGGCTCCGCCTCGAGGGCAAGAGCGTGCTGATCGCCGATTCCGAACGACTGGCCCGCCGCGCTCGCTGAGCGCAGACCCCACTCGACTGGAGTACCCGCCACCCCTCACAGGGTGCGCAGGTACTCCAGTTGCGTTTTGACGCTCATCTTGGCCGCCGGCCACAGCTTCTCGTCGACGTCGGCGTAGACCTTGCGGACCACCTTCATCGGCTTGGCTTCCTGCGGCGTCAGCTTCAGGTCGTCGAGCGCCTGCCGGATCTGGTCCAGCCGCTCCTCGCGGTGCGCCTTGTAGAAGCGCGCGATCGGCCCGAGTTCCGGGTGATCGGGACCGTGTCCGGGCAGCAGCGTCGCGTCGGATGCCTCCACGATCAGCCGGTTCAGCGAGTGGAAGTAATCGCCGAGCCCGCCGTCACGCGGGTCGAGCACGGTGGTCCCCCGGCCGAGGATGGTGTCACCGGTGAGGATGGCCCGTTGCCCGTCCCACTCGACCAGAAAGCTCGTCGAGTCGGCGGTGTGACCGGGCGTGTGCAGCACGGTGATCCGCAGTCCGGCCGCCTCGATCACTTCGCGATCGGTGAGCCGCGGGGCGCCGTGGCTGAAGTCGATCGAATGCGCCCGGTGGATCGAGCCGGTCTCCTTGCGCATCCGCTCGATGGCGCCGGTGTGGTCGAAGTGGCGGTGCGTGATCAGCGTCAGTTCCACCTCGCCGGCCGCCTCGGCGACGGTCCGCACGTGCTTCTTGGACCGCCTGGGCCCCGGATCGACCACCACCGAGGTGGGACTCCCGGGGGCGCGCAGAATCCAGGTGTTGGTGCCGTCGAGCTCCATCAGACCCGGGTTGTCCCGCAGCACGACGGAGGCGAACTCGGTGACCGGCCGCACCTGTCCGTAGGCCGGATGGGCGGGGGCGGTCATCTCAGGCCACCTGAACGATCAGTTCCACTTCCACCGGCGCGCCGAGCGGCAGTTCGGCGACGCCGACGGCCGAACGGGCGTGGACTCCGGCGTCGCCGAAGATCTCACCCAGCAGGTCGGACGCGCCGTTCAGCACGCCCGGCTGGCCGGTGAATCCGGGTGCGGAGGCGACGAAGCCGACCACCTTGACGATCCGGACGATGGCGTCGACACCGGCGACGGCGTCGACCGCGGCGAGCGCGTTGAGCGCGCACTGCCGGGCCGCCGCGTTGGCTTGCGCGGGCGTGACGATGCCCTCGGCGCCTTCCGACACCTTGCCGCGCACGCTCAGTTCACCGTCGACCACCGGGAGCTGGCCCGACGTGTAGACCAGATCGCCGACGCGCAGCGCCGGGGTGTAGCTGCCGACCGGGGTGACCACCGCGGGCAGCGTCAGGCCGAGTTCGGCGAGCCGGCCGCTCCATGCATTCGAGGCGCTCATGATCAGTTGGTGGGTCGCTTGAGGTAGGCGACGTGCTGCTCGCCGGTCGGGCCGGGGAGGACGCTCACCAGCTCCCAGCCGTCGGAACCCCAGGTGTCGAGGATGTTCTTCGTCGCGTGCGTCAGCAGCGGAATGGTGGCATATTCCCAGGTCGTCAGATCGCTCATAGCCCAACCTTATCGGTTGATTCTCATGCGGGACAGTGCGGTCGTTAAGGTGAGGTTCGTGACGACTGACCCCTTGACCGCAGGCCACGATCGCTGGCCTGCCGAGGCCCGCGATGCCCGGTTGCACTTCGTGTCCGGCAAGGGCGGAACCGGTAAGACCACCGTCGCCGCGGCCCTCGCCATCGCACTGGCCAGCGAGGGCAAGAAGGTCCTGTTGGTGGAGGTCGAGGGCCGCCAGGGCATCGCGCAGCTCTTCGACGTCCCGCCGCTGCCGCCGACCGACCAGAAGGTGGCCTCGGCCGAGGGCGACGGGGGTGTCTGGGCGCTGTCGATCGACATCGAGCACGCACTGCTGGAATACCTCGACATGTTCTACAACCTCGGTTTCGCCGGGCGCGCGATCAAGAAGGTGGGCGCGATCGACTTCGTGACCACCGTCGCGCCGGGCCTGCGGGACGTCGTCATCACCGGCAAGATCAAGGAGCGCGTGATCGCCACCGATGAGAAGGGCGCGCTGCTGTACGACGTCGTCGTCGTCGACTCCCCGCCGACCGGCCGGATCGGCAACTTCCTGGACGTGACCTCGGCGATGCGCGACCTGGCCAAGACCGGCCCGATCGCCGGACAGAGCGAGGGCGTGGTGCGCCTGCTGCACTCGCGACAGACCTATGTTCACCTGTGCACGCTCCTGGAGGCGATGCCCATCCAGGAGACCATCGAGGCGGTCGACGAGCTGAGCGGCAAGGACCTCAACATCGGCGCGATCTTCGTCAACCGGGTGAGCCCGCACTATCTGCCGGCCGACCAGCTCGATGCGATCGCCGAGGGCGAGGTCGATGCGGTGACGATCCGCGACGACCTGGCCGCCGCCGGACTGTCGCTGAGCGACGAGGATCTGGCCGGACTGCTCACCGAGACCATCGACTACGCGGTGCGGCTGCAGGCGCAGCAGGTGGCACAGGCCGAACTCGACGAGGTCCCGGCCCCGAAGATCGATCTGCCGCTGATCGACGAGCACGTCGACCTCGGTGCGCTGTATCAACTCGCCCGGGTGATGAAGGAGGCCGGCGTCTGATGACCGAGCTGAAGATGGGCGGCGTCCTGCTCGATCCGGCGACGCGCGTGGTGATCTGCTGCGGGTCCGGCGGGGTCGGCAAGACCACCACCGCTGCGGCGATGGCCCTCTACGCCGCCGAGCGCGGCCGGACCGTCGCCGTGCTCACCATCGATCCGGCCCGGCGCCTGGCCCAGTCGCTCGGGATGAGCGAGCTGACCAACGAACCGCAGCCGGTGCCGATCTCGCTGGTCGACGGCACATCCACCGGCTCACTCGACGCGATGATGCTCGACATGCGCCGCACCTTCGACGACATGGTGATCGAGCATTCGACGCCCGAGCGCGCCGAGGCGATCATGAACAACGCCTTCTACCAGACGGTGGCGTCGTCGTTCTCCGGCACGCAGGAGTACATGGCGATGGAGAAGCTCGGCCGGCTCCTGGAAGAGAACCGGTGGGATCTCATCGTCGTCGACACGCCGCCGTCGCGGAACGCACTGGACTTCCTCGATGCGCCGCAGCGGCTCGGCTCGTTCCTGTCCGGGCGGCTGATGCGGATGCTGATCGGCGGCGGCCGCGGGGTGAGCCGCGTGGTGACCGGTGCGATGAGCCTGGCGATGCGCGGCATCGCGACCATCATCGGCGCCGATATTCTGCGCGACGTCGCCACCTTCGTGCAGTCGCTCGATTCGATGTTCGGCGGCTTCCAGGAGCGCGCCGCCCGCACCTACGAACTGCTGACCCGGCCGGGCACCAACTTCGTCGTCGTCGCATCGCCGGAGGCGGATGCGCTGCGCGAGGCGAGCTTCTTCGTCAATCGGCTGGCGCACGACTCGATGCCGCTGAGCGGTCTGATCGTCAACCGCACGCACCCGAACCTGACGTCGATCTCCACGCCGACCGCACAGGCGGCCGAGGAGCGCGTGTCCGACGATCTCACCCGCGGGGTGCTGCGGCTGCACATCGACCGCGCGACCACCGCGCAGCGCGAGCTGCACATGCTGGGCCGCTTCACGTCGGCCAATCCGAGCGTGCCGTGGGTCGGGGTGCCGGCGCTGCCCTTCGAGGTGGCCGACGCCGACGCCCTGCGCGCGGTGTCGGAGCAGATCACCGCTCCGGGCTAGCGAATCGTGCTGGACACGCTTCGTGTCCACCGCGGCGCGGGCCGAGGTGTGTCGAATCCACTCCTCTCGCGGCTCGGTGTCTAGGCGCCGCCGACATCACAACGGCACTGTGACTGCTCACGATCCGGATATGCACACGTGACCCGCCACAGCGCCGTGGTCATGCGGCCGTCGCACCCCGACCGATGTACGAGACATCAGCCGGTCACCCCGGCACCGGGCGGTAGAGCAGGTAGAGGATCGCCGCCAGCAGCCCGATCGCGGCGATCGCCACGACGTTGAGGCCGCCCAGCAGGACGTAGACGAAGAAGACGAGCGCGAGCACCACGACGGTGGCGGTGGCGGTGCGTGCCCAGGCGAAGCCGCGGCGGTTGATCCAGGCGAGGAACAGCCAGAGGGCGACCGCGAGCACGGTCGCGACGATCCAGGCGAGGCGCCACCGGTCGATCGCGTCGTCGATCAGACCGGGAACATCACTCGCGGGCTTGCCGGCATCCCTTGCCGCCCTGGCGAACTCGTCGTGCACGGCGCGGTCGTCGCGCAGCCCTCCGACGAGGTAGATCATGATTCCGCCGAACAGCGCTTGCAGCGCGGCCCCCAGACAGAGCAGGCGGACGACCCACCGCATGGTGGCGGGCGGCCCCGGATTCGCAGCGGACTGGGGCGAGTCGGTCATGGCGCCGACGCTAGGTGACGACGGCGCCGGGACGCAAAGCTACTGCTGCGGTACCGCGGCGAGGTGCTGGCGGCGGCGCTGCGCTTCGAAGAACGCCGACCACGAGGTCACCTCGGGGTGCTGGCGGAGCAGGGCGCGACGCTGACGTTCGGTCATCCCTCCCCAGACGCCGAACTCCACGCGGTTGTCCAGCGCATCGGCGCCGCACTCGAGCTGCACCGGGCAGTGGCGGCAGATGGTCGCCGCCTTTCGCTGCGCGGCACCGCGGACAAAGAGGTCATCGGGGTTTCCACCGCGGCAGCGAGCCTGGGCGACCCACGCGAGGCGGGCTTCGGTATCTCCACCGGACAGAGGGGCCAAAGTCATAGCGGTACTCCGCCTTTCACAATCCATCGACACGCCCGCTGCTCGGGGGTGCATAAGATCCACAATGCAATCTGTCTCTCACTCTTGAAGAAGTGTAAGCCGGATCACTTTTCCGAGCCTATTGAGGGTGGCCCGCCGAACGCAAGTCACAGTTCGGAATTCCGGCATCCGCGACCCGTCGCCGACACGCGGGCAGCACACGGACAGCGACCGATGCCCCGCCACCTGGGTCTCGGCACGTATCCTGGCCGGGTGCGGAACTCCTTCAAACTCCCGGGCGCAGCGCTCGCGCTACTGATGGCCGGTGTCCTGGTCGCCGGGCTGATGTTCCCGTTCGCGTCCGGCGTGGCGATGCTGTCGAACCGGGCGGCCGCCACGATGGAGAACACCTCGTCGGAACTCCTGAACGGCACCGTTCCCGAGGTGACCACGGTGACCGACGTCAACGGCAAGCCCATCGCGCTGCTCTTCGACCAGTACCGGATGCAGGTGGGCTACAACGACATCTCCGAGAACATGATCCGCGCGATCATCTCGGTGGAGGACCGCCGCTTCCTCGAGCACGACGGCGTCGACTGGCGCGGAACCATCCGCGCCGCGCTGAAGAACTCGTCGTCGGGCGAGGTGCAGCAGGGTGCGTCCACCCTCGATCAGCAGTACATCAAGAACTATCAGCTGCTGGTCCTGGCCCGCACCGAGGCCGAGCGCGAGGCGGCCGTCGAGTCGACGCCGGCCCGCAAGCTGCGCGAGGCCCGGATGGCGATGACGCTGGAACGCAGCCTCACCGAGCAGGCCATGCGCGAGAAGGGCCTCGACGAGGCCGCCGCCAAGCAGGACGCCAAGAAGCAGATCGTCACCCGCTACCTCAACATGGTTCCGTTCGGCAACAACGCCTACGGCATCGAGGCGGCGGCGCAGACCTACTTCGGCAAGTCCGCCAAGGACCTGACCGTCGCCGAGTCTGCGATGCTCGCCGGCATGGTCCAGTCCAGCTCGGCGCTGAATCCGTACACCGATCCCGAGGCGACGCTCAATCGCCGAAACACGGTGCTGGACACCATGATCGAGAACTTCCCGGCTCGCGCCGCGGAGCTGCGGGCGGCGAAAAACGAGCCGCTCGGCGTGCTGCCGGAGCCGAAGACGCCGGTGCAGGGATGCATCTCGGCGGGCGACGACGGCTTCTTCTGCGACTACCTGCTGCAATACCTGGCCGAGAACGGTCTGTCCCGCAGCGCCGTCGCCCGCGGCGGTTACACGATCCGCACCACGCTGAATCCGGAGGTGCAGGACAATGCTCTGCGCGCCGCGCAGAGCCAGGTGTCCCCGGACGTCGACGGCATCGCGAACGTCATCAGCATCATCAAGCCCGGGAGCCAGTCGCACGACGTCCTGTCGATGGTCTCCAGCCGCGACTACGGACTCGACCAGAAGCGCAATCAGACCGTGCAGCCGCAGCCGTTCTCGATGGTGGGTGACGGCGCCGGCTCGGTGTTCAAGATCTTCACCGTCGCCGCGGCGATGGAGAAGGGCCTGGGCACCAACACGGTGCTCGGTGTGCCCGCGAACATCGCCGTCAAGGGCATGGGTAACAGCAACGGGGCGTTCGGCTGCCCGCAGGACTACTACTGCGTCAAGAACGCCGGCGCCTACCCGCCGGCGCTCACCCTGACTCAGGCGCTCGCCCAGTCCCCCAACACGACGTTCGTGAACATGCTGCAGCAGGTCGGCGTCACCCCTGCGGTCAACATGGCCGTGCGGCTGGGGCTGCGGTCGTACGCCGCGCCGGGATCGTCGGGCCACGGCGACCAGAGCCTGGCCGACTACGTCAAGAAGGGCAACTTCGGGTCGTTCACGCTGGGCCCGTTCGCGGTCAACGCCCTGGAACTCTCCAACGTCGCCGCCACCCTCGCGTCCGGCGGCGTGTGGTGCCCGCCGAGTCCGGTGGTCTCGATCCAGCAGGTGAAGCGCGACCAGTACAGCAACGCGGTGATGGGCCCGGACGGCAAGCCGGTGATGGTGAACGTCCCGTTCAACCCGCCGAAGTGCGAGCAGGTGGTGGAGAGCGGTCTCGCCAACACCCTCGCGAACGCGATGAGCCAGGACGACCAGCCCGGCGGCACCTCCGCGGCGGCCGCGTCGTCGATCGGCTGGCGCCTGCCGCTCTCCGCCAAGACCGGTACCACCGAGGCCCACCGCTCGGCCGCCTTCCTCGGCTTCACCAACCAGCTCGCCGCGGCGTCGTACGTCTACAACGACGGCTCGCATCCCGCCGGGATCTGCACCTCGCCGGTCCGCCAGTGCTACGACGGCGACATCTACGGCGGCTACGAGCCGGCCCGCACCTGGTTCCGCTCCATGCTGCCGATCGCCGAGAAGTTCGGTCCGGTCCGATTGCCACCGAGTGACCCGGCCTTCGTCGCGGGCAGCAGTCGCGGCCGCATCCCGAACGTCGCCGGTCTCCCGGTGAGCCAGGCGACCTCTCGATTGCAGGAGGCCGGCTTCAAGGTCAACGAGCTCGAGGTGGACAGCAGCAAGCCCAAGGGCACCGTGGTGTTCACGGCACCGTCGGACAGCGCCATGCCGGGATCGACGATCGCCGTCTACGTCTCCAACGGCAAGGAGCAGGAGGGCGGCGGTCCACCGACGTCGAAGACCGTCGACGTGCCCGGCGTGGGGCCGGTAACGATCGAGGTGCCGGGCGGCTGACCGCCCCGGCGCGCGGGGGCGCGACGCGTATCCTCGTGGGCATGGTTTCTGTCCCCCGTGTGCCGGCTCGCGACGCTTCCGAACTGCTCTCCTCCCCCGCCGCGCGGCTCGCTGCCGGTGCCGCGGGTGCCGCGGCGGCGGGTCTGCTGTACTCGACGATGATCGAGCGGAACGCCTTCGCGCTGCGCCAGGCGACGCTGCCGGTCCTGGAGCCCGGGTCGCCGTCGCTGCGCGTGCTCCATCTGAGCGACATCCACATGATGCCGCGCCAGTACCTGAAGCAGTCGTGGATCTCCGAGCTCGCGAATCTGGAGCCGGACCTGGTGGTCAACACCGGCGACAACCTGGCGCATCCGGCGGCCGTCCCGGCCGTCGTGCAGGCACTCGGTGAGTTGCTGACGCGGCCCGGACTGTTCGTGTTCGGTTCCAACGACTACTTCGGCCCGAAGCCGAAGAATCCGTTCAAGTACTTCCGCAAGGACCACAAGCGCACGCACGGTGAGCCGCTGCCCTGGCAGGACTTGCGGGCCGCGTTCAGCGAGCGCGGCTGGCTCGACGCGACCCACGCGATCCGCGAACTGGAGGTGGGCGGCGTGCGGGTCGCGGCCGCTGGTGTCGACGACCCGCACATCGGCCGGGATCGCTACGAGACGGTGGCCGGGCGGCCGAATCCGCTCGCGCAGCTGCGGCTGGGGCTGACGCACTCCCCCGAGCCGCGGGTGCTCGACGCGTTCGCGGCGGACGGGTACGACCTGGTGCTGGCCGGCCACACCCACGGCGGCCAGCTCTGCCTGCCCGGCTACGGCGCGCTGGTGACCAACTGCCACCTGGATCGTTCCCGCGTCAAGGGGGTGTCGCACTGGGGATCGACGATGATGCTGCACGTGAGCGCGGGCCTCGGCACCTCGCCGTACGCGCCCGCCCGGTTCTGCTGCCGCCCCGAGGCCACCCTGCTCACCCTGACCGCGTCGTCGAACGGCGGAGGGGACGACGAGATCGTCGACCAGTCGCTGCCCCAGCTGGCCGGCACGCTGCACTGACCACGAGCCCGGCAGCCCGTCAAACCGACCCGCCCCTCCCTGCAGCCCGTTGCGCCCATCCGGCCCCCACAGCCCGTTGAGCCGATCGAGGCGCTAGCCGAGATCTCGTCGAAACGCCCCCACCGCCCGTCGAACCGACTCGCCCCCACTGCCCCGTCAAGCCGAGCCCCCGCGGCCCGCTGAGCCGATCAGGCTCCGCCACCCGTCAAACCGACCCCGCCCCCGCCACCCGTTGAGCCCATCCGGCCCCCCACAGCCCGTTGAGCCGATCGAGGCGCTAGCCGAGATCGTGTCGAAACGCCCCTCCTACCGATCCGTCTCCACACGGCCTGGCGATCAGGCACCGCGGGAGCAATACGTCGCGGATCTTGCCGGACCGAGATCGGTCGCGTGAATGACGGCGAATCCGGCAGGATCCGCGACATCTGTCGATCGACGGTCGAGGACCGGCCGGCCGGGAACGTCAGAAGTACACGACCATCAGCTGCGCGATCAGCACCTTGGCGAGCATGGCGACCGGGAAGAGGACCGCGTAGCTGACGGCGATCCGCTGGTCGCCGAGCTTACCCATGGCGTAGGCGTACGGCGCCGGATTCAATTGCGACCCGGTGAGGCCGCCCAGGGCGCTCGCGGTGCCGTCACGAAGCACCGTGCGGAGACCGATCACGCAGATCAGCGTGTGGGCGGCGGCGATGGCGATGCCGAGGGTGATGAGCCCGACCGCGTCGCTCTTGAGCGCGGTCACCAGGCCCCCGCCCGCGCCGAGCCCGACCGCGGCCAGGAAGACCAGCAACGAGAACTGGTTGAGCGTGTTCGACACGCCGCCGGGCAGCGTCCACACGATCGGCCCGGTGCGGCCGACGGCCCCCAGCACGACGCCGACGATGAGCGGTGCGGTCGCCGCACCCAGCACGAACGCGCCGCCGCCGGGCAGCGGGATGGACAGGAAGCCGAGTGCGAGGCCGATGGTCAGCCCGAGGCCGAGACCGATCGGATTGATGTCCCCCGCGGCCCGATCGGAGTCGCCGAGGTCGGCGGCGATCTCGGCGAGCCGGTCGCGCGGCGCGGTCACCCGCAGCCGGTCTCCGCTCTGCAGGATCAGGTCCGGAGTGGCGATGATGTCGACGTCGCCACGCCGCACACGACTGACCACGGCGTCGTACCGCTCTTCCATCCGTAACTCGTGCAGCGGACGGCCGACCAGCGCGCGGGTGGAGAGGGTGACGCGCCGGAAGTCGATCGCCGACCGGTCGAGCCAGGGTTCCACCGTGGCGGGCCGGCCCAGCTCGCTCACGATCCGTTCGGCCTCGTCCTCGCGCGCCGTGACGGTGATCAGGTCGCCTGCGGCGAGCGGCTCGGCGTCGTGCGCGACGACGGTGACCGAGTCTCGGGTGAGACGCGAGATCACCGCGTCGTACCGGTCGTTGAACTGCTGCACGGTGAGCCCGGGGTCCCCGACCAGTTCGAGCGTGCGCACGACGATCGGGCTGATCGTCTCCAGATCCGCACCGGTCGGCTTCCGCTGACCCCGCCGGATCAGATAGGTGCAGGCCAGGATGGTCGCGAACACCGCGATCGGATAGGCGACCGCGTAGCCGATCGCGGGCGACGCCGGAGTCTCACCGTCGGCACCGGTGAGCTGTTCCTGCACCGCGCCCAGCGCCGCGGTCGCGGTACCGGATCCGGAGAAGGCGCCGGCGATCATGCCGATGTCGAAACCGAAGGCCTTACCGACGCCGAGTGCGACCGCCGCCATCCCGATGATCGCGACGATCGACACCAGGACCTGGCGCCAGCCGCGGCGGATGGCGGACACGAATGCCGGTCCCGCCGAGACGCCGACCATGTAGCAGAACACGCACAGCGACAGCGCGGTGACCAGGGGCGGCACGGCGACGTCGGGGTCGATCGCCGACAGCGCCAGCGCCACGAAGAGCGCTCCCGCGGGACCGAAGGAGACCGGACCGAACGGGATCTTCCCGACGACGCACCCCACGCCGACACAGAAGAAGATCGCAAGCAGCGGACTGTCGACGAACCAGTGCATCCGGCCCTCCCGGGGTGTCGAGTGGATTCGATCGTAGGCGTTCGATGACACCGCCGACGCCGAACGGGGACGACAGGCCGGATCGGCGCGGGAGCGGGCCGTGGGAGCCCCGCACTGTTAGTCTGAGGATGAAATCAGCACCAGAGCGTCCATTTGCGAGAGCCTGAGTCCGGCGCTCGAGGGGTTGTGATGAGGTCCCGGCGGCACGATGCCCCGGGACCTCTCGCATCGCTGCGGGCGAGTCACGGACGAAACCCGAACCGCCCCTGAAGCATTCGTGAAACGAGGAGAGCCTGACCCGCACTTCTGCCGGTCAGGCTCTCTACTGCTTCTCAACCAAAGCGTCGGGGTAACAGGATTTGAACCTGCGACCTCTTCGTCCCGAACGAAGCGCGCTACCAAGCTGCGCCATACCCCGTGTTACAACGTGAACGAATTTACCCGACAACCCCGCCGGACATGAAATCGGCAGGTAGAAGGCCTTTCTGGGCCGCCCCTCAGCTCGGGTCTCCGGCCGTTGCACTGTTCACACCGGCGCTCTCGACCATCCGCGTGTGGTCGGCGACATTGATCGCCGAATACGCGAGCGACCACTTGCCGATCGCCTTGTCGAAGTCCTTACCCAGACCGTCGAGGTAGCGGGCGATGTCGCCACGCGCCGACGTGCGGGCGTGCGCCTGCGCCAGCACCGCCCCGCACAGCTCGCCGTACATGGTCAGCCGCTCGATCGGCATCTCCTCGATCACCACCGAGCCCTTGCCGTCGCGGAGCTGCCGAACGTAGAAGTCGGAGATCCCGGCCCCGGCCCTCCCCGAACCGTCCGCCCCGTCCTGGAAGACGGGTGCGGAGAGCCATCCGAGCAGGATGTCACTGGACGCCTGCATCAGCTGCTGCCCGAAGACGACGCGGTGCCCCTGATTCCGGAACTGCACGCCCGGCGTGTACGGGGCGAGCACCGACTCCTGCGCTTCCTTCATCTGCAGGAACAGCGGATCCTGGTTCTCCCGGCCGGCGAAGAGCGCGATCCAGCAGCGGGTACCGACACTGCCGACGCCGACCACCTTGCGCGCCGCCTCGACGAAGGCGTACTGGTCCAGGAGCCGCTCCAGGTATCCCGGCAGGGTCTTCCGGTAGGCGTCGAACCGATTCACGAACATCGCGCTCAGATTCTCCGCATCGGTATCGACGAAGATCTCACTCGCCGGGACCAGCAGCGGCGGATCGCTCTTGATGTGCACACCGGTGTCGTCCTGCACGCACAGCTTCGACAGCGCCTGCTCGCTGTTGCGATGCCGGGACTTCTTCAGCAGGCGCCGCATCCGGTCGCTGCTCGCGGTGTCCAGCTGGTCGCCCAGATCACGGATCACCTCGTCGGCGTCGACGTGGTCGTACCAGCACGCCATGGCGCTCTTGTTCGACGACGCGGCCATCGTGCGGCGGTACGCGCGGGCGGCACGACGCGCCGCACGCTTCGCCTGCTTGTCGGTGGCGCCGTTCGACTGCGCGGCGACCACCATCGACGCCGCCAGTCGCTTCACGTCCCATTCGAAGGGGCCGCGATGCGTCTCGTCGAAGTCGTTGAGGTCGAAGACCATGCGCCGGGCCGGCGACAGGAACAGCCCGAAGTTGCTCAGATGCGCGTCGCCGCACAGCTGCGTGTAGATGCCGGTGTCCGGTGTCGCGGCGAGATCGGCGGCCATCACCGCCGCCGCGCCCCGGTAGAAGGTGAACGGGGTGGCACCCATCCGCTCGTGCCGGACCGGGACCAGTGCCCTGATCCGGGTCGCGTCCTGCGCGGCCAGGATGTCGACCGGGTCGCGTCTGCTCGCGAGATCGGGCCCGGCCGCCAGTTCCTCGGCACCGATCGGCGCAGCGTTGCTTGTCATGTCGACTCCCTCGCGAGATTCCCTATTGATACGAGATGAAGTACGGAACGGGGCGCACCGCCATGGTTCTCCCCGGGCCGAACATCGGCTTGTCCTCGGTGTAGAAATTCTTCCAGCCCATCCACACGTTCGGCGGCATACCGGAGATCATCCGGTTCCACGTCCCCATCTTGACCGCGGGCACACCGTGCCCGTCCGCGTGCAGCACGACGGCGAGTTCGGGGTGCGAGGTGTCGATCCTGGACCGGTCGCCCAGCATGTCCACGTCGAACTGATGCAGGACGAACGCCTTCTGCGGAAGGTTCCTGGTCCGCACCAGATCGGCGAGCCACGCCGACGTGCGATTGACCTCGGCGGGGTCGACGGAGCCGATCTGTGTCAGGTGCACCTGGCCGGGTTTGAGCCGCCATTCCGGATCGAGTGCCAGACCCACGTGCGGTCGTTCCAGCAACCGCTGATACATCTTCGCCTGGGTCAGGAAGTCCATCCGGCCCGGCTGAAGGTCGAGGGTCACGTAGATACCGGCCTTCTCCGCCGCGTCGATCCACGGCTCCACCACCGCCGGGTCGACGACGTTGGTATACGCCCCACGGTATCCGGGCTCGGCCGAGGCCACGGTCACGATGATCTCGAAGCCCGGAACCACCGGCGCCGGCGAGAGCGAGTCGTACTGCGCGGCAACAGCTTTCGCGCGGTCGATCGACGCGGGCAACGACTGCCTGCCGAGCGGACCCAATTCCCGGGAACCCGGGGAACCGTAGAGTGCGACGACTCGCCGCGAGGGGAACATCAACTGGCCGCCGCCCGGCAGCTGGGGCACCGTCCGGGCCTGCCGTACCCGCGCTCGGAAGGTCTCCTCGTCGCCGAACGCCGCACCGAAGGCGAGGATCGCCGGATCCCCGGCACGACTCACCGCGGCCACGGACTCCCCGGTGGCCCGCGGGTCGGCGACCGGTACGCGCACCACCTGGGCATCGGCGAGCCCAGCGTCGGCGGCCGCCTCGGCGGCGTCGTCACCGGAGTCGTCGAGCAGTACCACCGGATGCCCCGCGAACGGCACGACGCCGCGCCCGATCCGGCTGGTGTCGGACGTCTGCGTCACCCCGAGACCCGCGACCTCACCGCCGACGTTCACCACGCTCGATACGCCGAGTCGCCGCAGTTCCGCGGTCACGGCGCCGGTCCCGGCGGCCGGCACCGTGTACACCGGCACGCGGCGGTTCCGGCTCAGCTCGACGGCCCGCGCGCGTTCCTCCGGCGCGGCGCCGGCAGGCACCACCACCGCGGACGACGACGAGGCGAGCAGCATGCGGGTCACCAGCACCGCGTCGGGCACACCGTTCTCGGCGATCACCGCGACGGTGCCGGCCGCCTGGCCGGGACGCGGACCGGCACCGCGATCGGCGACGATCACCGCCGAGGCGGTGACCAGAATCCCGATCGCGACCAGTCCGACCACCGCCAGCGCGGCGCGGACCCCGCCACCGGTCCCGGAGTCAGTCCGTCGCGTCATCTGCGGTCGCGCCGTAGGACTCAGCGAACGACACGCGGGGCGTGGTCAGGGCGGCGAACGCGGCCATCGACAGGAAACAGAGCACCGCGAGACCGAAGAAGAACGCGACGACCAGCGCCACGATGAAGCAGACGTCGGCCAGCGCGCCGGCGACGCCGCGCAGCAGCAGCGCCGCCGTCACCGCGAACACCGCCCCCACCATCGACCAGACCGCACTGCGCAGGCGGGGGCCGACCGCGGAGGCGTAGAAGAGACGCTGATACAGCCCGACCTCGAACTCGTCGACGCAGGCCAGTCGCACGGCGTCGTCTCCGGCGAGGTCACGCAGTCCGCGGGCGAGTTCGACGTCGCGCATCAGGGACGACGATTCGCGCTGCCGATACCGGATGTAGGCGACCGCGACGAACGCCATGGCGAGCAGTCCGAGCCCGGCCAGAATTCCCCAGTTGTTCACGAGTCCTCACGCTACCGCGCGCCCGCGCTCGGCGGGCGCGCGAGTCGGTCAGACGCTCGACGTGACCGTGTGCGCGATGTTGCCGCGGGTGGCCTTGGAGTAGGGGCAGAAGGCGTGCGCCTTCTCGGTGAGTTCCTGCGCCTGCGCCGCGTCGAGCCCGGGGATCGTGGTGTGGATGTCGGCGACCAGACCGAAGCCGCCGTCGGCGTCGTCGGACCCGATGCCCACGGTGATCTTGACGGCGGTCCCCGCAGGCAGATCCACACCCGCCGCCTTCGCGACGTGGTGCAGCGCGCCGTTGAAGCAGGCCGCGTAGCCGGCCGAGAACAGTTCCTCGGGGTTGGAGCCGTCGCCGCTGCCGCCCATCTCCACCGGCGGTCGCAGTTCCAGATCGATGCGCCCCGACTCGGAGACCACCTCTCCGTCGCGTCCGCCACCGGTCGAGGTCGACCACACGCGGTACACCGGATTCACAGTCATCGCATTCCACCTTCGCTTGGGATTGAACGAGCAGTTCTCCACCCAACGTACGCGCTATGTCCGCTACCCGCGGCGGACCCGTCCCGGCTTGATGCGCGTGGACGACGGCAGCCACGCGCCGGCCGCGCGCCGGAAGGTCATCAGCACCGAGAGCAGCAGCGCGCCCACCGACACCCAGGCGAGCACCCGGATCACCGGCGACACTTCCGGGTACTTGAACAGCAGGTCGGAGATCAGCGGAACGAACAAGATGATCACCACGCTGAGCGCGGCATAGATGCTGCGGAGGTTCCGGCTGTGGTGCTTGGCGATGTTGACCAGCAGGGGGTAGCTGAGCGCCATCGCGATCAGCCAGCCGATCAGCAGGGCGAGCGGCCAGAAATGGGCCATCGACGACGCCTGCGCGTGCGCATCGATCTGTTTCACGCCCTCCATCTGCGGTTCCAGCCGGGCCTGGAGGCGTGCCCTGGTCGCGCCCAGCGTCGCGAAACCGAAGATCACGCAGACGAGCGCGGCGACCGCCGACAGATACCAGGCCCAGACGGCGTCCCGGACCAGCGCCGCCGGTGGCGGACCCGGATCGGCCGGCCGCCGCGGATAGCGCGCGGCCAGGTCGGCGTCCCGCGACGTGCGGGCGAGCTCGGCCAGATCCTCGGCGTCGAGTTCGGCCTGAGTCGGGATGCGCTCGTCGTCGTCATCACCGTGCGGCCCGGGGAAGGTCATGCGTCGATCCTGACACACTCCCCCACCGGCCTCACCGGGCGATCTTGAGCATCCGGCTGAACGTGCCCTGCCAGAGTGCACCGTCGGGGGCGATCATCCCGGTCAGCTGCAGCGGCTCATCGAGCGGTGCGACACCGACCTGCCGGGTCACCACCCGGCGCCCGGTGTGGAAGTCGACGGCGACATAGTTCACCGGGCCGAGTTGCTGCGGGCCGGGTGTCAGCGGCCCGTAACCCAGCGCGTGGATCAGACCGTCCGCGGTGGACAGCCGCGGGAGGGTGGCCATCCGGTCCCGGCTCTCCCAGACCCGGGTGCAGCGGCCCGGGGCGACGTCGATCCGCGTCATCGCACCGACGAACGGCGCGTCGGGCGGCACGGCCGGTCCGCGCACCGCCATCGGCGGGTACTGGAATCCGTAGGTGCTCGGGATCACCAGGCTGTCGCCCCACGCCATCGGCGAGTTCTCGGTGCCCTGGTCCGGCTGGGCGAAGGCCCGCAGCGAGCAGACCGGGGAGCCGTCGTCCGAGCGATAGACGTGCAACCGCGGCACGACGGCGTTGTCGACGATGGCGACCCATTCGTCTCCGCCCGGGCCGAAGTACGTCGGCGTGGTCCCGCTGCCCCAGGTGAGCTGGCCGGGTTTGCGCGCCGGCCCGCGGTCGTACGCCTTGCGCCACACCGCCTTCGGGACACCGTCGGAGCCGGCCCACATCTCGTACAACGCGTGCGTCGTGAGCACCGAGACACCGCGGGACCGCACCGACAGACCGTTGCCCAGTTCTTCGCCGCGCGGCAGGTGCATCGAGGCGACCTTCCGGCCGGTGACCGTCCCGACGATGCCCGCGGTGGTGACCCACCAGATGCGCCCGCTCTCGTCGGGCGCCAGACCGGTCACGGAGTCGGCGCCGAGGTGCCGCGAGAGGTCGATCCGGTCGGCGACGAACAACTGCCATCCCCGGGCGGTACGCCGATGCGCCACCTTCAGGATCGCGCCGGTGCCGTCGGCCACCACCACCCGGTTCTTGTCGTCGAGGTAGCCGTAGACGCCGCCGAGCAGGCCGCCCTTGGCGAGCGGCAGGGTCGCCAGCACCCGGGCGGTGGCCGGGTCGAAGAGCGTCACGACCGGCGTCGCGAACTGCGGCGGGCGCCCGGCGATCACGTTGGTGCACAACGACACCGGGAGCGAGTCGGACCCGATGAAAGTGGCCGCGCACGGCCCGCCCGGCACGCTCCACGCCGCCAGATGCCCGGTACGTCCCGGTCCTCGGTAGGCGGTGCTGTCGGTGGAGGCGAGGTCGCCGTGCATCAGCGAGGTCCACTTCGGGCCCAGGCCGGGGAGACCGCTCGGCGCGGCGGATGCGGCCGGAGCCTGCCCGAGAATCAGCGCCAGAGCGGCGACCGCCGCGAGCAGCGCGGCGAGGAGTCGATACGGTTTCGTACCCATGCCGAAGAGTCCACCACACGCTCCTCGGTCAGGCACGTGTTCGACTCAGGACGACCGGTGGTCTCGACTCCGCTCGACCAACATGAAAACCACTCGAGCCGAGCCTGTGACGATCGAGCCGGGCCTATGACGATCGAGCCGGGCCTATGACGATCGAGCGGAGTCGAGATCACCCACCCGACCGAGCAGAAGGTCTCGACTCCGCTCGACCAGCATGAAGACCGCTCGACCAACATGGCGACCGCCGACGGCCTGGCCCTGAGCATGCGTGGCGGAGCGAAGCGACGACACGCGGTCGAAGGGTCAGACGAGCAGTTCGGCGATCTGGATGGTGTTCAGCGCGGCGCCCTTGCGGAGGTTGTCGCCCGAGACGAACAGGGCCAGCCCGCGTCCGTCCGGGGCACCCGGATCCTGGCGGATCCGGCCGACCAGGGAGACGTCGCCACCGGCCGCGTCGAGCGGCGTGGGAACGTCGACCACCTTGACCCCGGCGGCCTCGGCGAGGATCGCCCGCGCCTCGTCGGGGGTGATCGCCTCGTCGAACTCGGCGTTGATCGAGAGCGAGTGACCGGTGAACACCGGGACGCGCACGCAGGTGCCGCTGACCAGCAGCTCGGGGATACCGAGGATCTTGCGCGACTCGTTGCGGAGCTTCTGGTCCTCGTCGGTCTCCCCGGAGCCGTCGTCGACGATCGACCCGGCCAGCGGGAGCACGTTGAACGCGATCGGCTTCACGTAGACACCGGGCTCGCCGAGGCCGACCGAACCGCCGTCGTAGACGAGCTGTCCGAGGTCACCGGCGACGCCCGCCTCGACCTGTCCCTTCAGTTCCCGCACTCCGGCCAGACCGCTGCCGGAGACCGCCTGGTAACTCGACACGATCAGCCGGCGCAGCCCCTTGGCGTCGTGCAGCGGCTTGAGGACCGGCATCGCGGCCATCGTGGTGCAGTTCGGGTTCGCGATGATGCCCTTCGGCGGGTTCTTCGCGAGTTCGCCGTTGACCTCGGCGACGATCAGCGGGACGTCGTCGTCCTTGCGCCACGCCGAGGAGTTGTCGATCACGGTGACGCCGGCCGCGGCGAAGCGCGGGGCCTGCACCTTCGACATGGTGCCGCCGGCCGAGAACAGCGCGATGTCCAGGCCGCTGGGATCGGCGGTGGTCGCGTCCTCGACGACGATCTCCTCGCCGCGGAAGGGCAGCGTCTTGCCCGCCGACCGCGGGGAGGCGAAGAACCGGACCTGGTCGGCGGGGAAGTTCCGCTGCTCCAGCAGGGCGCGCATGACGCCGCCGACCTGACCGGTGGCGCCGACGACTCCGATGTTGACCATGACTAGCGCCCCGTTCCGCCGTACACGACGGCTTCCTCGTCGCCACCGAGATCGAACGCCTTGTGCAGCGCGCGCACGGCGTCGTCGAGCTGGGCCTCCTGGCACAGCACGGAAATCCGGATCTCGGAGGTGGAGATCAGTTCGATGTTGATGCCGGCCTCGCTGAGCGCCTCGCAGAAGGTGGCGGTGACGCCCGGGTGGCTCTTCATGCCCGCACCGACCAGCGACACCTTGCCGACGTTCTCGTCGAGCGCGATCTCGGAGAAACCGATCTCGCTCTGCAGCGCCGACAGCTTCTCGATGGCGACCGGTCCGAGTTCCTTCGGCAGCGTGAAGGTGATGTCGGTCTTGCCGGTCTCGACGGTGGAGATGTTCTGCAGCACCATGTCGATGTTGATCTCGGCGTCGGCGACGGCCCGGAACACCTTGCCGGCGTAGCCGGGCTCGTCCGGAATGCCGAAGACGGTCACCTGAGCCTCGCTGCGGTCGTGAGCCACACCGGTGAGGATCGCTTCTTCCACGGGGATGTCCTCCATCGAACCGGACACCAGGGTGCCGGGCTTGGTCGAGTACGACGAGCGCACGTGAACGGGAACGTTGTAGCGGCGCGCGTATTCCACGCACCGGAGCATGAGGACCTTGGCGCCGCACGCGGCCATCTCGAGCATCTCCTCGAAGGAGACCTTCTCGAGGTGCCGGGCGTCGGGCACGATCCGCGGGTCGGCGGTGTAGATGCCGTCGACGTCGGTGTAGATCTCGCAGACATCGGCCTCCAGCGCGGCGGCGAGCGCCACCGCGGTGGTGTCCGACCCGCCGCGGCCGAGGGTCGTGACGTCCTTGGTGTCCTGGGCGACGCCCTGGAAGCCCGCGACGAGCACGATCCTGCCGTCGTCGAGCGCACTGCGGACCCGGCCGGGGGTCACGTCGATGATCTTGGCCTTGCCGTGACTCGACGTGGTGATGACTCCGGCCTGCGAGCCGGTGAAGCTCTGCGCGCTCTCGCCGAGCGCCTCGATCGCCATGGCCAGCAGCGCGTTGGAGATGCGCTCGCCGGACGTCAGCAGCATGTCCATCTCGCGTTGCGGCGGATTCGGGTTCACCTGCTCGGCCAGATCGAGCAGTTCGTCGGTGGTGTCACCCATCGCCGAAGCGACGACGACCACGTCGTTGCCCTGTCGTTTGGTCTCGACGATGCGCTCGGCCACGCGCCGGATCCGTTCGGCGTCCGACACCGACGAGCCACCGTACTTCTGGACCACCAGTGCCACGTCGGGGGCCTTCCTGTACTCGGTCTTCTCGCGTGCTGCTTTCCGGGAATACTGTACCGGTCGCCGGGTGCGCCGCCGGTCACGGGCGGTGCCCGCCTACGCTGATCGGTGACGAGAGGAGAGCGGTGGACCTCGGGCCCCGGGTCGACGGCGCACCGGCCAGCGGCCCCGTCGCGCGCAACGTGGTGCTGCGTCCGGATGTGCTCGACCAACTCGACTGCGTCACCACGCAGTTGGTGACTCTGGTGTGCGCTCCGGCCGGCTACGGAAAGTCCCTCGCGGTCGCCTCCTGGCTGCGCGACCGTGGACACGATGCCGCGTGGACCACGTTGCGGCCCGCCACGATCGATGCCGTCGGCCTGTGGAAGACGGTGATCGACGCCCTCATCGCTTCGGCTCCCGCCGATGCCGCTGCGCTGAAAACGATCCGGGATGTCGTCGCACTGGTGCCCGACGAGACACCCGCGGCCCTTGCGTCGTGGATCGCCGGGCGGGGCGCACCGACGATTCTGGTGATCGATGACCTGCACCCAGATCGCCCAGCCGGAGACCTATGCGCAGATCCTCGAACTCGTCGGCGCCGCCGGAACGGGCCTGCACCTGGTGGCGATCACCCGGCACGAACCGCCGTGGCCACTGCACCGCATGCGTCTCGACGGCATCCTCGACCAGATCGGCCTCGACCAGCTCCAATTCTCCGAAGAATCCGCAGCGGAACTGTTCCACTCGCTCGGCCTGCCGATGAGTCGCGACGACGTCGCCCTGCTCACCAGCCGCACCGAGGGCTGGGCCGCCGGGCTCCGGCTCGCAGCGATCGGTCTGCGCGAGGCACCGGACCGCCACGAGTTCGCCGTCACCCTGTCCGGGCGCAGCGGGCACATCGCCGACTATCTGATCCGCGAGATCAGCTCGCGGATTCCACCTCTTTGGCACGAATTCCTGAACCGCATCTGCGTCGTCGACGAGGTGTCACCCAACCTGGCCGTAGCCCTGGGTGGCGGCCCGGACAGCGGCGCACTCCTCGAACGGATGGCCGGCGCCAACGCGTTCGTCTACCAAGTCGGCACGACAGGCCGATACCGCCTACACCCGCTGCTGCTGGACTTCCTGCGTTCTCGCCGCACCCCTGCACAACTCGCCGAGATGCACTCGGTGGCCGCCCGTTGGTACGTCGACAACGATCAGCCGCTCACCGCATTGACCCACCTGACCGCGGGCGGCGAATGGGCCACCGCGGGCGACCTTATGGTGCGCCATGTGGCCTCGTGGACGGTCTGCCGCTCGCCCATCGACTTCGCGGCCCTCCTGGAGCCGATTCCACGGGAGGCCCTACTGATCGAGCCGGGGCTGGCGGCCGGTGTGGCGGCCGCCCGCACGATGAGCGGAGTGGCCGACGGAGTCGACGAACTGGTCGAGGCGGCGAAGGCCGGCATCCCACGTACCGTCGGGGCTTACCGGCGCCGCCTCAAGCTCCTGCTGGACCTGGTCGAGCTGGGGCGCCGGCGGTGGGCCGGTGACCTGCAATCGGTACTCGACGCATCGCTGGAGATCCCGTATAGCCCCGCCGAACTCGCCGAACTCGGATTCACCGATTGGGCGTCGATGCGCAATCTGCTGATCGCCAATGAGGGCCTGTGCCGACTCTGGCTCGGCGAACACGATGCCGCCGATGCGACGCTGCGTTCCGCTGTATCGGACGATCTCGGACGGCCGATCGTGCTGCCCATTCTCAACGCCCGCGCCCATCTCGCGCTGCTGCAGTGGTCGCGGGGCGAATTGACCTCTGCCAAGGAACTCGCTGAGGACGTCACCGACCAGGGTGGAGCCGCCGGCCTCACTCACTCGGCGCAACTGGCCGCCGCCTACACCGCCTTGGCCGGTGTCGCCTTTGATCGAGACTTCCACGACGAGGCCGACCGCTGGCTGGACCTGGCCTCGTCAGCGGTTGCCGAACCACACCTGAGCTTCGCGGTCGCGGTTCTGCGGGCCCGGCTGGAGTGGGTCCGGGGCGACCTCGCCGGTGTCCGTTCCACCCTCGAGGGTGCCCTCGCCGCGATCCGACGCATCTCCACGCCGCCGCCGCAGATCGCCGGCGCCGAAGCGTACTACACCGCGCTGGTGGCCACCGGTGTGCACACCCCGCGCAGCCACCGGCCCGTTCGCGAGCGCAGCCGCGAACAGATCCCCGCCGCACCACTCGGCTCACTCCGGCACCGGGTCGACCAACTCCTCACCGCCGTTGATCAGACGCCGGCACCGGACGCCGCCCTGCCTGTGCTGGAGGAGGCACTGGTCCTCGCCGCCGACGATGAGTTGCGGCGCCCGTTCTTGGACCGGGCGACCCGCCTGCGCACTTTGCTCACGCAACGAATCGCCGTCGGCACCCAGGCCGCAGAATTCGCGCACGACTTGCTCGCGCGCACCGCCGGCCACGCAGCGGCCACGACCGACCCCGCGCGCGGGCTGTTCGTCCCGTTGAGCGAGCGCGAACTGAACGTCCTGCAGTATCTGGTGGGCACGATGACCACGGCCGAGATCGCCGGTGCGCTGTACGTGTCGGTAAACACCGTCAAGACTCACCAGCGCTCGATCTACCAGAAACTCGGTGCCAGCGGGCGCCGGGAGGCCGTGGCACAGGCTCGCCGACTCGGGTTCTTCTGAACCGTCGCCAGCGGACCTGCGCCGACGGCTTCACGGCTTCACGGGGTGACAATCGAAAAGTCGGGGTCACCCGGGTCCAGCACGCTGCCGAGTCGGGCCAGTGCGCCGGGGTCTCCGCTCAGTTCCACGCCCGCGGCCGCCAGTCCGTCGGGGGTCACACCACCGGCGACCACCATCTGCAGAGCCGACGCGGTCGCGGTGAGCGTGGCGTCGGCCGGCGTCCGCTGAGGTGCGCTCGTGTACGTGAGCACACCGTGCCGTAGGCGCAATCGGTAGCGTTCACCGGTATCGGTGAGGACCACGTCGATGGTGAGGTTCTCCTCCCACGCCGCCGGGCCGTTCACCTGGATCGCGATCGCGTCGAAGAGCATGGCGGGGGTCAGGTGCGCGATGATGTCGGGCGGGCTCACCTGAGTGGGCGTGCCGAACTTCCCGTTTCGCAGTTCGGTGGCGCCCGACAGGTAGAAATTGCGCCAGGTGCCGTTCTCGGCACCGTAACCGAGTTGTTCGTAGGTGTCGGCCAACAGCTCGCGGGCCGCCGCATGATCGGGCTCGGCGAAAACGACATGGTTCACCACCTGCGCCACCCAGCGGAAGTCCCCTTCCTCGAACGACGTGCGGGCCTTGTCCACCACCGCGTCGGCACCGCCCATGAATTCGACGTAGCGCGTGGACTGCTCGACCGGGGTGTGCTCCCACAGGCTGGCTGGGTTGCCATCGAACCAGCCGAGGTATCGCTGGTAGACGGCTTTCACGTTGTGGCTCAGCGACCCGTAATAGCCACGGGAACTCCACGTCTTCTCCAGAGCCGGGGGCAACTGCAGTGTCTCTGCGATTTCCGGGCCGGTGTAGCCCTTGTTGAGCAGCCGAAGCACCTGGTCGTGCACGTAGGCGTACAGGTCTCGCTGACTCTCCATGAAGGTCACCACTCGCTCGTTGCCCCAGGTGGGCCAGTGATGCGAGGCGAAGACCACCTCGACGTCGGCGCCGAACATCTCGATGGTCTCGGTGAGATATCCGGCCCACCCGTGCGGGTCGCGGACGACGGCGCCGCGCAGCGTAAGGATGTTGTGAAAGGTGTGCGTCGCGTCCTCGGCCGAGCACAACGCCTTGAACTGCGGAAGATAGATGAGCATCTCCGAGGGAGCTTCGGTGTCCGGCGCCATCTGGAAGACCATCTCGACGCCGTCGACGGTCATCGTCTGGCCGGTGACCGAGATGATGTCGGTGGGTGGCAGCAGGGTGAGCGAGCCCGTCGACACCGTCTGACCGAGACCGGCTCCGACCTGCCCCTGCGGACCCCGCGCCAGCGCGGCGCCGTACATGTAGCCGGCACGGCGGCCCATCGCGGTGCCCGCGTACACGTTCTCGACCACCGAGTGCTCCAGGAATCCCTCTGGCGCGATGATCTTGACCTCACCGGCCGCTACTTGCTCGGGAGTGGCGAAGGCGCGGATACCGCCGAAGTGATCGACGTGCGAGTGGGTGATGACGATCGCCTTCACCGGCCGATCCCCGCGATGCGCGCGGTAGAGCTCCAGCGCGGCGCGACCGGTCTCCTCCGACAGCAGAGTGTCGATGACGACGATCCCCTCGTCGCCCTCGACGATCGAGGTGTTCGACAGATCCAGCCCACGAACCTGATAGATCCCTGGAACCACCTCGAACAGGCCCTCGACGGCACACAGTTTGGACTGCCGCCACAGGCTGGGATTCACCGAGTCCGGGGCCTCGCCCTCGAGAAAGGCATACGTGTCGTTATCCCAGATGACCGTTCCTTCGTCGTCGAGCACGGCATTCGGCTGACGGCGCGCGACGAGGCCTCGCATCGCATCGTCGAAATCTTGCGTGTCGGCGAAGGGCAGCCGGTTCAGCAGTGCCCGATTCTGCTCGGCGATCGCCGGGGTCACCGGCTTGGAAGTGTGCGACATGGGGTTCCTACTCCTCGGAGGATGCTCTCGCCTTTCGACGGTAGTTCCGTGCGCGGTGCCGCGAACCATCCTTGGCGGGTGATTCGCCCGTATCCCGTCGGCGTCTGCGCACCGCCGCGCTGCGTACGATCGTGGCGATGACGACCGCAACCGTTTCGGCGCCGCGCCAACTGTCGCGGCTCCCATGGGCCACTGCGATGGGGGTGTTCGTCGTGGTCCGCGCGATCGGTATCGCCGTCCTCGCGCTGCTCGCGGCCAGGCGCGACGTGTCGTTCGGGACGCTCTTCACCAAGTGGGACGGCCAATGGATGGTCGCCATCGCACAGTACGGCTACCGCGACGTGCCCGCGACGCTGACCGACGCGCACGGCATCCACACCGCGGATACCGGCTACGCCTTCTTCCCCGGCTATCCACTGCTCGTCGGCGTGCTCGCCGATGCGCCCGGCGTCAGCGTCACGACCGCCGCCCTGACCCTGAACGTGCTGTTCGGCCTCATCGCCGCGGTCGGAGTGGCGCGTTTGGGCGCCCTCTGTGCCGACCGGATGACGCCGGAGAACGATCCCGGCCGCGCCGGCCTGTACCTGGTGGTGCTGTTCGCGGCGACCCCGATGTCGGTGGTGCTGAACATGGCGTACACCGAGGCGCTGTTCTGTGCGCTGGCCGCCTGGGCGCTGGTGTTCGTGCTGGAACGCAGCTGGCTCGCCGCCGGTGCGGCGGCCCTGGCGATCGGACTGGTCCGCCCGACCGGGGTGGCGGTGATCGCCGTGGTGATGGTGGCCGCCGTGGTCGCCCGGCGCGACGGCCCGCGGGCCTGGGCCGCGGTGGTCCTCGCGCCGCTCGGCTACCTCGGGTATCTCGGCTATGTGGCCGCGCGCACCGGCTCTCTCGACGGCTGGTTCACCATTCAGACGCAGGGCTGGGACACCCGGATGGACCTCGGCGCCGCGGCGACCGAGTTCATCGCCGACTCGCTCACGGTCTCGCAAGACTTCGCCGCCATCGCCACCGCCCTGATCATGCTCGGGGTGCTCTGCCTGCTCATGTGGTCGGTCGCGGCCCGCCTCCCCTGGCCGGTCCTCGCGTACGGCGCGCTGGTCACGGCGTCGATCCTGCTGTCGAGCGGTCTGATGATGAGCCGCGCCCGGCTCCTCCTGCCGGCCTTCGTACTGCTGATCCCCCTGGCCGTGCTGCTGTCGCGGCAACGCCGCACCACCGCCGCCGCGGTCTTGGCCCCGATCGTCCTGCTGAGCGCGTGGTTCGGTGCGTACATGCTGACGGTCTTCCAGTACGCGATCTGACCGCGAGAGGCCACGACGGGAGAGGGGCCGAAATCTGTCGCGGACTCGCCGACGGATCCGGCAAGATCCGCGACACTTTTTCGCCGCCGACAGGATCCGCGACAGATCGCTCAGCGGGGATCGGGAGCGGCCGCCGCGAAACCGTCACAGAGCCGCGCAACGCCGGCGTCGAGCACGGCGCGCTGATCCACCAGCCGGGACACCGCCTCACCGCCCGCCACCCGCGACAGCAGCGGCAGACCGGCGAGGCGGGCGTCGGTCGGTGACGCCGACAGCACCTCGGCGAGGCCGCCGCTCCCCTCGGCGGGGGCCGGCGAGCGCAGCAGCTGGTCGCTGACCGAGATCAGCGCCGCACCGTCGACGTGGTTCCACAGGGTGAGCGCCATCTCGACGGCGGTCGCGTCGTCGACGCCGAGTTCGGCGAAGCCCTCGGCCAGCCACTCCAGGCCCGCGAGGCAGTCGGGCGTGAGGCCGTAGCGCGGCACCGCGTAGGTCAGCAGTACCCACGGGTGCCGCTGGTAGAGGCGCCAGTCGACGTCGACGGCGATCGCCACCCGCTCGCGCCACGTCCACGGCCCCGGCTCGCCCACCGGGTACGGGAAGCGTCGTCCCACCTCCGCGGACATGGCCGACAGCAGCGCATCCTTGTCGGCGACGTGCCGGTACAGGCTCATCGCGCCGACGCCGAGCCGGTCGGCGATCCGCCGCATCGAGACGGCGTCGAGGCCGTCGCGGTCGGCGATGTCGATCGCGGCGTCGACGATCTGCTCGATCGTCAGCTTGGCCGGCGGCACGCGGCACCTCCCTTTCCACGGTCCCGAAGGATCATCTTGCGTACAGCGTACTCACGGGAGTAGCGTACACCGTACGCGCCGCGTCGACCCGACGCGGCGCAGTCACGCCCATTCCCCCGAAACGACGACCCCCGGAAACCATGAGCCTCACCACCGAACACCAGACCCCCGGAGCCGACGACCAGATGACGCCGCAACCACTCACCGCCGACGAGAGCCCGAGCGCTCTCGGGCGCCGTCGTGCCTGGTTCGGCCTGGTCGTCCTGATGCTGCCGGTGATCCTGGTGTCGATGGACTTCTCGGTCCTCTACCTGGCGATGCCGACCATCGCGCAAGCGCTGCACCCGTCGGCCACGCAAGAGCTGTGGATCCTCGACGTCTACGGCTTCCTGATCGCCGGCCTGCTGATGACCATGGGCAACCTCGGCGACCGGATCGGCCGCCGCCGCATCCTGCTGATCGGCGCGGCGGTCTTCGGCATCGCCTCGGTGGCCGCGGCCTTCGCCCCGAACGCGGCGTTCCTCATCGGCGCCCGCGCCCTGATGGGCATCGGCGGCGCCACCCTGATGCCGGCCAGCCTCTCGCTGATCGCCAACATGTTCCCGCACCCCGCCGACCGCGCTCGCGCCATCGGCATCTGGACCGCGGCCTTCGCCGGCGGCGCGGCCATCGGCCCGGTGATCGGCGGCTTCCTGCTGCACCACTACTGGTGGGGCGTGGTCTTCCTGATCAACGTTCCGGTGATCGCGGCGCTCTTCGTGTTCGCACCGTTCCTGCTGCCCGAGTACCGCGCACGCTCCACCCACCCCTTCGACATCCTTGGCGTGGTGCTGTCGCTGCTCGGCATCCTCCCTATCGTCTACGCCGTGAAAGACGCGGCTGCGGAAGGCATCTCGATCCGCAGCGTGGTGATCGGCCTCTTCGGCGCGACGATGATCTGGCTCTTCCTCCGGCACCAGAAGCGCACTCCGGCGCCCCTGGTGAACCTGCGGCTGTTCTCCAGCGCCGCCTTCAGCGCCTGCATCGCGGTCGCACTCTTCGGCATGATGGCCCAGGGCGGCATGGCCTACCTGACCAACGTCTACCTGCAATCGGTACAGGAGTACGACGTCCTCGCCGCCGCGCTCGCCGGCATTCCGATGGCGATCACCATCGCCGTGTTCTCGGTCGCCGCCGCGCGCGTCGCCCGATTCATGGGCGTCCGGCGAGCCCTCACCCTCTCCCTGCTGCTGGCCGCGGCCGGCAACCTCGGCGTCCTCAGCCTCGGCGTGCACAGCCCACTCTGGATCTTCCTGGTGCTCACCGCGATCAGCGGTATCGGCTACGGCATCCAGTTCGCGCTGGTGTCCGACGTCGTCGTCGGTTCGGCGCCGCCGGAGCAGTCCGGCGCCGCGTCGGGCGTCTCGGAGACCAGTTTCGAGCTCGGCACCGCCCTGGGGCTCGCGCTCTTCGGCTCGCTCGCCACCGCGGTCTTCCTCGGCCATAGCGACGGCCGGTTCGCCGACTCGCTCGGCGAGACGCTCGACCACGTCGGCACCGACAGCCCGGTGGCGCTGGCCGCCAAGCAGGCCTTCGTCGACGGCATGCACGCCGCCGCACTCGCCGGCGGCATCGCCCTGCTGGTGCTGTCCGTCGTCGTCGCCTACGTGATGCGCGGGAAGGACGCCGTGCGGTAGACCGGACTCAGCCGCCGAGGCCCGGGATCCGGCGGCCGCGGTCGACGTGGAAGTCGTAGGCGGACTCCGCGTGCAAGCTGTCGTCGAGGCCTTCCGCCTCGTGGTGGGCGTGCGCGCGCAGGCCGATCAACCGGTTGAGCACGAATCCGACGATGACCGTCACGGTCATCGCGTACAGCAGCACGGTCAGCACCGCGACCACCTGCCGCCACAGCTGGTCGAAGCCACCGCCGTACAGCAGGCCGTCGACGCCGGTGGGGGTCGACCTGCTAGCCACCAGGCCGATCATCAGGGTGCCGACCACGCCGGACACCAGGTGAACACCCACCACGTCGAGCGAGTCGTCGTACCGCCAGCGGTACTTGAGCTCGATGGCGAACGAACTCGCCACACCGGCCGCGGCGCCGACCGCCATCGCACCGATCGGCGTGACCGACCCACAGGCCGGGGTGATCGCGACCAGACCGGCGACCACACCCGATGCCGCACCGAACGACGTCGGCTTGCCGTGCCGCACCCGCTCGACGACCAGCCACGCCACCATGGCCACCGCGCCCGAACCGAGCGTGTTGGCGGCGATCAGCGCCGCGGAGCCGTTCGCGGCCAGCGTCGACCCGGCGTTGAAGCCGAACCACCCGAACCAGAGCAGTCCGGCCCCGAGCATCACGAACGGCAGATTGTGCGGACGCATCGGATCGCTGGGCCAGCCGACGCGTCGGCCGAGCAGCAGTGCCATCACCAAAGCCGAAGCGCCGGAGTTGATTTCGACCGCCGTGCCACCGGCGAAGTCGATGGCGTGCAGTTTGGAGACGATCCAGCCGCCGTGCGCCGCGCCGGTCAGTCCGGGCGCCGCGAAGACCCAGTGCGCCACCGGGATGTAGACCAGCGTGATCCACAGTGCGGAGAACGTCAGCCACGCCCCGAATCGCATGCGGTCGGCCACGGCGCCCGCGATGAGCGCGACGGTGACCATCGCGAAACCGGCCTCGAAAGCGACGAACAGCATCGCTGGAATGTGCTGGACCAGCGGCATCTTGCCGGTGTCCGAGCCGTCCGGGGCGAAACCGCCGAACAGATGCTGTAACCCCGCGAACGCCGTCGGGTCGCCGATCAGACCCGCCTTGTCCGGCCCGAACGCCGCCGAGTAGCCGAACAGCAACCAGATCACCCAGACCACCGGGATCGCCGCCAGGCACATCATCATCATGTTCAGCACGCTCTTGCTGCGCACCATGCCGCCGTAGAAGAGGGCCAGGCCGGGCGTCATCAACAGCACCAGCGCGAAGGCCGCCAGCAGCCATGCCGTGTCGGCGCCGTTCGGCGTTCCGAGGACCGGATTCACGGGTGGGACCTCTCTTCCGAGAAACTGACTCCGGGAGTGTATCGACCCCTCTACCTGGTCCTTTGCAGTGATCTCCGACGTTGCCCGATACGGGCGTTTCGCGCCGGGGCCGACGCGGATGCCGCGCCGTAGGGTGGTCGTCATGCATCCCTTGATCGCCGGCCGCTGGAGCGCGCGCGGCTACGACACCTCCGCCACCATCGACGACGCCGAACTGACCTCGATCCTGGACGCCGGCCGCTGGGCGCCGACCTGGGGCCGGATCCAGCCGGTGCGCCTGGTGGTCGGCCGCCGCGGCGACGACACCTTCGCCGCGCTGACCGCGACACTCAACCGCGGCAATGCGAGCTGGGCGCCGGCGTCGGCCGCCTTCATCCTGGTGTGCACCACCGACGAGCCCGACGACCCGGCCAAGCACGAGTACGGCGCGGTCGACGCCGGTCTCGCCCTGGGCCAGATGATCATCCAGGCGGTGTCGCTCGGCTACAACGCGCACCCGATGGCCGGATTCAGCAAGGCCGCCGCGATCGAGGCCTTCGGCATCCCGAAGGGAGTCCGGCCGATGGTGCTGCTCGCGATCGGACGACTGGCCGACGACCCGGACACGCTCACGCCGGAGATCCGGGAGCGCGACGCCTGGCCGCGAGAGCGCCTGCCGCTCAAAGAGATCGCTTTCTCCGGACATTGGGGCACGCCGTTCGCGTGAGCGGCGCATCGTCGCCGATACTGGATACGGACAGGCCCCCGAGACGTCTTCTCTCGGGGGCCTGTCTCCCTGCGCCGGCACACGCCGGCGACCGCGTCTTCGCGCTCAAGGCGCCGCGGAACTCACTGATGCCAGAGGATGTCCTGGCCGAAGACCGAGTTCACGCCGACCGCGATCGTGTTCCAGACCGGGATCCAGACTTCCTGAAACGCCCCGGTACCGGCCAGAGCGTGGCCGAGATCGCCGATGATCGGGATCGAACCCCAATCGATGCTGCCCATATTGAACTCCTCCTGTGCGGATGAACGGTCGACTGCCTGACACATTGCTCAGGCATTGCCGTCAGATTAGCTTAGGCTAAGCTAATCACACAGTGAAGTGTGTCTCGCTTACGGGATCCGCGGCGGCGACGCCGATGCAGACAGGCCCCCGAGACGTCTTCCCTCGGGGGCCTGCCTTCGCATGCCGGTGTGTGCCGGCAGGTGTGGGCGAAGTCCGTGGCGCTTCTCCCCAGCCGCTTCCCCGCACGCCGTTGGACGGGGCCTCCCCACTGTAATTAGGTAAGCCTTAGTTTGTCCAGTCCCGAGTGTTTGATCGGTGTCGACGGGATGTCGTATCATGCAGATATGCAGCGCACCCTTCTTCTCGGTTGCCGCGGCGGGGTCTGACACGACCGGCCCTCCGTCGCGGGCCGTTCGACGCGCCGGTCAAACCCCTTCCTTTGATCTAGGAGCTTGACCACCCATGTCCCCCGCAGACGCTTTCACCTCCGGACCCAGCCGTATCGTCGCCCCCAGCGGACCGATTCCGGCCGGCCAGCCGTCGTACAACCCGCAGCGCAACTCCGCGATGCCGGTACACCGCTACCGCAGCTTCGCCGACGAGGTCGAGAAGATCGCCCTGCCCGACCGCACCTGGCCCGACAAGGTGATCGAGCGCGCCCCGCTCTGGTGCGCCGTGGACCTGCGCGACGGCAATCAGGCGCTGATCGACCCGATGAGCCCCGCCCGCAAGCGCCGCATGTTCGACCTGCTGGTCCGCATGGGCTACAAGGAGATCGAGGTCGGTTTCCCATCTGCGAGCCAGACCGATTTCGACTTCATCCGCGAGATCATCGACGACGACGCCATCCCGGCGGACGTCACCATCCAGGTGCTGACCCAGTGCCGCCCGGAGCTGATCGAGCGCACCTACGAGGCGTGCAACGGCGCACCGAACGTGATCGTGCACTTCTACAACTCGACGTCGATCCTGCAGCGGCGCGTCGTCTTCCGCGCCGAGAAGTCGGCGATCACCAAGATCGCCACCGACGCCGCAACGCTGTGCCTGGCGACCGAGAAGAAGTACCCCGACACCAACTGGCGCTACGAGTACTCCCCGGAGAGCTACACCGGCACCGAGCTGACCTACGCCAAGGAGGTCTGCGACGCCGTCTCCGAGATCATCGCGCCGACCCCCGACAAGCCGCTGATCATCAACCTGCCGGCGACGGTCGAGATGACCACCCCCAACGTGTACGCCGACTCGATCGAGTGGATGAGCCGTAACCTGGCCCGCCGCGAGTCGATCATCCTCAGCCTGCACCCGCACAACGATCGTGGCGAGGGCGTCGCGGCCGCCGAACTGGGCTACCTGGCCGGCGCCGACCGCATCGAGGGCTGCCTGTTCGGCAACGGTGAGCGCACCGGCAACGTCGACCTGGTGACCCTGGGCATGAACCTGTTCTCCCGCGGCGTCGACCCGCAGATCAACTTCTCCGACATCGACGAGATCCGCCGCACGGTGGAGTACTGCAACCAGCTGAACGTCCCCGAGCGCCACCCGTACGGCGGCGACCTGGTGTTCACCGCCTTCTCCGGCAGTCACCAGGACGCGATCAACAAGGGCCTGGACCAGATGAAGTACGACGCCGACGCGCAGGACAAGGACGTCGAGGACATCATCTGGGCCGTCCCCTACCTGCCGATCGACCCCAAGGACGTCGGCCGCAACTACGAGGCCGTGATCCGCGTCAACAGCCAGTCCGGCAAGGGCGGCGTCGCGTACATCATGAAGGCCGACCACGGCATGGACCTGCCGCGGCGCCTGCAGATCGAGTTCAGCCGCGAGATCCAGAAGATCACCGACGGCGAGGGCGGCGAGGTCAACCCCAAGGAGATGTGGGACGTCTTCGCGCAGGAGTACCTGGAGCCGATTACCCCGCTGGAGCGGATGCGCCAGAAGGTCGACGCGGCCGAAGAAGACGGCGGCGAGGACTCGATCACCGCGATCGTTAAGGTCGACGGCGTCGAGCGCGAGATCGCCGGCAGCGGCAACGGCCCGCTGGCCGCCTTCGTCGACGCGCTGGGCACCGTCGGGTTCGACGTCCGCGTGCTCGACTACTCCGAGCACGCGCTGACCGCCGGCGGCGACGCCAACGCGGCCTGCTATGTGGAGACCGAGATCAACGGTGAGACCGTCTGGGGAGTCGGCGTCGCGTCATCGATCACCACCGCGAGCCTGCGGGCAGTCGTCTCGGCGGTGAACCGGGCGCATCGCGTCGCCGGTGAGCACGAGGCGGAGGAAGCGGCCGAGGGCGCGCGGACCTGGGCGCCGTAGGCTTCCATCCCTCCCACGACCCGCCGCCCCTCGCTCCGGGGGCGGCGGTCGCGTATCCACGGCGAGATCTCCGAGATGCGCGCGCACGGGCCCCTGGTGACGATGTCCGCCGGTAGCCTGATCGGCATGCGCAGCCTGCTCGATCCGCGACCGATGGAACATCGCACGCCACGGACAGTGGACGACTGGGACGCGATCCGTGCGTGGACAGACGTGAAGTACATGCACTTCGCCGTCCGTCCCGTCGGGCGCGCGACATCCCCGGCGTCGTCGATGTACTCGATCTCGATCGGGGGCATCATCTTGACCCACTTCAGCTACGGCGTCCACGTGAAGCTCGACGATTTCGACTCCGAGTCGGGAAACGTGCTGGCACTCACCACCGTGCGGGGACGGACCCGGCACGGCGTGCCGCGCAATGCGGCCGAGTTGTCCGGCGACCAGACCTTCGTGGTCGACTGCGGTCACACCCCGTACCGGCTCGACGCCGACCAGGATCACCTGCAATTGAATCTCACCGTGCCCGACCGACTACTCACCGACCTGGCACTGCGCTGGTACGGCGATGTCCCGAGTGCCCGGCTGTGGTCCACTCCGTGCGTGATCGGCGGCCCGAGCAGCCCGTGGCTCGCGCTCCTCGATTTCGCGACCCGAACGGCCGCGGCGGCGCCCGACGATGTGGCGCACGGGCGCGTGGGACGTCAGCTGGAGGAGATGCTGGCGGCGCAGTTGCTCACCGAGTGGGCCCGCCATGCCGGCGTGGATCTGACCACGACCAGCGCGGTGCCCGCCCCCGGCTATGTTCGGACCGCGGTGCACTACATCGATGAGCACGCCCGGGACCTGCCGACGATCGCCGAGATCGCTCAAGTAGCCGGGGTCAGCGTCCGCGCCCTGAGCGGGGCTTTCGCAAAGTATCTCGATACCTCGCCACGCCGCTATCTGGTGGAGCGCCGACTCCAGGGGGTGCGCCGCGAGCTGACATCGGGGACACAGTCGGTCGCGGCCGCGGCACACGCGTGGGGATACGTGAACATGGGCAGCTTCGCAGGGGCATATCGTCGGCGATTCGGCGAGCTGCCCTCCCAGACGCTGAGACGCGCAACACGAAACTGAATGCCGATGAGCGGTATCTCCTGCCGATTGCGAACATCCCGAACCTGGCGAGTGCGCCACGCTCATGATGTGCTCGACAGCGGGCACCGCACCGGAGATTCACCACAACCCGGCGTGCCCCTCGACGAAAGTTCCCCATGCCCAATCTAAACGACACCCTCGATACGATCCTGGATCGGTCCGTCACCGCCGCCGACCCCGCGGCGCGCGTGCCCGGCGTGGTCGCAACGGTCACTCGCGCTGACGGCACCCTCTACGAGGGCGCGGCCGGTGCGCGTTCGGTGGACGGCGAGGTACCGATGACCACCGACTCGGTCTTCTGCATGTTCTCCACGACGAAGGCGATCACCGCGACCGCGGCACTGCAGTGTACGGAGGAAGGCCTGCTCGATCTGGATGCGCCGGCCGCCGAATACGTGCCGGAGATCGCCGAGCTCCAGGTGATCGAGGGCTTCGACGACGAAGGCGGCCAACGACTGCGTGCGCCGCTGCGTCCCATCACCACTCGCATGCTGCTGCTGCATACCGCGGGTCTGGGATACATGTTCTTCTCCGACGTCTACTCGCGGCTGACGGCCACCACCGGCGAGCCGGACATCATCGCAGCCACCAAGAAGTCTCTGATGACACCGCTACTCTTCGACCCGGGGACTCGCTGGAACTACGGCACCAACATGGATTGGGCGGGTCAGGTGGTCGAAGCCGTTCGCGGTGCACGACTCGGCGAGGTGATGTCCGAGCGTATCTTCGCTCCGCTGGGTATGACCGACACCGCATTCACCATGAGTCCCGGCATGGCGAGCCGTCGCACCGAAGTGCATCAGCGTCTCGACGACGGCAGCCTCGCTCCGACCGGCATGGTGTTGCCGCAGGACCCGGAGGTGCACATGGGTGGCCATGGCCTGTACTCGACCATGCCCGACTACACCAGGTTTCTGCGCATGTGGTTGCGGGACGGCGAGGGGGAACACGGTCAAGTGTTGCGGCCGGAGACGGTGGCGGCCGCGTCGACCAACGGTCTCGGCGAACTCAAGATCGGCATGCTCAAGACATCCGCCCCCGCTCTGTCGCACGACGCCGAGTTCTTCCCCGGGCAGAGCAAATCGTGGGCGTACTCGTTCATGGTGAACGATGAGAAGGCCCCGACCGGTCGAGCGGCCGGTTCGCTGGCCTGGGCCGGACTGGCCAACCTCTACTACTGGATCGACCGCGAGTCGGACGTAGCCGGAATCTGGGGCACACAGATCCTTCCGTTCGCCGATCCGGGCTCTGTCGGCGGCTATCTCGACTTCGAGACGGCTGTCTACCAGCAACTTCCGTGAGCCGTCCGCGGGTCGCGGTATCGCGGGCGACCGCGGTGACCGCGACCCGTCGGGGCCGGTGAGCGATATTCACGACGTCGGCCGCAACTACGAGGCCGTGATCCGCGTCAACAGCCAGTCCGGCAAGGGCGGCGTCGCGTACATCATGAAGGCCGACCACGGCATGGACCTGCCGCGGCGCCTGCAGATCGAGTTCAGCCGCGAGATCCAGAAGATCACCGACGGCGAGGGCGGCGAGGTCAACCCCAAGGAGATGTGGGACGTCTTCGCGCAGGAGTACCTGGAGCCGATTACCCCGCTGGAGCGGATGCGCCAGAAGGTCGACGCGGCCGAAGAAGACGGCGGCGAGGACTCGATCACCGCGATCGTTAAGGTCGACGGCGTCGAGCGCGAGATCGCCGGCAGCGGCAACGGCCCGCTGGCCGCCTTCGTCGACGCGCTGGGCACCGTCGGGTTCGACGTCCGCGTGCTCGACTACTCCGAGCACGCGCTGACCGCCGGCGGCGACGCCAACGCGGCCTGCTATGTGGAGACCGAGATCAACGGTGAGACCGTCTGGGGAGTCGGCGTCGCGTCATCGATCACCACCGCGAGCCTGCGGGCAGTCGTCTCGGCGGTGAACCGGGCGCATCGCGTCGCCGGTGAGCACGAGGCGGAGGAAGCGGCCGAGGGCGCGCGGACCTGGGCGCCGTAGGCCCCACTCAGGCGCAACACTGATCGAGCTTTCGAGAACTCCGCCCACCTGATGGTCCGGATTCTCAGAAGTGAATCATCCGACGAGTTGTTCCAAAGTAAAGACAACGAGGTACGCCACCCGACTTCCGGTGGCGTACCTCGTCGTTGCCGGACGCCAGGAACACGTCGGGCCAGACCTATCCGAGGCTTCCCGACGGATTGATCTCTTCGCCCTGATACCAGGTGTTGTTCTTTGCATCCAGAGAGAGGCTGATTACGGCCAATCCGTCGCCACCGCATTGAACCAGCGCGGTGGCGGGTTTGACGGCTCTTCAACTCTGAGAGTGCGTAGGTGGGATCTGGGCTGACCGGGCGTGGGCACAAGATGTAGGCGGGTCCTGGGTGTGAAGATGGAAGTTCCTACACACCCATTTTCACGCCACAGGACCCATGAGCGAGCTTACTGCCGATGTTGCTGACACGATCTGCCGAACCGTCGAGCTGGGGGTGACGATCACCGGCGCCGCTGTCGATGCCCGCGGCCGCACGCACTTGTGGTGCCGGGTGCTGCAGGCCGATCGGCATTGTCCGGGCTGTCAGATCGCCGGCGACCTGCGTGATCACGCCGACCGCGTGCTCACTGATGTGCCGATCAGCGGCCATCCTGTTGTTCTGCATGTCGCGGTGCCCCGGTTCGTGTGCCGTACCAGCGACTGCCCACGAACGATCTTCCGCGGCGGGATCGATCATGTCGCCGCGCCCCGGGCCGTGGTCACCGCCCGGACCACACGCTGGATCCTGCAACGCATCGCGATCGACAAGATGAGCGTGAAAGCGGTGGCCACAGCGCTGGGCCTGGCGTGGAAGACAGTCAACGCGATCGCCGTGAGTGCGGCCCGGGCCCTGGTCTACGACGGCGGCCACCTCGACGGTGTACGGCACCTGGGCGTCGATGAGCACAAGTGGAAACACGTTCGCGGACAAGGAGACCCGAGCTTCGTGACCGTTCTGATCGACTTGACGCCCGTGGTCGAGGGCACCGGCCCGGCTCGGCTGCTGGACATGATCGGCGGCCGGTCAGCGCAGGTCCTCAAAGACTGGATGAACACTCGTGACCAGCGATTCCGCGACCGGATCACAGTCGTGGCCATGGACGGATTCACCGGCTACAAGACCGCCACCAGCCAGGAACTCCCCGCCGCCCGGGTCGTGATGGACCCGTTCCACGTCGTCGCGCTGGCCGGAAACAAGCTCGATCTGTGCCGCCAACGCGTTCAGCAGCAGACATGCGGGCACCGCGGACGCGCCGGTGACCCGTTGTACACGATCCGCCGGATCCTGCACACCCGTACCGGGTTGCTCACCGCCAAGCAGAAGATCCGGTTGTACGAGTCGCTGACCAGCCATGACGCGCACGTCGCGGTCGAGATCACCTACCAGGTGTATCAGCAGCTGATCGCCGCCTACCAGCACCCGCAGCGCCGCGAGGGCAAGAAACTGATGTGGAAGGTCCTCAAACGCATCCAGACCGGACTCCCCGCCGGGCTAGCCGAACTCGCCCAACTCGGGCGAAGTCTCTGGAAACGCCGCGCCGACATCCTGGCCTACTTCGATACCGGAGTCTCCAACGGACCCGTCGAAGCCATCAACGGCCGCCTCGAACACCTCCGCGGAATCGCCCAGGGCTTCCGCAACCTCGACCACTACATCTTGCGATCCCTCCTGCACTCCGGTCAGCTCGCCGAACACATCAACGCACTCTGAAAGGCGAAGAGCCGGTTTGGCTCTTCAACTCTGAGAGTGCGTAGGTGGGATCTGGGCTGACCGGGCGTGGGCACAAGATGTAGGCGGGTCCTGGGTGTGAAGATGGAAGTTCCTACACACCCATTTTCACGCCACAGGACCCATGAGCGAGCTTACTGCCGATGTTGCTGACACGATCTGCCGAACCGTCGAGCTGGGGGTGACGATCACCGGCGCCGCTGTCGATGCCCGCGGCCGCACGCACTTGTGGTGCCGGGTGCTGCAGGCCGATCGGCATTGTCCGGGCTGTCAGATCGCCGGCGACCTGCGTGATCACGCCGACCGCGTGCTCACTGATGTGCCGATCAGCGGCCATCCTGTTGTTCTGCATGTCGCGGTGCCCCGGTTCGTGTGCCGTACCAGCGACTGCCCACGAACGATCTTCCGCGGCGGGATCGATCATGTCGCCGCGCCCCGGGCCGTGGTCACCGCCCGGACCACACGCTGGATCCTGCAACGCATCGCGATCGACAAGATGAGCGTGAAAGCGGTGGCCACAGCGCTGGGCCTGGCGTGGAAGACAGTCAACGCGATCGCCGTGAGTGCGGCCCGGGCCCTGGTCTACGACGGCGGCCACCTCGACGGTGTACGGCACCTGGGCGTCGATGAGCACAAGTGGAAACACGTTCGCGGACAAGGAGACCCGAGCTTCGTGACCGTTCTGATCGACTTGACGCCCGTGGTCGAGGGCACCGGCCCGGCTCGGCTGCTGGACATGATCGGCGGCCGGTCAGCGCAGGTCCTCAAAGACTGGATGAACACTCGTGACCAGCGATTCCGCGACCGGATCACAGTCGTGGCCATGGACGGATTCACCGGCTACAAGACCGCCACCAGCCAGGAACTCCCCGCCGCCCGGGTCGTGATGGACCCGTTCCACGTCGTCGCGCTGGCCGGAAACAAGCTCGATCTGTGCCGCCAACGCGTTCAGCAGCAGACATGCGGGCACCGCGGACGCGCCGGTGACCCGTTGTACACGATCCGCCGGATCCTGCACACCCGTACCGGGTTGCTCACCGCCAAGCAGAAGATCCGGTTGTACGAGTCGCTGACCAGCCATGACGCGCACGTCGCGGTCGAGATCACCTACCAGGTGTATCAGCAGCTGATCGCCGCCTACCAGCACCCGCAGCGCCGCGAGGGCAAGAAACTGATGTGGAAGGTCCTCAAACGCATCCAGACCGGACTCCCCGCCGGGCTAGCCGAACTCGCCCAACTCGGGCGAAGTCTCTGGAAACGCCGCGCCGACATCCTGGCCTACTTCGATACCGGAGTCTCCAACGGACCCGTCGAAGCCATCAACGGCCGCCTCGAACACCTCCGCGGAATCGCCCAGGGCTTCCGCAACCTCGACCACTACATCTTGCGATCCCTCCTGCACTCCGGTCAGCTCGCCGAACACATCAACGCACTCTGAAAGGCGAAGAGCCGACATAGTTGAGCTCCTTGCTCGTTGGGATCAACGCGTCAACGCTGATCGGATGGTCGGCCACGAGGCCTTGAGTTCCTGCTCCCAGTAGCCCCGGCAGCGAATCATCTTCGCCCAGCTATCAGCCGAAGATTCCATCGAGGCTTCCATTAGCACTGAGGTTCTCGCCCGAAACCCAGACATTGTTCAGGTCTTGTCCCGACGGGATGTAGACGACGGCGTCACCGAGCTGCTTGCAGCTGACGAACGCGGTCGCGGGCAGAACGATCGCTGCCTTCTTCTCGTAAGGGAAGATCGGCGAACCGTCTGCCTCGGACTCCAGGAAGAACTCCTCCGCGCGAGTGTTGGCCGGAACACTTGAGAACACCACGCCGCGCACCGGAGCGTCAACGAACTTTCCCGACTGGTTCAACAGACTCGTGGGAAACGACGTGTTCCGCTTGATCTCATCGACATGGTTCCCCTGCCACACATAGGCAGCGCACTCCTGCTTAGCCAATCCGGTTCCCCGATTGTCGATCTGTAGGCTCATTCCACCGTTGGCACCGCTGAGGTTGTACTTCATCTTGACGAAAGATTCGGCAGCGTGGGCCGTACCTGCGGCAGGGAAGGCCACGCCCGCCATCAGAGCGGCGGCCGCCGTCAGAATCATCGTCTTTCGTTTGATCGACATAGTTGAGCTCCTTGCTCGTCGGGATCAACGCGTCAACGCTGATCGGATGGTCGGCCACGAGGCCTTGAGTTCCCGCTCCCAGTAGCCCCAGGAGTGGGTGCCGGTGTCGCGGATGCGGACCACGGCAGGAATCTTGAGCTGGGCGAGTCGGTCGGCCATCTGTTGGGTACAGACGTTCACGGCGAATTCGATGCCACCGCCGAGTAGCACCTGGTCGGCCATGCTCAGCGCACGGTCGGCGGAAGCGCCCGGTGGCAACGACTCGTCCTCGCCTGGCAGGCCGGTGTTCGACGAGAGGTACACCGCCGTGCCGCGCAGCTTCTCGGCATTGACGAGCGGGTCGTTCGCACGCCAACCTGGACCGTCGAGTGGGCCCCACATGTTCGTCATATCCGCCTTGCCCCGGTCCTCGACCACCGCACGGATGAACGCCTGGCCGACCGGGTCGCTGGTCCGGGCGCAGCCGCTGTACGACGCTGCGGCCCGGTAGAGACCGCGAGACCGTGCCGCAAGGTTCAGCACGGACGTCCCCGCCATCGAGATTCCCGCGATCGCGTTGCGCCTGGTGGTACCAAGCTCGCGGTCGATCAGCGGCGGCAACTCGCGTGTCAGGAACGTCTCCCACTTCTGCCGACCGAGCCGGGGATCGTCGCGTTGCCAGTCGGTGTAGTACGAGAACGCACCCTTCATCGGCGTCACCACATTGACGTGCTTGTCTGCGAAGAAGCTCACGTAGTCGGTACGCGCGGCCCAGTTGGCGCCGTCTTCTCCGCCCCCGGCGCCGTTGAGCAAGTAGAGGACCGGCGCAGGCCGATCCTGCTTCGGCCGCAGCACAGTCAGCGGGATGTCCTCCCTCATCGCGGCCGAATGCACGGTCAGCATTTCCCGCTGGGCGCTGACCACGAACCGGCTCACGACACGAACACCGTCACCCGGTTCGGCCGCGGCATGCGGTGCGACGAGCGCGCTCACCATCCCGGCGGCCGCGGTGAGGACAACACCGCATATCGCTGCCTGCTTCTTCCTGAACACCTGGCGTCAACTCCACTCAGACGGACCACTTCCGCTAGTGGACTCGTTACCTTGTTGGCAAAACAAGTCGAGAGCGTCAAACCGGGCAAAATTCGTTCTTTCGACCGACAAGACTAGGTCGTCCGGCGCACCCCGCAGATCCCGCGAAGCCCCGCCCCGCGCTTCAGAACTCGCGACAGCCGAGCGCGGCAGCCAAGCACCGCCGCAGTGCCCGGTCACAGGCGCTGCAGCCGAACGAGGGCGCTGCGACCGCGACTGACGCGGGCATTGTCGGGCGCAGCGTTCGTTTGCCGCGACCGCTGCCGACGCGCATTCCTGCCACCCGGGAATTTGGACGGGTTTCGGGTCTTTCCTTCGCGCGCTGTCCCTACTGTGACGTCATTGTCTGCACCGGGCGCACCGCGCGACGCTGACCCGAGGTTTCATCGTGCGCGCCGTGTCTCGACGCCACAATAGGGTCAGACGCGGCGCCACTGAACTGCTCGGCCGTCCGATACAACCATGACCTCTCGCGTCCGCCATCGGGAATGCGGCCTCGGCGGCGCGCAGACGTCCGGGTAAGAGCGGGGTCAAGCGGTGTGGGCCGCAATGGCGGGTTTGAGGATCCTGTTATGGAGGGGGACGGCGACACAGTGGAGCGCCACCGCGACGGCGGCGGCACCCAGCACGCCGAAGATGTGCTCGACGCCGGAGTCCCAGGCAGACTTGCCCGGGGTGATCTCGGCCAGGTGGACGACCGCGGCGACGAGGAAGACCACGAACCAGAACTCCTGCTTGTTCAGCAAGCTGGCCAGCGCCAGGATGCCGCAGATCATGAAGACCGCGATCAGCGCGGGCTGCCACGACGACAGCAGCCATGAGACCAGCACCGAGGTCACCACGCCGAGGATCGCGCCGAACACCCGAATCCTCGAATTGTGGATCACCTTGCCAGAATCGAACGCGTAGACCAGGCAGAACACCAGCAGTGCATAGCCGAGTCCGCCCAGCCCGGCGACGGTCCAGATCACCGTGAGCACCGCCGAGCCGATCGCCAGCCCGCCGCCGTAGAAGAGCCGCTCGGAGAGTGGCGCCGCCTTGACCGTCTTCTTGCCGCTGCCGAAGGCGATCAGCCCCAGAATGATGATCGCGGCCGCACCGATCGACAGGCCGATCAGCGGCTGCCACACCTCGGCCGGCGACCCAGTCTCAGCGAACTTCGAGAAACCGACCAGGCTGGCGGGCGACCTGTTCAGGCCAGCCGAGCCCGAAACGACGAACAGCCCCTGACCGAGCGCGGTCAGCACCACCCCGCCGAGTTGCACCCACGGGCCGAACGTACCGATCAGTACACCCAGCACCAGGATCGCCATCGCCCATCCGGTCGCCGCGACCATGCCCTTCAAGTTCAGGATACGCACGGCAGGCGCCAGGAACATCAGGCCGATGTATCCGGCCGACAGCACCGGCGTGCCCCACATCCGCGACAGCCAGAAGAGCAGTCCACCGGCGACGAGCACGCAGATCGCCGATAGCAGCAGCAGTCGCTTGAACGACGGTTCGTCGCGCGCCTGCGGCTCGGCGGAGCCCGCGGGGACCGGCGGCGTCGCGGCGGCGGGAGAGTCGTCGTTCTGCATGACGCTCATCGTAAACAGCGGCGCCCGGCCCCGCGTGGCGCCGCCCGACCGTGGCACAAACCGGTCGGACGGCGTCACTCGGCGATCAGCCGAGGAGTCGTCGGACGCGGCGCGACCGATCACACCGGCCACTGCGCCCCACCTGAACCGTCAGGAGAGGGCGTCGACGACGGCCGCGCCCATCCGGGAGACGTACTCGCGCGCCGCCGGCGAGATCAGGCCCATGTTGATGAAGCCGTGGATCATCGAGCCGGCCCGCTCCAGCGTCACCGGCACGCCCGCGGCGCGCATCGCCTCGGCGTAGGCCAGACCTTCGTCGCGCAGCGGATCGAACCCGGCGACCACCACGTACGCGGGCGGCAGACCGCTCAGGTCGTCGGCCAGCAACGGCGAGACCCGCGGATCGGTGGCCTCGGCGGGATCGGACAGGTAGTGCTCGGTGAAGTAGGCGATGTCCGCTGCGGTGAGGAAGTGCCCGTCGGCGAACTCGCGCCGGGAATCGGTCTCCCGCGCCATGTCGGTGACCGGATAGATGAGCAGCTGCAACGCCGGGACGACGTCCTCGCCCCGCGTCTGCAGCGCCACCACGGCGGACAGGCAGCCGCCCGCCGAGTCGCCCGCGACGACGATCTTCGCCGGGTCGATCCCCCACTCGGGTGCCTTCGCCACCGCGTAGTGCCAGGCCGCGAGCGCGTCGTCGACCGCGGCCGGGAACTTGTGCTCCGGGGCGAGCCGGTAGTCGATCGAGAGCACGTCCGTGCCGGAGGCCACCGCGAGCGCACGGACCGCCGAGTCATGGCTGGCCCGGCTGCCGAGCACGTAGCCGCCGCCGTGCAGGAACAGGATCAGTCCGCGCGGGCTCCCCGCCTCCACCCGGTAGCGGGTCGCGCCGATGGTTCCGCCCGGGCCCTCGAACTCCAGATCCTCCTCGATCGCGAACGGCGGGAAGGTCTGCGCCATCGCCACGCCGGTGGCGTCGAGCTGCGCGCGGGCCCCGGCCGGCGGCCGCGACGTCAGCCCCATCCCCGGCACCTTCGCGGTCGCCGCTCCCACCAGCGCCATCTCCGGGGCGAGGTGATCGCCGTCGGAGTTGACCTTGGTGATCCGGGCGGCGGTACCCAGCACGGACGCGGGAATCAATCCCGCCGCCCGGAACAACCGGCGCTGGATGCGTTCGGGCAGAGACAGATTCTTCGATGTCGCGCGGCTCACAGTCGCCGACGCTATCACCGCCGACGCGCTCGGTGCACCGACTCCCTGTGACAGAATTTTCTCTATGCGCCTGCCACTTCGCACCCGGACCGCACTCGCGGCGGCCGCCTCCGCGCGCTGGGCGTCGCGGGCCGCGGGCCGCGGCAAGGGCTCGATGATCGGCGGCCTGGTCGCCGAGAAGATCGACCCGAACATCATGTCGCGGCTGGCCGCCGGCCGTCGTACCGTGCTGGTGACCGGCACCAACGGCAAGTCGACCACCACCCGGATGACCGCCGCCGCACTCGCCGGCCTCGGCCAGGTGGCCACCCAGCCCGACGGCGCCAACATGGACGCGGGCATCATCGCGACCCTCTCTCTGGACCGGGTCGCCCCGATCGCGGCGCTCGAAGTGGACGAACTGCATGTTCCGCACGTCAGCGACAACACGAATCCGGAAGTGCTCGTCCTACTGAATCTCTCGCGCGACCAGCTGGATCGCGTCGGCGAGATCAACCACATCGAACGGCGCCTCCGCGAGGGCATCGAGCGTCACCCGGAGACCGTCGTCGTCGCCAACTGCGACGACGTCCTGGTGACCTCCGCCGCCTACGACGCGCCGCGGGTGATCTGGGTGGCCGCCGGAGCGAGCTGGGTCGGTGACTCGGTCAGCTGCCCGCGCACCGGCGAGCCGATCGTGCGCCGCGACGACGACTGGTACTCCACCGGCGACGAGCACTTCCGCAGGCCCACCCCGCAGTGGTGGTTCGACGACGAGAACATCTACGGCCCCCACGGTTTCCAGGCGCCGCTGACGCTGTCCGTGCCCGGCCGGGCCAACCGCGGCAACGCGACGCAGGCGGTCGCGGCGGCCGTCGCGATGGGTGCCGACCCGGCTGCGGCGGTGGCCGCCGTGGGCACCGTCGGCGAGGTGGCCGGTCGCTACGGGTCGTTCCAGTTGGGCCGCCACCGGGTCCGCACCCTGCTCGCCAAGAATCCGGCGGGCTGGCAGGAGGCGCTGGCGATGATCGACACCGACGCCGACTCACTGGTGATCGCCGTCAACGGCCAGGTGCCCGACGGCGAGGACCTGTCGTGGCTGTGGGATGTGCGGTTCGAGGCCTTCGAGACCATGCAGGTGATCGCCGCCGGTGAGCGCGCCGCGGACCTCGGCGTGCGGCTGCTGTACGCCGGCGCCGAGCACACCACGATCGAAGACACCATGGCGGCGATCGAGTCGTGCCCGCCGGGCCGGGTCGAGGTGCTCGCCAACTACACCGCTTTCCGGGACCTCGGCATCGCGCTGGAGCGGGCCGGAGCCGCCCCGGTGCCGACATCGAGGAGCCAGTCATGAGTGAATCGACCCTGCGGATCGGCCTGGTGCTCCCCGACGTGATGGGCACCTACGGTGACGGCGGCAACGCCCTGGTCCTGCGGCAGCGCGCCCGGATGCGCGGCATCGACGCCGAGATCGTCCCGATCACGCTCGACGACGACGTCCCCGACTCCCTGGATGTGTACACCCTCGGCGGCGCGGAGGACTTCGCGCAGCGGCTGGCCACCCGGCACCTGCTCGAGCACCCCGGCATGCAGCGCGCCGCCGCCGCCGGGCGGCCGGTCCTCGCGATCTGCGCCGCCATTCAGGTACTCGGCCACTGGTACCTGACCGCGGCCGGCGAGAAGGTGGAGGGCGTCGGGCTGTTCGACGCCACCACGTCGCCGATGGAGGCCCGGGCCATCGGGGAACTCGTCACCGATCCGCTGCTCGACGGTCTGACGCAGCCGCTGACCGGATTCGAGAACCATCGCGGCGCCACGACTCTCGGCCCGGATGCCCGGCCCCTCGGCCGCGTGCGGCACGGCACCGGCAACGGCGCGCCCTTCGGCTCCACGCAGGAATCCGCGGGCGAGGCCGTCGAGGGCGTGATCCAGGGCAGCGTGCTCGGCACCTACATGCACGGCCCGCTGCTGGCCCGGAACCCGGAGCTGGCCGACCATCTGCTGGCCGCGGCCACCGGCCGCATCCTGGAACCGCTCGATCTCCCCGAGATCGACCTGCTCCGCCGGGAACGGATCGCCGCGGCACGCTGAGCGGCACTCAGGCGGCCTCGGCCACCGGGTCCGCACGGATCACGGCCGGCCTAAACGGGCACGACCTCGCAGCGGCGGCGCGTCCCGTCGACGGCGAACCAGCCGTCCTCGAAGTGCTGCCACGCCGCCAGGTTCGGCCGCTGGTCCTCGCCGTCGCGGGCGACGGTCCGGGCCAGTCGTTCCTCGGCGGGCGGGCCGTCGAGCCAGAACGCGTGGGTGAGCCGGTCCGCGATCGCCTGCCGGGCGGCGGTGACGCCCTCGATGATCAGCAGCGGCGCCCAGTGCACCAGCTCGGCCGGGCCGGCGTGCGGTACCCCGTCGATCCAGATGCGGGGGTGGTGGCTGATGTCGTGGCTGCGGCGGAACGGCGCGAGAACATCGCGCTCGAGTTCCGGCCACCAGCCGGCCGGATCGTCCCAGGTGGCGTAGTAGTCGGTGCGGATCAGCAGGGCCCGTCGGCCGAGCGCGGAGAGTCGTGCGGCGAGCGCGTCGGCGAAGGTGCTCTTCCCCGCGCCGGAGGGGCCGTCGACCGCGATGATCCCGCTCCGCAGGTCGCGGCTCGCGATCGCGTGCGCGGCGGCGGCGAGGTCTTCGACGGAGGAACCCTTCGACACACCGCTCACGCTAGTCTCCGCCCAGCGGTCAGGCCAGAACGCGCCGCCCGGACAGCGCCCGGCCGAGAGTGAGCTCGTCGGCGAACTCCAGGTCGCTGCCCATCGGCAGACCCGAGGCCAGGCGCGTCATCGACAGGCCGGGGAAGTCCTTCAGCATGCGCAGCAGGTACGTGGCGGTCGCCTCGCCCTCGGTGTTCGGATCGGTCGCGATGATGATCTCGGTGACGTCGACGCCGCCGGGCTGGTTGGCGAGTCGTTGCAGCAGCTCACGGATCCGCAGCTGGTCCGGACCGATCCCGGACAGCGGGTCGAGCGCACCGCCGAGCACGTGGTAGCGGCCGTCGAACTCCTTGGTCCGCTCGATCGCGTAGATGTCCTTCGGCTCCTCGACCACACAGATCTTGGTCGCATCGCGCCGGGCGTCACTGCAGATCCGGCAGAGCCGGTCGGCGGCGACGTTCCCGCATTCGGCGCAGAAGTTCACATTGTCGCGGACCTCGCCGAGCGCCTCGACCAGGCGATCGATCTCCTGTTTGTCACCCGCGAGCAGGGAGAAAGCGATGCGCTGGGCACCCTTCGGCCCCAGCCCGGGAAGCTTCGCGAGCTGGTCGATGAGTACCTGGATCGGCCCCTCGTACATCAGGCCCTTTCGGTGTCTGGCTCAGCCGAGGCCGGGCATGCCGGCCGACAGCGGGCCCAGCTTCTCTTCGGTCAGGGCGGCGCGGCACAGCGCCAGGTCGGCCAGCGCACCCAGGATCAGGTCCTGCAGGGTGTCGACGTCCTCGGGATCGACCACGTCCTTGGCGATGGTCACCGCGGTGATGTCACCGGTGCCGTTGCCCTCGATGGTGACCAGTCCGTTCCCCGCGCTGCCGATGAGCTTCGCCGCCGCGATCTCCTGCTGGGCCTGGTACAGCTGGTTCTGCATGGCCTGCGCCTGCGCGAGGAGGTCGGCCATCTGGTTGTCGCCGCCGCCGAACAGGGCCGAGGGGTCGAATGCATCAGTCATGGTGCCCAGGGTAGTCGGTGCGCTCACCCGAGCAGGCGCTCGACATGCTCGGCGAGTTGGTCGACGCTCTGCCCGTCGGCCGGGGTCACCACGAACGAGAGCACGTCGTCGGCGAACAGGGCCGTCGCCCGCCGGTTGAGGGCGAACTCGAAGCGGTCGCCCACGCGCCGCCACTGCAGCACCCCGCCGTAGACGGGTGCACTGGCCCCGGTGGTGATGGCGTGCTGCTCCTCGTGCGGGCCGCCGGGCAGATCCCGTTGCAGCTGGAAGCAGGCGTCGGATTCGGTGTCGAGGAAGACCACGGCCTCGCATCCCAGGTCGGGATGGTGCTCGTGGGACGCGATGATCGCCATGACTCCAGGATAGGAGCTCGCCCACCCGACGATCACCGCAGAACATCGGCCGTCTCAGCGCCGCCGGCGGCGATCTTCCCTCGGCGAACCGTCAGCGGCCGGTGTTCTGCGCGGACCCGGGCGGGAACCATGCCCGGCGGCTCTCGAAACGCCGCTCTTCGCCGGTGATCGGATCGGCGAAGGCCAGGCTGGACGCGATCAGGCACAGCGGACGGGAGAAGTCGCCCCGGTCGGGGGCCGCGGCGAGGTCCGCGTCGACCTCCGGATACAGCGGGTCGCCGAGGATCGGGATGCCGAGGCCGGACATGTGCAGGCGGAGCTGGTGGGTGCGGCCGGTCTGCGGAACCAGGAGGTATTCCCCCAGGCCGTCGTCGCGGACCCGTTCGAGGGTGATGTCGCTGACCGCGTTGACCGGGCCGTCGACCACCCGCGCGCGGAGATCACCCGACGTCTTGACGATCCGGTTCGCCACCCGGACCGTGGCCCCGACGTCTGGCCGCAGCGGAGCGACGGCCCGGTACACCTTGCGCGCCAGACGATTCGCGAACAACTCCTGGTACGCGGCACGAACCTCCGGGCGGGCCGTGAAGACGAGGACGCCCGCGGTGAGCCGGTCGAGCCGATGCGCGGGCGCGAGATGGTCGTTCCCGAACTCTCGGCGGAGGCGGACGAGCGCCGTCTGCGTGACGTGCCGCCCGCGCGGCATGGTGGCGAGGAAGTGCGGTTTGTCGACCACGACCAGGTCGTCGTCGGCGTGCAGGATCTCCAGTCCGAAGGGCACGTCGTACTCGGCGGGCAGGTCCCGGTAGAGGTAGACCGGGACGGGCCGCGGGACCGGCGCGCCGAGATCAACCGGGCGGCCGTCGGCATCGACGACGGCGCCGGCGGCGTGCTGGGCGGCCAGTGCGGCCGCGGTCAGCCCCGCCAGGCTCGGCGCCGCCAGCAGCGCCTCGGCCACCGTGGGCGGCGCCGGAAACAACTCCGGCCGGAGTACCACTCGCGTGGCGTCGACGCCGTCGCGCAGCGGGAGAGGCTTGGTGCGGCGGCGCCCGCGGCGGCTCAGGGCTCCAGGCGGGTCTTGAGGTTCCCGAGCAGCTCAGACTGGATGCGGCCGAGACCCTTGGGCGCGAAGGTCTTCTCGAAGAAGCCGCCGATGCCGCCGGCGCCCTGCCAGGTGGTGATCACCTCGACGCGGCTGCCGGTGCCCGCGGCGGTCACCCGGTAGACGGTGACCATCGAGGAGTTGCGGTCGGACTCGGTGACCGAGTCGGCGGAGGCCGTCACATCGGCGAGCACGTCGCGCGAGCGCTTCTCGGTGGCCTGCAGAATCCAGTGCACGACGGTCCCCGCACCGGTGCCGCCCTCGACGACCGCGTAGTCGCGATAGTTGGCGGGCAGGATCGCCGGGCGCACCTCGCGGTAGTCGGACAATGCGGCCAGCACGACCTCCGGAGCGGCGGCGATGTCGAGGGATGACGCGGCGGTGACCTGACCCACGGTGGATTACTCCTTGTTCGAGATGTCGTCCCGCCTGCCGCGGGACCTGCGATCCACCGTACCGACCGATCACGCTACGGTGGATGCGTGGCTTCCTCGCGGCTCGAATCCGGTACCAAAGCGTTCCAGCAGGGAGTGGATCGCCTGTTGGCGAGCTACCGCGCCATTCCCGACGGAGCGGGCATCCGGCTGGCGAAGAAGACCTCGAATCTGTTCCGCAAGCGCGCCGCCACCACGGCCCCCGGGCTCGACGTGTCCGGCCTGAACCGGGTGATCTCGGTGGATCCGGCGGCCCGCACCGCGCAGGTGGCGGGAATGACCACCTACGAGGACCTGGTCGACGCCACCCTCCCCTATGGACTGGTGCCGCTGGTGGTGCCGCAGCTCAAGACGATCACCCTCGGCGGCGCGGTGACCGGGCTCGGGATCGAGAGCACGTCGTTCCGCAACGGCCTGCCGCACGAATCGGTCCGCGAGATGGAGATCCTCACCGCGACCGGGGAACTGGTGATCGCCCGGCCCGACAACGAGCACGCCGACCTCTTCTACGGCTTCCCCAACTCGTACGGCACCCTCGGCTACTCGGTGCGGCTGGAGATCGAACTGGAGAAGGTCCCGCCGTTCGTCGCGCTGCGGCACGTGCGGTTCCGCTCGATCGAGGACCTGCAGGCCGCAATGATCCGCGTCGTCGACTCCCGCGAGTACGACGGCGAACGCGTGGACTACCTCGACGGTGTCGTCTTCACCCGCGACGAGTGCTACCTGGTCCTCGGGCGGCAGACCGCCGAGCCCGGGCCGGTGAGCGACTACACCGGGATGGACGTCTTCTACCGGTCCATCCAGCACGACGACGTCGAGTATCCGAAGACGGACCGGCTGACCATCCGCGACTACCTGTGGCGCTGGGACACCGACTGGTTCTGGTGCTCGCGGGCCTTCGGCGCGCAGAACCCGAAGATCCGCCGGTTCTGGCCCAAGAAGTATCTGCGGTCGAGTTTCTACTGGAAGCTGATCGGCTACGACCAGCGCTGGGACATCGGCGACAAGCTCAACGCCCGCAAGGGACTGCCGCCCGGCGAGCGCGTGGTGCAGGACATCGAGGTGCCGATCGAGCGGACCGCCGACTTCGTGAACTGGTTCCTGGACGAGATCCCGATCGAGCCGATCTGGCTGTGCCCGCTGAAGCTCGCCGAACCCGGCGCCGGGAGCACTTCGACTCCGCTCAGCATGAACTCCGCGAGCGGGCTGAGTACTGACAGCCCCGGTATCGACCCGGAGCAGCCGTGGTCGCTGTATCCGCTCAAGCGCGGGCATGCCTACACCAATGTGGGCTTCTGGTCGGCGGTGCCGGCCACCCCGGGCGAGCCCGGACACGCCAACCGCCGCATCGAGCGCAAGGTCAGCGAGCTCGACGGCCACAAATCTCTCTACTCCGAGTCGTTCTACCCGGAGGAAGAGTTCGACGAACTGTACGGCTCAGCGACCTACCGCGCACTCCGGTCCACCTACGACCCGCGCGGCCGGCTGGCGAGCCTCTATGAGAAGGCGGTGAAGCGCGCATGAATCTGGCCGAGATCTTCGAAACGCTCCTGGGCAAGGAGCTGGGAATCCGGTTCACGGCGTACGACGGGTCGAGCGCCGGCCCGGAGGACGCCGCGTTCGGCCTCGATCTGAAGACGCCGCGCGGCACCACCTATCTGGTGACCGCGCCGGGCGAGCTGGGCCTGGCCCGCGCGTACGTGTCCGGCGATCTGGAACTGGTCGGCGGGCATCCCGGCGATCCGTACGGCGCCCTCCAGGCGCTGGCCGGGGACCTCAAGTTCACCAAGCCGAGCCCGCTGCAGCTCGCCGCCATCGCGAAGTCGCTCGGCACCGAGCACTTCAAGCCGATCGCGCCGCCGCCGCAGGAGACGCTGCCGCGCTGGCGCCGCTTCGCCGAGGGACTGCGCCACAGCCGCGGCCGCGACGCCGAGGCGATCCAGTACCACTACGACGTCTCCAACGCCTTCTACGAGCTGGTGCTCGGTCCGGCGATGACCTACACCTGCGCGGTGTACCCGGACCGGGACGCCAGCCTCGAGGCCGCGCAGGAGAACAAGTACCGGCTGATCTTCGACAAGCTGGCCCTGAAGCCGGGCGACCGGCTGCTCGACGTCGGCTGCGGCTGGGGCGGCATGGTCCGCTATGCCGCCCGCCGCGGGGTGCACGCGCTCGGCGTCACCCTGTCGAAGGAGCAGGCGTCGTGGGCGCAGCAGGCGATCGTCGACGAGGGTCTGAGCGAGTTCGGCGAGGTGCGGCACAGCGACTACCGCGACATCACCGAGACCGCCTTCGACGCGGTCAGCTCGATCGGCCTCACCGAGCACATCGGCGTCGCCAACTACCCGGCGTATTTCGGCTTCCTGCGCGATCGGCTCCGCCCCGGCGGGCTGCTGCTCAATCACTGCATCACGCGCCCGGAGAACAAGACCCGCGCCAAGGCCGGGCCGTTCATCGACCGGTACGTGTTCCCGGACGGCGAGCTGACCGGCGCGGGCACCATCATCTCCAAGCTGCAGGACGTCGGCGGGATGGAGGTGCTGCACGAGGAGAACTTCCGCGAGCACTACGCCATGACGCTGCGTGACTGGAACCGCTACCTGGTGTCGAACTGGGACGCGGCGGTCGCCGAGGTCGGCGAGGCCACCGCGCGCCAGTGGGGTCTCTACATGGCCGGTTGCCGGATCGGATTCGAGCGCGACGTGGTCGAACTGCACCACGTGCTGGCCGTGAAGAAGGGCGACGAGTCGTTGCCGAACACGCCGCTGCGCCCCTGGTGGACGCCGTAGCGCCCACGCCCGTCGAACTCGGCGTCTTCTCCGGTCAGCTTCCGTCGATGACCGGGCGGGCGCCGAGTTCGTTCTTGAGCAGTTCCAGGGCCACCTGATCCGGGTCCAGGCGAGGATCCGGGGTGCCGGAATGGGCCGAGGCGACCATCTCGGCGCGCTCGGAATCGCTCAGTTCCTCGTCCGGGACCGGCTCGGCCGGCCAGGGCTCCTCGGGCTCGGACGGCGGTTCCGGAGGCGGCGGCACGTCGTCGCCGCGGCGCCGCCCACCCGACTCGGAGCGGCTCGGCCGGCTGAAGGTCTGCCGGGGAGGCTGCCGTTGCGCCTGCTGCGGACCGCGCTGTGCGGGCGCGGTGGCCTGGGCCGGGCCGCCCTGCGCGTGAATCACCTGAACCTGCCACTGACCGCCGAAGACCGCCGAGAACACCTCGCCGAACATCTGCAGCCGGGCCGGCTCGGAGAGCCGCCCGACCAGCGGCGGGTTGGGATGGCCGAGCACCGCGACGCCGTCGCCCACCGACTGCACGGTGGCGGCGGACAGCATCGATTCGAGGACCTTGCCCGCCGGTCGTTCCCGGATGGCGGACCGGATGTCGGCCCAGCGCGCACTGACGGTCTCCACGGTGAGGGCGGGGGTCGTCGGTGCGGGTTCCGGCTCGGGCTGGGGCGCGGGCTGCGGCGCCGGTGCGGCCTGGGGTGCCGGGGCCGGTGCGGACTGCGCCGCCGGTGCCGAGGTCGACGCGGACCGCGGTGCCGGCGTGGATTGCGTCGCCGGTGTGGACTGCGCCGCCGGTGCGGGACTCGTCGCAGGCGCGGGGCGCGGAGCCGACGCGGGGCGCCGGGGCACCACGACGCCTTCCGGCGGCGCGTCGTAGAAGGGCTCCTCGGGCGGCGGAATGTCGTCGTAGGGGTCGGACGGTGCCGGAGTTCGCGCTCCGGAATCCGGCGCGGCCGACCGGGGGGTGGCTTCGACACGGTCTGCGCCTAGCGGCTTGACCGGTGGTTCCTGAGCGGAGTCGAAGGGCTCAGCCGGCGGGCCAGGAGTCGACTCGACCGGCGGGGCGGGAGTCGACTCAGCCGGTGACGACGAGGCCGGCCCGGCGAGTTCATCCCGCCCGTTGAGCCGGTCCGAGGCGCTAGCCGAGGAACGAGTCGAAACGTCGCCCTCACCCGAAGGAACACGCTCCACAGAAGAGCGGGCTTCGACACGGTCTGCGCCTAGCGGCTTGACCGGTGGTTCCTGAGCGGAGTCGAAGGGCTCAGCCGGCGGGGCAGGAGTCGACTCGACCGGCGGGGTCGGGGTCGGCTCAACCGGCGGGGTCGGGGTCGGCTCAACCGGCGGGGCGGGATTCGGCTCGACCGGCGGGGTAAGAGTCGGCTCAGCCGGCGAGGTGGGAGTCGACTCAGCTCGCGGAGTGGGAGTCGGCTCAGCCGGCGCGGGAGTCGACTCAGCTCGCGGGGTGGGCGTCGGCTCAGCCGGCGGGGTGGGAGTCGGGTCGGCGGGCGTCGGCTCGGACGGCGCCGGGGCGGCGTCGGCGGGGCGGCGCTGGGAGGGGCGCACGAAGCGCGACGGGGGCCCGTCGGCGGGAGGCGCCGGGGCCGCGGGGGGCGCAGGGACGGGGGCGGCGGCCGAGGGGGCCGCGCCGGGGCGTCGTTCCAGGGTCTCGACGCGCTGCAGGAGCGCGGCGTCGTCGGCCGAAGCGGCGGGCAGCAGCAGGCGCGCGCACATCACCTCCAGCAGCAGCCGCGGCGAGGTGGTGCCGCGCATCTCGCCGAGCGCCGCGTGCGCGACCTCCGCGTACCGGGTCAGCGTGGCCAGGCCCAGGTAGTCGATCACCGACCGCATCCGGGTCACCTGATCGGCGGGGGCCTCGACCAGGCCGCGCTCGGCGGCGTCGGGCACCGCCTGGAGCAGCAGCAGGTCGCGGAACCGGTCGAGCAGGTCGATGGCGAAGCGGCGCGGGTCGTGCCCCGCGTCCACGACCTGCTCGACGACCCCGAACAGCGCGGAACCGTCGCCGGCGGCGAGGGCGTCGACGGCGCCGTCGATCAGCGCGACGTCGGTGACGCCGAGCAGCGCCAGCGCGCGATCGTAGGTGACACCCTCCGGTCCGGCGCCGGCCAGCAGCTGGTCGAGGATCGAGAGCGAGTCACGCGGTGAGCCGCCACCGGCCCGGATGACCAAGGGAAACACCTCGGAGGCGACGACGGCACCCTCGCGCTGACAGATCCCCTCGAGCAGGCCGCGCATCACGGGCGGGGCCAGCAGCCGGAACGGGTAGTGGTGCGTACGCGAGCGGATGGTGGTGAGCACCTTCTCCGGCTCGGTGGTCGCGAAGATGAAGATGAGGTGCTCCGGCGGCTCCTCCACGATCTTCAGCAGCGCGTTGAAGCCCGCCGGGGTCACCATGTGCGCCTCGTCCACGATGAACACCCGGTAGCGGGATTCGGCGGGCGCGTAGAAGGCGCGATCGCGCAACTCGCGGGTGTCGTCGACGCCACCGTGGCTGGCCGCGTCGAGTTCCACGACGTCGAGGTTGCCCGGACCGCCCGGGGCCAGCGCCACGCACGACGCGCACACCCCGCACGGCGTCGACGTGGGGCCCTGCTCGCAGTTCAGCGAGCGGGCCAGGATACGGGCCGACGACGTCTTACCGCAGCCGCGCGGCCCGGAGAAGAGGTAGGCGTGGTTGATACGACCGCTGTCGAGCGCGCGGCTCAACGGATCGGTGACATGCTCCTGCCCGACGACTTCGGCGAAGGTTCCGGGCCGGTAAGTGCGATAGAGTGCCACGTCCGCAACCCTACCGGCGGGGTCCGACAGCGTCGTCGGACGGCTGTGCTCGGCCCCGGCCGGGCACCCGCCACGACCGGTCGCGCAGACCGTAGACGACGATCACCGCGACCGCGACCGCCACCAGGATCAGGTTGTACGGCTGCACCGTGAAGCACCAGTACCAGTGCCCGCGGGGCCGCATGAACAGGCCCGTCAGCTGCGCGTCCGGCACGCTTTCGTTGACGTACCAGATCGCGTGCGAGATGTACCGGCGCCACGGAAAGGCCAGCAGGAAGCCGCCGACGATCCCGGCGCCGACCAGTCCCCGGGCCAGCACGCCGGGCAGGGTGAGCAGCAGGTGGAGTGCGACGATCAGCAACGGCAGCAGCCAGACCCAGTGATGGCCCCAGGCGACCGGCGACACGGCGCAGGAGGTCATGCCGACCAGGCTGAGCGCGAGGAGTTCCTGCCCGTGCCGGTGCGCGAGGACGGCCGCCCCGAGGCCGAGGAGCGCGACCAGCCCGGCCAGGACCAGCCAGGCGAGAGTGCTCGGGGTGTCGGTGTGCCCCAGATTGGCCAGCGCACCGCGGATCGACTGGTTCCCGGTGGTCTGCGGGGCGGCGACGCGGTCGGCGTCGAACAGTGTGCCCGTCCAGTAGTCCCACGAGTCGCGCGGCAGGACCGCGAAGCCGACGGCGATGGTCGCCGCGAAGCCGCCGGCCAGCGTCGCCGCGGCCTTCCACTGCCGGATCGCCACCAGGTAGACGGCGAAGAGGAGCGGGGTCAGCTTGATCCCGGCCGCCAGGCCGGTGCCGGCGCCGCGGAGCACCGATTTCTCGTCGCGCAGCAGATCCCAGAGGATGAGGAGCATCAGGAAGACGTTGATCTGCCCGAACCAGATGGTGCTGCGCACCGGTTCCAGCAGCGTCGAGATGATCACCAGGCTCGCCGCGATACCGCGCAACCGCCACGTCGACCGGTGTCCGAGGCTGCGGAAGCCGAGCATGATGACCCCGTAGAGCGCGGCGAAGATGCCGATCACCCAGACGGTGTGCGCGGCCTGCGCCGACATCCACGCGAACGGGATCAGGAACGGGATCGAGATCGGCGCGTAGGTGTAATCCATCTGGCCGAGGAGTTTGACCCGGTAGAGGGGCTCACCGTCGAGCACGGCCCGCGCGCCGGCGCGGTAGACATCGAGGTCGAGCTGGTAGTCGAACAGGCCCCAGCGCGGGGTGGTGAACGGGATGATCGCGTTCTGCGCCCAGATCGCCAGCGCGGCGAGGATCCCGAAGAGCACCAGCAGCGGCGTCGACCTCTCGAGCTTCACCGGTCCTCCCGACCACTCACCCCCACATCACTCCGGCCTGCCCCGCGCGGCGCGGGCCGCGATCAGGCCTCGTCGAGCAGCTTCTCCGTGGCGGCCAGCAGCGCGCAGGTCGCGACGCCGTCCATCGCCGTCGCCAGCTCGTCGATCGGCGGGAACGTCGGCGCGAGGCGGATGTTCTTGTCGTCCGGGTCGTTCTTGTACGGGAACGTGGCGCCGGCGCCGGTCAGCGCGATACCGGCGTCCTTCGCCAGCTGCACGGTCCGGGTCGCGGTGCCGTCGATCACGTCGAGGCTGATGAAGTAGCCGCCCTCGGGCTCGGTCCAGCCGGCGATCTTGGCCTCGGCGAGCCGGTCCTCGAGGATGTCGAGCACGAGCTTGAACTTGGGCGCGAGCAGTTCCCGGTGACGGGCCATGTGGGCGCGGACACCGTCGGCGTCGCGCAGGAATTGCAGGTGGCGGAGCTGATTCAGCTTGTCCGGGCCGATCGTGGCGATGGTCGCGTGGCCCAGGTACCAGTCCAGATTGGCCTTCGACGACCCGAAGAACGACACGCCGGCCCCGGCGAAGGTGATCTTGCTGGTGGAGCCGAAGACGTAGACGCGGTTCGGGTGACCCGCCTCGGCGGCGAGGTCGAGGATCGGCAGCGGCCGCGGCGCCTCGTCGAGCAGGGTGTGCACCGCGTAGGCGTTGTCCCAGTAGATGCGGAAGTCCGGCGCGGCCGTCGGCATCGCGACCAGACGACGGGCGACGTCCTCGCTGACGGTGTAGCCGGTCGGGTTGGAGTAGGTGGGGACCACCCACATGCCCTTGATCGACGGGTCCACGGCGACCAGCGCCGCACACGCGTCGACGTCGGGCCCGTCCGGGTTCATCGGGACGTTGATCATCTCGATGCCGTAGGTCTGGGTGATCGAGAAGTGCCTGTCGTACCCGGGGACCGGGCACAGGAACTTGACCGGGCCGGGCTCGGCGGACCACGGCCGCTCCGAATCCGGAGTGCCGGTGAGCAGCGCGAAGACCGTGAGGTCGTGCATGATCTGCAGGCTCGCGTTGTTCTGGGCGACGATCCGGTCGGTGCCGGTGCCCAGCAGCTCACCGAAGATCTCGCGGATGCCCGGCAGGCCGACGTTGCCGCCGTAGTTGCGGCAGTCGGTGCCGTCCGGACTCACGTGGTTGCCCTCGCCCGGGAGCGACAGGAGCGGTTCGGAGAGGTCGAGCTGATCCGGGGCCGGCTTGCCGCGCGTGAGATCGAGCTTGAGCCCGGCCGCGCAGAGCGCCTCGTACCGCTTCCGCAGGTCCGCCTGGGTGTCGCGCAGCTGGTCAGCACTCATCGAGTGAAAGTTCAACGCGGAACCTCTTCGGCATACCTGGCGGTCATGAAAGATTAGAGGACCCCGCGCACCCGAGAGAGCCCGTTGACCCTTGCTGCCTTCCGGCCCTGGGGGAGTTCACAGGATGCACGCCGCGCGGGATCCGTCGACCAGTGTAGCGGGTGATGGCATGCGCGCTGAATCGACCATCGCTGCAATGGTCGAACGGCCGGCCGACGTGTACGGCCGGCCATTCGGACCACGGCGGGCTCAGCCGGCCCGCACGGCGGCCTCGATGCGCGCACCGAGGTCCGCGTCGATGTTCTTCCAGTACTCGAAGGCGCGGGCCAGGACCGGCTCGGTCACCCCGGCGAGGAGATGGCCCGCCGTGTTCGACACCAGTCGTTCGCGAGCGGCGTCGTCGAGCACGTCCCGGACCAGCGTTCCGGCCTGACCCCAGTCATCGTCGTCGCGGTGAGGTTCGTAGGCGCTGCGCAGGATCTCGCCGTCGGCGGCCCACTGCGGTTCCGCGCGGCCCGGATAGTCCGCGACCGGGCCGCCCTTCGAGTTGGGGGCGTACACCGGGTCGTGCACCGGGTCGATCCGCATCGCACCGTCCTTGGAGTAGGAGTGCACCTCGCTGCGCGGCCGGTTCACCGGGATCTGCTGGTAGTTGGCGCCGATCCGGGCGCGGTGGGCGTCCGGATAGGAGAAGACGCGGCCCAGGAGCATCTTGTCCGGGCTGAAGCCGATCCCGGGCACCACGTCGCTCGGCGCGAACGCGGCCTGCTCGATCTGCGTGTGATGGTCCACCGGGTTGGTGTGCAGCGTCATCCGGCCGACCTCGACCAGCGGATAGTCGCCGTGCGGCCACACCTTGGTCAGGTCGAACGGGTTGAACCGGTACGTCTTCGCGTCGTCGAACGGCATCAGCTGCACGTGCAGCGTCCAGCTCGGATGATCCCCGGCCGCGATCGACTCGAACAGATCCCGCGTGTAGTGGTCGGGATCGGTCATCGTGAACTTCGCGGCCTCGTCGTCGGTGAGACATTCGACGCCCTGGTCGGTCTTGAAGTGGTACTTGACCCAATGCTTGACGCCGTCCGCGTTGACCCACAGGTAGGTGTGCGAGCTGTACCCGTTCATGTGCCGCCACGTGGACGGGGTGCCACGATCACCCATCAGCCAGGTCACCTGGTGCGCGCTCTCCGGCGAGAGCGTCCAGAAATCCCACTGCATGTCGTGATCGCGGAGGTTGTTGTCGGCGCGGCGCTTCTGCGACCGGATGAAGTGCTGGAACTTCAGCGGATCCCGGATGAAGAAGACCGGCGTGTTGTTGCCGACCATGTCGTAGTTGCCCTGGTCGGTGTAGAACTTCAGGGCGAAGCCACGCGGGTCGCGCCAGGTGTCGGGACTCCCCCGCTCGCCCGCGACCGACGAGAACCGCGCCACCATCTCGGTCTTCCGGCCGGGCTGGAGGAAGTCCGCGCAGGTGAACGCGGAGACGTCGTGCGTGGTCTCGAAGGTGCCGAAGGCACCGCTGCCCTTCGCGTGCGGCTGGCGTTCCGGGATGCGTTCCCGGTTGAACTGCGCCATCTGCTCGATCAGATAGTGGTCGTGCAAGACGATCGGACCGCTCGGCCCGACGGTGAGCGAATACTCGTCGCTGCCCGCGGGCGCTCCGGCGTCATTGGTCGTGAACGGACGTTCCGACATGGCTGGCCACCTCCCGATGGTCGGCTCTGACGGGGCTGTGGAGAGGACCCGGAGCCGGCAGGCCCCCTGCATCGCACCCTACGCGCGGCGGCGGAGTCCGGCAGAAGTGCGAAATCAGATGTCGAGGAGCTCTTCGTGGAAGCCGCCGAACGAGCGAGTCGGGTCGACGAGGTGGACCTCGAGGATCCAGTGGCAGACGCGGCCCTGCGTGTCGAGCCGCCGCATCGGGAGGTGTGAGCCGGGCGCCACGTAACTGTCGATCTCGCGGCCGTCGATCTTCTCGTGTGGGAACTCACCGACGAAGTGGCCCGCGATGGCACCGCCGAAGTGCCATCCGGCGTCCTCGCTGATCGCGACGACGTAGTCGAACAGTTCCTGGCCGGTGATGTCCGGGGTCGTGTGGAAGTGGTCGCGGGCGCGCCGCCACAGGACGGGGAGGTCGCGGCGGATCGCGAGCTTCACCGGGTCGTCGCCGAGGACATAGGTGCGGCCGAAATCGGCCTCCCAGTCCTCGAAGATCGGCCCGAAGTCCGCGAACGCGATGTCGTCGGCGGCGATGACACGGTCCGGCGGATTCTCCCGCGCGGTGTTCAGCGTGTTGGGGCCGGCGCGGACGATCCGCTTGTGCCAGTGCTTGGTGAGCCCGAACATGTCGTTCGCGAGATCCCGGATCTCGTCGGACACCGCCCGCTCCCCGACTCCCGCGCGGATCAGTCCGCGCGCGGCGATCTCGTCGAAGAGCCGTTCGGCCTTGGCCTGCGCGTCGTGCAGACCGGCGACGCGTGCCGCTTCGTCGGTGGGCGAGGACATGTCTTCAGGCTAGTCGCCGGACCGTCGAGCGCGAGCCCTACAGCGCGAGCCCGACGGCGAGCACGATCAGCGCCAGCAACGGAAGCCCGCCCTGCCGGATCGCCGCACCTCTGTGTTCGGCGGACGACAGGAACAGTGCCGCCGCCGCGGCCGCCATCGATCCGACGCCGGTGAACACCAGCGTCGCGCCGATCGCCTGCTCACCGCACCCGGCGACGATGATGCCGGCGAACACCGCGAGTGCCAGGAACAGGTTGTAGAAACCCTGGTTGAAGGCCAGCGACTTGGTCGACGCCGCTTCCTCCGCCGTGGTGCCGAAGACCTTCCGCGCCTGCGGCCCCTCCCACGCGATCGATTCCAGATAGAAGATGAAGACGTGCAGTCCGGCGGCGAGCGCGGCCAGGACATAGCCGATGACGATCAGAAAGGTCATGGGCGACATCATCGCGTATAACGAGGGCACTGGGCTCGAGAGGCGGAGGACTCGAGAGACGGAGGACAGGGGACTCGAAACCCTGAGGGCTGTGATCCGTCCCGGGATTTCCGGAGGGTTCGTCCCAAGGGAGGATGAATCTCATGGCAGCAGGCTCGAAGACGTACTCGGCGGAGTTGACCACCCGAACCTGAGAGGAACCTGGGCCGGCTCAGCGTCACGTCCCCGGTGTCTGCGGGCCGTCGTCGCTTTGCCGAGGACTGTCACAGGAGCGGGCTATCGTGAACCCGTGAGCGAATCCCCAGCACTCCTCGACCGTGTAGAGGCCCGACGGCTTGAAATTCAGTCGGAGCTGAACCCGCAGGCGCAGGCGCGACTCGGGCAGCATCTCACCAACGCTCACACTGCCGAGTTCATGGCCGGGATGCTCCGCCTCCCCTCGACCGGCACCTACCGTCTGCTCGATCCTGGCGCTGGCTCCGGTGCGCTGACCGCCGCCGTGGTGGCCCGGGTCCTGGCGGAAGCAACTGACCTTCATCTCAACGTGACCGTGGTCGAAGCCGACTCGGCCATGCTCCCCGCGCTCCGCGAGACCGTCACCGAGTGCGAACGCGCGGCCGTAGACGCCGGAGTCGAGTTCACCGCAACGGTCATCGAGGGTAGTTACATCGACACCGCTGAGGGGTTCGATCCCTTCGACGCCGTGATCCAGAATCCGCCGTACGCGAAGCTCCCGGCCAAGTCGCCGGATCGCCTCGCGACAGCCCGGCAAACCGTGGACTGCCCCAACATTTACGCCGCGTTCATCGCCCTGTCGGTCGCGGCACTGCGCCCCGGTGGACAACTGGTGGCGATCACGCCGAGGTCGTTCACGAACGGCACCTATTTCGCCAAGTTCCGCCAATGGCTGCTGCCGCAGACCGCGTTCGACACCATCCACATCTTCGACTCCCGCAACTCGGTGTTCGCCGACTCAGGCGTACTGCAAGAGACGATCATCTACTCGATGACCCGGACCGACCAGCCCCTGGCCACCGCGACCCTCTCGATCTCACGTGACCACCGCGATGCGGTCAGCCACCGAGAGGTCGACTACACCGAGATCATCCACCCCGGTGACCGGCAACTGTACGTCCGCATCCCCTCCAGCCCAGAGGACGCGGACCTCGTGGCACAGATGTCGGCGTTGCCCTGTTCCCTGGCGGACCTCGGGATCAGGGTCAGCACCGGGCGGGTCGTCGACTTCCGCAGCCGTGACCAACTGCTCGCCGTGCCGTACGACGAGCACTACCCGATGGTGTACCCCGCCAACATCTCTCACGGCGTCCTCACGCATCCGAAGAAGACCGGCAAGCCGCAGTGGTTCTCGGTCACCTGCGCCGAGGATCGGCGGTGGTTGGTCCCCGAGGGCATTTACACGCTCGTCAAGCGGTTCTCGGCGAAGGAAGAGACGCGCCGCCTGGTCGCGAGTGTGTGGAGTCCCGCCGAGCAGGGTGAGGGACCGGTCGCGTTCGACAACAAGCTCAACTACTTCCACGTCAACGGCAAGGGCCTCGACGCAGACTTGGCGATGGGTCTGGCGGTCTGGCTCAACTCCGAGCCGGTGGACCGCTACTTCCGGACCTTCTCCGGGCATACCCAGGTGAATGCGACTGACCTGCGCGGGATGCGCTGGCCGACAGCAACGGTACTGCGGGACTTGGGCGCGGGACGTACCGAACTCCCCGACACCGGCACCATCGACCGTCTCGTGGCCGCCGTGATCGCCGCTGAGCAGGAGACCGCCGCGTGAGCGCGATCGACCTCCGGATCGAGGAAGCGCGAGACCTACTGCGGTCCTTCGGATTCGACAAGGGACGGTGCAACGAGCGCGCCGCCCGCGTCCTGCTCGCCATGCTGGGCATGACACCCGAGAGCCCGTGGTCCGCCGCTCGACAGGACGCGCTGCCGACCTTCGAGATCATGGAGCGAATCCGGCAGCACTGGGGAATGGACTACAAGCCGAACACCCGAGAGACGATCCGTCGGCAGACGCTCCACCAGTTCATCCAAGCGGGATTCGCGGTCCTCAACGCCGACGACCCGGCGCGTCCCGTCAACTCCAAGGACAACAACTACCGGATCAGCGACGAGGCTCTGGACGTGATCCTGCTCTACGGCACCGACGGCTTCGTACTCGCACTGACCGAGTACCTGGTGAAGCAGCCGAGCCTGGTGGAGATGTTCGCCGCCGCGAGGAACATGGAGCGTATCCCGGTGACGCTGCCCGATGGCACGCCGCTGACGCTCAGCCCAGGCGGCCAGAACCCGCTGATCGCGGCGATGATCACCGACTTCTGCGCCCAGTACGTCCCCGGCGGTGAGGTCTTGTACGTCGGCGATGCCGACGCGAAGCTGGCACATTTCGCCGAGGATCGCCTCGCCGAGTTGGGAGTCACCGTCGATCACCACGGCAAGCTCCCCGACCTGGTGGTCTACCAGCCGAGCAAGGACTGGCTGTTCCTCATGGAAGCCGCGAGCACTCACGGCCCGATCGACGCCAAGCGCCATCACGAACTCGCGGCCTTATTCGCCGACTGCACCGCCGGACTCGTCTACGTCTCGTGCTTCCCGGACCGTGCAACCATGCGAAAGTTCCTCGCCGACCTGGCCTGGGAAACCGAGGTCTGGCTCGCCGACGACCCCAGCCACATGATCCACCTCAACGGCGAACGGTTCCTGGGGCCGTACGAGTGACCACCGCAGAAGCATGACGACTGTGAAGCCTGCCCGGACCCAGGTGGCGAGCTATGCAGCTTCGGCGGTCGCAGCTGGCCTGGCCATCGTGCTGGCGGTCGTCGCTATCCGCTCAGAACGCAGTGCTGCTTGGTGAGCCCGACCATGTCGTTCGCGAGATCCCGGATCTCGTCGGACACCGCCCGCTCCCCGACTCCCGCGCGGATCAGTCCGCGCGCGGCGATCTCGTCGAAGAGCCGTTCGGCCTTGGTCTGCGCGTCGTGCAGACCGGCGACGCGTGCCGCTTCGTCGATCGCGGGCTGTGGCATGTCGTCGACACTAGCGCGCCGGTTGCCAACGCGGTCCGGCTCACGTAGACCGAGAAGGCACCCGGCCGTCGTCTCGCGAGGGACCCGAGCGGATCGGGTCCACGGATGACGAGAGGAACGCCGATGGCGACCGGCGTGACCAGCCCGGAGCGGACGGCACCACCGCGCGCCCGGCTGCTCTCGGACGCGGCCGGAGCCGTCACCCGCGGCCGTCCGGTGGTGATCATCGGTACGGCCGGCATCGGCAAGACGGAGTTCGCTCGGGCGCTCGCCCGCAGTGTTCGGCGCCCCATCGTCTGGGTGCTGGGCGACGAGAAGTCCACGGCCGCACCGCTCGCCGCGGTCTCGGCGTGCGTCGAGTCGTCCCCGGATCCCGGATCCGTCCCGTCCGGGCCCGCCGAGACGATGGCCTCGGCCGCGCTGTGCTCCCGGATCGAGGCCACCGGCGCCCTCCTCGTCGTCGACGGCGCCGAGCATCTCGACGACGCCTCCGCCCGCGTCGTGGCCGGGCTGATACCGCGGCTGCCCGGTCGCGTCGTCGCGCTGAGCAACGGTCAGGCCCTCGGCCCCGCGCTGTACGCCGCCCTGCGGACGGCCGACGCACAGATCGTCGACGTGCCACCGCTGACTCTGGACGAGACCGCCGCGCTGATCGGCGATCTCCGGCACCACCGGCCGGACCTCGCCGAAGCGATGCGCATCCACCGGGCGGCCGACGGGAATCCGCGGCATGTCCGGCACCTGGCGAGCTCGGCGCAGCGCCCGCCCGGGTCTGCGACGGAACTCGAGTACCTGGCCGCGGCGGTTCTCGCGGCGGCCACCGCGCCCGAGCGAGACCTGCTCGGTTTCCTCGCCGTCGCCAGCCCGCTGTCGTTGCCGGTGCTCGGCGCGCTCGGACTCGCGGACGCGGTCGACGCCGCCGCCGGACGGCTGGTGACGGTCGACGGCGGTCTCGTCCGCTCAGCGCACGGTGTGCCCGACCCGGTCATCGCCGGCCGGCTGGGCGTGCTGCACCTGCTCCGCCTCACCGAGCGGCTGGTCGACGCACTGGACCGCGACGGACGATCGCCGGCCGACCTCCTCCATCGGGCCCGCCTGGCCGACTGGCCCGCGGGCGAGCCGGCCGAGGGGCGGCTCGCGGCGACACTCATCGGCGACCTCCTCGACGACCGTCTCGCCGACGCGCTGACCGGTGCGCGGTCGCTCCGCGCCACCGGACCCGCGTCCGCGATCGCGGCGTACACGGAGGCCGAGATCCTGCGCCGGCTGGGCGAGGGTCGTCGTCCGCGGATCCTCGCGCGCGCGGCCCTCACCGACGGCACCCCCGAGAGCCCGCTGACCGAGGCCGCCCTGCGGCACACCCTGGTGGCCGCCGATGTCGCGTTCGGCAGCCTCGACGAGGCGGCCGCCGACGCCCGGCCGCCATCCGGGCCGGCACCGCAGCCCGATCTGGTGCTCGCGTACTCGTGCTTCACCGCGGCACTGCCCGAGATCGCCCGCGGCGCGTTCGCCGAGGCAGGACGGCGGCTCGACGCCGCGCTGGAACTCGCCGCGGAGGACCGCACGGGTATCGCCTGCGCCGCGGCGGCCGAACTGGCCGCGGTGCGCATGATGCTCGGCGACCCGACCGCGGTGGAGCGGGCCGTCGCCCGAGCACGAGCATCCGCCGTAGACGCGGTCTCGGCGGCCGCACTCCACCTGTGCGAGGCGTTCGCGACGGCGTGCCGCGGACAGTCGACGCGACCCCGGCAACTGTTCCGGTCGGCCGCCCGGACCGCCCGGAACGGCGGGCACGTCGCCGACGCCTTCATCGCCCTCACCTGGGCGGTCCGGTTCGGGGACCGGGCCGCCGCCGAGCTGATCACCGACCCCGCGCTGCGGTGCGAGGGTCCCGCCGCGCGCACGGTCGTCGCACAAGCGGTGGCCCTGCGGTCGCGCGACGGCGACGCCCTGATCCGCGCCGCGGAGGGATACGCGCGACTCGGCCTGTCCGCGCACGCCGCCGACGCGCTGGCGCAGGGCATGATCGCTCTCCGCGCCGCGGGCCACTCGGTCGCCGCGAACGCCTTGCGCGGTCGACTCGACGACCTCGTCGCGGCCTGCGACGGCATCACCTCACCGGCCATCCGGGTGGCCGTCACCGGCGCCGTCCTCACCGACCGCGAAGCCGAGGTCCTCGCCATGACGGCCCTGGGCGGGACCCGCCGCGCGGTCGGCGAAGCCCTCGGGATCCTCCCCACCTCGGTGAGTGCCTACCTGGTGCGGGCACACCAGAAGATCGACGCCGCCGGATCCCGGTGAATCCCGCCGATCCGGCGGACGGCCGGCCCGGGATACGCCACCATGTCCCCTGTGACGACCCGGCCGGCTTCAGCGGCGACACTGCGCGATCTGCAACGGGCGCAGGCCCTGGCACGCGCGGACGGTGACGCCGACCTGAGCCGGGGCTGCGTGATCCTCGGCGCCGCCCGCTCGGGCAAGACGACCGTGCTCGATCAGTTCGCGTCCGCCCATCCCGGTCCCGTCGTGCGACTGCTCGCGGCCGCGGGCGGGGCCGATCGGGTGATCGGCGACGTCGTCGGCGAACTACCGGACGGCCGGTCGTGGCGCGCCGCGCTGGCCGAGTATCTCCGGGTCCTGGACGCGCGCGCCGCCGTCGTCGTCGACGACGCCCATCTGCTGTCCGACGACGCCGCGGCCGCCGTCCAGGCGATCGCCGTGCACCACGGCGTGCCGGTCTTCCTCGCCTGCGCACCCGCTCGTCCGGGGTCGGCGGCGCCCACCGCCATCACCATGCTGTGGAAAGACGGTCATGTGCCGCCGCGGATATTGCGGGACCTGTCGTTCGACGACGCCGTGTCGTACCTGCGGGTCGCGCTCGGCCGCGAACCGTCACCCCGCGCCGTCGCGATCCTGCTGCGCTGGGCCGGCCGCGATGCAGCCGCCTTCGCCCGCACCGTCGACGCGTCGATCACCGCCGGGTGGTGGCGCGACCGTCACGGTGTCGCGGTGCTGACGGAACGGCCGCGGCTGACACCCGAACTGCGCGCGGAGGTCGGTGACCGGATCTCGCGGCTGCCGGACGGCGTGCGCCGCGTGCTCGACGTGCTGTCGGTGGCGGACGGCATCGCGGACGAGGCGACGCAGGGCTGGGTGCCCACTGCGGCGGTGGCGTCCCTCTGCTCGATCGACGATCTGATCGCCGGCGAACAGTTCGCGGTGATCGAAGCCGACGACTGCCACGTCCGCCTGCGAGAGCCGACCCTCGCCGCGTGGGCGCGCGACGAGGGACCCCGGATCGTTTCCGGGCAGCGGTCCGCGCATCTCGCCGCCGCGATCGCCGACTGCACCCTGCCGACCGCCGGCCGCGACGCCGCCCTCGTCCTCGCGGGCGAGCTGAGTGCACGCTCGGCGGCACCGGATCCGGATCTCATCCGGCGGGGTGCGCAGGCAGCGTTGACGATCGGCGAACCCGGGACGGCGCTACGGCTCGCCGAGGACGCGACGGCATCGGCCGCGCCGCGGGCCGGCAGCTGGGCGGAGATCCACGAGATGAATCTGACCGAGCGCCGCGCCGCCGACCCCGAGCCGCCCACCCCGGCGACGGTCACGTCCGCGACCGTCGCGGTGGAACTGGGCCGGTGGTCCCGCGGCGGGCCCGCCGAACTCGGGCCACCCGCGCCGGAGGCCGCCGAACTCGTGCGCGCCCGGGCGGCCGTCGACCCGCGGTTCGGTGCGTGGTCGGCGATCGTGCACGGCCTCGCACTCGCCGCGCGCGGCGAGGTCGGCGCCGTGCGGGCGCTCCTGTCGGAGGCGCGGGCACTGCCCGTCGACGATGCCCTGCTCACGATGTACCCCGACGGGCTCGAGGTGGTCCTCGCCCAGCTCCTCGGCGAGACCCGCAGCGCATGCGAATCGGCCGACCTCCTCGTCGAACGTCATGCGGACGCGGTCGATCGGGTGTCGGCCATCGCCCGGCTCATCGCGGGCATCGCCTATGTCGAGGCCGGCCGGTACACGGCGGCGACCCGCGCGCTGCACGGCACGTCGAGCGTCCTGACCCAGCAGATGGGTTTGCAGCTGGCGCACGGGACGACGCTGCAGATCGCCGCGATGCAGCGTGGGGACCCGGGTGACACAACCGCCGATCCACCCGTCACCGGGCGGACCGACGTCCTCCTCGGGGTCGGCACCACCACGGCCGCCTGGCGGCTCGTCGCCGCGGGCCGTGTTCCCGAAGCCGTCGGCCTGCTCCACGACACGGCCCGGCAGGCGCTGGCCCAGGAAGCGATTCTGGTCGCCGCACTCTTCCTCGAGACCGCCGTCCGATTCGGCACCCGCGAACAGGCGATCGTCCCCGACGAGCTGCGTGAACTCGGCGACGCCCCCGACGCGTTGACCCGGATCACGCGTCTGGTCCGGTACGCCGACGCCTGGCACCTCGGCGACGGTGCCGCCCTCACCCGGATCGCCGACGAGTACGAGGCGGCCGGAGCCCTACCGCTCGCGGCGGACGTCGCCGCCCAGGGTGCGTGCCTGTTGCATTCCGCCGGTGAGAAGCACGCAGCAGAGAGCGCGGTACGGACAGCGCATCGTCTGGTCTGGCAGTTGGGCTCACTGCACTCGCCCGCCCAGTCGTTGCCGATGGGTGGACCGGCCGCCGTGACCGGCCGGGAGGCCGAGGTCCTCGCACTCGTGGCCGAATCGCTGTCGACTCAGGAGATCGCGGCCCGGCTCGGGGTATCCGCGCGCACCGTCGAGGGCCATGTCCTGCGCGCGAGCGCCAAGCTCGGTGCCCACTCCCGCGGTGCGGCCGCCGAACTCTGGCGGACCCGATCCGCGGGCCGGGACAGGTAGTCGGGCACCGACGGCAGGTAGGGACATGCATAGACCTCGGGGCTGCCGCTGGGCACGGTGAAGGGATCACCTGAGGAGGTAAGCCATGCGTGCTGTACGGAAGAACCGCGCCCGTCTCCTGGCCGCCGCGGCGGGGATCAGTGTGGCGCTGTGGTCGGGTCACGGCATCGCGCAGGCGGAACCGGAGGAGCCCGTCACGGCCGGAGCGGGATCGGGGTCCTCAGAGACCGGCGGGCAGGCCGGGGGAACCTCCGCCGCGGATGCCGGGAACACCGGCACCGACGGGGGTTCGGACGGCGTCCAAAGCGCCGACGACACCCCGGGCTCGGGCGATACTCAGCAATCCGGCGACACCCAGGGCGCCGGCGGCACACAGGGGTCGGGCAGCGGGCAGGCGCCGACCGCGCCGGACACCGACGACGAGCAGTCCGGTGCCGAGCCGAGCCTGGGCGATGGGCTCGACGGGCAGGACGGCGGTTCATCGGCCGATCTGGGGACCGGACGGCACCGCGCACCGCGCGCACCCGATTCGGGTGCCGCACCGACGGTGCCCGACACGGTCGGCGCGATCGGTACGGGCGGCCTGGACCGGATGAACGGGGCGGAATTCTCGGCGGACGGCTCCGGGCCGCGCGACATCGGCGCCGGCGGACGTCACCGGCGAACGATGACCGCTCCCCTGCACGTCGCCGCAGCGCCGCCCGGAGTCACCGCACTCACCGCCGACGCCCCGGTGGCAGCGTCCACGATCACTCCGACCGCGACGCCGGCCGAGGCGACCGCGCCGATCGCTCCGGCGGGCAACCCGCTGGGCTTGCTCGCGCTCTTCGGGCTGCCGGCGTCGGGCGCCCCGGGGACCCCGGCCGGCGAGACTCCGCTGGCCTGGACGATGCTGTGGTTCGCCCGGCAGCGTCCGGGCGCCGGACCGTTCGCCCCGGTACCGCAGCAGTACTCGGCCCTCAGCTCACCGACCGCGTCGTCGTTGATGCTCGACACGGCACCGGCCGACGACCTGATGCTGCTGTTCTATCTGCCGATGCATCAACTGGCGCAAGCCTGGATCGCCAGCCCGATCGGAATGGTGGTCGATGACGCCATCAATACGGCGGCCGGCCGGCTCATCATCGGCAACGGCGCCGACGGCACCGCCGCGCATCCGGACGGCGGCGACGGCGGCCTGCTCTTCGGTGACGGCGGCGACGCCTACCTCGGCGGCCGCGGCGGCGACGCCGGACTGTTCGGCGATGGCGGGGCCGGCGGGGCAGGGGCGGACGCCGTCCTTGCCGGAGCGGACGGGGCGACCGGCGGGACCGGCGGCGACGGCGGCGCACTGATCGGTCTCGGCGGGACCGGCGGCGCGGGCGGCAGCGGCACGGCCGGTGCCGACGGCGACGACGGCGCAACCGCCGGGGCGGCGGGCGGGACCGGGCTGACCGGCGGAGCGGGTGGAACCGGCGGCGCCGGCGGCGCGGCCGGCCTGTTCGGCCGCGGCGGCGCGGGCGGAACCGGCGGGACGGGGGGCACCGGAGGCACGGGCGGCACCGGCATCGACGGGGCCGCGGCGGTGGCGGCGGGCCAGGCCGGGGCCGCGGGCGGCCGCGGTGGCGACGGCGGAGTCGGCGGCATCGGCGGTGCGGGTGGCGCGGGTGGAACCGGCGGCTGGTTCGCCGGAACGGGCTCGACCGGGTCCGGCGGGACCGGTGGGACCGGCGGTGCCGCCGGGACCCCGGGTGACGGTGGCGCGGGCGCCGACGGCGACGCGTCGTTCCGCGATGGCGGGGCCGGGGGCCACGGCGGCGACACCGGGATCGCCGGTGCCGGTGGTGCGGGCGGCAGCGGCTCGGTGACCGGGGCGGCGGGAACACGCGGAGCGTCGATCATGACGATCGTCGGCAACGGCGGCGCGGGCGGCAGCGGCTACGACGGCGTACTTGCCGGGCAGGCAGGCGGTTCTGGCGGTGCCGGCGGTGACGGCGGAAGTAACGGCGACGGCGGCGCGGGCGGCATCGGCGGTGACGGTTACGCGGGTGCGGCAGGCGCGGACGGCAACGCGGCCGGGAAGTCCGGCGCGACCGGGCAGACCGGCGGTGCAGGTGGAGCCGGCGGACGCGGCGGCCAGGGCGGATCGGTGATGGGCGACGGCGGCGCGGGCGGACACGGCGGTCACGGCGCCGATGGCGGGACCGGCGGCACCGGGCAGACCGGTGAGGTCGGGTTCGCCGGGCGCAACGAGAACGCGGGCCAGGCCGGCGGCGACGGCGGGGACGGAGGAATCGGCGGTGCGGGTGGCGCCGGCGGAGACGGAGGCACGATCGCCGCGGGCGGCGCCGGGCACGCCGGTCGCAACGGGGACGGCGGCGACGGCGGCACGGGCGGCCGGGGCGGAACCCCCGGGGACGGTGGCGCCGGCACCGACGGGACCATCGACAACCCGAACGGCGGGCGGGGCGGGGACGGCGGCGAAGCCGGCCACGCCGGTCACGGCGGGGCGGCCGGAACAGCGGGCACCACCGCGGGCGGCGCGGGCGAGGACGGACAGGTCGGCACCGACGGCCCGGAATTCACCGGCCAGGCAGGGAACGGCGGCAAGGGCGGTGACGGCCACACCGCGGCGGCGATGACCCAGCATGACGGAAACGGCGGCGCGGGCGGCGCGGGCGGCAACGGCGGCTCACGCGGCAACGGCGGCGCGGGCGGAAACGGTGGCGGCGGGGCGGCCGGAGACAACGGCGCCGACGGCCTCGCATCCGGCCAGCCGGGAACGTCCGGCACCCGCGGCGGCAACGGCGGCGCCGGCGGCGCGGGCGGCCTCGGCGGATCGATCATCGGTGACGGCGGCGACGGCGGGCTGGGCGGCAACGGCGGGCTCGGCGGTGACGGCGGCGACGGGAAGAACGGTAACGACGGGTTCGGTTCATCGACCGACTTCATGACGGGGCGCGACGGTGGTGACGGCGGCGACGGCGCGGACGGCGGTACCGGCGGGAACGGCGGCTCCGGCGGCGCGGTCGCGGCCGGCGGCGCAGGCCACATCGGTGCCAACGGCAACGGCGGCAACGGCGGCGCGGGCGGTGCCGCGGGCGCACCGGGCGACGGCGGCGACGGGGCGAACGGCACCCTCGGCCACGCCGACGGGGGCAACGGCGGCGACGGCGGCGACCCCGGCAACGCGGGACACGGCGGCTGGGCCGGTTCGCCGGGCAGCACCGTCGGTGGTCTCGGGGTGAGCGGCCGCAACGGCGATGACGGCGCCGACTACCTGATCGCTGGCGGCAACGGCGGTCGGGGCGGCACCGGTCTCAGCGCGTTCATCGCCGGTGAGGACGGCGGCCGCGGCGGCGACGGCGGCGACGGCGGCCGCAACGGCGACGGGGGCGCGGGCGGCGACGGCGGCAACGGGAAGAAGGGGGACGACGGCGCGTCGTGGACGACCTCGGTCTCCGACGGGCAGAACGGCGGCAGCGGAGGAGACGGCGGCAACGGCGGGCGGGGCGGCATACTGGCCGCCAACACCGGCGGCGCTGGTGGTCGCGGCGGTGACGGCAGCGATGGCGGGCAGGGCGGCCTGGGCGCGGCGGGCGCGTACAGCGCCCGGTTCGACGGGCGCGATGGCGGCGACGGCGTGGACGGCGGCAGCGGCGGGAACGCCGGCAGCGGCGGGAACGGCGGGAACGGCGGCGGCCTGACCGGCGACAACCCGTTGGGCACCCGGGGCGCGAACGGCGACGGCGGCAACGGCGGCCGGGGCGGCGACGGCGGGAACGGCGGGGACGCGGGCAGCGGCAGTCGGGGATTCGGCCGCAACGCCGGGTTGAACGCCTGGGAGCTGCCAGACTACGCGGGGACCGACGGCCAGAACGGTGGTGACGCCGGGGCGGCCGGTCGCGGCGGCGACGGCGGCACCGGTGGCGATGCCGGGCAGGCGGGCACCGGCGGTCTGGAGGGTACTGGTTCCGGCGGCACGAACGGCAACGGCGGGACCGGCGGCGACGGCGGCCGGGGCGGGAGCGGCGGTTACGGCGGCTGGGGCTTCAACGGCGCCGACGCGGACGTCGACAGCACGCACCTCAATGGGGGTGACGGGGGCAACGGCGGCATGTCCAGCGACGGCGGCGCCGGTGGGCACGGCGGCACCGCGGGTGTCGGCGGCTCCGGCGGCAGCGACGGGAGCGACGGCGCGAAGGGCGCCGATAACACCGCCGCAGTCTACGGCGGAAACGGCGGCAACGGCGGCGTCGGAGCGGCCGGACAGCAGGGTGGAGCGGGCGGCAAAGGCGGCAACGCCGGAACCTACGGCGACGGCGGAAACGGCGGCAACGGCGGCCAAGGCGGAACCGGAGCCACCGGCGTGAATCCACCACCCAGTAGCGCGACGGTCTACCCGGTAGACGGCGCCGACCGTTCCACCGACACACTATGGGGAACCGCGACCGGGGGCGCCGGGTCGAACGGCTGGCTGGCCGGTATGAACGGTGGTAATGGTGGGGACGCATATTCCCTCCAGGGGCCGGCGCACGGCGGCGCGGGCGGGAACGGATACGACGGCGAGTTCCGCGGCACCGGCGGTAAGGGCGGGGACGGTGGCGACGCCCGGAGCGACACCGCTGACTCATTTCCTTTCCTGGGCGACGCTGCCATCGGCGGCCGGGGCGGCAACGGCGGTCCCGGCGGCACCGGAACCAAGGGCGGCACCGGCGGCACCGGCGGTGCCGGCGGCGCAGGCGGCAACGGCGGTCTGCTGGGCGGTAACGCGGGCAACGGTGGAGCCGGTGGTGCGGGCGGCACCGGCGGCACTGGCGCCCAGGGCTACTCGGGCGGCGCAGGCGGCAACGGCGGCAGAGGCTACATCGGCGGTGTCCCGCGGGGGCCGATCACCAGCATCACCGACGGCGGCGACGGCGGCGACGGCGGACAGGGCGGCACCGGCGGGGCCGGCGGCAACGGTGGCAACGGCGGGGTCGGTGGCAACGGCGGTATCGCCGTCAGCGGCGCCGGCAACAACGGCACCGGCGGCGACGGCGGGGCCGAAGGCGGAGCAGGCTCAGGCGGACAGGGCGGTCTGGGCGGAGCAGGCGGCACCGGAGGGTCGGCCGGCACCCACCCCGGCCAGAACGGATCGGACGGCGACCGCGGCGCCACCGGTAGCGACGGACAAGCCGGTCATCCGGGAGCGGACGGCGTCACGCCCGTGTAACAGCACCTGCGCCGCGCCGGGGAGATGGGGCGGGTTCCTGCGGTCCTCTCCGAGTGCCGGATTCCGTCCCACCACTCGCTTTCCGTTCCACCCGCCGGAATAGTGCGACGGGACGAACGGAATCCAGGTGGTTCAACGGAGATCGGGTGGTGGGACGGAATCCGGCTCGGGTCCTGTTCGATCGATGGGGCGGAGGATAGGGGACTCCGTCGCTCCGCTCCTCCTCGAATCGCTGTGCTCGCAGATTCGTCGCTGGATAGGGGAACCGTCGCCGCTCGTTCCTCGCGGCTCCTCCCGAATCCGCCGTACCCAAATGCAAATGAGAAGGCCCCCACCCTCGTACCTCGGGTGGGGGCCTTCTCATTTGCGGAGGATAGGGGATTCGAACCCCTGAGGGCTGTTAACCCAACCCGCGTTCCAGGCGAGCGCCATAGGCCACTAGGCGAATCCTCCAGGCGTAACGATGGTAGCCGCTGGTCGCGCACGACCCAAACCGGCCACCCGAGCGACGATGCGCGGGGAGCGTCGGGCCGGCGACTTCGCTGTGGCCCACTCGGCCGATTGGGCCACGACGAACCGACCGGGCGACGCCTACTGAATCAGTGGGCGGGAACTACGACGGGGCGGGGGCGTCGTCGTTCGACGGGCCTGGGCCGCGGTGCAATCTGGCCCTGATCCACGCGGACAGCTTGCTGTCGTTCTCGGGCGGCGGTTCCTGACCGGGCCGCCACGAGCAGGCCGTCACGGCGAACGCGACGGTCGGTACCGCGATCAGACCGCCGACGATCCCGGCGAGCATGAGGCCGATCGCGATCACCAGGATCACCGCGACGGGGTGCAGCTTGACCGAGTGGCCGAGGATGAACGGCTGCAGCACGTGCCCCTCGAAGGCCATCACGAAGATCAGCAGGCCGACGACGATGAGCGCGTTGACCCAGCCCTGGGTGGTGAGGGCGACCAGCACGGCGAGCGTGCCCGCCACGAACGAACCCACGATCGGGATGAACGACCCCAGGAAGATGATCACGACCAGCGGCAACACCATGGGCACCCCGAGGATCGCCAGGCCGATGCCGATCACGCCCGCGTCGACGGCGGCGACGAAGACGGTGGCTCGGGTGTAGGCCTCCAGGCTGCCGAAACCGGCGATCCCGCTGCCGCGGACCTGTTCACGACTTCCGGCCGGCACCATCCGGGTGACGTAGTTCCACATGGCGCGGCCGTCGTACAGGAAGAAGATCAGCAAGAAGATCGTGAGCGCCGCCCCGGTGAGCACCCGGCTGCCGAAGGCCGCGGTGCCCAGCGCGTGATTGGCGAGCGTGGCCTCGTGCGACTTGGCCCAGCCGGTGATCTCCTCGGCGAGCGCGCGGATGTGGGCGTCGTCGAGGTGCAGGGGGCTGTCGACCAGCCATTGCCGCGTCTGGTCGACGGTCTTGGTGAACTCCGACAGCAGTTGCGGCCCGCCGGACACCCCCTGCTGCACGGCGAAGGCCAGCAGCCCGAGCACCACGACGATGGTGAGCACGACCGCGGTCAGCACCGCCACCACGCGGGGCACGCCCTTGCGGTGCGCCCAGTCCACCGGCTGGCGCAGGAACGCGGTGAACAGCAGCGCGAGGGCGACCGGGAAAAGGACGTCCTCGAACCGTTTGAACAGCCAGCCGAGGACGACGATGCCGACGCCGATCACCAGCAGCCGCCACGTCCAGGCCGCCGTGGCGCGCACGCCCGGGGAGACCTTGGCGTCGTCCTCCTCGCGGATCGTCAGGATGCGATCCCGCCACTTGCTCTCATCACTCACGAGTCGAGCCTAAACCGCGTCGCGACAGACCCGGCGAATCGCCGCCCGCCCGCGCCGAAGACGGCACAACCTGACGGCTCGGCGGCTCAGAACAGCAGATTCACCGGCGACGCCGCACCGTGCGAGAGCAGTCCGAGCAGCGCCGGGGTGACGCCGGGCCGGAAGGTCGCGGCGATGCCGGTGACGTTCTCGCCGCGGCTCAGCCGGGCGAGCTGGGCCGCACCGAGACGCAGATCGGCGACGTCGATCCGGCGCAGCGCATCGGTGCCGTTCTGGTCGGTGGTCGACGTCCGCATGCTGAGCACCGCCCGGCCCCCGGTCACCCGGATGATCGGGTCGGCGAGCGCGATCTCATACAGGTGGAAGCGGGTGTACGCGACCACCGTGCCGGTGTAGCGCAGTTCGCCGCGGCCGTTCCGGACGGTGTTCGACGTCAGCTCGTACGACAGCACGCCGCGCTTGTCGACGGCCGCCCCCTTCTTGCCGACGACGGCGCCCTGCGTGCGCTGCGCGAACGTCGAGTAGAAGTTCGGCGAGTACGCCCAGACGAGGTTGCGCACGGCCGGCTTCGGGGTGCCCCGGCCCGGCGCGGTGGAGTAGTTGATCGGGACGAAGCGCTCCTGCGCGGCGTTGACCGCGTCGGCCGCACCGTAGGTGTAGATGCCCCAGCGGCCGTTCGCGGGCGCATCCTTCGGGGTGGTCAGCGTGATCTTCGCGGTGAAGGTGCCGTCCCGGTGCAGCGGGACGGCCTGCTGGCGCACCGTGCGGCGCAGGTCGAACGGGGTGTTCGGGATGCGGCCGAGCGCGTCGTCGGAGATGGCCCACTTGGTCTGCGAGCGGTCCAGGGCGCGCGACGACTCCGGCGCCCCCTGCGACGGCCGCCAGTGCGGGCTGAACTTTCCGAAGGCGACGAAGGTGCCGTGCGGGACGCCGGGCGGCACCGGGACGGGCAGCCCGGAGGTGTTGGCGTTCGGGTCGAACCCGGTGCCCCTGACCACGACCGTGTCGCCCGGATGCAGGAGTGTGTTCCCCACCGGGGTCACACCGTCGGCGAGATACACCGTGATGGCGGGCGCTTTCGGGGCGGCGTGCGCGGGGGCGCCCAGCACGACTCCCGCGACGGCGGTGCACAGCGCGAGCAGGCTGACGAGGACGAACCGAGCGAGCTTCATGAGGGCAGCCTAACCGATGTTATGAAGGAGCGAACAGGGGCCTTGGTCCGGTAAATCCGCTGCCGATTTCTTCAAGATCCAGGCGGCCGGGCCCGGAACACTGGAGGCATGACCACACGAATCGATCACAGCATCTGGCCCGGTATCCCCTGCGACGACCCGCTCGCCGTGCGCGACTGGCTCACCCGCCTCGGCTTCGTCCCCGGCATCCTGGTCGAGGGCGACGGCGACCGGCAGGTCCACCATTCGGAGATGCTCTGGCCTGAGGGCGGACGCGTCATGATCCACTCGGCCGCCCCCGACCTGCCCGCCGCCCGCGGGTCGGGCAACGTCTACGTCGTCGTCGACGACCCCGACGCGGTCTACGCGCGGGCCGTCGAACTCGGTGCGACCCTGGTGCGCGACCTCAAGGACGAGGACTATGGATCCCGGGGGTTCACCGTGGCCGACGCCGAGGGGAACGCATGGAGTTTCGGGACATACGCGGGTTGAGCGGTCTCACGATCACCCCGTACCGGATCGTGGGCGGGCGGCCCGGCACCCACGCCGGGCTGCCGTCGCCCACCGTCACCCTGGTGATCGATCTCGGCACCGGCCTCACCCTCTCGACCGACGACGATGCGCCACGTACCTTCCGTGCGGCGCTCGGCGGCATGCACCTGCGACCGGTCGCCATCCATCACGACGGCACCCAGGTCGGCGTGCAGCTGGATTTGGCCCCGGCCGCCGTGCGCACCCTGTTCGGCCTCCCGCCCGGCGAACTCTTCGGCCGCAACCTGGCACTCGCCGACCTCGCTCCCGGCCTGGCCGGCCGCCTGTACGACGACCTCGGTGCCGCCGAACCGGACACCCGTGCGGCACGCTGCGCCGCTCTGCTGACGGCGGTACCCCGGTACCGGGCTCCCGCCGACGACGACGCCGCGCGGATCTGGCAGTTCCTTGCCCGCCGTCGTGGGCGGGTGACCGTCGCCGAACTGGTCGACCGCTCGGGCTGGTCCGCCCGCAAACTCTCCGCCCTGTTCGCCGCCGAATACGGCATGGGTCTCAAGCAGGCGGCCCGGCTCTTCCGCTTCGATCACGCACGGCGACGGCTCGAGACCGGTACGCCGATCGCCGAGGTGGCCGCCGACTGCGGCTACGCCGACCAGGCGCATCTCACCCGCGAGGTCCACGACTTCACCGGCCTACCACCCGCGGCGTTCCTCGCCGCGCGGACCGCCGAGTTCGCGGGTGCGACCCGATCCTGACCGTACTGTGGCGTACAGGCATGGCGTAGTGGCACCGACGAGGAGAAACACGTCAAGCATCCGCCGGTCGGGCACGCCGGCGCTAGCGCTTGCGGCCACCCCGGCGACTCACTCGATCCGATTGCCCGCGGCGTCCCAATGCTCGGCGACCTTCTTGCTCGGCTGCACGCGCGGCGGTTCGCCGGGCATCTTCGGATAGCTCGGCGGGTACGGCATGTCGCCCAGGCCGGCGGCGTCATCGCGCTGCACCATCTCCAGCAGCACCTCGATACCGACACTGCGGGCGTCGATGTCCGTCCACGGATCGCCGCGTCGCGCGAGAAGTTCCGGGACCGTCGACACAGTGAAGTCCGCCGGCTCGGCATCGGCGAGCTCATCCCAGGTCAGCGGGGTGGAGACCTGTGCGCGCGGGGTCTTGCGAACCGAATAGGGCGAAGCCATACTGCGGTCGCGCGCATTCTGATTGAAGTCAATGAACACCCGGTCGCCGCGCTCCTCCTTCCACCAGGAGGTGGTGACCGCGGCCGGATCCCGGCGCTCCAGCTCCCGAGCCAGCGCGATCACCGCGCGCCGGGTCGCGATGAAGTCCCAGCCCGGTTCGATCGGGATGTACACGTGCACGCCGCGCTTGCCGGAGGTCTTCGGGAAGCCGGGGAGGCCGAGTTCGTCGAGCAGCGGCCGGAGCAGCTCGAGCGCCACCCGTCGGGCGTCGGCGTAGGTGGTGTCGCCGGACGGATCGAGGTCGAGCCGGAGCTGGTCGGGATGGTCGTTGTCGGGGGATGGTGACATGTCGCCCGCTCGCTTCGCTCCCGGCGCGACCGACGACATGTCGCCCGCTCGCTTCGCTCCCGGCGCGACCGTCGGCCACGTGTGGAAGGTCAGCGTTCCGAGGTTCGCCGCCCACACCGCATCGGCCGGAATCCGCGGGCAGAACGCCTGCCCGGAGCGCTTGGACGGGAACACCACCTCGGTCGATTCGACGTGCGCGGGGCGGTACTTGGTGAGGTGCTTCTGATAGATCTGGTCCCCGTCGACACCGTCGGGGTAGCGCTCCAGGTACGTCGGGCGCCCGGCGATCGCGGTCATCAGCGCACCCTGCAGGGCCACGGCCTCGTAGTACTCGACCAGGTCGCGCTTGCGACCGCCGACCTCGCCCAGTTCCGGGAAATAGATCTTGTCGGGATTGCTCAGCTTCACCTCGACGCCGTCGACGTCCAGCATCTCCGGTTTCGGTTTCGGCATCAGGATCCCTCCAGCACGTCGTACACGTCGTAGGTCAGCGGAACCTCGAGCTGGTCGTAGGTGCACGACGACGGCTCTCGGTCGGGGCGCCAGCGCAAGAACTTGACGGTGTGCCGGAACCTGTCGTTCTCCATCTGGTCGTACGCCACCTCGACCACCAGTTCTCGCCGGATCGGGATCCACTCCCCCGTCGCCGACGAGCGCCAGCGATTGACCTCACCCGGCGCCACCGCGTCGGGGTCGAGGCGGAGCTTCTCGAATCGTTCTTGCAGCTCGACCCGTTTCGTGTCGGAGAAGGCACTGGAACCGCCCACCATCCGGACGTCGCCCGCGTCGTCATAGAGGCCCAGCAGCATGGAGCCGAGGCCGGTCCCGCTCTTGTGCACGCGGTAGCCGAGGACCACGCAGTCCGCGGTCCGCTTGTGCTTGATCTTGAGCATCTCGCGTTTGCCGGGGACATAGCGGCCGTCGAGCCGCTTGGCGACCACCCCGTCGAGGCCGGCCCCCTCGAACGCGGTGAACCAGTCCTGGGCCTGCCGCGCGTCGTGCGTGACGCGGCTGATACGCAGGCGGCCGGCGGCACCGATCGCCTGACGCAGAGCGTCGCGGCGTGCGGCGAAGGGCTCCCCCATCAGATCGCGCGCGCCGAGGGCGAGCGCGTCGAAGCCGATGAACATCGCCGGTGTCTCATCCGCGAGTTTGGCGATCCGGGAGGCCGCGGGGTGGATCCGCTGAGAGAGCGAGTCCCAGTCGAGGCGCCACACCTCACCGCCGGCCGGGTTCGCCGCATCGGTCGAGCTCGTCCCGCCGGTTGAGCTCGTCACGCCGGTTGAGCTCGTCACGCCGGTTGAGCCTGTCGAAACCACCCGCGGCACGCAGACCTCACCGTCGACCACCACCCGCTCGGGCAGTTCCGTCTTCGCGGCCTCGACCAGCTCCGGAAAGTACCTGGCCAGGTCCTTGCCGCCGCGCGAGGAGATCTCGACCTCGTCGCCGTCGCGGAAGATCAACGCGCGGAAGCCGTCCCACTTCGGCTCGTACGACCACCCCGGCTCCCCGTCCGGCTGCGGCGGCACGGCCGTGACCGCCTTGGCGAGCATCGGCGCGACGGGCGGGTTCACCGGGAGATCCACCCCTCCATCCTCATGGAGGGCTCGCGATTGCACAACGCGCCCCGACGGTGCCCGGCGCGAAAGTGATGCTCCTATTGGTGTCAAGCGGCGTCGGCGAGCCATTGGCGGTAGGCGTCGGCGAGGTTGTCGTCGCGTTTGAGGCCGCGTTCGAGGCGTGAGATTTCGGTCGGCCATTTGCCGAAGTGACCGGCTGCCGCGGTGAGGGTGAGGTTCTTTGCCTGGCGAGTCGGGCGGAGGTCGCTGTAGTCGTCGATCTCGATGACGCGGGTCAGAAGGGACAGCGTCCCTTAGAGTGGTGGACTTTGGATCGGCGTGAGTGCGCGTTGATCAATGAGTCGAGTCGAGGTTAGGCGATCTGTTGATCGGTGGTGGCGGGTTCGGGTTGTCCGTTGGTAAGTGACTGTTGTTTGGCTGCGATCGTGCGGCGGAGATCGGCCATGGAGACGTCAGAGAAGTAGCGGCGGGTGACTTGCCATTCGTCGTGGGCCTCGATGACCACGGCGGTGGCCAGGCGCAGGAACGCGGCCGGGTTGGGGAAGATCTCCACGACGTCGGCGCGGCGTTTGATCTCTTTGTTGAGTCGCTCGATCGGATTGTTCGACCAGATCTTCTGCCAGTGCGTCTGCGGGAACGCGCTGAACGCGAGGACGTCGGGTTTGGCCTGGTTCATCATCGCTGCCACTTTCGGAAACGAGGCGGCCAGCGAGTCGGCGACCTGGTCCCATTGGGCAGACAGGTCGGCCGGATCGGTGTGAGCGAAGATCGTGCGGACTGCCGCGGTCACGACCGGGCCCTGTTTACCGGGGACGACCCCGTGCAGGTTCCGCATGAAATGCACGCGGCAGCGTTGCCAGGCCGCGCCGGTGAACTGCTGGGCGACGGCGGCTTTGAGTCCGGCGTGCGCGTCGGAGATCACCAGATGCACGCCGGTCAGGCCTCGGGCTTTGAGGGAGGCCAGGAACTCGCGCCAGAACTCGAACGATTCACTATCTCCCACAGCGGTACCGAGGACTTCACGGGTTCCGGCCGCTGAGACCCCGGTTGCTACGACCAGGGCTTGGGAGACCACGTGGGCGCCGACCCGCACTTTGCAGAACGTGGCGTCGCAGAAGATGTAGGGAAACTCGGTGTGGGTGAGCGAACGCTGCCGGAACGCGGTGATCTGCTCATCGAGGCCACCACAGATCCGGGAGACCTCGGACTTGGAGATCCCGGTATCGACGCCGAGGGCGCGCACCAGATCATCGACATTGCGGGTAGAGACGCCGTGGACGTAGGCCTCCATGATCACCGCATGCAATGCCTGATCGACCCGTCGCCGCTTCTCCAGTAGGGATGGGAAGAACGACCCCGACCGGAGCTTGGGGATCTTCACCGATACATCCCCGGAAGTCGTCGAGATCGTCTTGGCGCGGTGCCCGTTGCGGTGGGTGCAACGATCAACACTGCGCTGGTAACGGCCGGCACCGATCTTCCCGGCCGCTTCGGCCTCGATGAGCGATTGCAAGCCCGCACGGATCAGCTCAGCGAACACCGCACCGGAATCGGCGGAGGCAAGAGCATCGAGCTGAGCGAACAGGGCAGAATGGTCGCGGGTCATCGCGTGGTCCTTGTCTTCGAGTCACTTTTGTCGGTAACTCATTGACCTCTACGCGATGGCCCACCCATCTACAGGGAAGACACCCCGACCCCGGCCCCGAAACCCCACCACTCCACGGGACTTACCCAGTCGCGGGTCGGCTGATGGCTGGACATACGGACCAGTGCGATCCGGTGCAGAGCGTTGTTCGCCGCACGGTCCCCGCCGCGCGAGAGACGATGCCGCGAGGTCTTCCCCGACGATGCTGGGACCGGCGCTGCTCCGCACAGGGCGGCGAAGGAGGCTTCGCTGCGTAGGCGCTCGGGGTTGGCGCCGGCAGTGATGATCAGTTGGGCGGCCGTGTCGGGGCCGACGCCGTAGGCCGCACGCAATGCCGGGTTCATCTCAGTGACCAGGACATCGATCTGGTCGGTGAGGTCGCGGTCCTGGTCGTCGAGGAACTGGACCCGTTTGGCCAGGGTCTTTAGCGCCGACAGCGCCGTGACTGCGATCTGGTCGGTATGGGCGTGAGGCCGGCAACCCGCCAGTGCTGTGACCATCGCCGATACTGTTGTGTCGCTGTACTTTTCGCGAACTTTCACCGGTGCCCCGATGAGGATTGCTTTGATCTGATTGATCGCCGCAGTACGGGCTTTCACGCCGGAACGTCGTGCCAGATGCAGAGTGCGGACCATGTTGGTGCGTTCGTCCTTCGGTATTGCGATGCCGTCACCGGCCAGGACTGCGCGAGCCGCTGCAACGGCATCGAGCGGATCGGACTTGCCTTTGATCCGCTTCTTGTCTTTACGGCCTCCGTACACCTCGGCCACGGACAGTCCTGCCGCGTGGAGCACCCGGGTGATTCCCATGCCGTAGCTGCTAGTGCATTCCACACCAGCGGCACCGACGTCGTGCCCATCAAGGAACTCGGTCACCTCCCGGTACCCGTGCGAGGTCGCCGGGAACTCTCGGTCGGCAAGTGCGCCGCCGACCGGTGTGATGACTGCGACGTGCAGAGTGTCCTTGTGGGTGTCGATTCCAGCGATGTTCCTGCCGACGTCGATGACTGCCATGATGGGGATGTCCCTTCAAGTGAAGTGGGCGCTCCCGGGCGGCGGCGGTCAGACAAGACATTGGTTAGGCACCGGCCAGGCTCCTGATTAGGTCATGACCACCGCCGCTCGCGAGCATTCGAGCGCTCCACGCCGGCCGGACAGATCAATTGGTGGACAACCCAGCAGGGCGTCAGTCGTACCCGGAGTCACGACCGGCGTGGAACTACCGACCATCATCAATGTCGTATCTGTTGGTCGGCGACCAACAGATACGACACTCATGGCGCCCGTCGGCCGCTCAGCGGCGAGCCACCTCGATGGTCGCCGCGCCGTCGTCCCCGAAGGCGTACCGACTGAGGGCGATCTTCGCGGTCTCGGTGGTCGTCGGGGTGAAGGTGAACGATCGGGTGCCGGACCCGTACGACGAGCCCTCGTCCGAGCTGACGCGGCCCTTCGACGTGAACACCTCGAAGCTCAGGTAGGTCCGCGACGGCACGCCCCGCAGCTCGATGGTCACCGGCCGGCCCGACTGCACATCCAGCTCGATCACCTGGACGGCGGTGTCCAGGGATCCGGCGTCGCGGGCCGGGAAGGTGACCGACACCGAGTTCTTGCCGACCAGGCTGGCGTCGGCCTTGACCTTCATCGCCATCTCCGGGATCCGGAACTCGAAGCCCAGAAGTCGGTACAGCTGGTCGTCGGTCGAGTTCTTGACCGTGTAGAGGGTGCTCCCCACCATGGTCTGCACCGGATCGATGTGCCATCCCGCACCATCACGGGTGGCCACCACACCGTTCTGCCCGGCGAGGACACCCGTGCCCACGGCGACGACGGCGCCCGGCGCGTCGCCTCCGCAGAACTTCTCGGATTCCCCGTCGACGGTGACGCAGCCTTCGTTGATCACGCCCGAGGCGCGCTCACCGTTCGCGACGGCCTCGAACTTCAGGTGGTCGACGTTGACGAAGGTCACGCCGTCGTGCACCTCCGACGAATACCTCCCGTCGGAGAACGTCAGGCGCTGGATCTCCTCGAGTCCGGTGTCCGACTGCAGGAATGATCGGTACGTCGCAGCCATCTGGCCGTAGTACGTCGGCAACGTGGCGATCAGCGGGTCGAGCGAGTTCTGATCCACCGTCTTCGACAGTGCCGCCACGAAGCCCGCGGCCGCGTCCTCCGGGCTGCCGAATCGCTCCGGGGTCACCGGCTTGGCGCGGTAGTCGGCCTTGTACCCGCCGTCGTCGAGCATCGCGTGCTCGACGGCGGTGTAGGCGGGGCTGACATACCAGCGATCCCCCTGCTTCACCGTCATCACGAACGGGTCGATCCGCGCGCCGTCGCGGCCGTAGGTCTGCAGATCGTGCACGTCGATCGTGCCGTGACCCGATTCGAGGTCGTCCCCGAAGAGATCCTTGAGGCCCGGGTTAGCGGTGCCCGGGTCGAACCGGACATCGATGGTGCCGTCGGTGAAGGTGACCCGGGCCAGATCGCCGCGGAGGTCGTCGACCTTGGTCCGCACATTCGCGGTGGTGATCGTGACGCCCGCGAGCAGGCCGTCGTGTCCACCACCCTTCTGCACGCCGACGTCCTGGGCTCGCTGTTGCAGGGCGTCCACGATCTCGCCCAGCGATCCGGCTTCGGCAGGCGCGATGAGCTTGGCGACGGCGGAGGTGTCGCGCCGGGTGGCCGCGGCGAGCATGTCGAGCGCGGCGGTGTCGGCCGAACTCGCGCCCTTCCGCTCGTTGGAACCGCCCATCATCACGAGGGTGGTCACCAGCGCGGCGACCACCGCGACCACGGCCACCAGGCTGCTGGCGATGATCCAGTTGCGTTTGCGGGTGCTGCCCGGCGCGGCGGGCGGCGGCCCCTGGTGGAACGGGTCCTGCGGCGGAAACTGCTGGCCGGGCGGCGGGTAGTTCGGGGGAAACTGCTGCCCCGGAGGCGGGAACTGCTGCCCCGGCGGTGGGAACGACTGTCCCGGCGGCGGGAACGGCATGCCCGGCTGGGATACCGGATGGGTGCCGGGAGGACCGGCGGGCGGAGGCGGCGCGTACTGACCGGTCCCCGGCGGCGGGAACTGACCGGTCCCAGGCGGCGGGAACTGGCCGGTGCCCGGCGGCGGATACTGGCCCGGGAACTGGGCGGCGCCGGGCGGCGGAAACTGGCCGGGGCCCGGCTGGTTCTGATTCGTCTCGTCGGCCATCGCGACCCTCCCAGTACGCGGCGCCCAGGGTGCCGGGCGCAAGATGCGACGAACCTAGCACATCGCCCGTACGCTCCCGCGACGGAAAGCCGCTGCTCTAGCTGTACTTCCCCGTGAGGTTGTGAACGCGGGCTGAGGGGACGAGGCCGCCGATCCCGGTGTGGGGTCGGTGGTGATTGTAGTGGTGCAGCCAGTGCTGGTAGGCCGCTGCGCGTTCGGTGTCACTGGTGTACGGGGCGGCGTAGGCCCATTCGGCGGCCAGCGTCCGGTTGAAGCGTTCGACTTTCCCGTTGGTCTGGGGCCGGTACGGCCTGGTCCGCTTGTGCTTGATACTCGGGCCCAGGGCCGCGGCGAACACACGCGAGCGGTAGCAGGATCCGTTATCGGTCATCACCGCGGTCACGGTGACTCCGATCTCGGCGAAGAACGCGTTGGCCCGTTCCCAGAACCCTGCCGCGGTCTCCTTGCGTTCGTCATCGAGGATCTCCGAATACGCCACGCGCGAGTGGTCATCGACGGCGTGGTGCAGGTACCGGTAGCCCCGCGATTCTGCTGCGCCGCCGCGGGCAGCCTGGTCACGGTGCCGCCCGGCTCTGAGGTCCTGGGCCGAGCCGCGTCCATGGACCCGCCATCCGCCGCCGTCAGGGATTCGGCCGAGTTTCTTGATGTCGACATGGACCAGCCGGCCGGGACGGTCGACTTCGTACCTCTTGGGCGCGGCCGGCGCACCGGCAGCCCGGTGGCCTGGTCCAGGTGCGCCAGCGGCGGCATCCGGTACCGAGTCAGGACCCTGCCCACGGTCGAACGCGGAAGCCGCAGGTGGTAGGCGATGCGGTGTGGTCCCCAGCGGCGAGTGAACCGCAGACCGATGATCCGCCGCTCGGTGCGCCGGTTCAGACGCGTCGGACAGGTCTGGGGACGGGAACTACGGTCGGTCAACTCCTGACCGGCGCGGTACCTGTCGGCCCATCGCTTGGCCGTGGCCAGGGAAACCTGGAACCGCTGCGCTGCCCGCCGCAGCGGCCAACCGTCCTCGACGATCAGCACCGCCAGGCGTCGTCTGCCCTCCGGCGTCAAGGGTGCGTTAGCGTGGACCATGAAGACCTCCGTGGCTTGATGTCAGTGTGGTAACCCACATCCTGCCCGGAGGTCTTCACTTCACCTCAGATGTTCACAACGTGTCGGGGAAGTACATCTAGCCCATGTCCTTGTGTCGCGACACTAGCGCCGGATCTCGCGGATGTTCATCACCGCGAGAGCAGCCACCAGGAACACCGACGTGTAGAGCAGCGACAGGAAGATCCCCCACAGCACCGAGGTGGGGTCGAACACGAGCCGGCTCGCCGCGACCCAGGCGTCGTAATTCCGGGTCGGCAGCCACCCCCGGCTGGTCCCGAACGAACTGAACGCGCCCAGCAGGTGGCTGCCGATAGTGAGGGCGATCGTCGCCGTCGCGGCGACCGACGCGTTGTCCCCGGCGAGCACCGACAGCAGGAGTGCGAGCGCCGCGACCCAGCTGAGATACACCAGGATGTAGCCGACCATCATGGCGAGCCGGACGTAGATCTGCGCGCCCGTCACGCCGGGTCCGGCGACCGGCAGCAGCGTCCCGGAACCGAAGAACGCCCACCCGACCAGATAGCTCACCGCGGCGTAGACCAGGACCCCGACCGCCACCAGCGCCGCGAGCGCGGCGGCCTTGACCAGCACCAGCCTGCTGCGCGGGACCGGCACGGTCGCCAGCACCCGCAGATACCGCCAGGCCGATTCGCGGGCGATCGAATCCCCGAACAGGTACGCCACCGCGACGACGAGGAACAGCTGGGAACCCAGGAACAGGGTGACCACGGTGAAATTCGCGGCGCCGGCCGTCGCCAGCCGGCCCAGCACGTCGCCCTCGATCAGGAAGTCCGTGGTGCCCATCCGCAGAACGACGGCCAAGATCAGCGGAATGAGGCAGGCCGCCGCCAGCAGCACCCAGGTGCCGCGGCGTTGCAGTTGCCGGGCGATCTCGGTCCGCGTACTCAGGGCCGGTCGCGGCGAGCGGGCGCCACCCGGCGCCACCGCATGGTCGATCGCGGGCAGGCTGGTCGCCGATGCATCGAGCGCGGGTCGCCCGGACGCCGGCGTCGACGGCGCCCGGCCGCTCGCGCGATAAACCGTGGTCAACCGGTCGGGCGAGCCGGAGTCGCCACCGGCGGGTGCGGGCACGGCGTCGAGCGGCCCGGACCAGGCGACCCTGCCCTCGCGGATCACCAGCGCGTCGGTGCACAGGACGGCGAGCTCGGGCAGCTGATGCGTGGAGACGACGATGGTGCGTCCGGTGGCCGAGTACCGGCCGAGAGCCGCGGTCAGGTCCGCGATCTGATCGGGGTCGAGACCGTTCGTCGGTTCGTCGAGGATCAGCAGTTCGGGGAGACCGAGCATGGCCTGGGCCAGGGCGAGTCGCTGTCGCAGCCCCATGCTGTACGTGCCCGCCCGGTGGTCGGCGACCGCGCCGAGTCCGGTCAGTTCGATCACCGTCTCCACGTGCGCGTCAGCCGGATCCCGGCCGCTGATCCGCCACAGCGACACCAGGTTCTGCCGTCCGGTCAGGTGGGGCACCACGCCGGGCTCGTCGATCGTGATGCCGGCCCGCGCGAGGACCGGTGCACCCGGGGTGACCGGGACACCGAAGATCGACGCCTGCCCGGCGTCAGCGTCGGCGAGCCCGGCGAGTATGCGCAGCAAGGTGGTCTTTCCCGCCCCGTTGGGACCGAGCAACGCCAGCACCCGCCCCGGCGGAAGCTCGAAGCTCAGGTCGTCGAGCACGACGCGGTCCCCGTACCTCTTGGTCAGCCGCAGCGCGGACACCGCCGGCCCGCCCACGACCCGCACCTGCGCCGAACGCCGCCGGCGCACCACGAGCACGACGATCGCGGCGGCCACCCATGCCAGGATCAGCAGCGCGGTGCCGATCACCGGGATCAGTTGCGCGGCGCCGATCGGCCCGAAGATGAACATGGTCGCTGACGGTATCAACACCGCCGGTGTCCTACGGTGTTGTCATGCCCGCCGGCCGCTTCGCCCCCTCACCGTCCGGCGACCTGCATGTCGGCAATCTGCGCACCGCGCTGCTGGCCTGGCTCTTCGCCCGGTCGACCGGCCGGGACTTCCTGATCCGGATGGAAGACCTGGACGGCCGGACCCGGCCCGGCGCCGCGCAGCGGCAACTGGCCGACGTCGCCGCGCTCGGGCTGGACTGGTCCGAGCCGGTGGTGGCGCAGTCCGATCGGCTCGGCGTCTACCGGTCGGTGGTGGACGGGCTGGTGGCCGCCGGGGAGACCTTCGAGTGCTTCTGCACACGCCGCGAGATCCAGGACGCGCCGACAGCACCGCACGCCCCGCCCGGCGCCTACCCGGGCACGTGCCGGGATCTGACGCAGGTGCAGCGGGCGCAGCGGCGGCGTGAACGTCCCGCCGCGATCCGCCTCCGTGCGCACCTGCCGCGGTTCACCGTGCACGACACGCTCCACGGCGAGTTCACCGGCGACGTCGACGACTTCGTGCTGCTCCGCGGCGACGGCACCCCCGCGTACAACCTGGCGGTGGTCGTGGACGACGCCGCCTTCGGCATCGACCAGGTGGTGCGCGGCGGCGATCTGCTCTCGTCGGCGCCACGCCAGGCGTACCTCGCGCAACGGCTGGGCTATCCGGTTCCGGAGTACGCCCACGTCCCGATGGTGCTCAGCCCTTCGACAGGCTCAGGGGGCGAACCGGTGCGCCTCTCGAAACGGGATGGCGCGATCACCCTGGCCCAGCTCGCCGAACGCGGCTACGACGCCCCCCGGGTGCTCGGTCTGATGGCGGAGTCGCTGAATCTGGCCGGACCGGGCGAGCCGGTGACCGCCCAACAACTCCTGAAGCGCTTCGATCCGGCGTCGCTCCCCCGAGAGCCCTGGATCTTCACCGGGGTCTGACCCCGGCCGAAGGCTTGGCTTCGACACGCTCCTCGGCCGGTGCCTCGAAACTGCTCGGCCGGCCGCCGACGTGACCGGAGCACGTCGATCCGCCGCCCCGGCGGCGAGAGACCTGAGGTCAGCGGGGCCAGTCGAGGGCGCGCGGCAGCCACGGATCCCCGTAGTGGCCGGGCAGTCGGCCCCAGCACATCAGATCCTCCGCCATGGCGCAGGCGTAGCTCCCATAGCTGTCGACGGCGATGGCCGTCGCCCCGGTGACCCCTTTGACGTCGACCGGCAGCCCCGACCGCGACGTATCACCGGTGCCCAGTTGTCCTTCGCTGTTGTCGCCCGCGCACTTCACGGTGCCCTCGGCCGTGATCGCGCACAGCAACGGCGAACCGACGGTCTCGAAGGTGGTGGTGCCGGGAACCTGGTCACCCTGTACCGATTTCGTGGTGACCGCGAGGTCGGTGATCCGGCCGAACCCGGGGATCTTGGTCGGCCGCGGGTATGACCTGGTCAGGCTCAGCTTGTCGCCGACGAGACCGGCTATGTTCCCCCAGCAGTACGGCTCGGAGTCGCTGACAGCGCAGGTCACTCCGTTTCGGGTCTGGATTCTGGTCACGTTCCCGAGGCCGTCGACCTTGGTGGGCTGGATGCGCGAGTCGCCGCGGGCGTCGCCCGCCTGCCCCTGCTCGTTGCGGCCCCAGCACCAGACGGCGTGATCGGCCAGCGCGCAGCCGGTGTCCCAGCTCGCCGAGAGGTCTGAGACTCCGGACAGCCCCGGAATCTTGGTCGGCTTCGCCCTCTCCAGGCCGCTCAGCGCGGGGGACCAGTCACCGAGATCGCCCCAGCAGTACACCTCCCCGGCATTGATCGCACACGGCGATCCGCCGTTGCCTGCCACCACCGTCGCCTCGTTCATGCCCGGCACGGCCTGCGGCGTGTCGGTCATGGCCTCACTGGTGCTACCCGTCCCGAGCTGGCCTGCCGAGTTGCCACCCCAGCAATAGACCTGCCCGGCGGCCACCGCGCAGGGTGTCGCGGAGGTATCCAGCGAACTCACCGACTTCAGCGATTCCTTCACGACCGGACGGTCGTTGTCGTCGGTGCAGGCCAGCGGGCCGTCCTTGTGCGCAGCGCAGATCGTCGTCAGATCACCGGAGATCACCGCGCGCGACGGGGCCGCCGCGGTGCCAGCGGTGCCGCCGCCGGATCGAGTCAGCACGAAGGCGGTGATACCGACGACCACCAGCACGACGGCGATCAGTGCTCCGACGAGCAGCGGTACCTTGGACCGCCGCCGCGCCTCCGGTGCCGCGGGCGCACCCGGGTGCTGCGCCGGAGTGCCGGGCACCGCGGCAGACACGCCCTCGATCGCGGCCCGCAGCGCCGCCGTGAACGACCTGCTATCCGGAAAACGCTCCGCCGGATTCTTCGCCAACGCGCGGTAGAAGACCGGGTCCGCGGCCGGCGGCAGCTGCGGATTCCGGACGGCGGCCGAGGGGATCGGGTCTTGCCCGTGGGCCAGCACGATCGCCGTCGACGACGACCCCGCATACGGCGGCGTGCCGGTGAGCAGTGCGAACGCGGTGGCGGCCAGCGAATACTGATCCGAGCGCGGATCGAGCGGCCGGCCGCGCAGTTGTTCCGGGGAAGCGAAGACGACGGCGTCCAGCGACCCCTCCGCCGTGTCGGGCGGCGGCGAGACCAGCGCGGCACGACCGGCCGCGTCGACCGTGATGTTCTCCGGCCGCACCGACCGGTAGACCTCCCCGCGCGCCCCGGCGCCGTCGAGCGCCTGGGCGACCTCCCCGAGCATTCGCGCGATCTCGGGCGGCGGCAATGGCTGCGATCGGGCGAGGTCGGCGAGGGTGCGTGGGACGTCTCCGACGGACCCGTCGCCGGACTGAGGGCTGCTCACGCGGGGAATCGTACGCCGAGCGGCGGACGCTATTGCCTGCAAACGACGGGTTGTTCGGCACGGCTTGTTCGGCACAGCGCGCCGCCGTCCGCGCGCAGAGTGCCGAATCAGGCTTCACTGCGAGGCCCGATTCGGCAGTTTGCGGGGCTTCGACGGGGCTCAGCCGGCGGACGGGCTCAGCCGGCGGACGGGCTCGGCCTGGCGAAAGCGGACTCAGTCGTTCCGGCGCGTTCCCGCGTAGTACCGGCGCAAGAACTCGTCGCGGTACTCGAAGTAGGTGCCGTCCTCGATGGCCTGCCGGGCACGGTCGACCAGGGTCACCGTGAAGCTCAGGTTGTGCAGCGTCGCCAGCGTGGACGCCAGCCCCTCCTTCGCCCGGAACAGATGGTGCAGGTAGGCGCGGGTGTACTGAGTCGAGTAGTTGTCGAGTTCGGCGTCGAGCGGCGAGAAGTCGTTGCGGTACTTGGCGTTGGTGATGTTGTAGCGGCCGTCGAAGGAATAGATGGCGCCGTTGCGGGCCACCCGGGTCGGCGAGACGCAGTCGAAGGTGTCGGCGCCGTTCTCGATCGCGGTGAAGATGTCGTCGGGCTCGCTGATGCCGAGGAGGTGGCGCGGGGCGTCGTCGGGCAACTCGTCGGTGACCCAGCCGACGATGGTGCCGAGGTTCGCCTTCTCCAGCGCACCGCCGATGCCGTAGCCGCCGAAGCCCTTGCCGCCGTTGTCGCGGTCGATCCGGGACAGTTCGACGAGGTCGCGCGTCGCCTTGCGGCGCAGATCCTCGTACTGCGCCCCCTGCACGACTCCCCAGAGCGCCTGCTGCGGCCGATGCGAACGCTCGACGGACAGCCGGTTGTGCTCGGCCAGGCAGCGGATCGCCCACTGCCGGGTGCGTTCCAGCGACTCCTCCTGATACCCGCGGGTGTTCATCAGGGTGGTCAGTTCGTCGAACGCGAAGATGATGTCCGCGCCGAGCTGGTGCTGGATCCGCATGGACACCTCGGGGGTGAACCGATGCCGCGACCCGTCCAGGTGTGACTTGAACGTCACTCCGTCGTCGTCGACGTTGGCGAGTCGTTCCTTGCCGGGCGCGATGGCGGCGTCGTCCTGGCTCCCCTCGACGTCCATCGAGATGACCTTCTTGAAGCCGACGCCGAGGCTCATCACCTGGAAGCCGCCGCTGTCGGTGTAGGTGGGGCCCGGCCAGTTCATGAATCGGCCCAGGCCACCGGCCTGATCGATGATCTCCGGCCCCGGCTGCAGGTACAGGTGGTAGGCGTTCGCGAGCACGGCCTGCGCGCCCAGCGCGGCGACCGATTCGGGCGTCACGGTCTTGACGCTGGCCTTGGTGCCGACCGGGATGAACGCCGGCGTGTGGATCTCCCCGTGCGGGGTGACGATGGTGCCGGTCCGTCCCGCGGTCCCGTCGAGAGTGGCGCGCCGGACGAATTCACTGGTGGTCACCCGGGCGATTCTCCCATAGCGTGGAATCCATGACTTCGACCCTGCGACCGATGACGAAGCTGACCGCCGCCGCGATGTTCGCGTGCGCACTGGGCCTGGCGGTGACCGGCTGCGGCGACCAGAAGGAGGCCACCGCCACCTCCGGCACGGTGACCGCTCCGGCCGACAGCAGTATCCCGGTGGTCGGCGGTGTGAGCCCGCAGAGCCAGGCCCCCGCCTCGGAGGACACCTCCGCCGCCGCGGACGAGAAGAACTGCGGCATGACCGGCGGCCCCGACGGCGCCCTCCATGTCCGGCTCGCCGCCGGCGACGTGACCTGCAAGACCGCGATGTCGATCGCGAAGGACTACAGCCCGCTGATCGCCACCGGTAAGCCGCAGACGGTGTCCGGCTGGAACTGCGGTCCGTCGAGCGAGGAGAACGAGCTGGCCCGCTGCACCAAGGACGGGCAGGCGATCGCGTTCACGGTCAACTGACGACGAGAACGGTCCCCGGCCCCGCGGCAGCGGGACCGGGGATCGTCGTCACTTCATTCCGGACAGCGGGAGCGTCGGCCCCCAGCCCGAGCAGGGGGTGTTCCGGTCCATCACCGGAGTCCACTCCCCCGCTCTGCCCTTCGCGATGAGCTCATCCGTCGCGATCTCCTTCGGCAGGATCCCGACGTACAGCGCGTAACTTCCGTCCGCGGCGTTCCGCGTGGTGCACGCGGCGACGATGCGATAGTCGCCGGTGTAGTCGGTGAACTCCGTTCCCCGATCCGGCACCAGCGGCTTCGTCAGATTGAGCTGTTCGGTGGAGAACGCGATGTCGCCGAAATTCCGGACCCTGCCGTCGCCCACTTGAGTCCCTCGGTACTTGTCGGTGAACATCCGCTTGTTCGCCGTGTTCGCGGTGAGACCGACGAGTTCCCGCGGCGGCAGATCATCGAGCGACGTCAGGTAGACACTCCCGTCCGGCACATCCGGTGCAGGCCGCGGCTTGGTCGATGACGCCTGCCGGCCGTCGTCGCCGCCGCCACAGGCGACGAGAGTCGCCATCGAAACGAATGCGATCGTCGCCGCCAGGCCGCGTCGCGCGGGATGCTCTGGCAATGCACTCCCCGTCCTTCCTTGCCCCGCTGTTCAGGTGATCCACCTGACCGCACTGCCGGCCAGGTCCCTGGAACAGTAGGAAGAAGAACGTGCGTGCCGGGCGCCCAACCCGACGGGATCCGGCGTTTCCGCACGTAGATTCGTTGCGCGAGAATTCCGGTCCGGAAACCTCTCACCCGGCGACCTGCGGATACGCCGATCGCCGACGACCCACCCGCACGGGGCGACCGCCGTCAGCCGAGGGCTTGCGCGACCCGTTCGAGCGCGGCCACCCGGCTGCCCTTGACCAGGACGGCGTCGCCCTCGGTGAGGTCGCCCAGCGCGGCGACCGCCGCGTCGACGTCCGCGACGTGCGTCACGCCGTCGCCGTAGGCGGGCTCGTCGACGGCGATCACCGCGACGCCCAGGTCGTGCGCCAGTGCGGCCACCTCGCGATGGGCGGCGGGGCCGTCGTCGCCGAGTTCGGCCATGGTGCCCAGGACGGCGAAGCGCCGTCGTGCGTCGAGGCGCGCCAGCGACCCGAGCGCGGCGGCCATCGACGTCGGGTTGGCGTTGTACGCGTCGTTGATGACGACGACGCCCGCGCCGGTGGTGGCCAGTTCCATGCGCAGACCGGAGAGTCGTGCGCCGGCCAGCCCGGCGGCGATCGCGTCGACCGGTACGCCGAGTCCGCCGCCGGCCGCCGCCGCGGCGAGCGCGTTGGGGACCTGGTGTTCGCCGCGGGCACCGAGGGCGACCGCCGCGGCACCCCACGGGGTGATCAGGTCGAAGCGGGGACGCAGCTGGTCGTCGAGCACGACGTTCTCCGCGCGGACGTCGGCGCCCGGGGCCAGGCCGTAGGTCAGCACGCGCGCCTGGGTGCGTGCGTCCATGGCGGCGACGATCTCGTGGTCGGCGTTGAGGATCGCCAGGCCGTCGGCGGGCAGCGACTCGACCAGCTCGCCCTTCGCCCGGGCGACGTCGTCGAGCGAACCGAACATCTCCAGGTGGACGCCCTCGACGCGGGTGAGGACGCCGACGGTGGGCGACGCGATCTCGCACAGCAGCGCGATGTGCCCCACGCCGCGGGCCCCCATCTCGAGGACGACGGCCTCGGTGTCGTCGGGCGCGCCGAGCAGGGTCAGCGGCAGGCCGAGCTCGTTGTTGAAGCTCTTCTCGCTGGCCGCGGTGCGGTAGGTGGTCTCCAGAACGCCGGCCAGGAGGTCTTTGGTGGAGGTCTTGCCGACCGATCCGGTGACGCCCACCACGCGGTCGGGCAGGCGTCGTCGTGCCTCGCGGCCGAGCGCGGCGAGCGCCGTGAAGGTGTCGTCGACCTGGATCGCGGTGGCCGGCAGCGCGAGATCGGGTGCCCGATCGGTCAGATAGGCGCTCGCCCCGGCCGCGACGGCGGCGGGGATGAAATCGTGTCCGTCGCGCTCGGCGACGATCGGCACGAACAGCTGACCGGCACGCAGCGCCCGCGAGTCGATGCCCGCCGAGTCGACCTGGACGTCGGGACCGTGGAGGGTGCCGCCGGTCGCGGCGGCGATCTGACTGGCGAGAAGGTGCACGCGGCACACGGTACCCGCAGCCACGTATCCTCACACCCATGAGTTCTCCCCTCCTGCGGCTGGTGGTCCTCTACGGCGGCGTCTCCGCCGAGCACGACGTGTCGCGGGTGACCGCGGCGCACGTCCTGGCCGCCGCCGATCGTGGCCGCTACACGCTGGTGCCGGTCGGCATCGCGAAGGACGGCACCTGGCATCGCAACGACTTCGCGGCCGCCGCGCTCGCCGCGGGCGACGACATCGGCAACAGCCTCGACATCGAGGGACCGGTGGTCGATCCGGTCGAGGTCATCACCGGTGCGAGCGACGTGACCACCATCGTCTTCCCGCTGCTGCACGGACCGCACGGCGAGGACGGCACGGTCCAGGGCATGCTCGAACTGCTCAAGGTGCCCTATGTCGGCTGCGGCGTGCTGTCGTCGTCGCTGTGCATGGACAAGGGCATGGCCAAGGAGGTCGCCGCCCGCGCCGGAATCCCGCAGTGCCGGTGGGTGACGCTGCGCCACGGCGTCGACGACCCGCGGGCCGGGGCCGCCCGGGCGATCGACGAACTCGGCCTCCCGGTGTTCGTGAAGCCGGCCAACATGGGTTCATCGGTCGGCGTCTCGCGGGCCGGCACGGCCGACGAGCTGGACCGCGCGATCACCGAGGCGCTGCGATACGACGACGTCGTGGTGATCGAGGAGGCGGTGACCGCCCGGGAGATCGAGGTGGGGGTGCTCGGCAACGGCGTCCCGGAGACCACGCTCCCCGGTGAGATCCGGCCCGGCAGCGACTTCTACGACTACACGGACAAGTACGTGACCGGCGCCGCCCAGCTGATGATCCCCGCTGACCTGCCCGATGCGGCGATCGCGCAGGCCCGCGAGCTGGCCGGGCAGGTCTTCGTCGCGCTGCGCTGTGCGGGTATGGCGCGGGTCGACTTCTTCTACGAGGAGGACGGCCGGGGCTGGCTGCTCAACGAGGTGAACACCATTCCCGGATTCACCCCGGCGTCGATGTATCCGAAGATGTGGGAGGCCACCGGCCTCGCCTACCCGGACCTCATCGACCGCCTGGTCGCACTGGCCCTGGACGTGTACCGCCGACGCAGCAGCTTCTCGATCGAGCACGCCTGAGCCGGGCGGCACCCGCGCTCGACTCCGGCGCCGCGGTCTCGTCCGCCGGCGCATAGCCGGTCACGAAGGACACCGACGCGAGCACGTCGGTCACCCCCGAATGCTGACCCACGAGGGAAGATTCCCCCCGTGCCCTGATATTCGGGGATGGCCGACGCCGCCGCCCGGTAACAGCCGGGCGTTTTGTCGCGATTTTCGAGTTAGGCCGCTACCTCGCGGCCGCTCGACACGAGGAGTCCCGCCATGGCGACCTTCAACGCACTCTCCAACGCTCTCGCCCAGTACATGATGGGCGCCCCGGAACACGTCTGGATGGGCTGGCTGATCGAGGCCGGCCGCACGCTCGGTCTCCCCGTCTGATTGGTAGATGAGTTCCAGTATTGCGGCAACCTAGACCGGCGCCGCCTCCGGATTGAGCGCACACCCAATCCACCAGTAGGTCAGTCGGGAGAGCACCACGCTGACCACCGGAAAGAGGAGAATCTTGACTGACGACACAGACGCCGGATTCGTCAAGCCAATCTCCACCAGAGACGCCATCATCGCCATCGTCAAGAACGCTACCCCGATCCGCCAATACAGTGCGACGCCCTTACGGCAGAGAACCCACGCAGGGGCAAGGCTGCATACAACGCCCAGAGCAGCGAGCACAGGCCAGTAGAGACCGATCGCGATCCAAGCCGCTATCCCGGCTAGAGAAATATCGCTGACCAGCTTGATCGCCGACCAAGCTCGGCTTTGTGGCGGAGGAGTCCGCGCTCGCTCGACCAGCCTGGACCAGGCAGCTCGCGCGACCTCGAGCGCCTCTCCCGCCGAGCAGAAGATGGTAACCATCATCAGGAGCCCCGCGATCCAAGCCGGCCCGAATGCCAACTGGGTCAATGCGAAGCGACGGTCGAAAGGAAGGTCGGCACCCGCCCGCCATGCGACAGTCACCGCCGCAACCACCGGAGTGAGGTACGCAAGGATTCCCAGCCACATACGCGCCGGTTGCAGCCCTGGGACCGGCCGATATCGGCGTGATGCGTGCGGCCACCATCCGTACATGCAGCTAGCATAGGCGCGCGTATCACTCACAAGTCATTATTCATATGTAGACCAACGTGGGCATGTCGCCCAGCTACAGCCGAGGAACGCATTGGAAAAGGCCCCTGACCTGCGCCGCAGATCAGGGGCCTTGCGCGGTGGCGGAGGGATTTGAACCCCCGGTGCGGGGTTACCGCACACAGCATTTCGAGTGCTGCACCTTCGGCCGCTCGGACACGCCACCGCGAGAAACTGTACCCGAGCACCGGCCCCAGGGTGAAATCCCCTGGTCGGACCCTTCGATGGGACGGATCCCGAGCATGCGTGGCGGAGCGTGCGACGACACGCGGCCGAAGGGCAGAGGGCTTAGTTTCCGGAGATCTTGTCCTTCAGCTCCGCGGCCTTCTCGGTGGCGGTGTTGATGGCGCCCTGGACCTGCTCGTTCGCGAGCAGCTCGCTCAGCTTGTCCTGCGCGGTGCTGATGGCGCCCTGCACCTGCTCATTGGCGGCCAGCTCGCCGAGCTTGCTCTTGGCGGTCTCGACGACGGCGTTGATCTGCTCGGAGTCGGCCAGGCCGGCGACCTTCTCGCGCACCGAGTCGACGATCTCGTTGATCTTGTCCAGATTGTCGGACATCTGCTTCCCCTTGTCTTGGTGGCCACTGCGCGATCGCGCTGCGGACTCCAATCTATCCGGAGTCCCCGACAACCCGCCGACCTGCGAAGAAATCCGAGACCAACATCGCACACTCGTCGGCCAGCACTCCCCCGCGCACCTGCGGCCGGTGCAGCTGCCGCTGATCGCGCAGCAGGTCCCATTGGGAGCCGACGGCACCGGTCTTGGGTTCCCACGCCCCGAAGACGACGGCGGAGACGCGCGCCAGCCCGATCGCGCCGGCGCACATCGCGCACGGCTCGACGGTGACCGCGAGGGTGCACCCGGTGAGACGCCAGCCGTCGCCGTGGCGTCGGGCCGCCGCGCGCAGCGCCAGGATCTCGGCGTGCGCCGTGGGGTCGCCGTCGGCCTCCCGGCGGTTCGCGGCGCGGGCCAGTTCGGTGCCGTCCGGCCCGAAGACCACCGCGCCGATCGGCACGTCGCCCTCGGGTGTCGCGCGGGCGGCCTCGATCGCGACGCGGATCTGTGCTTGCGCGTCGTTCAGCGGCGCGTTCACCGGAGCGGCGGGATCAGTCGCCGAGATCGTCGAGCACCTCGGTCAGTTCATCGGCGAACCCGAGACGCGCCGCGATCATGCCGAGTTGTTCGTCCGCGTACAGGTCGGTGTCGCCGACGATGATGCTCATCACGCCGTCGGGCAGGCCCAGGTCGGCGAGCAGACCGAGGTCGCCCTCCTCCCACGGGTCCACCTCGTCGACGTCGTCGGGGTCCAGGTCGGGGACCTCCACGTGGAGCCGGTCGAGCACGTCGGCGGCGATGTCGTAGTCGACGGCGGCGGTCGCATCCGACAGCAGGAGCCGGGGGCCGGTCGGCGTCGGGCGCACGACCACGAAGAATTCGTCGTCGACGTCGAGGAGCCCGAAGACCGCGCCGGACGCCCGCAGCTCGCGCAACTGCAGCTCGGCGTCTTCCAGACTGTCGAGGGCGCTGGGCGCCAGGACACTGACCTTCCAGCCGGTGTCCTCACGCACCACCGCGACCGCATAACCGTCGTATTCGCTGTCCTGCGCCTGCGCGGTGCCCATGCTCGCCACGGTAGCCTGAATCCGTGGATCCCGACAACGCACGACCGGTCTGCATTCTGGGGCTCGGCCTGATCGGCGGCTCCCTGCTTCGGGTCCTCGCCGACGCCGGGCGAGCGGCCTACGGATACAACCGCTCCGCCGCGACCGTCGAACAGGCCACCGCGGCCGGATACGACGCCTCCGCCGACCTCGCCGCCGTCCTGCGCCGCGCCGCCGCGGACGACGCCGTGGTGGTGCTCGCGACCCCGGTTCCGGCGCTCGGCGCGATGGTCGCCGCGGTCGCCGAGCACGCACCCGGCTGCCTGCTCACCGACGTCGTCAGCGTCAAGGAAGAGGTGGCACGAATCGTCGCCGCCGGGCATCCGGGCGCCCGGTACGTCGGCGGCCACCCGATGGCCGGCACCGCCGAATCCGGTTGGGCCGCCACCGATCCCACACTGTTCACCGGCGCGATGTGGATGGTCACCACGCACGACGACACCGACCCGCACGACTGGCTCGCCGTCGCCGGGATCGCCCGTGCCGCGGGGGCCCTGGTGGTGCCCGCCGCCAACGACGCGCACGACCGCGCCGTCGCCGCCATCTCGCACAATCCGCACCTGACGGCCGCGGTGACCGCGACGGTCGGCGCCGGCGAGAGCGCACTGGCGCTGCGGCTGGCCGCGGGCAGTTTTCGCGACGGCACCCGCGTCGCGGGCACCGCGCCGGAGCTGCAGCGCGCCATGCTGGAGGGCAACGCCACGGCGCTGCTGAACACGCTGAGCGAGACCATCGACCGCCTGATCGCCGCCCGCGACGCGCTGCGCGATCACGGCAGCGTGGAGGTGATCGTCGACGACGGCCACCGCGCCCGCGCCCGCTACGAGCAGATCGCGCTGGCGCCGCCGCACCCCATCGAGGGCGTCGTGATCGGCGACGAGGGCTGGGCGCACGAACTACGGCGCCAGGCCCATCTGGCGCGCGTCTGGATGGACTGAGCCGCGCGCGCCGGGCGTCAGATCCGCTCGGCGATCCCGGTGAACGTGGTCACCAGCCCGGCCTCGTCGACCCGCAGATCCCAGGTGCCGCGCGCCGAGGTCAGCGTCGCCGCGCCGGCAGCGGTGCCGAGGCCGTCGAACGTGTACGACTTCTCGATCACATCGACGCTGCACCCGGGCAGGCTGAGCTCCACCACCGGAATGTCGACCACGCTCTGCCCACCGAGCAGGCCGAAGCGGCGGATCACCAGCGACTTGAGGAACGGCGAATGCCACAGGTCGACGGTGTCGGCGCCGCCGAAGTCGCTGTGCACCACGCTGTCCGGCGTCTGCACCATCCAGCGGCCGTCCATGTCCCGGCTGATGTCGAGCTGGGTCTCGCCGCTCGCGCGGAGCATGCGCACCGAGAGTCGCCGGGTGACGCCGCTGTCGTTCGTCACCAACTCGTACGACACCGAATACGCTTCGTGCTCGTCCGTGGCCGCGCTGATGATCCGGCCGTACGCGCGGATCCGCGCGTCGCTGATGTTCATCCGGACCTGCTCGATGCGCTCGGCGTCGGCGCCGCGCCAAGTAAGCATGGTCTTCACATCGTTCGACGGTTCGCGAGAAGTCACGCCTCTACGTTAGCCCCTGTCAGCCCTGACAGACGAGCAACCGCATACCACTGCCCCCGCCGCTGACCTGCTGGCTGGACACCAGCTTCCCGTCGACCGTGATCCGGCACGACGCCGCCTCGCCGTCACCGACGAGCACGGTGACCCGTGCGAGACCGGTCGTGACGGCCTGCACCGACCACGGACCGCCCGGTTTGGTGGTCACCTTGGTGATGTCGCCGTCGCGGTAGAGCACCGTCGACTGCGCCTGCGTGGTGACCTCGTAGAGGGTCGGCAGCGGCGGTCCGGAGGGCTGCGCCGGCGTGGTCCCGCCGGGCACCGGCGGCATCGGGAACGACGGGACGCCGCTCTGGTCGGGGTTCTGGTTGCCGTCGAGGTACGGGTCGTCGAGCGTCTGCGACTGCGGCGGGTCGGAGCGGACGGAGAGGTCGTCGCGGCCGCCGGACGACGCCAGTTTCAGCGCCCCCGCGACGATGAGGACCAGCACCAGCACGCTCGCCACCCCGGCGATGGTCCGCCACGCGGGATCTCGTTTGGGCGGAGGCGGCGGCCCCGGCCGCACCGGCGCCGGTTCCACCGGCACCTGTGCCGCCACCGTCGGCGGGGTGTACCCGTAGCGCGGAGTGCCGTCGTCGGCGAACCCGAGCGGCGGATAGGTCTGCCCGCGGGCGATCGGCTCCCGGTACGGCGGCGCTGAGCGCGGGGCGTGCGGAGACCGGGTCATGGCACCATTGTGCCGGAACCACCCCGCGCGCCATCGGCTGACGACGGCGGTGCCGCGGACGCGCGAGGCGGGTGAGTGAGGAGACGGCGGACATGGCGAGAGCTCGTTCCGGGTCCAAGGGCGTGCCGCGCGCGGAACGCGAGGCGCAGATCCTCGACGCGGCCGCCGCCGAGTTCGCCCGGCGCGGCTACGCCGCGACCACGCTGGCCGAGATCGCCGTTCACGCGGGCATCTCCAAACCGCTCATCCACTCCTACTTCACCTCGAAGCAGGGCCTCTACTGCGCATGCTGCGACCGGGCCGGGCGGGAGCTGACCGAGCGGATCGCCGACGCCCTGGCCCAGGATCATTCGGCGATGGGCCGCGGCGCGGCGGTGCTGAACGCGGTGTTCACCGCGCTGGAGCCACGGCCGCACGACTGGAACGTGCTCTTCGACCGAACGCTGCCCGCCGGGAGCGAGGCGCTCGAGGTGGCCAAGAAGTACCGTCTCCAGCTGCTTCTGCAGGCCGCCGAAGGCATCGCGGCCTCGTTCGCCGACCGCCTGACCGAGCCGGGCGACCTCGACGCGCTGACGCGCGTCTGGTCAGCGGTGGTGTCGGCACTGGTGGACTGGTGGCTGCACAATCCCGGCGAGTCGGCCGCGGACATGGTCGCTCGCGGCGAACGACTTCTCGACGCGCTTTCCATGTGAGCGTCATCACTAAATCCTCCGGCTGACGAGCGCCCCACTCGACCACGAACTCGCATTGACCACCTCGCGGATATGACTTTAGGGTCAATTCAATTCGATGGCGGGCGTCTACCGCGCATCACGGCAAGAGGAGGCAGGCGTGGCCGGAACGGCACAGAGCACGTCCCTGACCCGGTTCGGCGGGTGGGTCCAGCGGCACGCCCGGTGGGTGGTGATCTTCTGGGTCGCCGCTGCGGGCCTGCTCAACGTGGCGGTCCCGCAACTCGAACAGGTGGTCTCCGGCCATTCCGCGGACTTCCTGCCCCGCGATCTACCGGCCAACCAGAACCTGGAACGAATGGCGGACGAGTTCGGGGTGCCCCGGTCCAACGCCGTGAGCAGCGTGGTACTCGCGAATGAGAACGGTTTTAGCGCGGCCGACGAGAAGTACCTCGCGACGCTGACCGGCCGGCTGCTCGACGACCCCGAGAACGTCTCCTACCTGATCGACATGTACGGGAACCCGGTGACCCGCGACATCGCGATCAGCGAAGACGGCAAGGCGGTGACCCTGCTCATCGCCTCGGCGGGTTCGGTCGGCTCCACCAGAGCCCATCACGCGACCCAGGCGATCCGGGCGCAGATCGACGCGATCCCCCGGCCCGACGGGCTCGTGGTCCACTACAGCGGCCCCACCGCGATGCTGTCGGACCTCTTCGAGCAGATCGACGTCTCCCTGCTCATCATCACCGCGGTCTCGATCCTGTTGATCACCGTGCTGCTCTTCGCGGCCTACCGGGTCCTCGCCACCGCGATGATCCCGCTGATCACCATCGGCGTCACGCTGGCCGTGGTGCGGCCGGTGATCGCGCTCCTCGGCCAGTCCGGCACCCTGTCGATCTCCAACTTCACCATCGCGATCATGACCGCGCTGGTGCTCGGCGCCGGTACGGACTACGCCATATTCACCATCGCCGGCTACCACGAGGGGCGCAGGGCCGGACGGTCCGTCGCCGATTCCGTCGCCCGGAGTTCGGGCCGGACCGGGCCCATCCTGGTCGCGTCGGCACTGACCATCGCCGCCGCCTGCGGTTCCATGGTCTTCACCAAGATCGGCATGTTCACCACCGCGGGCCCGCCGACCGCGATCGCCGTACTGATCACCCTCTTCATCAGCCTCACCTTGCCGCTCGCACTGCTCTCCCTCGCCGGCGCGCGCGGCTGGGCCGAGCCCCGGGCCTCCACCGAGCGGCGCTGGCGCCGCCGCGGCGCGCAGGTCATCCGGCACGCCGGGATCTACACCGCCGCAGCCCTGGTGTTCCTGCTCGGCACCGCGGCCATCACCACGACGTTCCGGATGAATTGGGATGAGTCGGCCATGCCGCGCGGCGCCACCGACGCCACCCGCGGCTACGACGTCGTCACCGCTCACTTCGGCCGCAACGAGATCGCGCCCGAGTTCGTCGTGGTGCGTTCCGACCACGATCTGCGCAACACCGCCGACCTGGCCGCACTCGAGGTCGCCTCGATCGCCGTCGCCAACATGCCCGAGGTGGCCGCGGTGTACGGACTCACCCGGCCCGACGGCAGCCCGCTGGCCGAAGCCGCCACCGGCTACCAGACCGGCATCGTGGGCGACGAACTCGCCGGCGCGCATCGGCGGATGGTCGAGGCGACGCCAGAACTGCAGCGACTCGCTTCGGGCGTCGCGCAGTTGAGCGCGGGTGCCGACGAGGCGGTCCGCCGGATGCCCGAGATGGTGTCCGGCACCGAGCAGCTGGCCGCGATGGCCGGCGGCGTCCTCGATCGGCTCGACCGGCTCGATGCGGCCGCGCGTACCGCGACCGGCGGCCGCGGGCTCGCCGACGGCATCCCCGCGCTGCGCCGGACGCTCGGCGAACTCCTGGATTCCGCGGAGACCCTGTCCCAGCAGACCCGGGCACTGACGGCCGTGCAGCAGGCCGACCGGCTCTTCGCTCCGTGGCGCAGTGCCACGCCCAGCGCCGCGTGCCGCGCGGACGCGTCGTGCCTGGCCGCCCGCGAGGCCTGGTCGGCGCTGAACCGGGCGACCGGAGGCAGGGCCGGCGCGGTCTTCGACGACATCGGCGCCCTCACCGCGAACCTGGAGAACGGGCGGCGCGCGCTGGCCGCCGGGATTCCCGCCGTGCGCCAGGCACTACCGCTGCTCGATCTGCTCACGGACGGTTCCACCGACCGTCTGCGTGACGGTCTGACCCGGCTGAAGAGCGGTGTCGACGAGCTCTCCGGCGGGCTGAACGATCTGTCCGACGGCCTGCATCAGGCCCAGGCCGGCACCGACCAAACGGTGGCGATGACCGCCCAGCTCACCGCCGGCCTGCACCGGGCCGCCGATTACCTCCAGACGATGAGCGCGTCGACCAGGTCGGGTCCGGGGGCCGGTTTCTACCTGCCGCCGGAGGCCCTGAACGATCCCCGTTTCGTGGAGGGCGGCCGCCTGCTCATCACGCCGGACGGCAAGACCGCCCGGATGATGGTGATGTGGGGCGTGAACCCGTACAGCCAGGAGGCGATGCGGGCCAGCCGGGAGCTGCCCGGCGTGGTCGAACGCGCGCTGGCACCGACCACCCTGGCCGATGCGACGGCGTCGAACACCGGCCTGGCGTCGCTGTCCGCCGACATGCAGGATCAAGTGCGCCGCGACCTGCTGCTGTTCGGCACCGTGGCCGCGCTCGCCGTCCTGTTGATCCTCATGGTGCTGTTGCGCAGCCTCCTCGCGCCGATCCTGCTGGTCGCGACGGTGCTGCTCTCATTCGCCTCGGCGGTCGGCGTCAGCGTGCTCGTGTGGCAGCACATCATCGGGATCGACCTGGACTGGTCGGTGATCCCGGTGTCGTTCATGGCGGTGATCGCCGTCGGCGCCGACTACTCGATGCTGTTCGCCTCGCGCATCCGGGAAGAGGCGGAGCACAACGGCATGGTGCGCGGCATCCTGCGGGCCTTCGGCAGCACCGGCGGGGTCATCACCACCGCGGGCATCGTCTTCGCGCTGACGATGTTCGCGCTGATGAGCGGTACGGTGCTGAACCTGGTACAGATCGGTTTCACGATCGGTGTCGGCCTGCTGCTCGACATCGTGATCGTGCGGACCGTCCTGGTGCCCGCCATGATGGCGGTCCTCGGTGATCGGATGTGGTGGCCGGCGAAGCCGCGCCACTGATCACCGCGCGGCGCTTCGACAACGCTCGGCCCACCCACCGAGTCGGCCCGTGCACTTCTGTCACCGGGTGAGGATCTCGGCCCCGTCCTCGGTGATGGCGATAGTGTGCTCGCTGTGCGCGGTCCGGCACCCGGTCGCGCTGCGCAAGGTCCATCCGTCCTCGGGGTCGGTGATCAGGCGATCGGTATCCGCCATCACCCAGGGCTCCAACGCCAGCAGCAGCCCCGGGCGGAGCTGGTAACCCCGCCCGGGCCGACCCATGTTGGACACATGCGGATCCTGATGCATGGTCGACCCGATGCCGTGTCCACCGAAGTCGGTGTTGATCCGGTACCCCGCGGCCCGCAGCGTGGAGCCGATCGCAAAAGAGATGTCGCCGAGACGGCCACCCGGACGGGCGGCGGCGATACCCGCCGCCAGTGCCCGGTCGGTCGCGTCGATCATCGCCACGCTCTCGGCCGGGCGCGCGGCACCCACGAGGAAACTGACGGCGGCGTCCGCGGCGACTCCGTCCTTGACCACGGCGAGGTCCAGGGTGAGGAGGTCCCCGTCGGCGAGCGGGTAGTCACGCGGCATCCCGTGGAGTACCGCATCGTTGACCCCTGTACAGATGTAGTGCCCGAACGGCCCGCGGCCGAACGAGGGCGCATAGTCGATATAGCACGACTGCGCGCCGGCGTCGGCGATCATCTCGCCGGCCCACTGATCGATCTCCAGCAGGTTCGTGCCCACCACGCTGCGTGTCCTCAGCGTCTGCAGGATTCGGCCGACCACCGCCCCGGTCTCCCTGGCCCGGGTCAATTCGGATGGGTTCAGAATCTCGATCATCGGAGCGCACTCCATTCGCGTAGCCAATAATTATCCCGGTAATATTATCCCGTACCTAGGATGTCAGGCATGGTGAGATTGCCGAACACGTCCACGGACGTCGAGCGAGGTCGGCGTCTCGGCGCGCTCCTGCGCCGTGCCCGAGGAGAACGCTCGATCCTCGATGTCGCGCTCGACGCACAGGTCTCGCCCGAGACCTTGCGCAAGATCGAGACGGGCAGGGTGGCCACACCCGCATTTCCCACCGTCGCCGCCGTCGCCGCAGTGCTCGGGCTCTCCCTTGACGCCGTATGGGCCGAGATCACCACACCCGAGCACGACCTGGCCCCGACCGGCCCGGCGGAACCCAAGCGCCCACGGGCCGTCTCCTAGGGGCGGCCGGACGCGGCGGCCGGCGGTTCCGACCCGGAATCACGTATCACCGAAGCCGATGGCCGAGCAGAGGTGATACCCCGGCCCCAACCCAGACAGCAGAAACGCCAGGCGAAGCTATCGTTCACCTGGCGTTTCTCTGGTGCGCCCGTAGGGATTCGAACCCCAAACCTTCTGATCCGTAGTCAGATGCTCTATCCGTTGAGCTACGGGCGCTGGTACGCAGAACGACTGTACAGGAAGCACATGTTCCGACGCTATTCGGTTGTCCGGGCGGGCCCGGTCAGCGGAGACGAGAGGATTTGAACCTCCGGTCCCTTTTTCAAGAGACAACTCATTAGCAGTGAGTCCCATTCGGCCGCTCTGGCACGTCTCCCGGTCTCAAGTCCTTGCGAACTCGCCGGAAACAGAGACTACACAGGGCCCGCGCGCGGAGGCAAATCACGACGGCCCGCCGTGATCGGCACGGGCGAAGCGCCTACATTGGAATGTCGTGACACTCCGTATCCGCCCCGATCTCGACTCCCTGCCCGCCTACGTGCCGGGCAAGACTTTCCCGGGCGCGCTGAAGCTCGCGAGCAACGAAGTGACCGAGCCGCCGCTCCCCGCGGTGGCGGCCGCGATCGCCGACGCGGCGGCGGGCGTCAACCGCTATCCGGACAACGGCGCGGTGGCCCTCACCGACGACCTGGCGAAGACGCTCGGGGTGACGCCGGCCGAGGTCATCACCGGCTGCGGCTCGGTCACGCTGTGCCAGAACCTGATCACCATCACCAGCGGGCCGGGCGACGAGGTGCTGTTCGGCTGGCGCAGCTTCGAGACGTACCCGCTGGCCACACGAGTCGCGGGCGCCACGCCCGTCCAGGTGCCGCTGACCGGCGACGCCGTCTACGACCTGGCGGCGATGGCCGCGGCGATCACCGAGCGCACCCGGCTGATCTTCGTCTGCAACCCGAACAACCCGACCGGGACCGTCGTGCGCGCCGACGACCTGCGCACCTTCCTGGAAGCGGTGCCCACCGACCTCATCGTCGCCCTCGACGAGGCCTACATCGAATACACCCGGAACGACGACGCGCACGCCGTCGACGCCCTCGAACTGCGCAGGGAGTTCCCCAATCTGGTGGTGCTGCGCACCTTCTCCAAGGCCTACGGGCTGGCCGGGCTGCGGGTCGGGTACGCCGTCGCCGCGCCGGAGGTGATCACCGCGCTCGGCAAGGTGCACCTGCCGTTCTCGGTGAACAGCATCGCCCAGGCCGCCGCGCGGGCGGCCCTGCGCGCACAGGATCAGCTGCTGGCCCGCACCGATCAGGTGGCCGCCGAACGCGCCCGCGTCACCGCGGCCCTGCGCGACGCCGGCTACCGGGTGCCCGACTCGCAGACCAATTTCGTCTGGCTCGACCTCGGCGACGACGCGGCGCCGTTCGCGGAGGCGGCGACCCGGGCCGGCGTGATCGTGCGGCCGTTCGCCGGCGAGGGCGTCCGCGTCACCGTCACCGTCCCGGCCGAGAACGACGTCTTCCTCGACTTCGCACGCGGGTACCGCGCATGAACCCCGGCCTGGAGGTCCCCGACGCCACGAACAAGCGCCGCCGCGGCAACACCCGCCGGCGCCTGCTCGACGCCGCCTACGAGGTGTACGCCGAGATCGGCTTCGGCCATACGACGGTCGAGAAGGTCGTCGAACGCGCCGGGTTCACCCGCGGCGCCTTCTACTCCAACTTCGACTCGCTGGAAGAACTGTTCCTGGCGATGTGGTCGGAGCGTTCGACGGCGATGATCGCCGACATCCGGGCCGCCCTCGACCGGTTGCAGAACGACGGCGTGGTGGACCTCAGCGCGATCGTGCACGGGATCATCGACGCCCTGCCCCTCGACGCGCGCTGGTGGGGCATCACCGCCGAGGTCAACGCGCACGCCCTGCGCACCCCGGAACTGCGGCAGACCATCGCACTGCGCGAAGCCGCGATCGGCGACATGCTGCTCCCGATCGCCGTCGATCTGCTCGGCAGCATCGGCCGGACCATCCCGGACGCGCCGGCCTTCATCCAGGCGCTGATCGCGGTGTACGACGGCACCGCGATCCAGGTGCTGATCGAGCCCGAGAATCCGGTCGCGCTCGCCCGACGGCAGTTGCTCTTCGAGCAGGTCGTGCGGGCCTACACGGTGCCGGACGACGACGCGGCCCGCGGCGAGTAGTTCGCGGAGGAAGGGGCCGACGGCCACCTTCGGCTCGAGGGCTCCTTCGTCGCCCGCGACTCAGGGACCGATCGGGGGCGGAACCGGCCCGATCGGAAGTCGACCAGCACCGCGAGCGACCCGTTCAGACGTCGACCGGCTCAGCGGTCGACCGGCTCAGGGATCGACCGGCCCAGGGAGAGATCGCGTCGAAGAGGAGAGATCGCGTCGACGAGCGGCGGTCAGGCGATCGACGGGGCCAGCACGGCCCAGGCGTTCGGCAGGTCCTGCTTCCAGTACACCCAGTTGTGGGTGCCGATCAGCCGGAAGCCCGGGGTGAACTGAATCCCCGCCGAACTCAGCTGCGCGGCGAACTCCAGCGAGCAGCGGTAGGCCGCGGCCTCCAGCGCCGAACCGGCGGCGATCTGCGCGTCCTCCGGGCCGTCCTTGGGATCGCGCTTCTGGGTGAGGTCGGCCGGGCCGATGGCTCCCGAGCCGGCGCTGAGGTAGATGGCCTTGCCGCGCAACGCATCCAGGTGCAGCGACGGGTCGTGCGCACGCCACCGCGGGGAGCCGGGGGCGCCCCACATGTTGGAGGCGTCACCGCCGGACTTGGCGACGGTCGTGCGGACGTAGGCCTCGTTGGCCGGGCCGGACACCGGCGGGCAGCCGCTGAGCGAGGCGGCGCCGTTGTACAGCTCGGGGTGGCGGGCGGCGAGCGCGAACGCCGACTGGCCGCCCATCGACAGACCCATGACGGCGTTGCGGCCGTTGGACCCGAACTGCGCGGCGATCACCGGCGGCAGTTCCTCGGTCAGAAAGGTCTCCCACTGCGGCTTGCCGAGCTTGCTGTCCTTGCGGATCCAGTTGGTGTAGAACGACCCGCCGCCACCGGCAGGCAGCACCACGTTGACGTTCCGGCCGGCGAAGAACTGCGCCGCGCCGCCCTTGGTGATCCAGTCGCTGACCTTGGTGCCGGCGTCGGCGCCGTCGAGCATGTAGAGGGTGCCGCGCGGCGCGGAGCCACCGGGCGACAGGACGGTGACCGGCACGCTGGTGCCCATCGCCTTGCTCTTGATGTTCAGGTCGGTCCGATGAATGCTGCGCTGAACCTTCTTGACGACGGTGGCACCGGGCGCCGCACCTGCCGGTGCTTCGACCAACGCGGACGCGGACACGATCAGGAGACTGAGGGCGGCCAGGGTCGAGACGAATCGGCGCGAGGTCATGGTTGCAAACGGTACCGACCAAAAGTTGCGGTTCGGTAACTTCCGCCTGTGAGACCACTGAGGAAACAGTGAAGACCTGGGGTTACACTTCGGCCATGCCCGATGCGCAAAACTCCTACGCGTTCGTCGCGCACATCCCGGTGCGCTGGTCGGACATGGATGCCTTCGGCCACATCAACCACGCCCGGATGGTCACCCTCATGGAGGAGGCGCGCATCCAGTGGCTCCTGTCCGCGGGCGAGGAGTACGCGCCGCTGATCAAGAGCGCGATGATCGTGCACGTCGAGATCCGCTACCGGGCGCAGCTGCGGCACGACGACTCGCCGCTGTCGATCGCCATGTGGATCAAGGGTCACCGCAGCGTCGACTTCACCATCGGCTACGAGATCCGTGGCGCGACCGCCGCGTTCGACGAGAAGCCGGCCTGCGTCGCCAGCACCCAGATGGCCGTCGTCGACATCGAGGCCCACACTCTGCGCCGGCTGACCGACACCGAGAAGGGCTACCTCGCCGCCTGGGGGCGCAACGGGAGCTGACCCGCGAAGCTTAAGGAACGTTGAGACGGATCGGGTATTTCAGCAGGTCAGGGACCTTGTTCCCTGTGACAGTCAGGGCAGGCTTGGTTAACCTGGGGGTATGACTCCCCTGTCCGATGTCGCCGTCGGGGCGACCGCCACAGTCCGTGATTTCAGCGACGACTGCCCCGAACCCGTGCGCCGGCGGCTGGCCAGTCTCGGCTTCGCGGGTGAGACGCCGATCGCCAAGGTGCGCCGCGCACCGCTCGGCGATCCGAGCATCTACCGGGTGATGGGGTACCAGGTCTGCCTGCGCGATCGCGAAGCCCGGTACATCCAGTGCGAGGTGGCCGGCGAATGAGCGACTGCTGCAGCCCGGGCGGCGGCCTGTCCGGAGACGCCGACCCCGGACACGTGCACGACCCGTCGTGCGCCCATCACGGCACCGGTATCCCCGAACCCGGCGCGGACGACACCCGTGCCCGGATAGCGCTGATCGGCAGTCCCAACGCCGGCAAGACCTCGATCTTCAACGCGCTCACCGGCCTGCGCCTCAAGACCGGCAACTACCCGGGCGTCACCGTCACCCGCTCGGTCGGCCGGGTCCGGATTCGCGCCGCCGAGCCGGCCTCCGCCCTCGTCACCGCCGGACCAGCCGCCGCGCCGGTCAAGAAGAAGCACCAGCACGCCTACCTCGAAGACCTGCCCGGCACCTACAGCCTCACCCCGATCTCGCCCGACGAGCAGGTGGTCGCGGATCTGCTGACCGACGGGCTGAAGGGCGTACGACGGCCCGACGCGGCGCTGGTCGTGGTCGACGCCACCGTCCTGGAGCGTTCGCTCGCACTCGTCGCGGAGACACTCAACCTGGGCATTCCGGTGGCCGTGGCGCTGTCCATGTGCGACGAGATGGAGCGGCGCAACGGGCACGTCGACCCGGCCGCGCTGGAAGAGGCGCTCGGTGTCCCGGTCCGCGCCGTCATCGGGACGAAGCCGTCGACGCTCGAGCCGGTGCGCCGGCTGCTCGCCGACCCCGCCGCCTGGCCGCGGCCGGTGGTGCCACCGCCCGCCGAACCCGGACGTGAACGCGCCGACTGGATCGCTTCGGCGCTCGCCGAATCCGGGTACCGGACCCCGCGCGAGCACTCGATCACCACCGCCGTCGACCGCCTGCTGCTGCACCCGGCGTGGGGCACCCTGGTGTTCCTCGCCGTGATGTTCGCCTTCTTCCAGGTGATCTTCACCCTCGCCGCCCCGCTGCAGGACTACATCGAGACGTTCTTCGGCTGGCTCGGCACCCTGGTGACCGACCACGTCTCCCAGCCGTTGCTCGCCGACTTCCTGGGCACCGCGCTGATCGGCGGTGTCGGCGGTGTCCTGGTCTTCGTGCCGCAGATCATGCTGATGTTTCTGCTGATCTCACTGCTGGAGAACGTCGGCTACATGTCGCGGGCGGCGTTCCTCACCGACCGGGTGATGAGCCGAGCCGGGCTGGAGGGCCGCGCCTTCGTGGCGATGCTGAGTTCGTTCGCCTGCGCGGTGCCCGGCATCATGGCCACCCGGACCATTCCGTCATCGCGCGACCGGATCGCGACGACCATCACCGCCCCGCTGATGACCTGCTCGGCACGCATCCCGGTGTTCGTCCTGCTGATCGGCATGTTGATCTCCAAGGACGCGCGGTTCGGGCCGTTCAACGCCCAGGGCACCGCGATGTTCGGGCTGTATCTGCTCGGTGGACTCTCGGCGATGATCGCGGCCGCGATCTTCAAGCGGACCAAGTCGCTGCGCAGCGACCTGATGCCCTTCTACATGGAGATGCCGCCCTACCGTCTGCCCGGCATCCGCACCGTGCTGTTGACCATGTGGGACTCGTCCAAGCAGTTCCTGCAGAAGGTCGGCAAGATCATCCTGGCCACGTCGATCGTGCTGTGGATACTGATGTCGCTGCCCGCCCACACCGAGCAGGCCGATGCCGCCCGCGACACCGCAACGGCCGCGGCGCTGGCGCACGGCGCCACCCCGGACGCCGCGGCCGCGCAAGGCGAGGCGGCGGCCCGCTCGTTCGTCCTCGACCACAGCATCGCCGCGTCGATCGGCAAGGCGGTGGAACCGGTCTTCCGTCCGCTGGGCTTCGACTGGCGCATCGACATCGGCATCCTGGGATCGTTCGCCGCGCGCGAGGTGGTGGTCTCCACCCTCGGGCAGATCGCCGCCGCCGAGGACCCGGAGAATCCGGCGGACGCGCTCAAATCGATGCGGTACACGCACGGCCCGAACAAGGGCGAGATCGTGTTCTCCCCGCCGACCGTCGTCGCCATGCTGCTGTTCTTCGTCTACGCGCTGCAGTGCATGTCGACCCTCGGCGCGATCCGCCGCGAGACCAACTCGTGGAAGTGGCCGGCCATCTCCTGGACGTACATGTTCGTGCTCGCCTGGGTCGCGGCGTATCTGGGGCACACCATCACCGCCGCGGTCACCGGGTGAGCGCGCCCACCCCGGTCCACCTGCATCCGGAGGCCGCCGCCGACGGCGACCCGGCGGTGATCGGCTGGCGGATCGGACCCGGCCTGGTGCGGTTCACCGGCGACGTCCCCGCCGGCGAAGCACCGCCGCCGGTCCGGGCGCTGTTCGACGACGCCGTGCTCACCGCCGTGCACGTGTCGCCGGGCCGGATCGAGACCCGGCTCGCTCCGGACCGAACCGCCGCCGGTGACGGGGCGCGGATCCGCTCCGCCCTGTACACGGTGCTCGCCGCGGAGGGCGGCTGGCGCCGCGACGGCGCCGACGAGGAGGGTCCCGCTATCCGGGCCGCCGCCGACCGGGAGATCGCCGAGCGGGTCCGCGCCGTCCTGGACGGCGACTTCGGCGACTACACCGCGTCGCACGGCGGGAGCGTCGACCTCGTCGGGGTGACCGACGGCGTCGTGAACGTCGTGCTGAACGGCAGCTGTCACGGATGCGCGGCCGCCGACAACACGGTGCGCCAGAACCTCGAGGGCCGGCTTCGGGTGATCCCCGGATTCCGCGGGATCGCGGTCGTCGGTGACCGCGACTGCGCCGCACCGGACAACCGCCGGGTACCACTGAAACTGCGCCGTCGCCGGTAGCGCCGAACCGAAACAGCCGTCAGCGCTCGGGCTCGTAGCGCTCCGGCAGTTCCCGGTACTGCTGGTGCGGCAGGATCCGGGAGATGTTGCCCTGCAACACATCCCGATAGACCCGGAGCTGTTCCTCACCCGCGCGGACCTGTTCGGAAAGGCGGCGGGTGTTATCAGCGGAGAGTTCGCGGTCGCCGGAGCGGGCCAGCAGGTGGTCGATCCGGGCGTCGAGGGTGGAGGCGCGGTCGTATTCGTCGAGGATCCGGAGTTCGACGGCCGCCGACTCCACGGTCTGCGCGATCTCGACCAGGGCCTGCACACGCTCCAGGAGTTCGGTCCAGACCGGCCGGAGAGTGGACTCCCGCTGATCCAGGTGGTCGGCGAAGCCCTGGTCGAAGCCGCCGCTCGCGCGGGCCCGGTCGAGGTCGACACGCAGGCCGCGGAGCGTGACGATGTCGGCGGCGATCTCGGCGAGCTCGGCGTGCAGATTCACCTGGGTGCGCTGCATCTCGAAGAAGTCCGAGCGCCACGCCGGGCTGCGCTGGATGCGGTCGTAGAAATGGCCGGCGATGAACTGCAGCGTCTCGTAGCCGTCGCTGAAGCCGGACCCGCCGCGCCCGGACACCGTCGCGCTGCCCGGCGACGAGCCGAGGGCTTCGTCGATCCACTCCTGGACGCTGCTGGCCGCGCCGCGGCCGGCGAGACCGCCGACGAAGCCGGCGATCCGGTCGACCGCGGCGCTGCCCGCCCGACGCACACCTCCGCCGGACGGCAGATCGGCGGTCGGGGTGACGAGGAGACCGTTGAACAGGCGCTCACGCTCCTCGATCTCCAGGTACAGGTTCTCGCGGCGTTCCCGGCGGATGGCGCGGGTGCTGGTGGCGAACACGCCCTTGCCGATCACCACGACGCGGCGGGCGTCCTCCCGCTTGCGCAGCATCCCGGCGAGCCGGGTGCGCAGCACCGTCGCCACCACGTTCGGCATCACCCCGGTCGACAGCTGCTGCTCGATGTAGGTGATCGAGTGCTGGAGGCGACGCAGGTTGACGTACGGGTACGGCAGGCGCGGCAACGGAAGGCCTGCCGACATGCGGCGCACCATCAGCGCGCGCCCGGCCGGCGAGATGTGTCCGGCGGCGATCAGCAGCGCCGCGTCGTCGGACAGCGGCGGCGGATCGCCGGGGATGCGCGAATCCTGCGTCCACCGCCGCAGATCGGCCGTGGTCACCGGAACGCTCGCAGAGGTCATGAGGTCATTCTACCGGCGGGTCGCGGCGGCGTGGCCAGGAGAAACGGGCCACAGCCGGGCCCGCTGGCGCTGCGCGGGCGTTCCGGTGATCCAGTGCAACAGCCAGGCGACGGGGGTGGCGACGACGACGGTCACCGCGAACGCCGCCGCCGTCGAGCCGGTGAAGGTGCGGAAGCCGAGCCAGCCCATCACGAATTCCAGCACCATCACGTGCACCAGGAAGAACTCGTACGAAATCTCGCCGAACCAGACCACCGGCCTCCACCCGAGGGCGCGGCGCCACGGGTCGGGCGGCACCTCGTCGTCCGTGCCGAGGGGCGCCCGCGGGTCGTGCCCGGCGGCGAGCGGCCCGATCAGCGCGAGCGCGGCCACCAGGTAGAGGAGATGCTTGACGATGGTCTGCCCGGCGTCGTCGGGGATGATGGTCGGCCCGCCCGCGTACGACCCCGCCGACGCGAGGAAGGCGAGAAGTCCGATCGGCACGGAGACCTGCCACGGCCAGCGGGTGACCAGCTCGGTGACGACCGCCAGCGCCATGCCGCCGAGGAACCAGCTCGCGAACGCCGGCGGCCACAGGCGCATGGTCGGGTTGGCGTCGGGCAGGCCGTGGACGACGACGGTGAACACCGGTGAGATCAGCGCGAGGCCGCACAGCCAGACCAGCAGCAGATCCGGGCGCCACCGGCGGTGGCAGACCAGCGCGGCCAGCGGCCACGCGATCAGCGGCAGGACGACGTAGAACGCGACCTCCGCGCACATGCTCCACATCTGGGTGAGCCCGGTGTGCAGGTGCCCGTAGCCGTAGACCTGGGTGAACGTCATGTTCCGCAGGAAGCTCCCCCAGCCGTGCCCGGTGCCCCCGGGGTCGTCGCGCACCAGGTAGATCAGGTAGACCGCGATCACGACCACCCAGTACGGCGGCACCACCCGGCGAAACCGGTGCCACGCGTATCGCGTCACCCCGGTCGAGCGAGACCGTTCACCGGTCCGCAGTTCCCGCACCCACGGCCGGAACAGCAGGTATCCCGACAGCACGAAGAAGATCGCGACGCCGAACTCGAAGCGCGCGAAGAGCCGCCCGACGACGTCGTCGGTGTACCGCCCCGTCCAGAACGCCGCGTGGGTGAGGCAGACCGACAGCGCCGCCACCGCCCGGATGCCGGTCAACGACGCCGAGCGCGATGCAGTCACCCGTCCATCATGACGGGTGCTGTGGGCCGGCACGACCGGCCGCCCGCCGTCAAAGCTCCGATTCGGCGTACGTTCTCACCTGGTCGCGGTCCGGGAGCCGCGTCGGCGGCTCGTCGCCGTACCAGGTCTGCTCCACCAGATCGGCGAACCCGTCGAGCACCCAGAGGATCAATTCCCCGGCCACGTCCCCGGAATCATCGATCACCGGGATGATCACCGGCGCCGGACCGTCGGGAATCGAGGAGCGCGGTGATCCGTCGCGGAGGCGCAAGGTCGCCATCGTCGCCGTTCCGCCGACGGCCTCGAGTCCTGCGATCTGCCGCCGCAGCGGCTCGTCCGCTTGTCGTTCGGCCAGGAAGACCAGGGCGGCTCTCTGGGTAGAACTCAGCACGATGGTCACCTCGCTGCCTCCTGTTCGGCTGGAATCCGTCGCGGATCGTGTCGGTGTGCCATGGATGTCGCGGATTCTGCCGGATCCGTCGGCGAATCCGCGACAGATTTTCGCCGCGGCACGATCCGCGACAGCTCACTCCGGCGCGGTCGGCCCCCCGCGGGTCAGATCCAGCCGCGGTCTTCGGCGATGCGGGCGGCCTCGGCGCGGGTGGTGGCGCCGGTCTTGCCGATCGCCGACGACAGGTGATTGCGCACCGTGCCGCCCGAGAGGTGCACCTCGGCGGCGATCGCGGCGACGGTCGCCCCGGTGCGGGCTACCCGGAGGATGTCGATCTCGCGCGGGGTCAGCGGGTTCTCTCCGCTGGTCAGAGACTCGGTGGCGAGCGTCGGGTCGACGACACGCAGGCCCGCGTGGACCCGGCGGACGGCATCGGCGAGTTGCGCCGCGGGAGTGTCCTTCACGACGAAGCCCGACGCCCCGGCGGCCATCGCGCGCCGCAGGTAGCCGGGCCGGCCGAAGGTGGTCACGATCAGGCTGTGCACCCCGGGCAACTGGTCACGCAGCCGCTCGGCCACCTCGATGCCGTCGGCGCCGGGCATCTCGATGTCGAGCAGGCACACGTCGGCGCCACCGGCGCGGGCCGCGTCGACCACCTCGTCACCCCGGCCCACCTGAGCGACCACCCGCAGGTCCGGCTCCAGGTCGAGCAGCGCCGCCAGAGCGCCCCGGACCAGCGCCTGATCGTCGGCGATCAACAACCGGATCTCGTCCGTCACCGGGTCTCCTCCATGTCGGCGATCAGCGTCGTGCCGTCCGGGCCCGACTCGACGTCGAACCGCCCGCCCGCGTCGCTCACCCGCTCGGCCAGCCCGGACAGCCCGTTGCCGGAGCCACAGCTGAACCCGGATCCGTTGTCGCACACGGTGATCCGGAAGGCGGACAGCCCCACCACGCAGCGCGTGGCACCGCTGTGCCGGACGACGTTGGTCACCGCCTCGCGCACCACCCAGGCGAAGAGACCCGCGATCGCGGGATCGGCGACACCGGGATCGGGCAGCACCGCGTCGATACCGGCGGCGGTGAGGGCGCTCTCGGCGGCGGCCAGCACACTCGGCAACTGCGGCGACCGCAGATCACCGACCGTCGAACGGACCTCGGCGAGCGCCTCCCGCGCCAGGGCGTTCACCTCGGCGAGTTCGGTCTTGGCGCGTTCGGGATCGAGGTCGATCAGCCGGCCCGCCAGTTCGGTCTTCACGCTGATCACGGTGAGCGAGTGACCGAGGATGTCGTGCACGTCGCGCGCGACCCGTTCCCGCTCGGCGATCACCGCCAACTCCGACTGCAGCACCCGCTGCCGCTGTTCGGCGCGCTCCCGCTCGGCCTCACGGGCCCGCATCTCCTGCCCGGCCAGCATCGACAGCCCGATCGCGGCGATGATCGCGATCACCCCGAGATCGACGTGCCACCCCGCCACCTCCGGGATCACCACGGCGGCGGCCAGAATCGCGACCATCGCGACCAGCCGCCAGGGCGATGGGAGACTGAACGCGGCGGCCACGATCAGATACGGCGCCAGCCCGACCGCGTCGGGCCCGAGGATCGGGAGCAGCGCCGCGGTCAGCAGGACCAGGACGGCGGTGGCCGCCAGGGCGGGCCGCCATCCGGGCTCGGTCTGGAACATGGCGTTCCGGCAGAACCACACGTAGACGACGATGAACGCGACCAGCAGCGCCGCACCCGCCAGCCGCTCGGCGAGCGGCATGGGCTCGGTCACCAGGGTGGCGATCGGATAGCCGAGGAACAGCAGCCAGACGGCGCCGAACAGCCAGCGCAGGTCGCGCCGGCTGTTCGGGGTGGCGGTGGTCATCGGTTCCTTCGACTGGAGTCAGCGTCGGGCGGTGCTGCGAGTGTAGAAGAACACGGCTGCGGCGGCGAAGATCGCGGCCCACGCGGCGGTGTTGACCACCGGAATCCACAGGGCGATGTGCTCGCCGTACACGGTGACGCCGCGGTCGAGCGGGTAGCGGGCCAGCGTCGTCACGCCGAACATCGGGGTGAACTGCGCGATCGTCAGCATGGTGCCCTTCAGCGGCACGAAGACGTTGCCCGCGAAGGCCAGCAGTGCCAGCACGCCGCCGAGCACCTGCATGGCGCCCTCCGAGGCGAGGGCGCTGCCGACGGCCAGGCCGAAGGCCGCGAAGATCCCGGCGCCGGCCAGGGCGATCGCCAGGCACGCGATCCAGACCCAGACCGGGGCGTGGGCGCCGGTCGCGATCCCGGCGATCACCAGCACGCCGACCGGCAACGCGGCCATCGTCAGGGCGACGGCCACCTTGGTCGCGACGTACCCGGACGGACGCAGCGGGGTCATCGCCAGGGTGCGTGTCCACCCGGCGAGCTGTTCCAGGGAGATCGCGGCGGCATTCGTGGTCGCCGCGAGCACCGCGCCGTACAGGGCCATGCCGACCAGGACGTAGAACGCGACATTGCCGGAACCGACAGTGCCGGAACGCGATTGGGTCGCGCCGAACACGAGATACAGCAGGGCTGGCATGACGACGGTGAAGATCATGGCGCGCCGGTTCCGGAGGACCCGGCGGACGTCGTATCGGTAGTAGGTGGGTGCGATGGCGGCGATGGTGGTCATGGGGGTGATTCCTCTTCGATGGGGGTGGGCTTCGACACGGTTCGTCACGGAGTTCAACGCACCGGTTCAGCCGGCGGAACAGGGCTCGACCGTCGTGGGTGGGCTCAGCCGGAGTGGGATGACGAAGTCAGGGCGACGAAGGCATCTTCGAGGTTCGCGCCGGCGACCTCGACGTCGTGCGCGTCGGTGCGGGTCAGCAAGTACCGGACCAGCTCGTCGGAGTCGGCGGCGGCCAGGTACAGCCGGCCGCCGCGATGTTCGACGACGTCCACTCCGGGCAGTTCGGCACGCAGCGGCGTGAGCCACTGGTCGCCGACGACGGCGGACACGACGCGCCGCCCGGCCCGGGCGCGGATCTGCGCGGTGCTGCCGTCGGCCACCACCCGCCCACCGGCGATCATCACGATGCGGTCCGCGAACGCGTCGGCCTCCTCCAGGTAGTGGGTGGCGAAGACGACGGTGCGTCCGGCGCCGGCGTCGGCCCGCATGGTGGCCCAGAAGGCGCGCCGGGACTCGACGTCCATGCCGGCGGTCGGCTCGTCGAGCACGATCAGGTCCGGGTCGGGGAGCAGGGCGAGCGCGAACTTGAGGCGCTGCTGCTCGCCGCCGGAGCACCGCGACACCTTGCGGTCGGCGATCTCCACCAGCCCGGCGCGGGCCAGCACGGCGTCGACCTCGTCGTCGCGGCGGTGCAGGGAGGCGATGACGCGGACGGTCTCCAGCACGGTGAAGTCTTCGAGCAGGCCGCCGGTCTGTAGCACCGCGGCGATCCGGCCGGCGCGAGCGGCCCGGCGCGGCGGCAGGCCGAACACCTCCAGGCGACCCGAATCCGGCTGGGAGAGGCCCAGCACCATGTCGAGGGTGGTGGTCTTGCCTGCGCCGTTGGGACCGAGGAAGGCGACCACCTCGCCGGGGGCGACGCGCAGGTCCACGCGGTCGACCGCGGTGACGTCGCCGAAACGCTTGGTGATTCCGTCGAGGCTGAGTGCGAGTGCTGTCTGGTTCATGCCTCTACGATCCCGCCGCGGCGCGAGCCGATCCCAGAGCGGATGTCACCTTTCCGCCGTGACGTCTGTCATGGACTCGCGGGGCGCTGCGGGTCAGAGCCGGGCGTCGGATGCCAGCCCGTCCCACTTCCCGGCGACCATCAGCGCCGCGGCGAGCATCCGGGACTCGCGCGGCTTCGTCGGATCGAGCCCGGTGAGCTCGTGGATCCGCCGCAACCGATAGGTGTACGTGTTCGGGTGCACGTGCACCTGCGCGGCGGCCGACTTGCGGTCCGCACCGAATTGCAGGTGCGAGTGCAGCGCCTCCAGCAGATGCGGCTGGTCGAAGAGCGGTTCCACCCGCTCGGCGAGCCGGTCCCGCGCGGGGCTGGGCCGGGTCACCTGGAACTCCAGCAGCAACTGATCGATGCGGTACGCCCCCGGTCCCCGGTTCAGCCCCTTGGCCAGCCGGCCCAGCTCGGCGGCGTCGACCGCGGCCTTCGGGATCTCGCCGACCGGAACGTCTTCCAGGAACGCCAGGTAGACGCCGACCCCGAATTCTTCGGTGAGGCCGGCCGCCAGCTCCGCACAGCGCGGGCTCGCCGCGTCCGATTCGGCGACCGTTCCGGCGATCAGGGCGACCCCTTCCACCCCGTCGAAACGGGCCGGGGTGATGTCCGTGGTCAGCTCGTCGAGGGCGTTCTGCAACACCCGTTTACGCCGGTGCAGCACCATGTTCGGGGGCGCGACCTCCGGGTCGACGTCGAGCAGCACCGTCACCACCAGGTACCGGTCGGCGACGACGGTGTCGGCGCGCGCCGCCAGGCCCGCGGCGGGCCGGCCGTGGACCAGGGCATCGCACAACTCACGCCGCGCCTCGCGTTCGGAGTCGAGCGGGGAGTCTGCCAGGTAGGCGTCGACGACCACCAGATTGATCGAGGTCAGCACCTGCAGCAGACGCGAGCCGACCGCGACCAGCTCGGACGTCTCGTCCGGACGCGCGGTCGCCGCGGCGTGCGCCAGCAGTACCTGCGCCGAAGCGTGGATCGCGGTCATCAGCACCGGCAGCGGGAGCCGCTCCTCGGCGTGCTGGCGGGCGACCGGTCCGACGAACCCGCGGATCTCGTCGTGACTCGGCACCTGCCCGGCCGCCAGGGCGGTCAGCACGGCGTAGCCGGTACCCGCGATCGCCGGCCGCAACTCGTCGTAGTGGTCGTCCGAAACGCCCGCCGGGGCGTAGGCGCCGAGGCCCTCGGTGAGCAGTTCGCCCGACAGATCCGGCCAATCGGCGAGCAGACGCTGGACCAGATTCGCGTTTGTCTCCGGCGACGAAGGATCCGGCAATTGTTCTCTCCTCAGTAGAGCGACCTGGGCGAATGCCCCTGCCTACGGTGTTCATAGTCGGCCGAACCGGTCGTGTTACCAGTTAGTAACCTACGGCTACGTCGCCGTAGGTCAAGTCCAGGGGAGAAACAGCCTTGCGTCTAGCGCACAGAATCGGCGGCGTACTGCTGACCGCCGCGGCCTTGACCGCCACCGCCGCGAACGCGGACGCCCGGCCCGGCGCCCAGGCTCCGCGCGTCGACACACGGGTGTCGGGAACCACGTTGCCCCCGATCCCGAACACCGTGGGCGAGGGCCCGGCGTCGTCCGGATTCTGGTCCGGCTACGCCTACGGCCAGCTGAACCCGAACGCCGCCCCCAAGGGCGCCAACGACTTTCACTGCAAGCCGAAGGACGGCCGGAACCCGGTGGTCCTGGTGCACGGCACCTACGAGAACGCCTACGACAACTGGGCGGCGTTCTCGCCCGTCCTGAAGAAGGCCGGCTACTGCGTCTTCGCGCCGAACTACGGCCGCACCGACCTGCTCGACAAGGGCGGCGTCGCCATCGTCATGCCCGGCGTGCAGGGGGCGGCCTCCATCCGCCGGTCGTCCGAACAGCTCGGTGCGTACATCGACCGTGTCCGCAAGGCCACCGGCTCGGACAAGGTCGACATCATCGCCCATTCGCAGGGCGGCCTGGTCGCCCGCCACTGGATCAAGTTCGGCGGCGGCGCCGATCGCACCGACCCGGCGAAGAACAAGGTCGGCAAGCTGATCATGTTCGGCACACCCAACCACGGCACCACGCTCGACGGCCTCGCCGCCTTCGGCCGCGCCATCGACGACCTCGGCCTGCCGGTGATGGAGTTCTACTCCTGGCTGTACGGTGCGGGCCCGATCGACCAGGCCGTCGGCTCACCCGCGGTCAAGGCCGTCAACGCCGGGCGGATGACCTACCCCGGCATCGAGTACACGTCGGTCGCCACCGAGTACGACGAGGTGGTGACCCCGTTCGACAGCGCCTTCATCAGGGGCGGCGGCGTGCAGAACATCGTGCTGCAGCACGGCTGCGAGGCGGACACCTCCGACCACCTCTCGATGGTCTATTCCTCGCGCGCCATGTCGATCGCCCTGCGCGCCCTCGACCCGAAGACCTACCCGAAGCTCGTCTGCGCCCCGAACGTCTGGGCCTTCAGCTTCTGACCGGTCCGCTCACCGCCCGCCGCGCCGAGAGGCCCGGCGGGCGTTCGGCTTCCGATTCCCGGCGGCCTTGCGCGGTGGGATGGTGCCCGCGGCCTCCTTCGCCGCACGACGTGCCGCCGCCTTCTCCTTGGCCGACCGCTTGGGCGCCGGCTCGCTCTGTCCGCGCGACGATCCGGCACGGCGCCCCCGCACGACGCCGATGAACTCGTCCACCAGCTCGCTCGTCGGCTCCCGCCAGAGCAGCCCGACCGGCGAGGCGGGCCCGTCGGCCAGCGGACGGTACGTGAGATCGCGACGGTGATGCAGCCGCGCCAGCGACATCGGCACCACCAGCAGGCCCATCTCCTCGGCCACCAGCCCGACCGCATCGGCGGTGGACTCCGGCCGGAAATCCAGGGTCTCCCCCGGGCGATCGGCCCAGTCGAGGACGTCGTCCTCCGGTCGCAGCAACCACTCCCCGTCCAGATCCGCACAGGTCAGCTCGTCGGCCGCGGTCAGCAGATGCTCTTTCGGCACGACGACGACCGGCACCTCGTCATAGACCCGGATCACCGCCAGCCCGTCCTCCCCGGCGGCGGCCGGGCGGGCCAGGGCGGCGTCGACGGCGCCGGAACGCACGCGCAGCGCGGCTTCGCCCGCCGGGCAGGCCACCAGCTCCACGTCGACGCCCGGCCGGCGCTCGGCGAACGTCCGCACCCACTTGGCCGGCATCACGCCCGGGACGTAGGCGAGCCGGAAGGTGCTCACCGGGCTCGCCGCGGCGGCGCGAACTGGACCATGGTCTGCACGTGCAGCTCGGTGTCGCCGACGGCGGCCTCGATCTGCTCCGTGGCCACCGCCAGCGCGGCGGAGACCTCGTCGTACGTGCGATGCGCGGGCGCGGTCACGACGATCCGGATCAGTTTGGCGCCGCGGTCGTCGAGCGCCTTGACGGAGACGTCCTCGAACAGCGGATCGGCCTTGAGGTCGTCGGACACGGCGGACGCGATGAGTCCCGGCGGGATGGTCATGCGGCCGCCCTCCTCGCTGCCGTCCAGAACCAGGCGCTCCACGGCCTGCGGGCGGATCAGCGTCGCGAGCAGCCGGAACCCCCACAGCACGGCGAGCGCCACGATGCCGACCAGCACCCACGTCCACCAGTCCTGATGGGCGGCGCGGTCGATGGCATCGGAGTCGATGCGCTCGTCCCAGTCGGACAGCGGATGGATGGTGACCTGCGAGAACAGCAGCGCCAGCCCGACCACGACCAGCAACAGCCCCACCAGGCCGACGGAGAGTCGGTTCCACGCCGCGGGCAACCGGTTCATCGGGCACTCCTTCCGCCGCGCACGCGGACCTTCACCTTGGGCGCGTGCCCGGTGAGCGGCTCCACCACCTCGGTGACCGTCTGCGCGACGGCCCCGGTGTCGATCACGCCCTCGGCCGCGGTGATCACGACGACCACCTTCCGTCGTCCGTACACGGTGCTGACCGCGTCCACGCCCGCCAGTTCGCCGACCGCGGAGCTGCAGCGTCGTGCCACGTCGAGGGGCCGGGTCCAGGTGGTCGTGCGCGGACCCTGGTGACCGACCGCCACGTAGCGATGCTTGCGCGGCTTGACCGCGAGCCACAGGAGTCCCAGCCCGGCGACCAGCAGCGCCACCACCAGCGCCCACATCCACGCCTGCCACCCGGTCCGCGTGCCCCAATCGGTGGCCCCGCGCAGCCATTCGTCGCCGCTGATCCAGCCGGCCCGGACGATCAGATCCCGGATCGCGATGCCGGCCAGCACCAGCAGCACCAGCCCGAGACCGGCTCCGGCGAGCGCCGCGGCCGGCAGTGCCGCCGGCGTCCGCACCCGCGTGCTGTCGTCGCGGCTCACAGCACCGTCTCCCCCGGCTCGGCCGAGGTGCGCGCCACCAGCGCCGCCACCGCGACGTCCACGGCGGCGGGCGTCACCCCGGTGAGACGCGTCAGTTCCTCGGTCAGGTGGGTCCGCAGCCGCCGGCACACCTGCGTCACCGGCGACGGCCAGGCGAGCGCGACCTCGATCGACAGGCGCGGCGAGGCGACGCCCATGTCGATCTGCGCGCGCGGGTACGACCCGCCGACCATCGCACGCACGGCGGCGTTGCCCCCGGCCAGCGATCCGACGCCGGTGCTGTACGCGACGACGTCGTCGACGCCCAGCGCGGCCCGCTCGGCGATGACGCGGCCGACCCGGTCGGCGATGGTCAGCGCACCCGGCGGCTCGGGCGTCTCGGCCGGTTCCGCCTCCGCGGGTGGTGCGGCGTCCGTATCCGGCAGGTCAGCCACGGTTACGGCTCCGCACCACGGCGGTCAGGTCGATGCTGCCGTCCCGATGCAGCCCCAGGATCAGCCCGATGCCGCCGAGCACCACGCCGATCAGGAAACCCACCAGGCCACCGGTGGTCGCGCACAGCGCCAGAAGCAGGCCCGCGAGGAGCCCGATGGTCGCGAAGTTGTTCATGCTCGCTCACTTTCTCTACGCCCGGAATCCGGGTCCGGTGGGGTATCGAGGTCGGCGATCAGCACGTCGATCGGGAGACCGGTGATCGACGAGGCGGCCGCGCGGATCCGGTCGGCCAGCTCGGCCAGCGGATGGCCGAGCGACGCGATCACCGCGACCTCGCCCTCGTCGGCGCCCAGCCGCACGCCGACCACCCGACGGCCGGGCAGGTACGTGGCGATCGTTCCGTACGACCCGCCGGAGAGACCGGCGACGCCCGGCACCGCGCGGACCGCCTCGGCGATCCGCGCCGCGAGTTCACCGACGGGATCGGTCCCCCCGATCCCGTCGGCCGGCCCCGGCCCGCTCATCACTGCACGCGCGGCGGTTGCGCGGGGTCGTCGGCGGCGGAGCCGGAGTCCGGGAGGTGCACGTCGTGCACCGCCACGTTGACCTCGGTCACCTCCAGCCCCGTCATGCCCTCGATGGCGGCGACCACGTTGCGCCGGATCGCGTTCGCAAGCTGGTGGATGGCGACGCCGTACTCGGCGATGATCTGCACGTCGACCGCCGCCTGCTTCTCGCCGACCTCGACGTTGATGCCCTGCGTCACGCTGGACGACGTTCCCGGGATCACGTCGCGCACCTTGCCGACCATCCGTTCCCCGGCCCCGCCGAGGTCGTAGACGCCGCCGATCTCGCGGGTCGCGATGCCCGCGATCTTCGCGACCACGGTGTCGGCGATGACGGTGCGGCCGCGGTCGTCACCGCGATCCCGGCGCGCCACTTCCTTGTGCTGGTGCGCGCGGGTGGTGGTCGGCTCGGCCCCGGCCGGCTTCTCGGCCGGCTGCGCCGAGTCCGCGGCCGGGTCGCCGGCCGCCGCGTCGGAGATCGCTTCGGTGGCCTCGTCGGTGTGCTCGGACATCAATCCCTCTCCTTCTCGCACCCCGCGCCTACCGCCGGGTCCGTATCCCCGATTATTGCCGACGTCACAGTCCCCATGCAGAATCGAAGGCACGAACCGGGTTCCGAGTGGTCAGGAGGCGTCATGGCCGACGCTGCGATGACACACATTCGGCGTGCCTACGAACGGCTCCTCTCCGGTGCCGATCTGCCCGCCGAAGCGGTGCGCTCGGTGGTCCGCGACTCCTGGCTGCGGTCGGTGGCCCGCGGCATCGACCCGTCCGCGGCGGATCCGGCGCCCCCGGCCCGTGACCTGTCGGCCGACGACTTCGAGGCCTACCGGGCGGCCCACCCGCTGACCTCCATGCGTCCCCTCGTGCAGTCCCTGATGCTCGACGACATCGCCGACGCCGGGGTGGTGGTGGCCCTCACCGATCACGAGGGACGGCTGCTCTGGGTGGAGGGCGACTTCTCGGCCCGGGACAGCGCCGCCGCCATCAACTTCGTCGAGGGCGCGGTGTGGAGCGAGGACACCGTCGGCACCAACGCACCCGGGCTGGCGCTGGCCGTCGACCGCGGCGTGCAGATCCGCGGGCCCGAGCACTTCGCGAGCTCCGTGCAGGAGTGGAACTGCGCCGCGGCGCCCGTGCACGACCCGCTCACCGGCGATCTGCTCGGCGCCATCGACGTCACCGGCGGCTCGGCGGCCGCGGCACCGTTCGCGCTCGCCGCGGTCCGCTCGGTCGTCGCCGCGGTGGAACGCGAGCTGGGCTCGCGCGCGGTCGATCTCGCCGCGCCCGCCGTCCCCCGCACCCGCGGCGCGACGATCAGCCGGCTCACCGTGCTCGGCGCGCCACGCTGGACCGCCGCGGACGGCGTCACCGCGTCGCTCAGTCCCCGGCACGCGGAGATCCTGCTGCTCCTCAGCAGCCACCCCGAGGGTCTGAACACCGACCAGCTGGCGATGCTGCTGTCGGACGGCGACCTCGGTGCGGTGACCGTCCGCGCGGAGATCTCCCGGCTGCGCCGCGACCTCGGCGACCTGATCGCCGCCCGCCCGTACCGCCTCACCGTCGAGGTCGAATCCGATGTGGACGACGTCCGGCGGCTGCTGCGCGGCGGCTCCCTGGTGCAGGCGGTGGCCGCCCTCGGCCGCGGCGGCCTGCTCGCCGAGTCGAACGCGCCCGGCGTCGTCGAACTCTTCGAAGAGCTCCGGGAGGACCTGCGGTCGGGCATTCTGAGCGCCGCCGATCCGCGGGCCCTGAGCGCGTGGACGTCGTCGCCGCACGGCCGCGACGACACCGCCGCGTGGCAGCGGCTGGCCGCGGTGCTGCCGCCGGGACACCCCGATCGGGCGATCGCCGTCGGCCGGATCCGGCTCCTCGACCGGCGCTTCGGCATCGGCTGACCTGCCGCGGCAACGTTGCGCATTCCGATGCAACGTGACTGCAACCACAGCTGGCCTACCGTGTGTAACAGATCACCACGGGGTGACCTGAACGACAATCCCCCGCCGCACACGAGGAGTTCCGATGACGGTATTCGCCAAGCCCGGTTCCGAAGGCTCGCTGATGAGCTTCGAGACCCGATACGACAATTGGATCGGCGGCCAGTGGGTCCCGCCGGTCAAGGGTCAGTACTTCGAGAACCCGTCGCCCATCGACGGGAAGACCTTCTGCGAGGTGGCCCGCTCCACCGCCGAGGACATCGACCTCGCGCTCGACGCCGCCTGGGCCGCCGCACCGGCGTGGGGCAAGACCGCCGTCGCCGAGCGCTCGATGATGCTCCTCAAGATCGCCGACATCATGGAGGCGAACCTGGAGAAGATCGCGCTCGCCGAGAGCTGGGAGAACGGCAAGGCGATCCGCGAGACCCTCGCCGCCGACATCCCGCTCGCGATCGACCACTTCCGCTACTACGCGGGTGTGATCCGCGCCCAGGAAGGCGGCATCTCGGAGATCGACGAGAACACCGTCGCCTACCACTTCCACGAGCCGCTGGGCGTCGTCGGCCAGATTATCCCGTGGAACTTCCCGATCCTGATGGCCGTCTGGAAGCTGGCCCCGGCCCTCGCCGCCGGCAACTGCGTGGTCCTCAAGCCGGCCGAGCAGACCCCCGTCTCGATCCTGTACGTGATGAGCCTCATCAACGAGGTGATCCCGGCCGGTGTCGTCAACATCGTCAACGGCTTCGGCGTCGAGGCGGGCAAGCCGCTGGCGTCGAGCAACCGGATCCGCAAGATCGCCTTCACCGGTGAGACCACCACCGGCCGCCTGATCAGCCAGTACGCCTCGGAGAACCTGATCCCGGTCACCCTGGAGCTGGGCGGCAAGAGCCCGAACATCTTCTTCGACGACGTGCTCCTCGCGGACGACAGCTACGTCCAGCGCGCCCTCGAGGGCTTCGCGATGTTCGCGCTCAACCAGGGCGAGGTCTGCACCTGCCCGAGCCGCGCACTGGTCCAGCAGGGCATCTACGACGACTTCGTGGAGCGCGCCGTGGACCGGGTCAAGAAGATCAAGCAGGGCAACCCGCTCGACACCGAGACCATGATGGGCGCGCAGGCGTCGAGCGACCAGTGGGAGAAGATCAAGTCGTACCTGGCCATCGGCAAGGAGGAGGGCGCCACGGTGCTCACCGGCGGCGAGCCGATCGACCTCGGCGGCGACCTCTCCGGCGGCTACTACATCCAGCCGACCGTCTTCGCCGGCAACAACGACATGCGGATCTTCCAGGAGGAGATCTTCGGTCCGGTGCTCGCGGTGACCAGCTTCTCCGACTACGACGACGCCATCCGTATCGCCAACGACACCCTCTACGGCCTGGGCGCCGGTGTGTGGAGCCGCAACGGCACGGTGGCCTACCGCGCGGGCCGGGACATCCAGGCCGGTCGCGTGTGGACCAACACCTACCACGACTACCCGGCGCACGCGGCGTTCGGCGGCTACAAGAACTCCGGTATCGGCCGCGAGAACCACCTGATGATGCTGTCGCACTACCAGCAGACCAAGAACCTGCTGGTCGGCTACGCGCAGGACCCGAAGGGCTTCTTCTGAGCCCCGGCGATCCGCTGAACTGAACATCCATGGTGCGCCCCGAGAACCGCTTTCGGGGCGCACCATGGTCATTGCGGGGACCTATGCCGCGCGGCTGCGCGGAGATCAGGGAGTGAGTGATGAGCGAGAACACCGCACCGGAACGCGTGGTCGCGACCGACGACGCCGTCGCGCTGCTGACCAAGCTGACGGAGTTGCACGGCGGTCTGATGATCCACCAGTCCGGCGGCTGCTGCGACGGCTCGGCACCGATGTGCTATCCGGTCGGCGAGTACCGGATCGGCCAGCGCGACGTGCTGGTCGGCGAGGTGGCGCTGCCCGATCCGCTCCCGCTGGTGCGGGTCTGGATCAACGGCGACCAGTTCGAGCTGTGGAAGCACACGCAGCTGATCCTGGACGTGGTGCCCGGCCGCGGCGCCGGGTTCTCGCTGGAGGCCCCGGAGGGGGTGCGCTTCCTGTCCCGGTCCCGGACCTTCTCCGACGACGAGAACGCGCTGCTGGCGGCGTCGCCGCCGCCGACCGGCGCCGAACTGGGCGTCTGACACAGACCCGCATACCCGCGGCCGTGGGTCGTTTCGACTCGGCCGGGCCCCGGGGGCCCGTCCGGCTCAATGGGCTGTGCACGGTCCGTTGCCCTGATCGGGCCCGCATAGCCCGTTGAGTCGCTCCGAGCCCCCTCGTAGCCCGTTGAGCAGATCCGAGCCCGATAGGGCGAGGAGCGTGTCGAAACGCCCCCGGGATTGGCGGGTCGTTTCGACTCGGCCGGGCCCTGGGGGCCCGGCCGGCTCAACGGGCTGTGCACGATCCGGGCGGCGGCGGGGCGGGCTTGTGACAGCCCCAGAGCCGATTCCCCGTGTCTTGCGAGTGGTCTCGACTCCGCTCTCAGTAGTCGCTCGCCGGGTCGACGACGGAGATCAGCTCCTCGCCGGCCCGGAAGCGACGCACGTTCTCGGCCAGCCACGGCGCCATCTCCCGGGTGAGGCCGGGCGACGGGTTGGCGATGTGCGGGGTCACGATCAGGTTCGGCAGCGACCAGAGCGGGTCGTCGTCGGCGGGCGGTTCCGGATCGGTGACGTCGAGGGCGGCACCGGCGATGATGCCGGCGCGCAGCGCGCGGCCGAGTGCTTCCTGATCGATCAGCGGGCCGCGGGCCACGTTCACGATCCAGCTGTGCGGTTTCAGCAGGGCCAAGGTGTCGTCGTTGATGAGGTGCCGGGTCTGCGCCGTCGCCGGGGCCGCGAGCACCACGTGGTCGGCGTCGGTCAGCACCTGCCGCAGCTGCGTCACCGGCAGCGTGCGGTCGGCGCCCTCGACGGCGGTGCCCGACCGGTTGACCGCGACCACCCGGGCGCCGCACGCGGTCAGCCGCGGGGTGAGTTCCCGGCCGATCCCGCCGGCGCCGATGATCGCCACCGTCGCACCGCGCAGGGTCTGCACCTTGGGCGGGAGCGTCTGGTCCCAGTGTCCACTGAACACGGCGGCGGAGATCTGCCGGATACCGGCCAGCAGCAGTCCGAGGGCGTGCTCGGCGCACCCCGCCGCGTAGAAGCCGGAGGCGTTGGTCCAGCAGCGCCGGTCGTCGATCACGCCGGCCGCCCGGAAGCCTTCGATACCGGCCGTCTTGAGTGCCACCCAGTCGATCGCGTCGGGGAGCGGCGGGAAGTCGTTCGGCTCGCCGATCCAGACCAGCACGCGCGCCTCCTCGAGCGGGACGATCTCGCCTCCGGCGGAGGTCACGGCGTCGACCAGGTGCGGGTCGTGGGCGGGCTCGATCGCCACCGGCAGGGGCGTCTGGGCGGGCGCGGTCATGCCTTAAAGGTTTACGCGACGAGCAGCGCCCCGGCCAGACCGAGACCGGCGATCCACACCGAACCCAGGGCTCCGAGGACGAACGGCCGCGGCCCGACGGCACGCAGGGCGCTCACCCGCACGCCCGTCCCGAGCGCGAACATCGCCGCGGACAGCAGCGCCACCTGGACGGGATTGCCGAGGGCCAGCACGTGCGCCGGCACCAGCCCGGTGGACGCGATCGCGACGCAGACCGCGAAGCCGACGATGAAGCCCGGCACGACGGGCGGCCGCGTCCCGGGCGCGGCATGGCGTCGCCGGCCCAGCCCGATCAGCGCGACCACCGGCGCGAGAAGCAGCACGCGCCCCAGCTTCACCACGACGGCGACGGCCAGCGCGCCCGAGCCGATCAGCCCACCGGCCGCGACCGCCTGCGCCACCTCGTGGATCGACGCCCCCGCCCAGAGGCCGGCCTGCCGCTGCGACAAGTGCAGCGCCGCCGCGCTCAGGGGAATCAGGCCGAGCAGCGCCGTACCGAAGACCACCACGATGGCAACGGCCGTCGCGGTGTCCTCGTCGTCGGCGTCGATCACGCCGTCGACCGCGACCACCGCGGCGGCCCCGCAGAGCGACGTGCCGCCCGCGATCAACAGCCGCTGCGCGGGACTCAGCCCGAGGAGTCCGCCCAGCCAGAGGCAGGCGGCCATACTGAGCGTCACCACCGCGATGATCAGCCCGATCACGCCCACACCGAGACCGAGGATGTCGCCGACCACGAGTTGCAGACCGAGCAGAGCGACCCCGATGCGCAGGAGCCGCCGCGAGGCGACCGCCAGACCCGGCGCGTAGCGCGGACCGAGCGGGCGGAGGTTCGCCACCAGCACGCCGAGCACGATCGCGACCACCGGCGGACTCAGCAACGGCACCAGCGCGTGCACCGCGAAACCCACCGCCACGGCCACCGCCGAGACGGCCAGGCCGGGCCACGGTGAGGCCGCGGACAGAGGGGTGCGCATCGTCGTCGGTCGGTCGAGTCGGCTGGTCATGCTTCCAGGCTGGCCCCGGCCGGCGCCGCGCAGAAGCCACCTCTTCGCCATAGCGCCATATCAGAAGTGCATTGCCCGACATATCCGCGAGGAATAGCCTGGAGGCATGGCTCTCGGCACACTCGACCTTCAGGCGCTGGAGCTGCTGGTCGAGGTGGACGAGCGCGGCAGCCTCTCGGCCGCGGCCCGGGAGCTGCGCATGGCGCAGCCGAACGCCAGCCGCGCGATCGGCCGCCTGGAACGACGACTCGGCGTCACCCTGCTCACCCGCTCGACCAGCGGGTCCCGGCTCACCGCCCAGGGGACCGTGCTGGTGCACTGGGCCCGGGAGACCCTCGCCGGGGCACAGCAGTTCCTCGACGTCGCCGCCGGTCTGCGCGGTGAACGCGCCACGGAACTGACCGTCGCCGCCTCGCTCACCGTGGCCGAACATCTGATGCCGCGCTGGCTCGGACGATTCGCCGCCGAGTACCCGGAGACCGCGGTTCACCTGCAAGTACAGAACTCGGCGGGCGTCGTGGACCTGCTGACCGGCGGCGCCTGCGACGTCGGATTCGTCGAGTCACCGACGGTCCCGGCGGGCCTGCACTCCGCCGTCGTCGCCGCCGACGAACTGGTGCTGGTGGTCCCGCCGGACCATCCGTGGGCCCGGCGCCGCCGGCCGGTGACCGTCGACGAGCTCGCGGCCACTCCCCTGCTGGCCCGCGAACCCGGGTCGGGCACGCGGGAGACCCTCGACTCGGCGCTCGACGGCTTCGCGCGCGCCGCGCCGCTCCTCGAGTTGGGCAGCAGCGCCGCCATCACCACGGCCGTCGCCGACGGGATCGGCCCCGCGGTGCTGAGCACCCTCGCCACCGCGACCGCGGTCGCCACCGGGGCGGTCCGCACGCTCCCGGTCCGCGGTCTTCGGGTGCGTCGGCAGCTGCGCGCCGTCTGGCGCCCGCCCCGGGAACTGACCGGCCCGCCCGGCGATCTGGTGCGGCTGGCCGTCGGCTCGTAGTCGGGTCACCCGGGGAAGGCGGTAGCGGCGCGGGCCGCGAAAGCGAGGAGGCGCTCGGTGGTCGCCGATTCGGGATCAAACAACCGGAACTGCAGCACCTCGCGGCCGGCCGCCTGCAACACGCGGGCGGTCAGCTCCGGGTCGCGGACCAGCTCCGGCCCGAGCCCGGCCAGCGTCGCGGTGAGGTACTGCTGAACGACGGCCTGCGACGCGGCCAGCTGGGCGTGATACTCGGGTGGCGCACCCTCGGGCGGCACCAGGAACAGCCGCCACGTGCCGGGCGCGTCGTCGACGGCCCCGATCATCGCGGCGAGAACCGCGGAGAGCCGTGCCGCCCCGCGCCCCGCGGCGCCCGCCACGGCCGCGGCGAACTGCTGCGCCGCCCGGGATCGCTCCCTCTCGATCAGCGCGACGAACAGTCCGGGAACGTCGCCGAACTGCTGATACAGCAGGGAGCGATGGACGTCGGCGGCGGCGGCGATCCGCGTGGGTGTCGCCGCGGTGAAGCCCTCGTCGACGACGATCCGGTGAGCGACGTCGAGGATCTGCTCGCGCCGGTCCGCGGCGCTCATCCGGCGTCGTCCAGCGTGCGCAGCCATGGTTGACACCATAACTCACACCTTGTTATCTGTAACTCACACTGTGTTACTTAGCCGGTCGTTCAGTCGGGAGTCGCCATGTCCGTTCCGCATACCGCGCTCGCCGAGCGGGTGGCCGCCCAGCGCACCGATCTGCCCGAGGTCTACGGCGGCATCGACTTCGCCGCCGTGCCGTACCGCTTCACCGTCGACCCGGCGGCCCCGTCCGCGCTGCCCGCACGACGGGGTGACCGTGCCGCGTATCTCGCCGACACCGCGCTGGTCGACCTGCTGCGCACGGCCACCTTGCTGGGCGACGTGACCGCCGACCGGGTGGCGGCGCTGTCCTCGTCGTACCGGGTGTCCGAACTCGTCACGATGGTGGCGCAGGTGTGCCGCGACGGGCTCGACGCCCACCCGGACACCCCGGCACCGGTGGCCGCCCTGATCCGGGAGATGGAGCGGCCGCCCGACTGGATCGACCGGGATCTGGTGGAGCGCGGCGCGGCCGTCGCACGATTGAGCGCGGGACTGCTGGCCCCCTTCATCACGCGCGGCGCGTTCATCGCCACGTTCACCAATTCGTATGCGGCACTGCCGATGACGATCACCGGCGCCCTCTCCGGCACGCGCGCGGCGCACCGTGTCAACGAGACCACGGCCTTCTTCGCGGTCACCACGCTCCCCGGCGCGCTGGACCGGTACGGCCCGGGTTTCCAGGCCGCCGCGATGGTGCGCCTGATGCACTCGATGGTGCGCTACAACGCCCTGCACAGGAGCACCCGCTGGGATCCGGCGGTCTACGGGATCCCGGTGCCGCAGTCCGATCAGCTCCCGGCCGGGCTGATCGGGCCGTATCTGACCTCGCTGCGGGCGTTGCGCTCCGGGCGCACCGAATTCACGTCCGGCGAACGCGCGATGGTCGAGTTCTCGCGCTACCGCTGCTTCCTCCTGGGCCTGCCCGAGGAACTGGTGCCGTCCACCCCGCAAGGCATCGTCGACATGTTCCACGGCCGCGCCGCCACCCTCCGGCACGGGTTCGACGACGACTGCCTGCGCCTGGTGCGCTCGACGATGGACGCCTACCTGCGGCCGGGCGACGGCCCGTTCGACCGCGCCGCCGATGCGGTGGAGCGCAGCTACAGCAAGGTCGCGTTCACGCAGGCGTTCTGCGACGGCGACCGCGCCATCGCCCGCCGGATGGGCGTCGACCTGACGTTCGCCGACTACGCACGGGTGGCGGTCACCGCCCCGTTCCTGGCCGGCCGGGTGCTGGTGGTCGGACTCGCCGCCCGCCGCCGGCGGCTGCGCCCCCTCGTGGATCGCTACCTGGTCCGGCAGGTGCGTCATCGTCTCGACGTCTACGGCATCCCGAAGTACACCAGCGACGTCGCCGAATACGCCCACTGAACCGAGCGGCTCCTGAACCGAGCGGCGCCGGCCGCGACCTTGGCGGGAGCGCCCAATTTCGCGCGCCAGATTCTCTTCTCCGTGCAGAGACGACACGCACCTGCCGACTTACGTTGGAAGCCATGAGCCTTGCGGTCGCCCTGCCCGACGACGATCCCTTCCACCTGCCGCGCAACGGCCTCGATCGGCACGCACCGGGCACCCTGCTCGGAGCGCGCGAGGTCCAGCTGGCCGTGTTCGGCACCATCCGGGTGGTGACCCGGGCGTGGCAGCTCCGTTTCCGCACGACGGACCTGCGCGGGCGGCCCGAGGTCGGCATCACCACCGTCCTCCGCCCGGCGGCCTCCCGCGGGATCCTGTCGTACCAGTGCGCGATCGACGCGGTCTCGCCGCGCTGCTTCCCGTCGTATGCGCTGCGGCAGGGCTCGCGGGCCCACGGGGCGCTCGCGCGTCTCGAACTGCCGCTGATCCTCGCCGCGGCGCGGCAGGGCTGGACGGTCTCGGTGCCCGACCACGAGGGGTTGCGCGGGCACTTCGGCGCCGCCCGGGAGCCGGGGTATCGCGTGCTCGACGGCCTGCGCGCCACCCGCGAGTTTCTGAACGAACCGTCACCCACACCAGCGGCGCTATGGGGCTACTCCGGGGGCGGACTCGCGACCCTGTGGGCGGCCGAGGCCGTCGACGCCTACGCACCCGGCCTCGGCGTCGTCGGTGCCGTCGCGGGGGCACCGGTCGGCGACCCGGGCGCGACGTTCCTCCGCCTCAACGGCGGCCGCTTCGCGGGATTCCCGTTCGTGTTCATCGCGGCGCTGTGCCGGGCCTATCCCGAACTCGACGGCGTCCTCACGCACCACGTGTCCCCCGAGTTCCGTGCGCGGATCGCCGCGAGCGCGGACCGGACCACCGTGGCGGTGCTCGGCCGGTTCGCGTTCCGCGACCTCGGCAAACACCTCCACTTCGGGCTCGACGCCCTGCTCGCCGACCCGGTACTGGCGCGCGTCCTGACCGACATCCGGCCCGGAGACGTCGCCCCCGCCGTGCCTCTCCTGGTGCAGCAGAGCCGCCGGGACGAGGTGATCGCCGCCGCCGACATCACCGCGCTGGTGGATCGCTACGCCGACGCGGGCGCCTCGGTGATCCACCGTGAGCGAGCGCGCGGCCGGCACCTGCCCACGCAGTTCCGCGTGGCCCCGGAGGCCCTCCGCTGGCTCGCCGGCCGGCGCGAACACGCCGGAGCCGGAGAACCCGTCAGCTCGGGAAGGTGAGGAGCTGCGGCGTCGACTGCTCGTTGCCGGAGCTGCCGGTGCCGAGGGTGTTGTTGCCGCCGTAGCCCCAGCACCACACCTTCTGATCGGTGCTCTGCGCGCACGTCGTGCTCGACTGCGTCATCACCGTACGGATGTTCTCGCCCGCCAGCCCGGCGACCATGGTCGGCGTCCCGTTCCAGGCGGTCTTGCCGTCGCCGAGCTGACCGAACCGATCGGTACCCCAGCACCACACCTTGCCGTCGGCCACCACGCAGGCGGTCTCGACGTCGGTGGCCACCGCGGTCGCGTTCGCCGGGGCGCCGGCGACCTCCTTCGGTGCGTACTCGCGCGAGCCGTTCTGGGCCTCCATGTCGTGCCCCCAGCACCACACCTTCCCTGCGGCGATCGCGCAGGTGGTGAAGTCGTACTTGCCGTCGGTGATGCTCTTGCCGATCGACACCGCCGTGACATCGCTCAGCACCGTCACCCGGTTCGGCGAGAGCCGATTGGTGGAGGTGCCGTCACCGAGCTGGCCACTGCCGTTGAGCCCCCAGCAGTAGAGTTCCTTCTTCGCGACGGCGCAGGTGCTGCCACTGTTCATCACCACCCTGGTCACCCCGTCGAGCCCGTTCACCTTGGTGACCGCGGTGACCTTCTCGGCGGTCGAACCGGTCCCCAGCTGACCCTCGTCGTTGTTGCCGAAGCAGTACAGCTCGGCGTCTCCGGCGATCGCGCACGTGCCGCCGGAGCCGATCGCGACCGCCTGCACATCCTTCAGGCCGTCGACCTTCTTCGGGCTCCAGCGCGACTCGGTCGCGCCGTCGCCGAGCTGGCCGTACCGGCCCGAGCCCCAGCAGTAGAGTTCCTTCTTCGCCACCGCGCAGGTGCTCGTCACACCCTCCGACGCACCGCTCGGAATGTAGCCGCCGACGGCCACCGCGGTCACGTCGTCGAGCCCGGCGACCAGCTTGGGCGTGGTGCTCGCCGTCGACGTGCCGTCACCCAGCTGGCCGGTGTTGTTCGGACCCCAGCAGTACAGCTTCTTCTGGACGATCGCGCAGGTGGTGCTGTAGTACGACGCGACCTGCTGCTCGGGATGGGCCATCGGCGGCGGGCCGTCGTTCGACGACGGCCACCACAGCGGTGCGGTGGCGGCGACCGCGATGATCGCCACGGCGACCGCGGCCAGCGCGATCCACAGTCCGCGCTTGCTCTTGGCCGGCGCACCGGCCGGATACTGCCCGGCCGGCGCGCCGTACATCGGCGCGGTCCCGGGATAGGCGGGCGGACCCGCGGTCGCGTATCCGGCCACCGGCGGCGACATCGGTCCGGGATACCCCGGCTGACCGGGATTCGACGGGTACATCGGCTGCGACGGGCTCGACGGATTCGACGGGTAGGACGGCTGCGAGGGGCTCGACGGCTGCGATCCGACGGGCACGACCGGCGGGACGGGCGCGATCGTCGTCGCGGTACCGGCCGGGGTCTGCCGCAGCGCGCCGGCGAGTTCGGCGGCGAAGGTCCGGCAGTCCGGGTAGCGCTGCGCGGGGTCCTTGGCCATGGCTCGTTGCAGGACCGGATCGAGGGCCGCGAGGTCGGGCCGCACCGCGGCGAGCCGCGGCACCGGCTGGGAGAGGTGCGCGTTCATGATCGACGCCGAGCTCTCCCCCGCGTACGGCGCACGACCACTGAGCACCTGGTAGACGGTGCAGGCGAGCGCGTACTGATCGGCGCGGGGACCCGCGGCCTGCCCGGCGATCACCTCCGGCGCGGTGTAGTTGAGGGTGCCGACGATCGCGTTCATCGACGTGAGCTGCGGGGAGTCGGCGAGCTTCGCGATACCGAAGTCGAGCAGCGAGGCCCGCGCCACCGAACCGTCGTGATTCTGGGTGACGATGATGTTGCCGGGTTTGATGTCGCGGTGCACCACGCCGCGGCCGTGCGCGTAATCGAGCGCGTCGGCCACCTGCCCGATCGCCTCGACCAGCGCGGCCGGGGTCAGCGTGGCCTTCGTCAGATCCACACCTTGCAGGTGGTTCATGGTGAACCAGGGCCGGCCGTCGTCGACGCCGTAGGCGTAGATCGTGACGATGCTCGGGTGATCGAGGGAGGCCGAGAGTCGTGCCTCGTTGGCGAACCGCTCACCGAACTCCGGATTGCCGGCGCCCGCCGCCGAAATGAGTTTCAGTGCTTCGCGGCGGTTGAGCTGCGGATTCTCGACGAGGTAGACCTCGCCCATCCCACCCCGCCCGAGCTGCGCGACCACGCGGTATCCGGCAATGGTCGATCCCGGTTCGAGCGCCATCTTCTCTCCTCGTCTCCGCGCCCGCGACCGCGGTGCGCTCCCCTGACCTCGCAGATAACGTACCGTCGCAGCCGCGGCGCCGTCACCATGACCTCGCAGGTCATGCCCGCCGCACGCCGCCCGGGGCTACGGTGGAGCACCATGACGACCGCCGGTTCCCTGATCCGCACGTGGCGGCAGCGGCGCCACCTGTCCCAACTCGACCTCGCCCACCGCGCCCGGGTGTCGACCCGCCATCTGAGCTGTATCGAGAACGACCGCACCCGCCCGACCAGCGCGATGCTGCTGCGCCTGTGCGCCGATCTCGGCGTGCCGCCGCGCGAACAGAACCGGGTGCTGCTCGCCGGCGGCTACGCGCCCGCGCACCCCGAACACGGGCTCACGACCCCGCCGATGGCCGAGGTCAACGCGGCGATCGAGATGATTCTCGCCGGTCACCTCCCGTATCCGGCGCTGGTCGTCGACCGGCATTGGGATCTGGTCGCCGCCAACGACGCGGTCTGGGCGCTTCTCGACGGCGTGGCACCCGATCTGCTGGAGCCCCCGGTGAACGTCCTGCGCCTCTCCGTCGACCCGCGAGGGCTGGCCCCCTCGATCGAGAACCTCGACGAATGGCGCGGAGCGCTGCTGGTCCGCCTGCGACACGAGTACGACGCGGCCCCGGACGACGAGCTCGCCGAGCTGATCGACGCGATCGCGGCCGGCGGCCCCGCGGCACCGCCGGCGGCCACGTCGATCGTCGTACCGCTGCGGCTGCGCCGGGGAGGGCAGGTGCTGTCGTTCCTGTCCACCACCACCGTGTTCGGCACCGCGCGCGAGGTCACGCTCGCCGAACTCGCGATCGAGGCCTTCTACCCCGCGGACCAAGCGACACGAGACGCGCTGACGCGTGGGCAGCCCGCGCCGGGAAAGTGACCGCTCTCGGCGGCGGACCTCGCTGCCCCGGGCGATCGGTCGCGGGTCCTGTCGACGCCGAAATCTGTCGCGGGGCACAAGGCGGATCCGGCAAGATCCGCGACGTCTGTCGGCCGCCGGCAGAATCCGCTACGGATCCGGGTCAGCGAAAGAGGCGGCTCGTCGCCTGGCCGGTCGCGACGAGGGTGCCGTCCGTCCCGCGGACCGCGACGTCGGACTGGGTGAGCGAGCGCGTCCGATGCACCACGGTCGCCACGACGTCGACCGTGCCCGTCGCCGGCCGCAGGTAGGCGATGTTGAGGTGACTGGTGGCGCCACCGGTCACACCGTCGTCGTCCCGGATCCCGGTCGCCAGGGCGGCCGCCGCGGCGATGTCGATGACGGTGGCGATCACGCCGCCGTGCAGGACGCCCGGGACGGTGACCAGCCGGTCGGCGAAGGGCAGCCGGAGGTGGATGCGGTCGTACTCGGCGTCGACGAGCTCCACGCCCGAGGTCTCCGCGACCGGTGATCCGAGAAGTATCTCTTCGATCCAGTGCTTCGCGGTGGCGCCGATCTCTCGGCTCCGCGGACGGTCGTCGGTCGTCGTGCTCGTCATGATCGGCCTCCGGGGGGTTGACGGTCTGACCGGTCCCACTGTTCCCGTCCGGCCTCCCGCGGTCCATGACCTCCGAGGTCATCGGTGGACCCCGCGTGACAGATCATTTCCCTGCGCTTTCGCTTCACCTGCGCCGGTGCGGCGCCTCAGTCGTCGGACCCCACGCCCAGGAGCACCAGGTGCATCGAGGTCAGTTGTTCGACGCGCTCGGCCACGTCCTCGTCGGGACCAAGCAGCGTTGCGAAGTGCTGGATGGTCCCGACGACGGCCTCGGCGACCACTTCGGGTTCGGCGACAGGCCGGGCGATTCCGTCAGCGGTGAGCTGTTTGATGTAGTTCACCATCCTGCGGCGTGGCCGTTCGTGTATCTCGAGCCAAAGTTCCCGGATCTGCGGATCAGCGAGGGCCTGGTGCTCGATCACCGTCAGATTGCCACTGTTGTCGCGGTATGCGGCGAGGAAGGCCCGGGTCGACTCCCGCCAGAGTTGGTGAGGACCGACCGCATCGCCGGTGGTCTCGTGTGCCCGGAGGAACTCGTCGCGCACCTGCTCGGCCAGTGCCCGGAAGACGTCGGCCTTGGTCGAGAAGTACAGATACACCGTCGGCCTGGACACTCCCGCGGCCTCGGCGATCGCCGCCATCGAGGTCCGGGCATATCCGTATTCGGCGAAGACGTGGGAGGCCGCGTCGATCACCGCGGTGCGGGTCTGATGGTCGCGGCCTTCACGAGCGGTCCGCGCTCGCGCCCACGTCCCATTCGACATCAGTTCTCCCGGTTCACCTCCGCCGCAATCGCGCGGCGCAGTTTGTACTTCTCGATCTTATTGGTCGGGGTACGTGGCAGGTCGTCGAGGATCCGGACGTGACGCGGTCTCATGAACTTCGGCATCGTCTCCGCGGCGAACCGATGAATGTCGTCCTCGGTCAGTTCGCTCCCCTCGGAGACGACGCACGCGACGATGTCGTCCTCGTCGCCCTCGCCGCTGCGTACCGCGAACGCGGCACACATGGTGACGGCCGGGTGCTGCGTCAGCAAATCCTCCACCTGGTACGACGAGAGGTTTTCGCCGCGCACCCGTATCCGGTCACCCATCCGGTCGATGAAGTGGAAGACGCCGTCGGCATCTCGCACCACCGAGTCACCGGTATGCAGCCAGAGGTTTCGCCAGCACTCGATGGTCTTGTCCGGCTTACCGAGGTACTCGGTCATCAGGAGGCCGGGCAAGTTCGGCCGCAGCGCCAGCTGCCCGGGTTCCTCCACTCCGCACGGGCGGTCGTCGTCGTCGAGCACCGCGACGGTGAGGAAGGGTGTCGGCGCACCCATCAGCCCTTTACGCGTCACCTGGCCGGCGCCGAGCACCGTCATCCGGTGCGCGGCCGCCACCGCGCGCATCTGCTCGCGACTGTATCCGCGGTAGAACTCCGGGGGTGTGGCCGCGCCGATCTCCGTCTCGTCGATCAGCACAGCCAGCGACGCACCGGATTCGGTCTGTCCGAACCCCGCGTTGACGAAGTCGAAGCCGAATCGCGCCGCCACCTGCGCGTGGTGACCCGGGAGTGGTTGCATGTAGACCTTGTTGAGGGTGTTGTGCGCATCGGTCGCCGACGGCTCGGCGTTCAACAGCCACGGAATCATCACATCAAGAAGGATGGCGGTGGTGGCGCCGCGGCGGTCGATGCGGGACCAGAATTCGCTCGGGCTGAACCGGTCCCACAGTGCGACTTCGCAGCCGCGCCAGATCGCCCGCGCGACGTTCGCGATCGCGCCACCGACGTGATACATCGGCAGGTCGTTGTAGACCACGTCGTCGGGGGTGAGACTGCATCGCAAACCGAAGGTGTACTGGGCCATCCAGCGCACGGGCTGCAGCACGCCCTTGGCGGGTCCGGTGGTACCGGAGGTGTAGATGAGATTTGCCGGATCGTCGAACTCGATCTGCACCTTCGGGGCCGCGTGGTCGGCGACCAGCTCATCCCAGGATCCGGAGACGACCGTCGCGCGATGCGCCGTCCCCAGCAGGTACACCGGCGGTACCGTCGAAAGCTCGTCGGCCACGTCGTCGATCCGCCCGATCAACTCGGCATCGGTGATGATCAGAGCCGGCGCGGTGTCGTCGAGCTGGTAGGCGAGCAGTCGACCGGCGAAGCTGAAGTTCACCGGACTGTAGACGGCACCGGCCTTCCAGATCCCGAACATCGCCAGCGCCGCGAGACGTGAATTGGTGGTGAGGACACTCACCCTGTCGCCCTTGGTGACGCCGCGCGCGGCGAGGTTACCGGCGATGGAATCGGTGAGCCGCGCCAGTTCGGCGAATGTCGTCTCCGAGTCGTCCTCCCCGTAGTACATCGCGATGCGGTCGGGAGTGGTGGCCGCCCAGTGTGCGAGTCGTTCGAGCGGTGACTGGCCGTCACGGGTCAGCAGTTGCTCGAGATCGGCCGAAACCGGGCCACCGGCGGAGTCGTCGTACGAGGTCATGGGTCTCCTCTGTTCAAGTGGGGGTGAAGGGATGCGGGGGTCAGGGGCGGGTGCCGAAGCGCGGACGGCCGAGATGCTCGGGGAGGAGCCGGTAGGCGTCGTGCACCCAATCGCACAGCAGAGCGCGGCTCTCGCGAGGGTCGATGATGTCCTGCACACCGAATCGTTCCGCAGTTCGGAACGGCGAGCCGATCGCCTGGATCTGGCGGCGGAGCCGCGCCGCCTCGGCGGCCGGGTCCGCCACGGTGGCGAGGTGAGCCGCGAATGCGGCCTCGACCCCGCCCTGCACCGGCAGCGATCCCCAGTCGCCCGACGGCCAGGCCCAGCTGCGCGTGCATCGGTGCCGGTTGACGATCCCGGCTCCGCCGACCCCGTAGACCCGCCGCAGGATGAGCTCGGCCTGCGGGACCCTGGCCTGATAGACAGCGCTCAAGGCCCGGGCGCCGTGCCGGATCGTTGCACGGCTCTCGGCGACCGAGCCGATCGACATGCCTGCCTGATCGGTGAGGCTGACGATCGGAAGATGAAAGGTCTCGCACAGGTCCACCAAGCGGGTAATCGCCAACGCGCCTTCGACGGTCATCGTCGCCCCTTGGAAGGGATCGGAAGCGAGGACTCCGACCGGATGCCCGTCCAGACGTGCCAGCGCGGTGACGGTGCCTGCACCGTACTCGGCATATCGGAACACCGATCCGGTATCGAATACCGCCTCCAGGATCGGGGCGATGTCGTACGGGCGGCGCTGATTCCGGGGAATCGCCGAGAGCAGTAGCTCATCCCTGCGCGCCGGATCGTCCGTGGACTCGATGATCGGCGGGACGTCGAAGACGCTGGCGGGGAGGTAGCTCAGGAAGTCGCGGATCACCGCGGCCGCCTCGGCTTCGGTGGTGACGATCCGCTCGATGGTGCCGTTGCCTGAGTGCACCGCCACGCCGCCCAGCTCCTCTTTGCTGAGGTCCTCGCCGGTGGCACTGCGCACCAGCGGTGGGCCTGCGGTGAACAGCTGTCCGACGCCGGCCACCATGATCGCCAGATGCGACATGACCAGCCGTGCGGCACCGAGGCCCACGGTGGGCCCCAGCCCCGCGGCCACCACGGGGATCACCGACAAGCTGTCGACGACAGCGTCCCACCCGGGATTGACCGGGACATAGGTGTATCCGGCGTCCACCGCCATCTTGACGCTGCCGCCACCACTTTGCCCGTCGAGCAACCGCACCATCGGAATCCGCATCTCGTTGGCGTACTGCTCCAACCAGATCTGCTTCTGGTGGATCGATGCGTCGCCGGCGCCGCCCCGCACCGTGAAGTCATCGGCCCCCACCACGGTCTTGCGCCCGTTCACCCGCATCGTCGCGGCGATGAAGTTCGTCGGCATCACCTCAACGGTGGCCAGTTCGTCGTCTCGCCGTGCGAATCCACTGAGCGCACCGATCTCGGCGAGCGAGTCGTCGTCGGCAAGCAGCGCGAGACGCTCGCGGGCGGTCAGCCGTCCGGTGGCGTGCTGGCGCGCGATCTTCTCGGGACCGCCCAGCTGTTCGGCGAAGCACCGGCGCCGCGCGATCTCCGCCACCTCCGCGGACCAGTCCTCGGCCCGCTCCACCGACCGGACGGTCCGGTCCTCCGCGGGCGATTCCGCCGGAACCAAGACGGCGACCACGTCTCCGACATTCACCAGATCGCCCGGTTCGACGGCGAGGGTGAGGACGACGCCGCCGTGCACCGCGCGGACGGCGTGCTCCATCTTCATCGCCTCCAGGACCAGCAGGGTCGCCCCGGCGGCCACCTCGTGCCCGGACTCGACCACGATCTCGGACACGGAGCCGGAGATGGCTGCGCGGACGGCCACCGCCCCGTCCGGGATCTCAGTCTCCTCGCGGGCGCCCGCCGACTCGGCGACGGTGCGCGGGCCGGCATCGGCGAGTTCGTGCGCCAGCAGGCGATCGATTCGGCGTGCCACGAAACCGGTGTCCCATTCCCCGGACAGAAAGTCCGGGTCGGTCACGATCGCATGACCGAGGGCGCGGTTCGTGACTATTCCACCGATGCCGAATTCGGCAAGTGCGGCCGCCGCCCGCCCCGCGGCGGCCACGAAGTCCGGCGCGGTGGCGACGACCTTGGCAAGCAGCGAGTCGTAGCGGGGCGACACCTCCATCCCGGCGTAGACGCCGGCGTCGACCCGCACTCCGGGGCCGGACGGGGCCGCGAAGCCGGTCACCTCTCCGGTCCCGGGAATCGGGCGTCCCTGCGTGTCCAGAGTCTCGGCATTCACTCTCACCTGCACTGAAGAGCCGCGCACCCGGGGCGGCTCCGTCAAGCCCAGTTCGGCCAGGGTCGCCCCCTCGGCGAGCGCCAGTTGTGTCCGTACCAAGTCCACTCCGGTGATCTCCTCGGTGACGGTGTGTTCGACCTGGATCCGCGGATTGGCCTCCATGAAGTAGAAGTCCGTGCCACTGACCAGGAACTCCACGGTGCCGACTCCCCGATAGCGCAGCGCACCGGCCAGGTGCGTCGCCGCACCCAGCAGCGCGGCCCGCAGCCCGGGCTCAAGCACCGGAGCGGGTGCGACTTCGACCAGCTTCTGATGCCGCCGCTGAACGCTGCAGTCACGTTCCCAGAGGTGTGTGACCGCTCCTGTGCCGTCCCCGATGATCTGAACCTCGATGTGCCGGGGCGCATCGATGAGTTTCTCCACATACAGGTCTCCATTGCCGAATGCCGCGACGGCCTCTCGGGCACAGCGTTCGTAGGCCTCGGTGACGTCGTCTTCGGTGACGCACGCCGCCATACCTCTGCCGCCCCCACCGGCCAGGGCTTTGACCATGGTCGGACCGTTGTCGGCGAGGAACGTGCGGGCCTCGTCGAGCCCGACGGGCCGGTCGATGCCCGGTAGCACCGGTACCCCTTGGGTCGCCGCGAACCGGCGAGCGCTGGCCTTGTCGCCGAGTAACCGCAAGGTATCCGGACCCGGGCCCACCAGGGTGATTCCGGCCGCTGCGCAGGTCTCCGCGAAGGCCGGATCCTCACTGAGGAAGCCGTAGCCGGGATGCACGAATCCGGCTCCGGCCGACCGTGCCGCGCGGACCACCGCGCGGGCGTCAAGATATGCGGCCGGACCCGTTCCGGGCAGGAGGACCGACTCGTCGGCGCGTGCGACGTGTAGTCCGGCGGCGTCGTCGGCCGGATAGACCGCGGTCGACCGCCATCCCGACTCCCGCGCGGCGTGTAGCACCCGCACGGCGATCTCGCCTCGATTGGCAACCAGTACTCGATTCATCATCCACTCCTTGACGCTGACGTCAGTGTCAGACACTGACTGTACCGCGCCGGAAGGTCGAGTAGGTGATCCCCCGCGCGGGGATCGTGCGATCGACCTTCTCCTCGCATTTCGACGACCTCGGGCACCTACTGCGCGCAGGCGCAATCACCGAGATGACCACGACAGCCAGGCTCTGGCCCGACCACGGCGGCGAGATCACCCGGAACGAACTAGGTTCGGCGCTGGCGGAAGTCGTGGAGACCTACCGCGGAAGCGAAAATCTGTTCGCCGCAATGGCGGCGACCTCGACCACCGCTCCGCCAGAGCCGATTCGGCAAACAACTGAGGCCGGGCCGGGAGATACTCCCGGACCCGGCCTCATCTGCGGAGACGGAGGGATTTGAACCCCCGGTGGTTTTACCCACGCTCGCTTTCAAGACGTAGGCGGTCATAAACGCGAGTTCCTGGCACCAATTTCGCAGGTACTGCAACGATGTCGGCGAACGAACGCGGATTGGCAGCACAGCATCGAAGCATCGTGTGTCATGTGTGTGTCATGTCGGCCGCGCTCGGCGTGCGGCTGCGAAAGGCCCGTCGGGGCGCCCCAGAAGCGTTCCGCCCGATGCGACCGGCGGCGCGATCGTGGGGCGAGCACGCTGCGAAGCCGAGAACGCCCCACCGGAGCATCCGGTGGGGCGTTTCGCTGTTCCGGGACCACGGGAGCAAGTCGGTAGGTGTCGACGTGCTGGGGAGGGTGGCATGGGTGGGCGTTGAGAACGGCCTGTTTACACCACCCTCGCTCCACGACTGTCGCCAGAAACTGGCTAGCAACGGTGGGAGCGGTCGGGTGCCGTAACAATCTCGGCCCCCTGTAACAAAATTGTTTGTTACAGGGAGCAACCGTGTTTACCCAGTTCAGCGACTTTGTTAGGGCACCCTTGTAACAATCTCTGATTGAAGGATTGTTACAGGTTTTGAAGGTAAGTTCCCTGGTCAAGGAGCTTTCGTCGTCGTTTGTAACGATCTCAGGGGTGTTCGAACGCGCTAGATGAGTTGCGATTCGGTTTCTCGTCGGGGTCCGTAGAGGGATCAGATCCTTCTCTATACGCAGCTGAGTTCGTTCAGAATTGTTACATCGCCACAATGGGCCCCAGCGACGCTGTGACCTGGGCATTTGCTGCCGATTCCTGTAACAATCTGGCCTCGCCAAGATTGTTACATGCCGGAATTGCACCTTTCTTGCAGACAGGTTGTGCACTGATTCAAGGCTTTCACGGCGAGCTGGCCGTGGCTGCGCCACTCGGCCTGCGATGATTGCAACGATTGCTCGCCGTTGGTAGAATAGCGGGTGAAGGCAAAACCCTGCCAGTCATTGCGATTGGTCAGGTCGCGAGATGTTCGACCCAGCGCTGCTGATGCCCTACACAAGCGTCGCGAAGCAACTGAAGGCGGACCAGCGTACGAACTACCGTCCCGGTGTGCGGGTTCGGTCACCGGGGTGCCGGTGGTTGGGCAGACTGCACAGCAAACGCGAGCCTTCCATCCGGGGAATCAGCAGGCGAATGGTCGACCAACCGCGGGCCTGAATCACAGTCGATGATTCAGGAGACCCATCGTGTCGACGATGTACGCGGGACTGCTGCACGTTTAGGTGACAGGTTGTAGTCACGCTGCGAGAGCGACGCTGTTGGTCATGATGGTCTCGAATTCGATGGGCGTCAAACGGCCGAGGCGGGCTTGCCGGCGGCGGCGGTGGTAGGTCCGCTCGATCCAGGTGACGATCGCGGTGCGCAGCTGTTCTCGGGTGGTCCAGGAGCGGCGGTCGAGGACGTTCTTCTGCAGCAGCGCGAAGAAGCTTTCCATAGCGGCGTTGTCTCCGCTGGAGCCGACTCTTCCCATGCTTCCGACCATGCGATGACGGGTCAAAGCGCGCCGGAATTTGCGGCTTCGGAATTGAGACCCCCTGTCCGAATGCACCACACAGCCGGCGACATCGCCGCGCATCGCGACGGCGTTCTCGAGCGCTCGGACGGCCAATCGGGACCTCATCCGAGAGTCGATCGAGTACCCGACGATCCGGCCACTGAACGCGTCCTTGATCGCGCAGAGGTACAGCTTGCCCTCCGCGGTCGGGTGCTCGGTGATGTCGGTCAGCCACAGCTGGTTCGGTGCGTCCGCGGCGAACACGTGCCGTGTCCGGCCGTGCTCGTCGACGACGGCGCAGAGGTCGTCGTGCACGGGCGGGCCGGGCTTGCGAGCCTTGCTGCGCTTGGGTTTGCCGAACGCGCTGAACCAGCCGTTCGTCGAGGCGATACGCCACGCAGTCCGGTCCGCCATCGCCTCGCCGTTGCCGCGGGCCTCGTCGGCCAGGAGCCGGTGCCCGAACTCAGGGTCGTCCCGGTGGGCGTCGAACAGAGCGTTCGCGCGATAGGCCTGCACCACCTCGCTCGGGGTGATGGGGTTGGCCAGCCACCGGTAGTAGGGCTGGCGGGAGAGCTTCAATACCCGACACGTCACCGTCACAGGAACCCCTGCGGCGGCGAGCTCGGTCACGAGCGGGTAGAGCCTTTTCCCGGCAGATTCGCCTGCGACAGATACGCCGCCGCACGGCGCAGCACCTCGTTCTCCTGCTCGAGGAGCCGGTTCCGTCGGCGCAGCTCACGGATCTCCGCGGACTCGGTCCGAGACTGACCCGGCCTGGCGCCCTCATCGATCTCGGCTCGACGCAACCACTTCTGCAACGTCATCGGATGGACCCCGAAGTCTTTCGCGATCTGCTCGATCGTCACTCCAGGTTCACGGTTCTGAGCGACGCGAACCACGTCGTCACGAAACTCGGACGGGTAGGGCTTGGGCACGATGGCCATCCTTCCAGGCCCACCCTCCCAGGCAAGCCAGATCAGATGTCACCTATCCGTGCAGCAGTCCCGGCTCTATGCTGCGTCCATGGCATGGATCAGGGGTGGACATGCGGTCATCGCGGCGGTCGGTGCTGTCGGGTGGTGGATGTACCTGGTGGGGGCGGTGGTCTCCTGCGGTGTGTGGCGCATCGGCGAGACATTCGCGTCGGGGGTGACGGATGACGGGTGGGCTGCCTACATCCCGGGTCCTGCGAGGTACACCTCCGATCCGCAGACGATCGCCGACTACCAGATGGCCTTCACCCGCGACAACGACGTGAATGCCATCCGGGTCGTGGCGCTCGTCGGCCTGATCGCCGTTGTGGGCGCAGCGGTCGCGCTCATCGTGCGCCGGCGCTCATCCCAGGCCGTCGTCGCGTTGGCAACGCTGGTGGTGTCGTTCCTCCTCGTCGAACTCGCTGCCAACGGGTTCGACGAGGTCGATCTGCGCCCGGCGCTGACGTTTGTCGTCCTTCTCGTCGCCGTGGCATTGCGGGAGTTCACGTGGCGGCGGGCAACGGCCCCCGTTGCGCAGCCTCAGGTCGGATAAGCGCAGCAGCAGTCCGGAGAGCGGGGTCAGTCACCGGTGAGAACGGCGAGCCGCGCAGTCCGCGCGGCGAGACTTCCTGACGAGTCGGCTCGGCGGGCGTAGGGTCGCGCGCATGACCGGATCCAGTGGAACCCCAGTCAGCGGGGCTCAGGCGACCGAGGTGCTCTCCGATCCGTGGCGGGTGCTCACCAGAACCATCCACGCGGTCTATCTGACCGGGAACATGGTCACCGGCGGTGAGTTCGTCGCGAAGATCATCGAGGCGTCTGAAGTGGCGGGGCATCACCCCGATATCGACCTGCGGTACGGATCGGTGCATCTCGCGCTGACGACGCACAGTGCCCACCGGCTCACCGAAGCCGATGTGGCCCTTGCCAATCGGATCGCGGAGATCGCGCGGGAGATGGACCTGCAACCTACCGTCGACTCGCCGGCCACGTTTGAACTGGCCATTGATGCGCGCGACATCGCATCGGTGAAACCGTTCTGGCGAGCCGTGCTGGGCTACACCGACAAACCCGAGGCCACACTGGACGATCTCGTCGACCCCCACGGGATCCTGCCCGCGGTGTGGTTTCAGCAGATGGATGAACCCCGCCCACAGCGCAGCCGGATGCATGTCGACCTATGGCCTGACTCGTGCCACTTTCGGGTGAGTTGGATCGGCGGGCTCTCGCTACCTGGGGTTTCGTTCTGATTTAGTGTCATTTTGGGTCACTAAATCAGGTGTCTACGATCGTCGGTGTGGGCCTGTTCGTCCGGAAGGTACGTACCGCGTCGGGTGCGACTGCGGTGCAGATCGTGTCGAAGGAACGCGGCGTGCGCCGGATCGTCGAGCACATCGGCTCGGCGCACACCGACGACGAGCTCGCTGCCCTACTCGAGGTCGCCGATACGAAGATCCACGCAGGTCAGCTCGCATTCGATCTGAACTCGCTGTCGCCGGCTAAGGTTTCTTCCATTCCGGAGGTCGCCGGTTCGCAGTCGCGTGTCCTGTGGGAAGTCCTCGACAACGCCTACCGTGATCTCGGGTTCGACCAGGTCGGTACCGAGACGTTCAAGCAGTTGGTGTTGGCGCGGATCGTCGAGCCGACCAGCAAAGCCGACACGATCCGCGTCCTGGCCGATCTCGGCGTTCGGTCGCCGTCGCTGCGGACGATCTGGCGCACGCTCAATCGCAGCATCGCCGAGGACTGGCGCAGCCAGCTCGCCGCGGCAGCGTTCGCGCACGTCACCGCCGACGGCGCGCTGTCGATCGTGATGTACGACGTGACCACCTTGTACTTCGAGGCCGAGAACGAAGACCGGCTCCGCAAGGTCGGGATGAGCAAGGAACGGCGAGTCGATCCGCAGATCCTCATCGGGTTGTTGGTCGACCCGACCGGGTTCCCGCTGGAAGTACACGCCTTCGCCGGCAACCGCGGTGAGACGACGACCCTGCTTCCTGTGTTGAACGGGTTCCGCGAACGGCACGGACGAGCCGACGTGGTCGTTGTCGCTGACGCCGGTATGCTCTCGGCAGCGAACCTCAACGCGCTCGAGGAAGCCGGGTTCGACTTCATCGTCGGATCCCGAACCGGTTCAGCCCCAAGGGATCTGGCCGACCACTACGACCGGGTCGGGAACTTCTTCGCCGATGGCGCCACCGTCGAGACCACCCGGGAGATGGGAACCGGCCAGGCGAAGCGGACTCGGCGCGTCGTGTGGCACTACTCGCGGGCCCGCGAACGCCGCGACAACATCACCCTCAACAAGCAGATCGAGCGCGCGCAAGACATCGCCGAAGGACGACGGCCGCCGAAGAAGGACCGGTTCGTCTCCCTCGGCACCCGACCCGGCGTGAACTGGGATGCCGTGGAGAAGGCCCGCGAGTACCTCGGGCTGAAGGGCTACGTCACCAGCATCTCCACTGAGAAACTCGCTGGTGACAAGGTCATGGCCGCCTATCATGATCTGTTCAAGGTCGAGGCGTCGTTTCGGATGGCCAAGACCGACCTGAAAGCGCGGCCGATGTTCCATCACGAGCGTGACTCGATCGAGGCACACCTGACGATCGTGTTCGCCGCACTCGCAGTCACCCGACACCTGACCGAGACTTCCGGCTACTCGATCAAACGCATCATCACCGCGCTACGCCCAGTCCGGGATGTCATGATCCGGATCCGCGGCCAGCACGTCATGGCCGAAACACCGCTCGAGGGCGACGCCGCCGACATCGTCGCCAAGCTCCGAGAGTCAGCAGGGCACTAACCTCGGCCTTTCACGGGTGAATTCGACGCGCCCTTGCTGAAGTAGGAAGAAAGGTGCTCTCACCTGCGATAATTGGAGTTGCGACACTACCGATTACGCAAAGAGCGAGGAGCACCTTTCTGGTGAGCGACTCTACCGTGTTCTACCCACAGGTCCAGGCCACCGGCGACGGCGCGGGGCTGGTGTCCCATGCCGGCGCGATCCTGCTGACCCGGACCGCCGAAGTCAGCGCCCTGACGGCGGCTCTGTCGCGGGGGCTGGGGCGGTGGCGTAAGCCCCTGGCCACTCATGATCCGGGCAAGATCGTCGCCGATCTGGCGGTCTCGCTGGTCGCCGGCGGTGACTGCCTCGCCGACCTCGCGACCCTGCGCGGCCGGAACGAAGTATTCGGGCCGGTCGCCTCTGATCCGACCGTGTCCCGCCTGATCGCCGACCTGGCGAAGTCTCCGGCGGCAGCAATAGCGGCGATCGCCGGTGCACGCGCCACCGCACGATCGCGCGTGTGGACGCTGCTCGGTGGGCACGCACCGAACGCCGGTATCGACGCTGCCACACCGTTGATCATCGACCTGGACGCGACCCTGGTGACCGCGCACTCGGACAAGGAGTCCGCAGCGGGAAACTACAAGGGCGGCTACGGATTCCACCCGCTGACCGCGCACATCGACCACGGCCCCGGCGGCACCGGCGAAGTCGCGACGATGCTCCTGCGCCCGGGGAACGCCGGAGCGAACACTGCCGCCGACCACATCACCACCCTCGGCCACGCCCTGGCCCAGATACCCGGACTCCCCACACGGCCCGGCCGCAAGATCCTGATCCGTGCTGATAGTGCCGGCGGCACCCACGACTTCCTCGACCACCTGACCAAGCTACGGGTCTCCTACTCGATCGGATTCGGCCTGGACCAGCGCCTCGGCGATCTGGCCGACGCCCTCCCGGCAGCGGCGTGGACCCCGGCCTACGACGCCGAACGCACACCACGGGAGAACGCTGACGTCGCCGAACTGACCGGCCTGATGGACCTGTCCGGCTGGCCGGACGGTATGCGGGTGATCGTGCGCCGCGAGAAACCCCACCCCGGCGCCCAACTGCGCATCACCGACCGCAACGGCTGGCGGCTGACCGCGTTCGCCACCAACACCCGCCGCGGACAGCTGGCCGACCTGGAACTACGCCACCGCCGACGCGCCCGCTGCGAGGACCGGATCCGCCAGGCCAAAGACTGCGGCCTACAGAACCTACCGTTCAAGACCTTCGCCCAGAATCAGATCTGGCTCGCCGTCGTCGCTCTCGCCCTCGATCTGAACGCGTGGATGCAGATGCTCGCCCTGACCAGCACCGACGCCCGTACCTGGGAACTGAAGAGTCTCCGATTGCGGTTGTTCGCCACCGCAGCCCGTCTGGCCCGACACGCCCGCACCCGTCGCCTGCGATTCGACAACCAGTCCCGACACACCAGCCTGCTCATCACCGGCCTCACCAGACTCGAGGGATACCGAAACACCGGCTGAACAGCACAAAAAGAACCGGCCCAACGACCCAAAGACCACCCTTCGGACCCGTGAAACCCGACCGCACACCGACGGCCTCGGCGATCCAGTCGTACCTCACAGCCATAATCAACCCTGCCGCAACCAATCCGAACACCTCAGGCCGGGATCAGCGCCTCACGAAAGATCGAGGCTAAAGTGGCACGAGTCAGGTATGGGTGCCCCATGACGTCATCCATGAACGGCTGCAGGCAGCCATCGGTGCTGGCGGGCAGTTGCTCACCGACGAGCATGCACCGCAGTTCTGGGTGCTCGCCGACGCCGAAGGCAACGAGATCTGCCTGTGTACCTGGCAGGATCGCGACTAGTTGGGGGATCGAGCGATCCTGTCACCGCCTGCTACCGCCGAGGCATCAAGAGCCGCTCGGCGTCCGTGTCGTCGAAGGCGATCAGCGATCGGATTTGTCGCGGGACGCCAGTGACCGTCGCAGTTTGTACTTCTCGATCTTGTTGGTGGGGGTGCGCGGAATTTCGTCGACGTGGACAAAGGACCGGGGTCGCATGAACTTCGGCATCACCGCCGCGCAGTGGTTTCGCAACTCGTCCTCGTCGAACCGAGAACCCTCGGCGATCTCGACAAAGGCGATGACATCGTCTTCCTCGCCCTCGGTACTCGGCACCGCCACGACGGCCGCAAGAGACACCGCGGAATGCTTCATGAGCATCTCCTCGATGTGATAGCCGGAGATGTTCTCACCGCGGACTCGGATACGATCCCCGATCCGGTCGACGTAGCAGAAGCCGCCGTCGTCGGTTGCCAGGGCCGCGTCGCCGGTATGGAACCACAGATTTCGATTGGCCTGCGCGGTGGCCGCCGGCTTCTCCAGGTATCCGTCGAAGAGGACAAAGGGCAGGCGGGGCCGCAGCGCCAACTCGCCGACGACACCCGGCGCGCATGTTTGGTCGAACTCGTCGACCACGCGGGCTTCGGTGAAGAGTCCGGGCTTGCCCATGAAGCCCTTCGGGGTGTCTTGGCTTCCCGACATCGTGGGCAAACCGAGTGAGGTAAAGGATTCGGTCAGCTCGGCGTGGCTCATCCCGCGGTAGAGATCCGGGGGAGTGCCGAATCCTTCGGGAACCTCCTCGATGAGGCCGGCCAATGCATTGCCACTTTCGGATTGGGCAAAGCCGCAGGTGACGAAGTCGATTCCGAAACGGGTGGCGAATTCATTGTGATTTGCCGGCAGTGGCTGGAGGTGCACCTTGTTCAGTGAGTTGTATCGATCGCGTTCGCTGGGCTCGGCGTTGAGCAGCCACGGCAGCATGACATCGAGGAGCACTGCAGAGGTGGCGCCGGATTGCTCGATGCGATCCCAAAAGGCGTGCGGGCTGAACCTATTCCATAGCGATACGGTGGCGCCCACCCAGAGTGCCCGTGTGACATTGAAATGAGCTCCGCCGATGTGGTACATCGGGAGGTCGTTGTACACGACGTCATCCGGGCCGATGATTCGACGACCGACCCAGATGTAGGCGGCAATCCAACGGTGGGACTGAACAACTCCTTTGGAAGGCCCGGTGGTCCCCGAGGTGTAGATGATGTTGGCGGTATCGGCGAAGACGGGCGAATGGTCGATTTTGTCGGCCGGGGTGAGCAGCGATGACCACGCTACGGTTTCGAGAGTGCGATCATCGCCGTCGTCCGCTGTCACGAATATCGGCCGGAACTCGAGCAGGTCGATGATGTCGGTTACTGCCGAATGGAATTGGGAATCAAGCACAACCACCGACGGGGCACTGTCGCGAAGCACATATGCCAACAGATCACCGCGATACTGGTGATTGAGGGGTGCATACACCGCACCGAGCTTCCAGCATGCGTACATAACCAGGGTGGCGGTCAGTGGATTGGTGCTGAGCACTCCCACTCGGGCCCCTTTGACCAGCCCGAGCTGCACCAGATTTGCGGCGATATTGTCTGTCTTCTCATCGAATTCGCGATAGGTCAGCTGCTCCCCGGTCTCGCCGTAATGGATGGCGACCTTCTGGCCCCGGCTGGAAACATGGTGGGCGAGCGCATGGATCGCGGTCGGGTGGTCGAACTCGAGTGCCGAGAGCAGTTCGGCCTCGAGTTCAGGGTTGGCGAGTTGGGGGCGGATGGTGGAGATGGTCGTCATGATTCCTACTCGAGATCTGGCGGGAGGTGGTGGACGGGTCGGCAGATGGCCTGCTCAGAAGGACGCCTCAGGGGCTTGCATGACGTCCAGATCGATGTCGCTGACGATCTCCGCGAGTGCAGAGAGCTCCGGAAGTATGTTGTGCGCAAAGAACTTCCCGACCATGACCTTGCCTCGGTAGAAGTCGGAATCAGCGGCGTCGGTCGAGGCGTCCAGTACACGCTGGGCAGTGGCCGCCTGGTCGAGCAGGAGCCACCCGATCAGAAGGTCGCCGAAGGCCAGTAGCGCCCGGACCGAGCCGAGTCCTGCCCGATAGATCGCGGGGCCGGGCGTGGTGGCGGCGGTGGTGAGCGTGTCGACGATGGATTTGACGTCCTGCGTGGCGGCAGCCAGGAGCGCTCGTTCGGTGGGGAACGGGCTGTCATCGTCTGCGGCGAAGTCGTCGATTTTCTGCATCAGATACCCGAAAGCGGCTCCGTTGTCACGCAATATCTTGCGGAACAAGAAGTCTTGGGCCTGGATCGCTGTGGTGCCCTCATACAGTGAATCGATCTTCGCATCGCGGATGTACTGCTCGATCGGGTGGTCTTGCAGATACCCGGAGCCGCCGAAGGTCTGCAAGGACTCGGTGAGGTACTGGTAGGCCCGCTCGGAACCGACTCCCTTGACGATGGGAAGCATGAGATGGTTGATCCGCTTGACAAGGTCACCCGTTGCGCCGGAGACGTGTTCGGCGACGCTGGAGTCCTGATGCGCGGCGGTGAACAGGTAGATCGCGCGCAGCCCCTCGGCATAGGCCTTTTGCAGGGCAAGGGAGCGGCGCACATCGGGATGGTTGATGATGGTGACACGCGGGGCGCCGGCATCGGTCGCGTGTTGTAGATCGGGACCCTGGACGCGCTCCTTGGCGTATTGGAGTGCATTGAGGTATCCGGTCGACAAGGTGGCGATCGCCTTGGTTCCGACGACCATGCGAGCATTCTCGATCACGTCGAACATCTGGGCGATTCCGTTGTGGGTCTCGCCCACGAGCCACCCGGTGGCAGGGATGCCGTGTCCGCCGAATACGACCTCGCAGGTGGCTGAGGACTTCAATCCCATCTTGTGCTCGAGGCCGGTGACAAAGACGCCATTGCGATCACCGAGTTCTTCGCTCTCCCAGTCGAAGTGGAACTTGGGAACGTAGAAGAGCGAGAGTCCCTTGGTTCCCGGTCCGGCGCCCTCCGGGCGAGCGAGGACGAGGTGAAAGGTGTTCTCGTAGAGATCATCGGAGTCGGCGGAGGTGATGAATCGCTTGGTACCTTCGATATGCCAGCTGCCGTCGGGTTGGGCGATGGCCTTGGTGCGACCGGCTCCGACGTCGGAGCCGGCCTCCGGCTCGGTGAGGGCCATCGTCGAACCCCAGCCGCGGTCAACGGCGATGCGGGCCCAGCGCTGTTGTTCGGGGGTGCCGTTGCGGTACAGGACCGATGCTGAGGCGGGACCGGAGTCGAGCATGAAGGCCGCGGGGTTGGCGCCCAGCAAGAGCTCATTGACCGACCAGCGAACCATCGAGGGCATGGGCAGCCCGTCCAGCTCGGCCGGCAATGCGAGTCGCCACCATTCTGCCTTCCGTGCGGTGGCGACCGCATGCTTGAAGTCGGCGGGTAGGTGAACGGTGTGGGTACCGGGATCAAAGGTGGGCGGAGTGCGGTCTGAACTGGCGAAACACTCGGCGAGTGGCCCCTCGGCGAGTCTGCGCACCTCGGTCAGGATGTCGTGCACGGTGGGCTCGTCGATCTCGCCCCATTCCCCGGTGGCCAGTACGGGCCCGAGGCCGAAGTGCTCGAAGAGGGCGAACTCCATGTCGCGGATATTGCTGATGTAGTGGCTCACGGCCGCCCCTTTGTCCGATTTCAGATTGTGCTGCTGCGGGCACAACTGTATCCGCGTATTGACATTGATGTCAACTTCAATACAGGTGTTCGGAAGGGGCCTCCGGTGGCGGTGGGAGTGCGCGTGATGGCATCGGCCGATGCCTTTTCGGTCCACGCTGTCTGCCGGAGAAGTACCGGAGACGTGCGTCGGGGAGGTACGTCGCGGAGGTGGGTCGTCGGGTAGATGTTCGACGTGGAGCAAACGCGCAGTGAGAGACTCGTCGGACCCCTTGGTGTCCGTTGTCGCAGATAGGAAGCGTCCTTGTGGAGCCGTCCAGGGGAATCGAACCCCTGACCTATTCATTACGAGTGAATTGCTCTACCGACTGAGCTAGGGCGGCATGCTGCTCTGAAGCAGCGGTCACGAGTGTAGCGAGTGGGCTGCGGGGAGCCAAAACCGGCCGGGAACCGCCGCCACCGGTGACCGCTGACATAGCCATTGCAGCTCGCGCGGCCACCGGTTGATCAGGTCAGACGGCGGGCCCGCCGGTCGCGTAGATGATCTGGCCGGTCACATAGGCCGAGTCCGGCCCGGCCAGGAACGAAGCGACTCCGGCGATGTCCTCGGGCTGCCCGACCCGGCCGAGTGGAATCTGCTTGGACGCCGTGGCCACGAGGTCGTCGAACTCCATCCCTATGCGTGCAGCAGTCGCCCGGGTCATCGCGGTATCGACAAAGCCGGGCGCGATGGCGTTGGCGGTGATCCCGAACCGGCCCAGTTCGACGGCCAGAGTTCGGGTGAATCCCTGAATGCCGGCCTTGGCTGCACTGTAGTTACTCTGCCCGCGGTTGCCGAGCGCGGCGATGGAGGAAATGTTGACGATGCGGCCGGTACCGGCGGCGGTCATGAATGGCTGGACCGCCTGTGTCGTGATGAAGGCCGCCCGCAGGTGCACGCTCATCACCTCGTCCCAATCCTTCAGGGTCATCTTGTGAAAGAGATTGTCGCGGATGTATCCCGCATCGTTGACCAGGACGGTGGGATCACCCAGCTGCCGCTGAGTCGATTCAACCGCCGCGGCAACGGCATCGGGTTCGCGGACGTCGGTGACCACGTGGTGCACCCGGCCGTGGTCCGACAATCTCTTGGCGGTCAACTCGAGCTCGGCGGCATCGTTGTCGAGAAGTGCCACCGACATTCCGTCGGCAAGGAGTCGGGCTGCCACCGCCGCGCCGATACCGCGCGCCGCGCCGGTGACCACAGCCACCTGAGAAGTGGTTTCGGACATAGGATCTCCTGATTGTTGGTAGTGGACGGAGAGGTCGATGACGGTCAGCGACCGTGGAACTCGGGGCGTCGCTTCTCCAGGAAGGCGCGACCTGCCTCGGTGGCGTCGGCGCTGAGGCCGGTGGCCACATGCCGCGTGCACTCCCTGCGCAGGCATTCGGTGAAGGACAGCTGTGTCGCGTCATTGAGATTGGCCTTGATCGCGCCGAGCGCGAGCGGTGGGCCACCGGCGAGAGTCGCGGCAACGGTGCCGAGATGGGCCTCGAAGGCGTCGTCGGCGACGCAACCTGACGCCAAACCGATCTCGACGGCTCTTGCGGCAGTGATCTTCTCGTTGAGCAACAAGATCTCGTGCGCCCGAGCAGATCCGATGAGCCGGGTCAGCGACCACGACAAGCCGAAGTCGCCGCTCATCGCTGCGGTGACAAAGGCCGCACGAAAGACCGCCGACTCTGCGATCACTCGTAAATCGCATGCCGCGGCAAGCGAGAAACCCGCTCCGGCAGCGGCGCCGTCGACAGCGGCGATGCTCACCGCATGGCCTTCGCGCAAGATTTCTGCGGCCCGTACATGCGCTCGCAGTCGGCTCTCGGCAACCGCGGGAGTCAGCCCGGTGTGGTCGACGGTGAGATCTCCACCCACGCAGAAGGCGCGCCCCGCTCCGCGTAAGACGATCACCCGTACCGAATCGTCGCCATCCAATGACTCAAGGGTTTCCACAAGCTGATCGAGCAGTGCGTCGTTCATGGCATTCATCGCTTCGGGGCGGTTGAGGGTCACCGTGGCGATGGCCTCGCTCCTGGCGAGAGTTACTTCGTTCATCACAGTCTCCTGGGGAGTTGGGCGCCGGCCGTGGCGCCGGATCGAATAGGGGGTGGTCCGGGCGGGTATTCACATATCCGGCCAGCTCGTCAGACCGGTCGGCTCTGTGGTGTCTTGTGCGGCAGCGATTTCCGCTGCCGTCATCCCGAGAGCCGAGAGCACCGAGGCGGTGTGGTCGGAACGGTCGGTGCTGCCGGCGCGGGCCGGAGTGCGTGAGAACAAGGGCATGGCAGGGGCCGCCGTGTCATTGATATCGCCATGCCGATCGCGGATGTGGCGATCGGTGCCGACCTCGTCGGGGTCGAGCACCGGAGAGACACAGGCATCGACCCCGGCGAAGATCTCAGTCCATTCCGCGCGGGTGCGACTGGCAAATGCGGCGGTGAGTTCGTCCTCGATCCGCGGCCATTCGGTGCGCGGATACTGCGGTGGTACCGCTTCGAGGCCCAGTGTGGACCACAGCGCGGCAAAGAACTGGGGTTCGAGCGCGCCGACCGCCATATACCGGCCATCAGCGGTCTCATAACACCGGTAGAACGGTGCGGCTCCGGCCAATACACTCAGGCCGCGGGCAGGTGCGGCCGACGTGCCCCACATCTGCTGATGCATGGCCATCATCGACCTCGCCCCGTCGATCATTGCCACGTCGAGGTACTGTCCCTCGCCAGAACGAGTGCGCTCGAATAGCGCGGCGACAATGGCCATTGCCGCCACCAGGGAGCCACCGGCGAAGTCGGCCACCAGGTTCAACGGGATGGTCGGCGGTCCGTTGGTCGGACCCAGCATCGCCAACATGCCGGTCATCGCAAGATAGTTGATATCGTGACCGGCTGCTTGACGCATCGGGCCGCCCTGGCCGTAGCCGGTCACCGAGCAGTAGATCAGATCGGGCCGGATGCGGCGCAGATCGTCGTATCCCGCACCGAGTTTGTCTGCCACACCCGGCCGGAAGCTCTCGACGAAGACATCGGCCTGCGCGACCAGTCGGTGCAAGGCCTGCTGCCCGGCATCTGATTTCAGATCCAGCGAGACGAACCGCTTGCCGCGGGATACCGTTTCCAACGGCAAGCCTGCGCGGCCGCCACCGACGGCGGTCACCTCGGCGCCGAGATCGGCGAGCAGCATCGTCGCATACGGCCCGGGCGCCAGGCGTGACATGTCGAGGACTGTAACCCCTGACAGTGGTCCTGATGTGGTGATAGCTGTTTCCTCCGAATCCACTGCAGCAGTTGTATTCTCGGCGTTGATCTGTGTCATGTGTCAGTGTCCGGTGAACCTGGGGGCGCGTTTGGCGACGAAGGCATTGATGCCCTCGGCGACGTCGGCCGTGTGGTTGATGATCTCGACCGCATACTCGGACTCGCGCAACGATTGATCGAGGGTCTGGTGACCGGCGTTGCGCACCAACCGTTTGACGATGCGCGTGGTCAGGGGGGCAGTCGCAGCGAATCTGCGGGCCAGGGCCAGTGTCGCCTCGGTGGCATCGTCGACGACCTCGGTGAGCAGACCAAGCTCGAGTGCCTGCTGGGCAGGGTAGATCTCGGTACCCAGCAACATCTTCAATGCCCGATCGGCGCCCATGGCGTGGGTGAACAGCCATGCGCCGCCCTCGTCGGGGAGCAGTCCGACTCGACCCGATGTGTCGCCGAGCCGCGCGGTGGTGTCGGCTATGCGAATATCGCACGCCAATGCCAGGGCGAGGCCGCCGGCCACGGCGGGGCCACTGATCATGGCGATGACTGGCTTTTCGCACACCCCCAGTGCTCGGATCACCGAATGCATGCCTTCACGGATCACCACACCGTGTCCGAACTCGACGGCGGCGGCGTGCTCGGTCTCATAGGAGCTACTCAGATCGCCACCGGCGCAGAAGGCTCCGCCCGCACCGGTGATCACGAGCACCCGTGCGGAGTCGTCGTTGATGAAATCGGTGATCGCCGCGGTCATCTCGAATGCTGTCTGCGAACGGTAAGCATTTCGCACCGGGGTGCGGTTGATGGTGATGCGGCGGATACCCGGCTCCCAGTCGTCGACGATGATGTCGACCGGCGGGTCGGGGACGATGGGGTGGGTCATTGGGTTCCTCCGGAGATATCGGCCGGTGTGCTGTCGTGGGCCTGTCTGATCAGTGAGCGGCGGTCGGTCTTGCCGGTGGGAGACAGTGGCAACGAATCGAGAAAGTGGATCCGTCGTGGATGTGCGTAGGCGGGCCCCTCGGTGAAGAAGAACTCGCGCAGGCTAGACTCATCGAGATCCGAGCCTGCCTCGCGCACGACGAAGGCGACCGGCACCTGCCCCTTGGTGTCATGCGGAAGGGCGACAACGGCGACATCACGGACCTGTGGGTGGCGGGTCAGGATCGCCTCCACCTCGGCCGGGTACACGTTCTCGCCGCCGACATTCATGCGGTCATCGGCCCGGCCGCGGAAGTAGAGCCAGCCGTCGTCATCGCACATGGCCAGATCGCCGGTGGCGAACCAGCCGTCGGGTTTGCGTTTGCGGGCGTCCTCGTCGGGTCGGCCGAGGTAACCCAGGGTGGTGCACAGCGGGCTGCGCAACCACAGCTCGCCGGTATTGCCTGCGGTGACCTCATTGCCGTCGTAGTCGACGATCCTGGCCTCGAATCCTGGCAGCGGCCTACCGATGCTGCCATTACGGCGCGGGCCGATGAGGGGATTCATGGTGGCGGCCGGACCGCATTCGGTGAGTCCATACCCCTCCACAAAACGTGCATTGGGAAAGATCTCGGTGAGCCGATTGATCAGGCTGGGCGGCATCGGGGCCGAGCCGCAACAAATCAGGCGAAGCGTGCTGAAGTCCCGGGATAGCTCTGAATCATCCTGGGCCAGCATCAGCTTGAACATCGCGGGCACACCGAGCGAGTAGGTGGCGCGTTGCTCGGAGAAGGTGCGCAGTACCGTGGCAGCCTCAAAGGAGGGCAGGACGTACACGGAGCCACCCACCAAGAGCATGGGGAGGATTCCGCAGGCCGCGGCATTCATATGAAACAGCGGTGCGGCCAGTACTACGCGATCCGATGAATTGAGATAGCAGTTCTGGCTGAGCAATTGAGCATCACGCAACAGCATCTGATGGGCTAGCTTGACCCCCTTGGGCGTGCCGGTGGTTCCCGATGTGTAGGGCAACCAAGCCAGATCCCCGGGATCGGCGCTCATCTCGGGCCGCCGGGCCGGTGCGGACGACAGCCAGGCCTCGTGTTCGACGACATTCGCGTGCGTTGAGTCGGCGGCCACTGCCAGCACAACCTGGTCATCGTCGGCGAAATGTGCGGCATGGTCGGCTGCGGTGGCGCCGCACAGGACGGCAATGGCGCCGCTGTCGTTCAGATGCATCCGGTGTGTTGCCTCGGTCAGATTCGGGTTCACCGGCACTGCGACAGCACCTGCGCGAATGGTTCCCAGAGTGGCCTCGACGAAGCGGATATCGTTCTCCCACAATATGAGAACGCGATCACCGCTGCCGACCCCGGCATCGAGCAGTCCGCAGGCGACCCGGTTGATCCGGTCGTCGAGTTCGCGGTAGGTCAAGGTGCGGCCCTGTTGGAGCAGGGCGGGCTCGTCGGGGTGAAAGTGGAGTCCGAAGTCGGTGATCGCGCCGAGGTTGTCGGTGAACGAGAATCCGGGCATGGGGAGGGTCCTTTCGGTGGTGTCGCCGAATTCTTCAGTCGCGGCTGATGACCAGCGAGGCGTTCTGGCCCGCGAAGCCGAAGGCATTGACCTGGAAGGCATCGAGATCGACCGACTCGGGGGAACCGAGCGGGACGCGAAAGCGGATGTCGGGTTCGAGGTCGGTGGTCGAGGCGGTAGGAGGGAGGGCGCGGGTGGCCAGGGTGTGGAGACCGGTGATGACCCCCATGACGCCGGCTGCCCCGGCCGTGTGTCCCACATGTCCCTTGATGGATGTGGCGCACACGGATTCGCCGAAGATGGTGTTGATTGCCAGAATCTCGGCGGCGTCACCGACGGGTGTTCCGGTGCCATGTGCCACTACTGCGCCGATGTCGGCGGGGCTGAGGTCGGCGTCGGCCTGGGCCGCCTGCATGGCGGCGATCTCCCAGCGAGCTGATGGGTCGGGAGAGGACGGATGGTAGCCGTCGGAGAGTGATCCGTACCCCCGGACGATGCCATCGATGCGGGCGCCGCGGGCACGTGCGTGGTCAGCGCGCTCCAGGATCACCACGGCCGCACCGTCGCCTCCCATGACGCCCTTGCGATTTCGATCAAACGGACGGCAGATCTCATGCGGGTTGTCGACATTGATGGGTGACATGCCGTACCGGGCTGCGCCAAGGCTGCTGATCTTGACCCCGCCGTTGTCGGTTCCGCCGGCGATGGCCACATCTGCCTGGCCGCTGGCAATCATGCGGGCAGCGATTCCGATCGCATCGAGTGAGGATGCGCACGCCGTTGAGATCGTCAGGAGCGGACCATGCAGCTGCCAGCGCAGCGCGACATGACCGGCGGCCATATTGGGCCAGGCCATCATCTGCAGTTTCTTGGGTACGGAGTCGAATCCGCCGACGTCGTAGGCCTCTTGGGCTCCAGCGAGTGTCGCCGCGCCGGCCATCGAGGTGCCCATCACCACTGCGGTGCGCAGTGGATCGAGATCGCCGATCCCGGAATCGGCCACGGCTTCGGCCGCGGCGGCCACCGCGTACTGGGCGAATCGGTCGCTGCCGCGTTCGGTGCGTTCGTCAAGCCATCGGGTGGGGTCGAACCCGGTGACCGGGGAATAGTAGAGATTACCTCCGGTCTCTGCTGACCATGGTGTCGCTTCGACCGCCACGGTGGCTTTGTCCAGGCCGGTGCAGAAGTCGGGGATGGTCAGCCCGAGGCTGGAGATCACGCCTTGCCCGGTGATCGCGACGGTCATGTCGGAGTCCTCTCGCCTAACCACCGTCGTGTGACGGTGAGCACGTGGAATGTAGCGAGAAATTGATATCGATGTCAATATCACGTCGGGCGCCGCAAAGATCGACCGGGCGGTCGGATCAATGAAAGGGCGGGATCACGATGGGGTGGATCGTGATCGGTCGGGTGGGCGGCGGCGTGGACTCAGCGCTGGGTGGCGTCGACTGCCGGGGCGTCCTCGCCGAGGCCGATTCCCTGGCACCAGATGTCGGTGATGGTGCGGACCGCGGTGTCGATGTCGATGCCGTCGGGATTGTCGCGGAAGATGCGAATGGAGAACTGCATGACCATGGCGTTGAGGGCGCGTGCCGCGTAGTGGGGATCGATATCGGCAGAGATGTCACCGCGCTGCCGGAGCCGGAGTAGTGACCGTTCGGTCCGCTCGATGTTGAAGTGGATCATATCTTCGAGGAGTCCGCCGATCTCGGCGTCGACTGCGGCCGCCACCGACCAGGCTTCCATGAGGCGCCAATGTTTGCCGTACCCCTCGAGGTAGGCGCGGTTGGATGCCTCGACGACGCCGCGGGCGTCGAGACGTTCGGCTTCGGCCGCGTGGTGGCGTGCGGCTTCCTTGATCGCTTCCTGCTGAGTCACGATCACCGCGAGGAACGCCGCCTCTTTGGAGGGGAAATACGTGTAGAAGGTGCCGTAGGCGGCGCCTGCCTCTTTGACGATGTCGGCGACCCGCGAGTCGATGAATCCATCACGCTCGAAGACGGCGCGTGCGGCGTCGATCAGCCGATCACGCGTGCGGCGTCCCTTCTCGCTGAGTTGATCGACAGGCTTGACTGGTCGATCATCGGGGCTACTCATCTGGCTGGACATGGTCGGCCCACGATATCGGATTGCCCTCGTCTATCCGATGTGCACGCGCAGTGTGCGGGCGAGATCGGTTGACTACGGCAATGGTTTAGGCCAGGCCCTCGGCGCGCGCGGCCTCGGCGACTGCCGCCGATACCGCGGGCGCAACCCGGGAATCCAGTGCGCTCGGCACAATCTTGTCGACGCTGAGATCGTCGGCAACCACCGACAGGATTGCTTCTGCGGCAGCCAGTTTCATGCGTTCGGTGATGCGTTTGGCGCCTGCGTCCAGCGCCCCGGCGAAGACGCCGGGGAAGGCGAGCACGTTGTTGATCTGATTCGGGAAGTCGCTGCGTCCGGTCGCCACGACCGCCGCATACTTCGCAGCGATCTCCGGTGCGATCTCCGGATCGGGGTTGGACAGCGCGAAGATGATCGGGTCGGCGGCCATCGATGCGATGAGGTCCTCGGCGATCTTGCCCGCCGAGACCCCCAGGAACACATCCGCGCCGGCCAGCGCCTCGGCGGCGGTCCCCGACAGTGCGCGGGGATTGGTGAACTCGGCCAGTTCCTGCTTGATCTCGTTGAGGTCGTCGCGGTGGAAGCTGACGATGCCCTTCGAATCGAGCACCACGATGTCCTCGACGCCCGCGGCATGCAGGATCTTGATGCAGGCGACACCGGCGGCACCGGCGCCGGAGATGACGACACGCAGCTTGGTCAGGTCGCGCCCCAGGACTGTCGTCGCGCCTCGCAGGGCGGCCAGGACGACAATGGCCGTGCCGTGTTGATCGTCGTGCATCACGGGGCAATCGAGCGCCTCGATAACGCGCTGCTCGATCTCGAAGCAACGCGGTGCGGAGATGTCCTCGAGGTTCACCGCACCGAAGCTCGGACGCAGCCGGATCAGGGTTTCGACGATCTCGTCGGGGTCGGTGGTGTCGAGCACGATCGGGATCGAGTTGAGTCCGGCGAAGGACCGGAACAAGGCCGACTTGCCTTCCATGACCGGCAGCGCGGCACGCGGGCCGATGTCGCCGAGGCCCAGCACCGCGGTGCCGTCGGAGACGACGGCGACAAGACGGTCGGTCCAGGTGTATTTGTTGACCAGCTCGGTGTCCTGGTCGATCGCGCGGGATACCTGCGCCACACCGGGGGTGTAGGCGATGGACAGGTCGCGCTGGGTGTCGATCGGCGAACGCAGTTCCACCGAGAGCTTGCCGCCGACGTGCGCGAGGAAGATCTCGTCGTCGGTGATGGGGAGATCGGTGATGGTGGGCTGCTCGATGTGGCTGTCGACCGAATTCTTGCCTGCCGTGCTCGTCACGGTGATTCCTCCTGCAGCGCCCTGGGCAGGGCGCACTCGGGCGAAGGCGCGGGTCGGCCGGGACGTCGAACCACGCCGGTGAAGTGTCGGATTCACACTCGCGAGCGGGGTGGGCTCGAGCGGGCGGTGGCCCCGACGCCGCGCCGAAGGGCGGGTGACGCCCGGCACGGAACCCGACAAGTGTCCCACCGGCTGCTTCGGGCGAGCAAGGAGGGTGGCTGCGCCTCGACGGTCGGGCCTAAGATACAACTTGTGTCTATGTTGAATGCATCGTCGTCGACGGGATCCGCCGCCGAACGCGTCTACGGTGAGGTCAAGGAGTTGATCCTCACCAACCGCATCGCCGGGGGTGAGCTCATCAGCGAAGGTGAGGTCGCCCAGCGCTGCGAGGTGAGCCGTACGCCGGTCCGGGAGGCCTTCCTGCGCCTGGAGACCGAGGGCTGGATGCGCCTGTATCCCAAACGTGGCGCTCTGATCATCCCCATTTCCGACCGCGAGGCGAGCGATGTCGTCGAGGCCCGCATCCTGCTGGAAGGGCACGCCGTCGACGCCATCGCGGCCGACGACAACCGCATCCGACGGCTCGCCGCCCAACTACGCGACAACCTCGCCACCCACCGGGATACCGATCTCGAGGACATCGACACCTTCTCGCATCATGACGCCCAGTTCCATCAACTCATCGCCGCCGCGGGCGGCAACGATCTGCTCGCCGGGTTCTATGTGAGCCTGGGCGAGCGGCATCGCCGGATGACCATCGCCAGCGTGCATCGTGATGTGGGTGTGGCGTCGAGAATCCTGGCCGACCATGCCGCGCTGCTCGACGCGATCGAACAGGGCGACGCCGAGCGTTTCCGGGCCGAACTGGCCCACCACCTCGCCGGCGTCCACGACCTGGAATACCCGAATCAGCCCGCAGCCCGCACCGGAGAAACACGATGAGCCACACCGCAACGACCGAATCACAGCCCACCGGGTCGTCGGTCGCGCACCGAAACCGACCGGCGGCCAGCGCGTGGGCGCCGTTGTCGTTCATCGGCTTGCTGATCATGGTCTGGATGCGGTGCTGGGCGGGTATCGGCACCTGGTTCGTGCTGATCCTGGTGACCGCCAATTCGGTTGTGGCGCCTACCCAGGACTCACCAGCGCGCTTGCGTGCGGTGCGCTGGCGCTCCCGGGTGCCTCGCAGGATGGCGAGCGTGGACGCGGGCAGCGGCAGCGTTCGCGCTGACGTGGCGGTCTTGCCGTGCTTCTGGTCGATCGTGCGGCCGGTGACGCGGACACGAGTCCGCGCCGCGGCGGTGATCGTCCCGGCGTCCAGATCGACAGCCGACCAGCGCAGGCCGGCCAGCTCGCCTCGGCGCAGGCCGATGAGGGCCAGATGAACCAGGGGCGCATGGATGACCGCCTGATGCTCGGCCGACCGCACTCCGCCGATGACGGCGAACCGGGTGGCGCTGTGCTTGGCGAGCAGTTGCTTGACCTCGGCGTCGCTGAGCCGGTCGCTGAGGTCGAGGGCTCCCTCGTGCGCGTCGGCGTCATCCTTCTTGCGCAACGGTTTGACGTGCGCGATCAGGTCTCGCTCGATCTCGCCGCGCCGCTCCAGGTCGGCCCAGACGGCCTTGGTGCGGGCGAGCATGGGGTTGATGCTGGTGCGCTTCCACGTGCGTCCCCCGGGTCCCTTCCCGGCTTGCAGGTCCTTGATGAGGTGTTGGATCTCCTCGTCGGTGACCGTGCGGACGACGCGGTCGCCGAAGCGCTCGACGACCGGGGCGAGCGCCGCGGTGTACGCCTGCTCGGTGGTCGGGTTGATGCGCTGCGCGGCGAGCCATCGGGTCACGGCCTCGTCGACGGTCGTCTGCGGGCCGTCCGCGGATGCGGCGGCCTGCTCCTTCCGAAGTTGCTCCTGGAAGGAGTCGAGGTACTCGCCGGCTTCCTTCGAGGTCGTGAACCGACGGCGCACCTGATTGCGCTTGCCGTCTGGGCCGGTGGTGCGGTGGCGCACCTCGTACCTGACGGCACCGCTGGGGAGGGTGACTTTCTCTACACCATTACGCAACGCCATGACACCGCATGGTAGTCACGTGTGTCATGCCTGTGTCATGTGGCCGCTGGTGGATGCTTCCCACGGTCAGGGGCAGTTAATCAAAAACTGCCCCTGACCTGCTGCGGAAACGGCGGGATTCGAACCCGCGGAGGTGTTACCCTCTCTCGCTTTCAAGGCGAGTGCATTCGGCCGCTCTGCCACGTCTCCCTGGCGAACAAGGCTAGCAGCGGTGTCACAAACCCGGCGCCCGCGGTGTCTACGAGTCCGGAACACTGGACACCACGAGGAGGCATCACCATGAGCACCACCAGAATCGTCATCGTCGGCGGGGGCTACGCCGGCTGCATGGCCGCGAATCGGCTCGCCCGCAGGACCGATCCGGAGACGGCAGCGATCACGCTGATCAACGCACGACCGGATTTCATCGAACGGGTCCGGCTGCACCAGCGGGTGGCCGGCACCGGCGAGGCCGGCACGCCCCTCACCGAGATGCTGAACGACCGGGTGTCGCTGCGGATCGGCGCCGCCGTGTCCATCGGCGACGGCGTCGTGACGCTCGACGACGGCACCGAGATCGCCTTCGACCGGCTGGTCTACGCGGCCGGCGGCGCGCCTCGCGGGCCGGAGGGCACGCTCGCGGTCGGCGATCCCGAGCAGGCGACGACCGCCCGCGCACGACTCGCCGCACTCGGCGACGGCGCGCACGTCACCGTCGTCGGCGGCGGCCTGACCGGGATCGAGACGGCCACCGAGATCGCCGAAGCCCGGCCCGAGCTGGCCGTGACGCTGGTCAGCGCGGGCGAGGTCGGGGCCTCACTGCACCCGTCCGCGCGGCGCCGGATCCACGACGAGCTCGCCGCACTCGGCGTCGCCGAGCGGCGTGGCATCTACGACCCCGCGCAGCGGTCCGACCTGACCCTCTGGGCGATCGCCACCGACGTCTCCGGCCTCGCGCAGCGGAGCGGACTCCGCGTCGACGCAGACGGCCGGCTGACGGTGGACCGCTACCTGCGGAGCGTCACCGACCCGCGGATCTTCGGCGCCGGCGACGCGGCCGCCGTGCCGGGCCAGCGTCTCAGCTGCCAGACCGCGATGCCGCAGGGCGCGCACGCCGCCGACAATCTGTTGCGCGAGCTGAAGCATGCACCGCTGCGGCCCTACTCGATGGCGTACGCGGGCCAGAACGTGTCGATCGGCCGGCGCCGGGCCGTGATCCAGGCCGCCCGCCGCGACGACACCCCCATCCGGCTCTGGTTCGGCGGTCGCGCGGGCGCACTGTTCAAGGAACAGGTCTGCGCGATGGCGAAGGCCGCCGCCGGCAGCGGCCACTACACGTGGCTCCCGGCGCCCCGATCGGCCCGGACACCCGCCACCGAGACACCCTCGCCCGAGACGACCTCGGGCCGGACACCGACCGGCCGATGACCGCTCCCGAGGAGACCTTCGCCGAATACCGGCCACTGCTGTTCTCCATCGCCTACGAGATCCTCGGCTCGGTGACCGACGCCGAGGATGTGCTCCAGGAGAGCTATCTGCGCTGGCAGTCGGCGTCCGGCGACGTCGAGCATCCGCGGGCCTACCTGGCGCGGATCGTCACCCGGCAATCGCTCAACGCGCTGCGCGCGGCGTCCCGGCGACGCGAGGAGTACGTCGGCACCTGGCTGCCCGAACCCCTGCTGACCACCGGCGACGAGCCCGGCGAGCACGTCCTGACCGGCGAGGCGGTCAGCACGGCCATGCTGCTGGTCCTGGAGACGCTGCCACCCACCGAACGCGCGGTCTTCGTGCTGCGCGAGGTGTTCGACTTCGCCTACCCGGAGATCGCCGAGGCCGTCGGCAAGTCCCCGGCGGCGGTGCGGCAGATCGCCCACCGCGCCCGCGATCACGTCCACGCGCGGCGCCGCGTCGCGCTCGCCGGACCCGCCGAAGCGCAGGCCGCCGCCGAAACCTTCCTGCAGGCCGCGGTCACCGGCGACGTGCAGGCGCTGATGGACGTGCTGGCCCCCGACGCGGTGTTCCTCGGCGACGGCGGCGGCCGGGTGGCCTCGGCACGACGCCCCGTTCACGGCGCGAACGCGGTGGGCCGCCTGATCCTCGGCCTGGTGCGGCTGAGCGAGAAGCTCGGCGAGATGCGGGTCGGCTTCGCGCCCTACAACGGCATGCCCGCACTGGTGGTGGCGTTCGACGGTGTCGTCGACAGCGTGATGTGCCTCGAGGTGGCGGACGGCGCGATCACCGCGGTCTACGCGATCCGCAACCCGGAGAAGCTGTGCGGCATCCCCGCGCCGTGAAACATCGCTTCCACCGCCGCGCGGCGCCGATCGCTCGACGCTGCCGCGTCGCGCTGGAAGACTCGATGATATGTACGCCATCACCGGTAGCGACCTGGACTGGACGCGAGTCCCCGACCCCGAACCGGCACCCGACGAGGTGATCATCGAGGTGGTTGCCGCCGGCGTCAACCGCGCCGACGTCCTGCAGCGGGCCGGGAACTATCCGCCGCCGCCGGGCGCGTCGGACATCCTGGGTCTCGAGGTGTCCGGGCACATCGCGCAGGTAGGAGCGCAGATCGCGGGCTGGGCGGTAGGCGATCCGGTCTGCGCCCTTCTCAGCGGCGGCGGCTACGCCGAGCGGGTCGCCGTCCCGGCCACGCAGCTCCTCCCCGTTCCGGAGGGGGTCAGCGTGCACGACGCCGCCGCCCTGCCGGAGGTCGCCTGCACGGTGATGTCGAACCTCTTCGGCACGGCCCGGCTGGCACCCGGTGAGCAACTGCTGATCCACGGCGGCAGCAGCGGTATCGGCACGCACGCCATCCAGGTCGCGCGGGCCTTCGGCGCGCACGTCGCGGTCACGGCACGCAATCCGGAGAAGCTCGCACGGTGCGCGGAACTGGGCGCCGAGGTGCTGATCGACTACAGCTACGAGGACTTCGTCGAGGCCCTGCGGCCGCACGGCGGCGCGGACGTGGTGCTCGACGTGGTCGGCGCAAAGTACCTGGCGCGGAACCTCGACGTGCTGACCATCGGCGGACGGCTGGTGATCATCGGCATGCTCGGCGGCCGCAAGGCCGAGATCGACCTGGGCAAGCTGCTCGCCAAGCGGCTCACCGTCGCCGGCACCACCCTGCGCTCCCGGCCGGCCACCGGCCCCGGTTCCAAGGCCGAGGCCGTGGTGGCGACGCTGGAGGGCACGTGGCCGCTGATCGCGGCCGGTGCCGTGCGCCCGGTGATCGACTCGGTGTTCCCGATCGCCGAGGCCGCCGCGGCGCTCGACCGGCTGACCGACGGCTCCGCGGTCGGGAAGGTCCTGCTGACGGTCAGCTGACTCCGGAGTGCACCGCGGCGTGTTCGCCGACCCGGCGGATCAGTCCGACCAACTGCGCGTACTCCTCGTCGGACAGCACGTCCAGCACCAGATCGCGGACCGCCTGGTCGCGGGCGGCCAGCACCGGGGCGAGCGCCTCGCGGCCCCGGTCGGTGATGGCGACCCACTTCTGCCGGGCATCACCGGCCTCGGCGTTCACCGTGGCCACGTAGCCGTCCCGAATCAGCCGGCTGACCTGGCGAGACACCGTGCTCATCCCGATGTGGGTGCGTTCGGACAGGTCCGAGATGCGTAGCTGCGGCTTGGCCGTCAGGCATTCCAGCAAACGCCATTCCGCATACGTCAGCTCCGACACCGACGCGGTGCGGCGACGGAGACCGTGGAACAGTTCCCACCCGGATTCCACGAACTCCTGCCATTGACTTCTCTGCTCCGGTGACACGACGACGGCACCGCAGAGTTCCCCCTCTGCCAACTTCTTCCTCCCCTTGGCCAGACCCCGCGCCACCGCCCACAGGGGTGGCACAGGCCCCCAACCATAGCGAAAGTGCCTGGACAAGACACATCCGGCCGCCGGTTCATGCCCTCAGCCGAATGAACCGAGCACCCGCGCGAGCTGATCGATCTCATAGGGAAGCGCGTACGGCCCCAGGCCGATGGTGACCGCACCGCCCGCCTCGGAAGCCCCGATCCGTGCCAGCGCACGGCTCGGGACATCGCATTGCGCGCTGATCCCGTTGTCCGCGAGACGACGGCACACGGCGGCCGCGGTCACTCCCTCGACGACGATGCTGACCACCGGGATACGGTGCGCATCGTCGCCGATCACCCGGACCCGCCCGAGGTGGATCAGCGAGTTGATCAGGTACTGCGTCAGGCGCTGCCCGTACTCGTAGGCGGCCTCCAGGGACGTGGTCAGCCGTTGTCTGCGTTTGCCGGCCGCCGCGCCGTCGAGCCCGGCGAGATGCTCCACCGACGCGACCAGTCCGGCGAGCAGCGGACCGGCCATCGGCTCGGCTTCCAGCCGCGCCGGGCCGGTGGAACCGGGATCCATGGAGACACGGCCCAGTCGCTCGATCCGGTCCGGCTCGGCGAAGGCCATCGCTGCCATCCGCGGGCCGCCCCAGCGCTCCGGGCTCACCAGCAGCACGTCGGCGCCCAGTTCGCCGATCGACATCCGCGCGTACGGCGCCACCGCGCTGGCATCGACCACCAGCAGCGCACCGGACGAATGCGCGTAGTTCGCGATCTGCGCGACGTCGACGATCGCACCGGTCACCGACGACGCCAGCGTGACCGCGACGATCTTGGTGCGGCCGGTCACCAGATCGCCGTACTGCCACGCCGGGAGCGTGCCGTCGGACACGTCGATCTCGGCCCAGCGGACGCTCGCGCCGTGCGCCCGCGCACCCCGCAGCCACGGCACGATGGTGGCCTCGTCGTCGAGCCGCGAGCAGATCACCTCGCCGGTCCAGTCGCTCGCGGGCAGCGCATCGGACAGTGCGGTCACGAGTGCGCTGCGCGACGGCCCGAGGACCACCCCGGCGGGATCGGCGCCCGTCAGGTCGGCGACGGCGCGTCGTGCCGTGCGTTCGGCGTCGGCCGCCGCCTCGGCCTGCGGACCGACACCCGACGGGTCGACGGGCAGCGCCCGGACACCGGTGCTCATGGCGCTGGCGACGGCGTCCGGGATCTGCAAGCCGGCGCCGGCGTCGAAGTGGATCCAGCCGTCCCCGAGGGTCGGGAAGAGGCCCCGAACCGAGGCGACGTCGAAGGCCATGGGACTCACGATAGTCCGCGGCGTATCCTGAGTCGTTGTGTCAGTGGCAAACCCCGACGGCGGCATCCCCCCGGCTCCGCCCGTCTCCGATTCGCGGACCTTCGCGCGCGGCCTCAAGGACCTGATCGACGGTTTCCGCGACTCCGAACTCTGGCTCCACCTGGGCTGGACCGACATCCGGCAGCGATACAAGCGCTCGGTGCTCGGACCGCTGTGGATCACCGTCGCCACCGCCGTCACCGCGGTCGCGATGGGCCTGCTGTACGGCGAACTGTTCGGCCAGAACATCCACTACTTCCTCCCCTACGTGGCGCTGGGCCTGATGTTCTGGAACTTCATCGCCGACTCGATCAAAGAGGGCTCGGTGGTGTTCTCCACCAACGAGGGCCTGATCAAACAGCTCCCGGCGCCGATCAGCGTGCACGTCTACCGGGTGGTGTGGCGGCAGCTGATCATCTTCGCGCACAACATCGTCATCTACGTGGTGATCCTGATCGTCTTCCCGCAGCCGCTGAACTGGTCGGCGCTGCTGTTCTTCCCGGCGATGGCGCTGTTCGTGCTGAACGCGATCTGGGTGACCATCGTGTTCGGCGTGATGGCGACCCGATTCCGGGACATCGGCCAGCTGCTCACCACCGCGGTGCAGCTGGTGTTCTTCCTGACGCCGATCATCTGGTCCACCAAGACCTTCAACGGCAACGGCCAGATGTCCGAGCGGATGCGGCTGGTGGAACTCAACCCGATGTACCACTACCTCGACATCTCCCGCGGGCCGCTGCTCGGGCAGCCGGTGGCGGCCTACCACTGGTACGTGGTGCTGGCGTGCACGGCCGTCGGCTGCACCGCCGCCATGCTCGTGATGCGCAACTACCGCGCCCGCGTGGCGTACTGGGTATAGGAGTCCCGCTGTGGCCAAAGGCAATCCGACGTCCAGACCGATCCGGGTCGACACCTGGGACGCCTGCGTCGACTTCCCGATCTTCGACGCCAAGACGCGCTCGCTGAAGAAGGCGGTGATCGGCGCGGCCGGCGGGGTGATCGGCTCCAACAACTCGCGCACCGTCGTCGTCGAGGCCCTCCGCGACATCAACCTGCACCTGGAGCACGGCGACCGCGTCGGGCTGGTCGGGCACAACGGCGCGGGCAAGTCGACACTGCTGCGCCTGCTGTCCGGGATCTACGAGCCCACCCGCGGCAGCTGCCGCGTCCAGGGCCGGGTGGCGCCGGTCTTCGATCTCGGCGTCGGCATGGACCCGGAGATCTCCGGCTACGAGAACATCCTGATCCGCGGCATGTTCCTGGGCATGTCGCGCAAGGAGATGCTGGCCAAGACCGACGAGATCGCCGAATTCTCCGAGCTGGGCGACTACCTCGAGATGCCGCTGCGCACCTACTCCACCGGCATGCGGGTACGACTCGCCCTCGGCGTGGTGACCAGTATCGATCCCGAGATCCTGATTCTCGACGAGGGTATCGGCGCGGTCGACGCCGAGTTCATGAAGAAGGCCCGCACGCGGTTGCAGGCGCTCGTCGAGCGATCCGGCATCCTGGTCTTCGCCAGCCATTCCAACGAGTTCCTGGCGCAGCTGTGCGACCGCGCGCTCTGGATCGACCACGGTCAGATCCGGATGGACGGCGGCATCGAAGAAGTGGTGCAGCAGTATCAGGGCGACGACGCCGCGGCACAGGTCCGCAAGGTGCTCGCCGAGCAGGCGGGACCGGGGGACGGCGCGTGAGTGCGCCCGCCACCGGCCGTGTGATCGGCGTCGTCGTCACCCACCGGCGACGGGAACTGCTCGCCGAATCGCTGGCGGTGCTGTCCGCGCAGGACCGGCCGCTCGACCACCTGATCGTCGTCGACAACGCCGCCGAGCCCGAGGTCGGCGAGCTCGTCGCCGCGCAGTCGATCCCGGCCACGTACCTGCCGTCGCAGCACAATCTGGGCGGGGCCGGCGGGTTCGCCCTCGGCATGCTGCACGCCCTGGCGCTGGGCGCCGACTGGATCTGGTGCGCCGACGACGACGGCCGCCCGGAGGGTCCGCAGGTGCTCTCGACGCTCCTGGACTGCGCCGTCCGGCACGGACTCGGGGAGGTCTCGCCGGTCGTCGTGAACATCGACGAACCGGATGCGCTGGCGTTCCCGCTGCGGCGGGGACTGGTGTGGCGCCGCCGCCGTTCGGAGCTGTTCACCGAGACGGAGGACTCGTCGGAGGATCTGCTGCCGTCGATCGCGTCGCTGATGAACGGGGCGCTGTTCGCGGCGTCCACGCTCGACCGGATCGGCGTCCCGGATCTGCGGCTGTTCGTGCGCGGCGACGAGGTGGAGATGCATCGTCGTCTGGCCCGGTCGGGCGTGGCCTTCGGCACCTGCCTGACCACCGCGTACCTGCATCCGGACGGCAGCGACGAGTTCCGGCCGATCCTCGGCGGCCGGATGCACACGCAGTACCCGGACAACGAGACCAAGCGGTTCTTCACCTACCGCAACCGCGGATACCTGATGAGCCAGCCCGGCATGCGTAAACTCCTTCCCCAGGAGTACGCGCGGTTCGCTTGGTATTTCCTGGTACAGCAGCGGGATCTCGCGGGTTTCCGCGAGTGGATGCGACTGCGCAGGCTGGGCCGCCAGGAACGCTTCTCCCCGCCCGGGCACTGACGCGTTAGGGACACGATGGACCAGATGATCGCCGGCTACCGAGTGCTGCGGCCGCTCGGGCAGGGCGGCATGGGCAGCGTGTACCTGGTGCAGAATCCGCGCCTGCCGCGGCAGGAGGCGCTCAAGCTGGTCGCCGCCGATCTGAGCGTCGACGACGTCTTCCGGGCGCGCTTCGAGCGGGAAGCCGACGTGCTGTCGAAGCTGAACCACCCGAACATCGTGCACGCGTACGCGAGCGGTCGTTCCGAGGGCCGGCTGTGGCTGACGATGGAGTTCATCGACGGGCCCGACGCCGCGACCCTGCTCGACCGCTACCGGCGCCTGCCGCTCGCGCAGGTCGATGACATCGTCACCGGGGTCGCCGCGGCGCTCGACTACGCCTGGGCCACCCAGCGCCTCACGCACCGCGACGTGAAGCCCGCGAACATCCTGGTGCAGAACGGCATGACCGGGCCGGCCGCGGTGAAGCTCGCCGACTTCGGCGTCGCGACCGGGCCCGACCGGACGCGGCTGACGCAGAGCGGGCACGCCGTCGGGACGCTCTGGTACCTGGCCCCGGAGGGACTGTCCGCGCCGCGCGTCGACGACCGCGCCGACCAGTATTCGCTGGCGTGCACGGCCTATCACCTGATCACCGGCTACCCGCCGTTCGGCGATCGGCCGGCCGCCGACATGATGCGCGCCCACATGACCGAGACCGTCGCGCCGCCGTCGATGCTGGTCCCCGGCCTGCCGCCGTACGTCGATGCGGCGATCACCCGGGCGATGGCGAAGGACCCGGCACAGCGTTTCGAGTCGAGCACCGCGTTCGCCGCGGCGCTGCGGGGGGTCGTACCGGAGGCGGTGACCGCCGACATCGCGGGGCCCCTCGTACGCCCGCCGACCCGGGCGATGGCCCCGGGCGACTACGCCGCCGAGTACGCGGCCGCGGCCGCCGCGGCGTCGTTCTCGCCGCCGTCCGGTCCCGGTCAGGGCGGGCCGCCGCCCGGCGGTGACGGTGGCCCGCCCGATCGCAAGATCGGCCTCATCATCGGCGTGGTCGCCGCGGTGCTGCTGGTGATTCTGCTGGTCGGCGGGCTGATCCTGTACGTCACCCATCGCGGCGGCGATTCTCCCGCTCCGGTCGCCGTCTCGTCGGCGACCTCCAGCGCCACCTCGTCGGCGCCGTCATCGAGCACGACGACGTCGAGCGTGACCTCGTCGGCCACCACCTCGGCGGCCGGCGCCTCGCTCGCCGCGCTCGACGGCGCCTGGACCGGCACGTACACCTGCAACCAGGGCGAGAGCGCCCTGAAGCTGACGTTCCGCGACGGCGGCGACCGCACCATCCGCGCCACCTTCGAATTCGGCCCGACCGGGAGCAATCCGACGGTGGCGCGTGGGTCGTACGAGATGTACGGCGTGCGGATCGGCGACACACTGACCCTCACCGGGACCCGCTGGATCGATCAGCCGAGCGGGTACCAGATGGTGCCGCTGCTGGTCGACGGCCCCTTCACCACCGGCATGTCCCGCCTGACCGGAACCGTGCCTTACACCGGCTGCACGTCGTTCTCCGTCACCCGTTGAGACGGCCCCCTCTCGCAGAACACCGGCCTCCTCAGCGCCGCCGAGGGCATATCGCCGCCCGCACCGCGGAGACGGCCGATGTTCTGCGGAAGTCCATCCCCCTTTCGGTATCCTTCCCACCTAACTAGAACGTGTTCTAGTCTGAAGGCATGCGTTTTACGTTCGCCGAGGCGATGACCGACCCCGCCTACTACGCACCGCTCGCCCAGGCCGCGGAGGCGGCGGGCTTCTCGGGGATGACGATCCCCGATTCGCTCGCCTATCCCGAGGTCTCCGACGCGAAGTACCCCTACACGCCCGACGGGAACCGCGAATTCTTGGAGGGCAAGGACTTCATCGAGACCTTCATCCAGGCCGCGGCACTCGGCGCGGTGACCACGACCCTGCGGTTCCTGCCGTTCGTGCTGAAACTGCCGGTCCGGCCACCTGCGCTGGTCGCCAAGCAGGCGTCGTCCGTCGCGTGTCTGACCGGGAATCGTCTCGGCCTCGGCGTCGGCACCAGTCCGTGGCCGGAGGACTACGACATCATGGGCGTCGATTTCGCTCGCCGCGGCAAGCGGATGGACGAATGCATGGACATCATCCGGGGCCTGACCAGCGGCGACTACTTCGAGTTCCACGGCGAGTTCTACGACATCCCCAAGGTGAAGATGTCACCCGCCCCCACCGAGCCCATCCCGCTGCTGGTCGGCGGCCACGCCGACGCCGCCCTGCGACGCGCCGTGATCCGCGGCGACGGCTGGATGCACGGCGGCGGCCCGGCCGAGGAACTCGACGACCTGCTCGCCCGGATCAGCGCGATCCGCACGGCGGAGGGCAAGGCCGACGACCCGTTCGAGATCCACGTCATCTCCATGGACGCCTACACCGTCGACGGCGTGAAGCGCCTGGAAGACAAGGGCATCACCGACGTCATCGTCGGCTTCCGCCTCCCCTACATCATGGGTCCGGACACCGAGCCGCTGGCGAAGAAGATCGAGCACCTGAACTGGTACGGCGAGAACATCATCGCGAAGTCCGCCTGACAACGCCGCCCCGACACCCCCGACACCCGCGACACTCCCCGCCGGGAAGCGACACTCAGCGGGGAAGCGGCAACCGCGGTCGTCGCTTCCTCTCCCGATGTCGCGGCGACGATCCGAATGTCGCGGATGCACCGTCCCGGCTCAGATCTCCGGCCACTCCCGATCGAAGATCTTCAGCCAGGGATCGAACGGGCTCCCGATGATGCCCAGCTGATCGACCACCGGCGACGGATCCGCTTCCAGCGCCAGCAATCGTTGGGGGTCCGCCCCATACAACGCCGCGGCAGCGGCGGCGGCCTCGGTGCCGGTGATGGACCGCGCCGCCGTCGACGGCTCCGGATCCAATTCCGGATCCTGCACGTAAGCGCGATATACGCACTCGCTGCCGGCCGGATCGAGCTTCCACACCTGGAAGACGACGCCGTACTCGTCACCGTCCTCACAGATCACCGCCCGCCCCACCGGCGCGTCGGTGAAGAACGACGCCTCCTTATGATCGGCGACCACGCCCTGCCCATTCATCGACAGGCGGGCACCCTCGTCGGTCTCCTCGACCTCATAGACGACACCCTCGCCGTACCCCGGCCGATCGGCAAGGAACCGGGCGATGTGCTCCCCCAGCCGTTCCCCGGCCTCGACATCGGGGACGTCGGCCACAATCACCAATCCGTACGTACTCATTGATCCACCTGCACCTACCCCCGGGACTGGCCATGGCAACAACACTGGATGTTGTTGTGGAACAACGCAATCAGTCCTTCACCAACCCCGGCAACGCCCTGACCGCCCAGCCTCACCGGCGCAACCAAGGAACCCCAGTGAAACGCCCGGAACCAAGACCGGGAAATCACCCCTGCCCACAAACCGGCTCTTCGAGCTTGAGCGGGCAGTCCTGGTCGGGACTGTGCCGTGTCGTTGACGTGAAAGGCCCCTGACCTTCGTGATTCTGGATGTTGCGAAGCATTCAAGAAGCGAAGGAGCAGGGGCCGTGTCCGAGCTTACGTCGTTGTTGCTGGGTCTGGAAGGTGTGCAGGTCGTCGGGGTGGACATCCTCGCCGATCGCACTCGTGTCGTGGATGTCGTGACCGCCGATCCGCGGGCAGCGTGCTGCCCGGACTGCGGCCACAAGTCACGGTCGGTGAAAGACCGAGCGGTCACCACACCCCGCGATATCGGGTACGGCACCGATCCGATCGTGTTGCGGTGGAACAAGATCCGCTGGCGGTGCCGCAACCCCGAGTGCAAGCGCGCGTCGTTCACCGAGGCCATCGAACAGATCCCGGCCCGCCGGCGCACCACCAGCAGGCTGCGCCGTCAGATCGGGTTGTCGGTCGGCGAGCACGCCCGGTCGGTGGCCGAGGTCGCCGCCGAACACAAGGTGTCGTGGCCGACCGCGCACACCGCGTTCTGCGAGGTCGCCGACGAGGTCCTCGACGCGCCTGAGCCGGTGCGGATGCTGGGGATCGATGAGACCCGCCGAGGCCGGCCCCGCTGGAAACGCAGTTCAGATGGTCGCTGGTACCGGGTCGACCCGTGGGACACCGGCTTCGTCGACCTCGACGGCGTCCAGGGCCTGTTAGGACAGACCACCGGCCGCACCTCGGCCGCGGTCGCCGACTGGCTCAACGCCCAACCCGCGGCGTTCCGGGCTTCGATCACCCATGTGGCGATCGACCCGTGTGCCGCCTACGCCGCCGCGGTTGCCCAGGCATTGCCCGATGCGCAGGTGGTCGTCGATCACTTCCACCTGATCAAACTCGCCAATGACATGGTGACCGCGGTCCGTCGTCGAGTCACCTGGGAACGGCGCGGCCGCCGGGGCCGGGCAGTCGACCCGGAGTGGGCCAACCGTCGGCGCCTGCTCACCGCCCGCGAACGCCTCTCCGAGAAGAACTACAAGAAGATGTGGGATGCGTTGCGCGCCAACGATCCTGGGAACGAGGTCCTGGCCGCCTACATCGTGAAAGAGGAACTGCGTGTGCTGCTGGCGCTCGCCCGCTGCCAGCCCGACCGTCATCGGTTGCGCCATAAGCTGTACCGGTTCTACGACCTATGTGCCGAGGTGAACATGCCCGAGGTCACCAAGCTCGCCTCCACGATCGAGACCTGGTGGGCCGGAATCGCCGCGTTCCTCGACACCGGGATCACCAACGCGCGCACCGAAGGCTACAACCGGCTCGTCAAACAGGTGAAACGCGCCGCGTGCGGGTTCCGGAACCTCGAAAACTCACGACGCCGGATACGCTTCCACTGCACCCGCAAACAGCGGGCCAGCATCCAGACTCACTGCTGAGATTGCCCGGATAAGCTCGAAGAGCCCACAAACCGAATCTCCCCGAGAAAACAGAAACTCATATACGAGAAACCAACGTCGGTGGATCACGGTTCAGGACTTGTCCTGGGCGTCCCAGTAGTCGAGCATCTGCTGCCCACCCATCGCACTGACCACGAACCAGACGTCGTATCCGCCATCGAAGGGTGCGGGATGGTCGGAGATGTACTTCCGCAGTCGAGCTTCCTGGTCTCTGCGGTTCAGTGCCCAAGGAATGAATCCCTCTCCTTGAGTCACCGCACCACCAAGCGCTATGCCCTCACTCGCTATATAGCCGACCACATCACCGAGAAACGTGACTGCGTCAAAATTTCGAGTTCCAAGGCAGACTTGGGTCGCCGAGTATAGCGACTGAATCGGAACCCAATCGTCACAGCCGTCGGAGAGGCCGTACCAGAGTATCTCTTCTTGAATTTTAGATAATTGCTTCGACATGGCAACCTACTTCTTCGGGAGATGAATTTTCTGTTCGAATCCATCTGGGCAATTGATGTCAATTGCACGCCCACCGCTCGAAGAGTCTTCCCGCATCTGCACGAGAGTTCCATCTGGCATTCTGACCTGCCTTCCCGGGTAATTTCCCACTCTCACAGTCTCGCCACCCTCAGAAATCTCGTCGAACAGCCGTTGCATAGCTTCGTCGGTCGGAACCTCCCGGTTACCCTTCTTAGGATTCTTTGCGCTACCCTTCGGAAGTTTATCAACTATCCCCCTAATTCGGTCCACATCTGGTGTATTACGATTTTCAGAAAGGTACCTCGAGACAATTTCGGCGATCTTATTCGATATCAGTGCAGCGCCTCGTACGCTGTCTAATATCATCGCATTCACATCTGTCAGATGCGTCATCACCCAGAGCATGCCGAATGCCGCGATCAAGTAGGTCAGGAATTCGATTACCGCGGCTTCGATTATTGGTTCTACGGCGACTAATATGGCTCTTCAACTCTGAGAGTGCGTAGGTGGGATCTGGGCTGACCGGGCGTGGGCACAAGATGTAGGCGGGTCCTGGGTGTGAAGATGGAAGTTCCTACACACCCATTTTCACGCCACAGGACCCATGAGCGAGCTTACTGCCGATGTTGCTGACACGATCTGCCGAACCGTCGAGCTGGGGGTGACGATCACCGGCGCCGCTGTCGATGCCCGCGGCCGCACGCACTTGTGGTGCCGGGTGCTGCAGGCCGATCGGCATTGTCCGGGCTGTCAGATCGCCGGCGACCTGCGTGATCACGCCGACCGCGTGCTCACTGATGTGCCGATCAGCGGCCATCCTGTTGTTCTGCATGTCGCGGTGCCCCGGTTCGTGTGCCGTACCAGCGACTGCCCACGAACGATCTTCCGCGGCGGGATCGATCATGTCGCCGCGCCCCGGGCCGTGGTCACCGCCCGGACCACACGCTGGATCCTGCAACGCATCGCGATCGACAAGATGAGCGTGAAAGCGGTGGCCACAGCGCTGGGCCTGGCGTGGAAGACAGTCAACGCGATCGCCGTGAGTGCGGCCCGGGCCCTGGTCTACGACGGCGGCCACCTCGACGGTGTACGGCACCTGGGCGTCGATGAGCACAAGTGGAAACACGTTCGCGGACAAGGAGACCCGAGCTTCGTGACCGTTCTGATCGACTTGACGCCCGTGGTCGAGGGCACCGGCCCGGCTCGGCTGCTGGACATGATCGGCGGCCGGTCAGCGCAGGTCCTCAAAGACTGGATGAACACTCGTGACCAGCGATTCCGCGACCGGATCACAGTCGTGGCCATGGACGGATTCACCGGCTACAAGACCGCCACCAGCCAGGAACTCCCCGCCGCCCGGGTCGTGATGGACCCGTTCCACGTCGTCGCGCTGGCCGGAAACAAGCTCGATCTGTGCCGCCAACGCGTTCAGCAGCAGACATGCGGGCACCGCGGACGCGCCGGTGACCCGTTGTACACGATCCGCCGGATCCTGCACACCCGTACCGGGTTGCTCACCGCCAAGCAGAAGATCCGGTTGTACGAGTCGCTGACCAGCCATGACGCGCACGTCGCGGTCGAGATCACCTACCAGGTGTATCAGCAGCTGATCGCCGCCTACCAGCACCCGCAGCGCCGCGAGGGCAAGAAACTGATGTGGAAGGTCCTCAAACGCATCCAGACCGGACTCCCCGCCGGGCTAGCCGAACTCGCCCAACTCGGGCGAAGTCTCTGGAAACGCCGCGCCGACATCCTGGCCTACTTCGATACCGGAGTCTCCAACGGACCCGTCGAAGCCATCAACGGCCGCCTCGAACACCTCCGCGGAATCGCCCAGGGCTTCCGCAACCTCGACCACTACATCTTGCGATCCCTCCTGCACTCCGGTCAGCTCGCCGAACACATCAACGCACTCTGAAAGGCGAAGAGCCACTAATATCCACCACAACTGCCGCTGATACTCGGGCGGGGCATCACGCCCGAGACGGTACATCAGGTCCGAAATGCCGAACTCACTCAAATCGCCTCGCGGGTCAAACAACCGACCACTGAAGTATTCGTCGGGGTCCACCGACGGCTGCGCAGGCGCCCTGGGCGGCGCAGGACTTGGCTGAGTCGGTTCCATAGGCGGAGGTGGCTGCACCGGCTCAGGGGGCGGCTGTGCGGGCTCTACCTGCTGCGGCGGGGGAGGGGGCTGCACGGATTCCGGAGGTGGATCGTCTGTGTGTTGATTCCAATTGCCGCCTGGGTTGTTGGGGTCATCGTCGCCCGCGCTGCCTGGGTTGTCTCGATGAATCTCGAGCGCAGCGCTCAGAGCGAGGCGCGCGGGCGCACGACTGGCGTGAACGCCGTCGCGACTTCCGGCATCGACGAATCGAAATCTCCAGGAGGGCCTTTCGACTCGGGCTCGGCTAGCGCCTCGCCCTGCTCAAGGGGCGGTCGACGGGTCTCCCGTCATCCTGGGAACTGGTACCGCCGACGTTGAGAGGTCTCGACTCCGCTCGACCATCGTGGACTACTCCGCTCGACCAGCACGCTCAACCCCGCACGACCGGCACGACCGGCTCGGCCGCGCGAACCCGCGCTACTTGATCTTGAAGATCACCGCGCGCTGGACGACGAAGTTGATCACCGTCGCGACACCCTGGGCGATCACGTAAGCCAGGATCGAGAAGACGACCGTGGTCGGCCACAGGGCCGACAGCCACGTGTACAGGCCGACGTTGACGCCGAAAGTCACCAGATACAGCACGACCACCGCGGCGAAGCGGGCCGCGGACGGCTCGGCGCGGAAGGTCCAGCGGCGATTGATCAGGTACGCGACCGTGGTGCCGAGGATGAAGCCGGCCGCCTTGGCCAGCGGCTCGGACGCGCCCACACCGTATTGCAGGAGCAGCGTCAGGCCCAGATCGAGGATGCCGGAGCCGACACCGGTCAGAATGAAGCGAACGATCTGTGTCTTGAGATCGACGTCGGTCGAGGCTTCCTCATCGTCGAACGGAAGCTCGATCGGCATCGGGGCGTGCCGCGTCGTGAAGTCCTCGTGGTGCAGGTGCGCCTCGGGGTCGCCGGGCTGCGGGAGTTCGGTGTCGGACACCCCAGTCAGAGTAATCGACGGTCGATCCGGGACGTCTCTGCATCGATTCGGGACCTAAATGGCCCCCATCGGGGGGACACCGCGCGTTCACGGCCTATTCTCCTGAACCATGAGACGTCAGCCCCTTCGCATCGCCATTGTGGCACTCGCCACCGCCGCCGCAGCCGTCTTCGCGATCGCTCCGGCGCAGGCCGCGCCGACGACGACGCCGGTGTGGTCCGGGCTCGACGCCCGCGACTACTCCGGCCCGATCGGCGCACCGGGCACCCTGCTCGCCAAGACCCGGCTCGACCCGTCGGTGTCGCTGAGCGCGGCCGGATCGTCGTACCGGATCCTGTACGCCACCAAGAACGTGCACGGGCAGCCCGCCACCAGCACCGGAGCGGTCTTCGTGCCACGCACACCGGCACCCAAGAGCGGCTATCCGGTGATCGCCTGGGCGCACGGGACCACCGGGCTCGGCGACGACTGCACGCCGTCGGCCCTCCCGCGCTCCGACCGGGACACCCAGTACCTCAACCACTGGCTGAAGCAGGGCTACGTGGTGGTCGCCTCCGACTACGCCGGGCTGGGGACGCCCGGGCTGATGAGCTATCTCAACGGCGACGTCGCGGCGCACTCGGTGGTCGATTCGGTGAAGGCCGCGCACCAGATGGGTCTGCCGCTGTCCCGTAAGTGGGCCATCGTCGGGCAGTCGCAGGGCGCCGGGGCGGCGCTGAACGCGGCGCGCCGGGCCACCGAACTGTCCCGCGGCAGCGGGCTGGACTACCGGGGCGTCGTCGCCACCGGTACCCCGGCGAACATCGAGCACATCGTCTGGCAGGCCGGACCGGGCTTCCCGCCGGTCGCGCTGCCCGGCGGCCTCACCGTCTACGCGTCGTACATCCTGGCCGGATTCAGCGACGCCCGCCCCGACCTGCACGTCGGCTCGGTGCTCACCCCGCACGGCCGCGCGATCGTGGAGAAGGCCGAGGTCACCTGCTACGACGGCATGCACGACGTGGTCCAGGGCGAGCGCATCAATTCGTGGTTCAGCCGCCCGCTGGCCTCGATCCCGGGCGTGCAGGGCGCGCTGGTGAAGTACATGAGCACCCCGTACTCCGGCTACGACCGGCCGATCTTCCTCGGCCAGGGCCTGCTCGACACCGACGTCCCGGCCGTGTCCGCGGGCTCGCTCTACGCGCAGATGCTGGCCGCGGGCCAGCCGGTCGAGTTCCACGTGTACCCGGGCGAGGATCATTCCGGCACGGTGCTCGCCTCGATTCCCGATTCGACGCAGTTCATGAAGCGGATCATGCGCTGACCGGCCCCGCGTGACTGATATCTTCGACGATCCGGGGGCGCCTCGGGCTATATGTCCGAGGCACCCCGGATTCGCGAAGATCTCAACCCGGGCGGTGATCTCGACTCCGCTCGATCAGCATGGACTCTCGATCAGCATGGACTCTCGAGCAGCATGGGCTCTTGAGCAGCATGGACTCTGGGTCGGCGTAGGCCGCTACGGCTCGATCTCGTCGCCGGCCTTCGGGCGCGGCTCGGGGACGTCGTCGACGGACAGCGGGATGGTGGGGCGCTCGGATTCCCCAGACGGCTTCACCACCAGCACCAGCTTCCGGCACGACACCAGGAGATACTGCGAGGTGCTGCCGAGCAGGAGTTTCCCGACCTGGGTACGCCGCCGCATGCCGATGACCAGCATCTCCGCGTCGGGATGGTCCATCGCGGCGAGCAGTTCTTCGGCCGGGGTGGCGCCGATCGGCTGCTGAATCCGGTACCGCAGCCCGGACGCGATCAGCCGGTCGGTGACCGCGGCGATCTCGTCGGCGTCGGCGATCCGCTGGCCGCGGACCTCGGACACCGCGCTGATCACCAGCAGTTCGGTGTCGCGCAGGCGCGCTTCGACGATGCCCTGCTCCAGACAGACCCGGCCGAAGGCTCCGGCCGCATAGCCCACGACGATCATCGATACCTCCTCGGCGCGGATCCGGACGACTTGATGAAAACGACAGTATCGGACGCCGCAGACATTCACCGGGTACGGACTCCTCCCGCGTATCCGCTCCACCTGCGGCCAAGCCCAGGTGATCCACAGGTACCGGCGGGTACTCTCTACCTCGATGACGAACACAGATGTACTCCCGATCGAGACCCGCAAGCTGATGGGGTGGGGTCGCACCATGCCCGTCGAGGGGCATGTGCTGTCGACCCCGTATCCCGAGGTCATCGCCCAGGCGGTGGCCCGCGTGGCCGACGAGGACGCGGACAAGCCGTCGTACCTGAAGCGCGGCGTGATCGCCCGCGGCCTCGGCCGCTCGTACGGCGAGAACGCGCAGAACGCGGGCGGTCTGACGATCGACATGACCAAGCTCACGCGCATCTACTCGATCGATGACGCCACCGCGATCGTCGACGTCGACGCCGGCGTGGACCTGGACACCCTGATGCGCGTCGCCCTGCCGCACGGCCTGTGGGTGCCGGTCCTGCCGGGCACCCGCCAGGTGACCGTCGGCGGCGCCATCGGCTGCGACATCCACGGCAAGAACCACCACAGCTCGGGCAGCTTCGGCAACCACGTCGCCGAGATGCAGCTGCTGGTGGCCTCGGGCGACATCCTCACCCTGCGCCCCGAGGGTTCGCCCGACGACCCCGACGCCTCCATCTTCTGGGCGACGGTCGGCGGCATCGGCCTGACCGGCATCATCCTGCGCGCCAAGATCAAGATGACGCGCACCGAGACCGCGTACTTCATCGCCGACGGCACCGTCACCAAGACCCTCGACGAGACCATCGCGCTGCACATGGACGGCTCGGAGGACAACTACACCTACAGCTCGGGCTGGTTCGACGCGATCAGCAAGCCGCCGAAGCTCGGCCGGGGCACTTTCTCGCGGGGCTCGCTCGCCACGCTCGACCAGCTGCCGGACAAGCTCGCCAAGGATCCGCTGAAGTTCGACGCCCCCACGCTGGTCAACTTCCCCGACGTCTTCCCGAACGGGCTGGCCAACAAGTTCAACTTCTCGCTGGTCGGCGAGGCGTACTACCGGATGGGCGGCAACTACACCGGGAAGATCCAGAATCTGACGCAGTTCTATCACCCGCTCGATCTGTTCGGGAACTGGAACCGCGCCTACGGGAACAAGGGTTTTCTGCAATACCAGTTCATCGTGCCGCCGGAGGCCGTCGAGGAGTTCAAGGGCATCATCTACGACATCCAAGCGTCCGGACACGTCAGCTTCCTCAACGTGTTCAAGCTGTTCGGCAAGGGCAACGAGGCGCCGCTGAGCTTCCCGATGCCGGGCTGGAACATCTGCGTCGACTTCCCGATCAAGAAGGGGCTGCACGAGTTCGTCTCCGAGCTCGACCGGCGCGTGCTGTCGATCGGCGGGCGCCTGTACACGGCGAAGGATTCGCGCACCACGGCCGAGACCTTCCACGCGATGTACCCGCGGATTGACGAGTGGATCGAGGTACGACGCCGGGTGGACCCGGACGGCGTATTCGTGTCCGACATGGGCCGCCGGCTCGAACTCGTCTAGGCCTTCCGAATCAGCTCGGGGAACGACTGCGTTCCCACCCCACCCTTCGACAAGCTCAGGGAGCGAATCAATGTTCAACGCCGTCGGCGTCCCGAAGTCCATCCTCGTCCTGGGCGGCAGCTCCGAGATCGGCCTGGCCATCACCGCCGAGTTCCTCTCCCGCGGCCCGATGCGCGTCGTGCTCGCGACCGTCCCGAACGACCCCGCCGCGGCGGCCGCCGTCGAGCAGATGACGGCCGCGGGAGCGTCGAGCGTCGAGCAGATCGACTTCGACGCCCTCGACACCGCATCGCACCCGGCCGTGATCGACGCGGCCTTCGCCGGTGGCGACATCGATGTCGCGATCGTCGCCTTCGGCATCCAGGGCGACGACGAGGAGGCCTGGCAGAACCAGAAGCTGGCCGTCCTGGAGGCCGACATCAACTACACCGCCGCCGTCTCGGTCGGCGTGCTGCTCGGCGAGCGGATGCGCGCGCAGGGTCACGGGCAGATCGTGGCGATGAGCTCGGTCGCGGGTGAGCGGGTGCGCCGTTCGAACTTCGTCTACGGCTCCACCAAGGCCGGGCTCGACGGCTTCTACCTCGGCCTGGGCGACGCCCTGCGCCCCGAGGGCATCCGCGTCCTGGTGGTGCGGCCGGGCCAGGTCCGCACCCGGCTGTCCGCGCATGTCGCCGAGGCGCCGCTGACGGTCAACAAGGAGGACGTCGCGCAGCGCGTCGTCGCCGCCGTGGGCAAGGGCAAAGAGGTCATCTGGGTGCCCGGACCGTTCCGCTACATCATGATGGTGCTGCGGCACGTCCCGCGCCCGATCTTCCGCAAGCTTCCCGTCTAGACGTGACGATCGCAGCGGAGCGCCCGGCTGCGTCGTCGCCGCTGCGACGACGCAGCCGTGACCTGATCGAGCTCGCCGGCGCGGTGATCCTGGGCACGGCCGTCGCGATGGCCGGGCTGCGGGTGATCTCCGCGGTCGGCTGGCCCGCGTTCAACACCTCGAACGTGACCCGGGCGCTCACGACGCTCGGCCAGGCCGTCTGCGTGCTGATCGCGGTGGTGGCCGTCGTCGTCTACCGGTACCGGTCGGCGTCGGGCGGCTGGCGGCTGGCGACGTCGTGGCTCGGCTCGATCGCCGCCGCGGGCATGGTGACGGTGAGCCTCGGTATGCCGCTGGGCGCCACCAAGCTGTATCTCTCCGGTCTCACCTCCGACCAGCAGTTCCGCACCGAATACCTCACGCGCCTCACCAGCAGCCCCCGGCTGCACGACATGACCTACCTCGACCTGCCGCCGTACTACCCGGCCACCTGGTTCTGGTTCGGCGGCCGCTACGCCCACGTGATGGGGTTGCCCGGCTGGGAGGCGTACAAGCCGTGGGCGATCATCTCGATCGCCGCCGCCGCGGCCCTCGGTACGGTGCTGTGGAACCGGATGGTCGGCGTCGGCGTGGGCACCGCGATCGGGCTCGCCGTCACCGTGGTGACCCTGCACTACGCGTCGCAGGAGCCGTACGCGGCGGTCCTGATCCTGGTCGGGGTGCCGATGCTGGTCGTGACGGCGGTCGCGCTGCGCGGCGGCGCCGGGAGCGGGCCGCGTGACTCCGGGGGTCGTCTCGCGGACGGTCCGGTGGCGCTGCGTAAGACCGGCTGGCTCTCGGTGGTCGCGGCCGGACTGTTCCTGGGCGTCTCGGCGACCGTCTACACGCTCTACACCGCGCTCTTCGCCGGGGCCGCGGTCCTGATGGCTTTGGTCTATCTGATCCAGGTCTGGCTGCAGAGCCGGAACACCGCCGTCGACGACGCCGTGCGGTCGGCACGACGACGTGCCCGCATGCTGGGCGTGCTGGGCCGCCTCGCCGCGATGGGCCTGATCGCGATCGTCGTCGCCCTACTGTTCTGGTTCCCGTATCTGAAGGCCCGGGCCGGCAGCACGGTGTCGTCGTCCGGTGCGGCCGAGCACTACCTTCCGGAGAACGGGTCGTACCTGCCGCTGCCCATGTTCCAGGTGAGCCTGATCGGGCTCCTGACCCTGGCCGGACTGGTCTGGGTGCTGATCCGCATGCGGCAGCGCACCATCGCGTTCGCGATGGCGACCACGCTGGTGGGGGTCGTGATCCTGACGCTGGCCTCGCTGGCGCGGACCGCGGTCGGGAGCACCCTGCTGTCGTTCCGGCTGGAGGCGGTGACCGCGGGGATCCTCGCCGCGGCCGGTGTCTTCGCCGTCGTCGAACTCTCCCGCGCGGCCGTCGGGCGCTTCGGCGACATCCGCACCGCGATCGGGGTGCTGGCCGCGGTCGCCGCCGTCGCGGTGGCCCAGCAGTTGCCGTCGTCGATGTCGGGCGACATCACCATCGCCTACACCGACACCGACGGGGCCGGCGTCCGCGCCGACCACCGGCCAGCGGGCGCGGAGAGCTACTACCCGCAACTGCACCGGCTGATCCGCGAGCAGACCGGGCGGCCGGCCACCGAGAACGTCGTGCTGACCGCGGACTACAGCTTCCTTTCGGTGTACCCGTACTGGGGTTTCCAGGGCTTGACCTCGCACTATGCCAATCCGCTCGCCGATTTCGAGGCCCGCGCGGCGACCATCGAGCGCTGGTCGCAGTCGACGACGCCGGAGGAGTTCGCCGAGAAACTCCGCCACAGCCCGTGGCCGCCGCCGAACGTCTTCCTGTTCCGCTACAGCGCGGACGGCTACACGCTGCGGCTGGCCAAGGACGTCTATCCGAACGACCCGAACATCAAGCGGTACACCGTCACCTTCGATCCCGCCGTGTTCGCCGACCCGGCGTATACGGTGACCGAGGTGGGGCCGTTCGTGCTCGTCGTCCGTCACACGCCGCCGAAGTAGGGGAGAAACCGGCATGGACATGCAGATCGACACGTTGACGAGCCGGGCCAGCACCACGCATTTCGTCTCCACCGGGACCGTGAACTGGGTGATCCTGCAGTCCGACGCCGGTGTGACGCTGATCGACGGCGGCTACCCGGGGCACGCGGGCGCCGTGCTGGAGTCGTTGCGCCGGGTCGGCAGCGCCGGTGAGGAGATCCGCGCCGCACTGCTGACCCACGCGCACGTCGACCACCTCGGCGGCCTGGTGAAGCTGCGGCAGAAGTACACGTTCGACGTCTACGCGCACGCCGACGAGGTGGCGCACGCCCGGCGCGAGTATCTGGAGCAGGCCGACGCCGCGAGCCTGGCCCCGATCGCCTGGCAGCCGCGGGTCCTGCGCTGGCTCAGCCAGATCATTCCGCTCGGGGCGCTGAGCAAGTCCGGCGTCGACGACGCCGCGCCGTTCAGCGGACTTCGCGCACTGCCCGGCAACCCGGTCGCGATCCCGACCCCCGGCCACACCCGCGGGCACAGCGCCTACCTGGTGGCCGAGGGCGAGGCCGTGGTCTCCGGCGACGCGCTGATCAGCGGCCACCCGATCACCTCGCACAGCGGGCCGCAGTGTCTGGGCCCGATCTTCACCCACGACCCGGACCAGGGCGCCGAGTCGCTGGAGGCCATCGCCGTCACCGACGCCACCCTCCTCCTCCCCGGCCACGGCCACCTGTGGGAGGGCTCCATGCGGACGGCCGTGAACGAGGCCCTGAGTCGTCGCTGACCCGGCCGGACCGGCAGCGAACGAGACGGCCGAACACATCCGGGTCGGTCGCGGATGACGCGGCTGTTGACGGCTGTCACGAATCCGGTGCCGACGCGCAGTCGGGCAAGCGGAGCTGCGCCGGAGATCCGCCCGTCGGCCGCGGGCTGACCCTACTGTGACGTAGGAACTCGGGCCCACCGGTCGACCTGGACAAATCCGCCCCCGATCTGTAGATCGGTGGCGGATACGCCACGGTAGGGTCACGCCGAGCGCGCACACTCCGAGACCGAGAACCGACGGCCCGGCCGATGCCGAGCGCGCCGCCGGAGGTCAGCGGGAGGTGGGGGCACCCGCGGGGCGGCGGGCGGAACGGCGACGGCGCTGGGCCGGAGCCGCGCCCTCGTTCCGCGAGGACGACGCCGAAGACGACGACGTGTACATCACCCGGGACGACTCGCCGCTCTCGCTGCGACGCGCACCGCCGCTGCGGCCGCGGCCACCCGACGCACCCGAGCCGGAGCCCGAACCCGAACGCGCACCGGCGCCCGAGCCGCGGCCACCGCGGCCCTGGCCGCCGCCGCGGCCCGACCGGGCCTGGCCGCCACCGGAGCCGGAGCCCGAGCGCTTGCGCGGCTGCTGCTGTTGCGGGGCCGGAGCCGGGGCGGGCTCACGGTAGGGAGCGCGCTCGCCGACCAGTTCGTCGACGGCCGCGGACGACGCCGTGACCTGCTGCGGAGTCACCTTGATGGCCGCCTTCTGCAGCATCTTCCGCAGGTCGGCACGCTGCTCGGGCAGACAGATGGTCGCGACGTCGCCGTCGCTGCCGGCCCGCGCGGTACGACCCGAACGATGCAGGAAGGCCTTGTGCTCGGCCGGCGGGTCCACGTGCACCACCAGCTCCACGCCGTCGACGTGCACGCCGCGGGCGGCGACGTCGGTGGCGACCAGGACGCGGGCGCCGTCATCGGCCGAGAACGACGCCAGGTTCCGGTCGCGCTGATTCTGCGACAGGTTGCCGTGCAGGTCGACGGCCGGGATGCCGGCGGCGGTCAGCTTCTTGGCGAGCTTCTTGGCCTGGTGCTTGGTGCGCATGAACAGGATGCGGCGGCCGGTGCCGGACGCGAGCGTCTGCACCAGATCGTTCTTCTCGGCGGCCGAGCGGACCTCGAACACGTGATGCGTCATCTTCTCGACGGGGCTGGTGGCCTCCTCGAGCGAGTGCGTCACCGGGTTCGACAGGAACCGCTTCACCAGCTTGTCGACGCCGTTGTCGAGCGTCGCGGAGAACAGCATGCGCTGCCCACCGGCCGGGGTGGCCTTGAGGATCCGCGTCACACCGGGGAGGAAGCCCAGGTCGGCCATGTGGTCGGCCTCGTCGAGCACGACGATCTTCACGTCGTCGAGGCTGACGATGCGCTGGCTCATCAGGTCTTCCAGGCGGCCCGGGCAGGCGACGACGATGTCGACGCCGCCGCGCAGGGCGCGCTCCTGGCCGGCCTGCTTGACGCCGCCGAAGACGGTGGTCACCTTCAAACCCATGGCCTGGGCCATCGGGGTCATCGCGGTGGCGATCTGGGTAGCCAGTTCGCGGGTCGGCGCCAGCACCAGACCGGTCGGACGGCCGGGCTTGCGAGCGACTCCGAGCGCGGCCAAGCGCGTCACCATCGGAATGGCGAAGGCCAGCGTCTTGCCGGAGCCGGTCTTGCCGCGGCCGAGCACGTCACGCCCGGTCAGGCTGTCGGGGAGGGTGCGCTCCTGAATCGGGAACGCGGCGGTCTTGCCGTCGGCGGCCAGGGCCGCGACGATCGGGGCGGGCACGCCCAGGTCAGCGAAAGTAGTCATTTTGTTCAGCCTTCACGGCTAGGGACCCCCGGGCACAGCCGCGACGCCACCGCGGCGCACAGGGCGCGCGGAAACGCAGGCTCACAGAGGGAGTCGGGTGGCGAACACGCAGGTGTGCGTATCCGTTCGCCGCAGGAAAGTCGTCGATCGGCGCGCCGGAATGGATTCCTCGGCCGCGATCTGGAGCGTTCTACGACGCCCGGCGCCACGAATCAACGGGCGCCGATGACTCCACCCTACGCGGCGGGCGCACCGAACCCGGCATCAGGAGACGAGCGTCACCACCTGCCGGACCGCGTACTCGTATCCGGCGATGCCGCAACCGGCGATCACCGCCGCGGCGATCGGCGACACATAGGAGTGGTGCCGGAACGGCTCACGCCGGTGCACATTGCTCAGATGCACCTCGACGATCGGCACCTCCGGGATCACCAGCGCGTCGGCCAGCGCGACCGAGGTGTGGGTCCACGCCGCGGGGTTGATGACGATGCCGGAGACCTGCCCGCGGGCGGCGTGAATCGCGTCGATCATCTCGCCCTCGTGATTGGTCTGCAGCGCCCGCACGCCGAAGCCGAATTCGGCGGCGGTGGCCTCGGCGAGCGCGACGACGTCGTCGAGCGTGGCCGTACCGTAGACCTCCGGCTGCCGGATGCCGAGCGTGTTCAGGTTGGGCCCGTTGAGCAGCAGGATCGGCAGCGGCGCGGCGGATCCGGCGGGATTGTTCGGCATGGGCTCACCCTACAACAGTGATTTCGCGACAACACGGCCCAATCGTGCCCGTCGCCGCAGGTGCGCGTGCTAGTCACGACGTATGACAGAGAACTACAGCACTCCCGCACACGCCGCGGAAAGCAAGCCCGACAACCCCTGGGCCGGTGGCATCACGTGGGCGGCCGCCGCCCTGCTCCTGGTGGTCGGCGTCCTCGGCTTCTTCCAGGGCATCGCCGCGGTGGCGAACGACGACATCGCGATCGTGCGGGTCGGCGACTACATCTACGGCTTCAACCTGACCACCTGGGGCTGGATCCACATCGTCCTGGGCATCATCGCGGTGATCGTGGCGGTCGGCATGTTCATGGCCACCACCTGGGCCCGGGTCTGCGCGATCATCATCGCCTGCCTGTCGATCATCGCGAACTTCCTGTGGCTGCCGTACACCCCGTGGTGGTCGGTCATCCTGATCGCCCTCGACATCATCGTGATCTGGGCCGTCGCCAACTGGTCCGGCAAGGACATCTGACGCCGCACACCGTCACCCGGCACAGGGGCATCGCCGGTGTCGCGTGTGGAAAATTGTTGAATGGTTGCCGGGAGTCAGATGGGCGGCTGGCAAGGCGGAGGAGGGAGGGATACCGGCAGGTATCCTGACCGACGACAACGCCGCCAGGCGTTCATCTGGCCGCGGCATACCGTCAATGAATTTTCCACACGCGACACTAGGATTCCCCTGTGCCATCCTTTTCGGTCCGGCGGGCCCAGGTCACCGCCATCGTCGCAGGCCTGGCCGGGCTGATTCTGGCACTGCTGACCCCCCTTCTTCCGGTCAGCCAGACCACCGCGGAGATCTCCTGGCCGCAGCGCGACGTGATCGGCTCGGTCTCCGCGCCGCTGATCTCGTACGCCCCGATCGACCTGAGCGCGTCGATCCCCTGCACCGCCGTCGACGATCTGCCCGCCGGCCGGCACGTCCTGCTGTCCACCACCTCCCCGTCCGCCCCCAAGGCCGGGTCACGCGGCCTCTTCGTCCGGGTGACCGGCGGGAACGACGACCCGTCCGCGCCGCGCACCGTCGAGGTGGTCAACCGCAACGTCCCGCTGCTCTCGGCGCCGCTGGACCAGGTCCAGTCCTCCGCGTGCACGACGATCCACGTCACCGCCGACTCCGACGCGGTGACCGCCACCTTCGACGGCCTGCGCGACGCCGACGGCAAGCCCCTGACGGCGTCGACCGCCGACCGCGGACTCGGCGATCAGCGTCCGCAGGTGACCGGCATCTTCACCCAGCTCACCGGCGCGTCGTCGGCGCTCCCCGGGCTTACGGCGCACGTCCTGATCGACTCGCGGTACAGCACCGCGCCGACGCTGCTCAAGTGGATCGCGATCATCGTCGGCGTCGCGATGACGCTGCTCTCCCTGGTCGCGCTGGCCCGGCTCGACGGCACCGACGGCCGCGGCCACCGCCGGGTGTTCCCGGCGCGCTGGTGGCGGCTCAACTCGCGCGATGTCGTGGTGATCGGGCTGCTGCTGGTCTGGCATCTCATCGGCCCCAACACCTCCGACGACGGCTACCTGATGACGATGTCGCGGGTGGCCCAGGAGAGCGACTACACGGCCAACTACTTCCGCTGGTACGGCGCACCCGAGTCGCCGTTCGGGTGGTACTACAACGTCTTCGGGCTGCTCAGCCACGTGACGGTGGCCAGCCCGTGGATGCGGATCCCGGCGCTGCTGTGCGGCATCGCGAGCTGGCTGATCATCAGCCACGAGGTGCTGCCCCGGCTGGGCCGGGCCACTCGTGCCGGCCTGGCGCTGGGAACGAAGCGCGCGGGCCGCATGCATTCGGCGCCGGCCTGGACCGCCGCCGCGGTGTTCCTGGTGGCCTGGTTCCCGTTCAACAACGGGCTGCGCCCGGAACCGATCATCTGCCTGGGCGCCCTGCTGACCTGGTGCTCGGTGGAACGCTCCATCGCCACCGGCCGCCTGCTGCCGGCCGCCGTCGCCTGCCTGGTCGGCGCCTTCTCCATCGCGGCGGGCCCGACCGGGGTGCTGGCGGTGGCCGCGCTGGTCGCCGGGGCACGCCCGATGCTGCTGTCCCTGGTGAAACGGGCCCACGAGGTGGCCCGGCAGACCGGGCGGTCGCTGGCCCTGGCCTACGTCTCGCTGATCGCGCCGATCCTCGCGGCCGGCACCTTCGTGCTGTTCGTCGTCTTCACCAACCTCACGCTGACCCTGTTCACGCAGAGCTCGGCGATGAAGTCCGACGTCGGGCCGTCGCTGCACTGGTACAACGAGATCGACCGGTACTCGTCGCTCTTCGCCTTCTCCGCCGACGGCTCCATCATGCGGCGCTTCGCGGTGCTCGCGATGGTGCTCTCGATGGTGGTCGCGGGCGCGGTGCTGCTGCGGAAGGGCCGGATCCCGGGCACCGCGGCCGGTCCGGCGCAGCGCATCGTCGGCATCACCTTCGCCTCGCTGCTGTTCCTGATGTTCACGCCCACCAAGTGGACCCATCACTTCGGCGTCTTCGCCGGGCTGGCCGCGGCGCTGGCCGCGCTCGCCACCGTCGCGGCCAGCGCCGACGCCACCCATTCGCGCCGCAACCGCACCCTGTTCGGCGCGCTGGTCGTGTTCATCTCCGGGCTGGCGCTGACCGCGCCCAACTCGTACTACTACTCCTCGGCGTGGGGGATGCCGTGGGGCGTGAGCCAGGTGAAGATCGGCGACGCGATGGTCGGCCAGATCCTGCTCTACCTGACGCTGGTGCTGCTCGCCGTCGCCCTGTGGTTCCACTTCCGGGAACCCTTCGCCGGGACCGACCCCGCGCACGAGGACCCCGACAACCCGCGGCTGCGCCGCCTCCGCCGCGTCCTGGACCGGGAGGCACGGGCCCCCCTCGGCATCGCCGCCTCCGCCTTCGTCGTCTTCGCCGTCGTCACCGCGATCTACGCCGGACTCAACCAGCACGGGTCGTATTCGGTGCCGCGGTCCAACCTCGCGGCGCTCGCCGGGCGTCCGTGCGGCATGGCCGACAAGGTGTGGGTGGAGAACGACCCGACCGGCTCGCTGCTGACCCCGGTCGACCCCTCGCTGCGCGACCCGCTCGCCGGGTCGTCGACCCAGCCGGCCGGCAGCGACCGCAACCCGACCACCGGCTTCACCGCGAACGGCGTGCCCGACGACCTGACCACCAAGGCGTCCTCGGGCAGCCTCGGCGTCCTCGCGGGGGCCGCGAACTACGACCCCGACCTGCTGATCGCCAACAGCGGCGGCACCGGCGGCGGCACGCTCGACGCGCCCGGCGTCAACGGCAGCCGGGCCGCCCTCCCGTTCGGCCTGGACCCGGCCCGCACCGCCGTGCTGGGCAGCTACACCGAGGACTCGCAGACCCCGGCCGAGCTGACCTCCGGCTGGTACCGCCTCCCCGCCGACTACAAGAAGCGCCCGCTGATCACCTTCTCGGTGGCCGGCAACTTCTACCCCGGCGAGCTGAGCCTGGAGTACACCGACGACGCGATCGGCGCCTCGGCCCGCGACGGGTCGCTCACTCCGACCGGCAGCATCGAGATGATCGACCCCGGACCGCGGCCGTCGTGGCGCAATGTGCGCATCGACACCGCCGGGCTGCCCGACCATCTCACCGCGGTCCGGATCGTCGCCGACGACCACAACCTGGCGTCGGACCGCTACATCGTGGTGACGCCGCCGCGGCTGCCGCAGATGACGACGCTGGAGCAGACCGTCGGCGACACCGACCCGGTCCACGTGGACTGGACGTCGGGCCTGGTGATGCCCTGCCAGCGGCCGTTCAACTTCCACGCCGGGGTGGCCGAGATCCCGAAGTGGCGGATCAAGCCGGGCGCGGATCTGGCGGCGGCGGTCGGCACCTGGCAGGCCGCGCCGGGCGGCGGCCCGCTCGGCTGGCTGGAGCTCTCGCAGCGTCCGGAGACCGTCGCGACCTACCTGAACGGCGACATCGGCCGGGACTGGGGTGCGCTGGAACGCTACACGCCGTATGACGCCGCACCGCCCGCCGAAATCACCTACAGCACGCGAACCCGAAGCGGACTCTGGAGTCCGGCGCCGATCCGGCACTGAAGCGGCGAGCAGACCCGGCGTCCGCCCCGCCGGGCTGGTTTGGGTACCACTCAGGATGTTCGACTAACCTCGACAAACGTGCCGGTAGCGACAACAGAAACCGAAGAGCCCGAGCGTTCGCCGCAAAAGGCGCTGTTGTCGGCCCCGCAAGCGCGGATGCTCGCCGCCGTCGCCGGCCTGGTGGCCGTCGTCGCGGCGCTGGCCGTCCCGTTCCTTCCGGTGAAGACCACCGAGGCGACGATCACGTGGCCGCAGGGTCAGCGGCTGAACCACGACGACCCGTCGGTCCTCGCCCCGCTGATCGCGCAGACCCCGCAGGCGCTGAACGTCGTGATCCCCTGCCGTGCGCTGGCGGCGGCCGCGACGTCCGACGGCCCGCTGCTGGCCACGATGCCGCTCAAGGCGTCGCGGCTCGCCAACAACGGGCTGGTGGTCAACAATCGCGGCGAGCGGGTGAACGTCCTCTTCCGTTCGACGGCGGCGGCCAGCGCCACCCACGCCGAACTGACCTCCGACCGGTGTAAGAACCTGCGGATCTTCTCCTCCCCGGCCGGGGCGGGCGCCCAGTTCGTCGGGCTCGGCCCGGCCACCACCCTGCCGCCGGACAAGCGGCCGCAGGTCGACGGCTTCTTCACCTCGCTGGACACCGCGCAGGTGCACGCGCTGCAGACCGCGGGTATGCGGTCGACGCTGACCGTCGACAACCGCTACGAGTCGAGCGCCACCGCGCTGAAGATCGCCGTCATGGTGATCGCGGTGATCGCGGCCCTCGTCGCCCTGTTCGCGCTGTACTGCCTCGACAAGCTGCGCGGCTACCGCGGTCCGCCCGCCGACGGCGCCGCGCCGAATTCGATGTCCGCGGTCGGTGCGCGATGGCTGCGCTCGTTCCGGCCGCGCGTCACCGACATGGTGGTCACGGTCGTCCTGCTGATCTGGCTGTTCCTCGGCGCCGGTGCTCCCGACGACGGCTACATCTTCAACATGGGCCGCGCCGCCGAGTCCTCCGGCTACCTCTCGAACTACTACCGCTACTACGGCGTCGCCGAGGCACCGTTCGACTGGTACTACAGCTTCCTCGCGGTGTGGGGCCACGTCAGCACGTCGATCGTGTGGATGCACCTCCCGGCGCTGGTCGCCGGCCTGGCGTCGTGGTTCCTGCTCAGCCGCGTGATGCTGCCCCGGCTGGGCACCGCGGTCCGCGCCACCGGCTGGACCGGCTGGGCCGCCGCCTCGGTCTTCCTGGCCTTCTGGCTGCCGTTCTGCTCGGGCCTGCGGACCGAGGGCATCATCGTGCTCGGTTCGCTGCTCACCTGGTGGGCGGCGGAGAAGTCCATCGCCTCGCGCCAGCTGCTGCCCGCCGCGCTCGCCGCGACGGCCGCCGCGTTCACCCTGACGCTGGCCCCGCAGGGTGTGATCGGCCTCGCCATCCTGCTGGTCTGCGCTCGCGCACTGCTGGCGATCCTCGCGCAGCGCCGCCGGGAAGACCCGCTGCTGTCGCTGCTCGCGCCGATCGGCGCCGCCGCCCTCATCGTGCTGGTGGTGGTGTTCCGCGATCAGACGCTGATGACGGTGCTCGAAGCCCTCAAGATCAAGTACCAGACCGGGCCGGTGATCCCCTGGAGCCAGGAGTTCCTGCGCTACTACTTCCTCTCGGTCACCACCCCCGACGGCAGCATCGCGCGCCGCATCCCGGTGATGCTGCTGTTCGCCGGCGCCATCGTGACCGCGGCGGTCCTGCTGCGCCGCGGGCGGATCGACGGCGTCAACGCCCGCCCCGCGTGGCGGCTGGTCGGCGCCTTCGCGGTGACCCTGCTCCTGTTCTTCTTCCTGCCGATCAAGTGGACCATCCAGTTCGGTGTCTTCGCCGGGCTCGGCGCGGCGCTGGCCGCCACCGGCACCCTGGCGGTGGCGCAGGCCGCGGCGCGGTCGTCGCGCAATCTGACGGTCTTCGTCGCCGGTCTGCTCTTCGGCCTGGCCGCGGTCGCCGCCGGGTACAACGCCTGGCCGTACGTCTACCGGTACGGCATCTCGTGGTTCGACCAGGCCCCGACGATCAAGGGCTTCCAGCTGTCGTCGATCCTGCTGGTGTTCGCGGTGATCGCGGTCGCCATCGCGCTGTGGCAGACGCTCCGCCTGGACTACGTGCCCAACCGCGGCATGGCGCATCACGCCGCGGGCGAAGCGGATTCGGCCGCCGACCGACGACGGCTCGCAGTGGCCTCGTCGCCGATCACGGTGATCGCCGCCCTGATGGTGCTGGCCACGCTCGCCTTCTTCGCCAAGGCGGTGGTGACCCGGGAGCCCGCGGTCACCGGTTTCAGCAACAACGTCGACTCGCTGCGCAGCTCGTCGTGCGGGCTGGCCGACAAGGTCCTCGCCGAGCCCGACCCGAACGCGAACCTGCTGGTCCCGGCCGGCGGCGAGTCGCAGACCGCGGCACTGAACGGTTCGGTCAACGTCGGTTTCACGCCGGACGGCGTCGCGAGCGACCTGACGACCGATCCGATCACCTCGCGCCCCGGTCAGATGCATGTCGCCGGCTCCACCTCGAAGCCGTTCTCCACGCTCGGCACGCTCGGCGCGGGCACCACCGGCGGCACCGGGCCGAAGACGGTCAACGGGTCCACCGTCGCGCTGCCGTTCGGCCTGAACCCGGCCACCACCCCGATCCTCGGCAGCTACGGCTACCAGGGCAACGCCCACCTGGAGACCGGCTGGTACCGGCTGCCCGACCGCTCGGCATCGCCGCTGCTGGTCTTCGCCACCGCCGGCGCCGTCGACTCCTTCGACGCCAACGGCAATCACGTGCCCGGGCAGTCGCTGGTGGTGCAGTTCGGCCGTCCCGGCCCGAACGGCGAATTCGTGCAGGTCGGACACAACACGCTGCCTATCGATCCGGGGCCGCGCGTGGCCAACCGCCCGTGGCGCAATCTGCGCGTGCCGATGTCGGCGGTCCCGCCGCGCGCCACCGTGATGCGGCTCAAGCTCGATGACACCAACCTCGGCGCCATGCAGTTCATCGGCATCACGCCGCCACGCGCTCCCAAGCTGCAGACCCTGCAGCAGCTCGTCGGCTCGCAGGACCCGGTGCTCATCGACTTCGCGGTCGGCGCCTTCTTCCCCTGCCAGCGCCCGCTGTCGGTGACGCACGGCGTCGCACAGGTGCCGCAGTGGCGGATCATGCCCGACTACGTGACCCTCAACATGCAGTCCAAGACGTGGATGGCGACGAGCGGCGGTGGCCTGCTGTCGATCTACGAGTCCACCACCAAGCCCACCGTGGTCCCCACCTACCTCAAGGACGACTGGCACCAGGACTGGGGCACGGTCGAGCGGCTCGCTCCGCTCGCCCCGAACGCCGCCGTCGCCGTCGTCCGTACCCGGCAAGTGACACAGTCGGGCCTGGCCCGCGCCGGATCGATCCGTGTGGAGCCGTCGAAATGAGCCCGGAGAACGCCCCCGTGACTGATCCCGCCGATACCTCCGCCACGCCGACCGGGAACGACTCGCGCTGGCGCGTGTTCACCGCGAACGACTACCGGGTCACCAAACTGGTGGCCACGGTGACCGGTCTGCTCGGCCTGATCCTGGCGATCGCCACCCCGCTGCTCCCGGTTCAGCAGCGCAGCACCACCCTGGACTGGCCGCAGCACCAGGTGGTCAGCAACGTCACCGCACCGCTGGTGGCCTTCGTCCCGACCTCGATGACCGCGAGTGTGCCGTGTTCGCTCGCCAAGGACCTGCCGGCGTCCGGCGGCGTGCTGATGTCGACCGTCCCGGCGGCCGGCAAGCAGGCCACCGCCCGCGGCCTGTTCGTCCGCGCGACCGACTCCCAGATCAACATGACGGTGCGTGATGTTCTGCTGCTGTCGGTGGATCGTCAAGCGGCGCAGGCGAATCCGAACTGCTCCTTCGAGCTGAAGGGCGGCGCCGACGGCGTCGTCGCGCAGGTCAAGGGCATGTCGGGCGACGGCACGCACTACCAGACCGCCGACACCGACATGCGGCCGCAGATCGTCGGCGTCTTCTCCGATCTGGTGTCCCCGGATGCCGCACGCACGACGGCCGCACCGGCCGGTCTCGCTCTGCACGCCGACGTCGACACCCGATTCGTCAACAGCCCCACTCCGCTCAAGCGGGCCGCGATCATTCTCGGCATCCTGATGACCCTGCTGTCGCTGATCGCCCTCGCGGTGCTCGACCTGCGCGACGGCCGCGGTCACAAGCGGTTCCTGCCCCGCGGCTGGTTCACCATCCGCGCACCGGACGTCGTGGTGACCGTCGTGCTGGCCCTGTGGTGGCTGATCGGCGGCAACACCTCCGACGACGGTTACAACATCACCGTCGCCCGCATCACCAAGGAAGCGGGCTACGCCGACAACTACTTCCGCTACTTCGGCGTGCCGCAGGACCCGTTCGGCTGGCCCTACCAGGTGCTGTCGTGGATGACGCAGGTCAGCGTCGCCACCCCGTGGCTGCGGCTGCCCGCCCTGCTGATGGGCCTGCTCGGCTGGTGGCTGCTGAGCCGCGAGGTGATCCCCCGGCTGGGCCGCGCGGTACGCACCAACCAGGCCGCGATCTGGTCGTCGGCCCTGGTGTTCCTGGCCATCTGGATGCCCTACAACAACGGCATCCGATTCGAGGGCATCGAAGCCATCGGCGCCCTGCTCACCTGGTGCGCCGTCGAACGCTCCATCGCGACCCGCCGGCTGCTCCCCTACGCGGTGGCGGCGATCGTCGGCGCGTTCACCCTGGCCGTCGCCCCCGGCGGCCTGATGGCGGTGGCCGCTCTGCTGGCCGGTCTGCGTCCCGTAGTGCGCGGCATCGTGTCGCGCCGCACACGCGACGGCCTGCTGCCGCTGCTGGCCCCGCTGCTGGCCGCCGGTACCGCGGTGCTGTTCGCGATCTTCTACTGGCAACCGCTGATGCCGCTCATCGAGGGCAGCACCGTCGCCAGCGACGTCGGGCCGACCCTCGAGTGGTGGCAGGAACCGGTCCGCTACTACTACCTGATCCTGCAGACCGGCGACGGCACCTTCTCCCGCCGCTTCGGCATCCTGGTGATGTTCCTCTGCCTGATCGTGGTGATCTTCCGGCTGCTGTCGAAGAGCCGCCTCAACGGCGTCGCCCGGGCCCCGATCTGGCGCCTGGTCGCGATCATGCTCGGCACCATGTTCTTCATCTCGTTCACGCCCACCAAGTGGACCCACCACCTGGGCATCTACGCCGGTATCGGGGCCGCGATCGTCGCCGCCACCGCGGCGATGATGTCGCCCGCGCTGCTGCGCTCGCGGAGCAACCGCGCGTTCTTCACCGCGGCCGTGCTGCTGGTGACCGCCGTGTCGGCCACCGGCACCAACATGTGGTGGTACGTCGGCAGCTACGGCGTCCCGTGGTGGGACCGCCCGATCTCGGTGGCCGGCATCAAGCTCGGCTGGGTGGTCCTCGCCCTGGCGCTCATCGCCACGCTGGTGGGCCTCTGGTACTACTTCCGCAACGACTACGTCGACGAGGAGAAGCGCACCGGCTACCAGCGCACCGGCCTGAACCGGTTCAAGGTCTCGCCGCTGCCGGTGATCGCCGCCCTCGTGGTGCTGTTCATGCTGGCGTCGTTCGCCAAGGGCGCCTGGACGCAGCGCGACAGCTGGTCGTGGGCCAAGTCGAACGCCCGCGCGCTGGCCGGCAACGAATGCGGCCTCGCCAACGACGTCCTCGTCGAGTCGGACGTCAACGCGTCGATCCTGCGACCGGCCGCGACCGGCGGCAAGCCCGCCCCGTCGCCCACCGCCGCTCTCGCCGGGACCAACGACGGTTTCACGCCGAGCGGTGTGCCGTCGGACGTGTACATCGACCCGCTGGAGCAGAAGAGCAGCAGCGACACCACCGACGACGACACGGCCACCACCACCCTGCCGACCACCGAAGAGGTGACCGGTGAGGACGCGGATCACACCGATCAGACGCAGAGCGCCCCGGCGACCGTGGTGCGTCTCCCGTACGGCCTGAACCCGGCCACCACCCCGGTCCTCGGCAGCTACGGGGCCACCGGCACCGCGTCGGTGACCACGGACTGGTACCAGCTGCCCTTCGCGGCCGGGAAGGCCCCGGAACAGTCGCCGCTGCTCGCGGTGGCCGCCGCCGGATCCGTCCAGGCCATCGACCCGCTGGGCGCGGTGATCCCCGGCCGCAAGCTGGTCGCCGAGTACGCCCGCACCGGTCCGGACGGCCGCGTGGTCCCGGTCGGCCATCCACAGATGCCGATCGACGCGATGGCGCTCAACCCGTCGTCCACCTGGCGCACCCTCCGCTTCCCGCTGAAGCAGGCACCGCCCGGTGCCACCATGGTGCGCCTCAACGTGGTCGACGACGCCGCCGCGAGCGCCGAGTGGGTGGCCTTCACGCCCCCGCGCGTGCCCGCGCTGCGCACGCTGAACGACGTCGTGGGCCGCACCGTCCCGGTGTTCATCGACTGGCTGCCCGGCCTGGTGTTCCCGTGCCAGCGCCCGATGGCCGTTCGCGACGGCGTGCTGGAGCTGCCGCAGTGGCGGATCATGCCGGACGCCGACGCGACGCAGAAGAACAGCCAGTCGTGGCAGGCCGGCAAGTCGGGCGGCCCGCTGGGCATCACCGACGCGCTGCTGTCGAACACCCTGGTGCCGACCTACCTGCGGAACAACTGGGGTCGTGACTGGGGCGGCCTGGAGCGGTTCACCCCACTGGTGCCGAACGCGAAGCCCGCGGACCTGGAGCTCGGCTACCGCACCGTGAACGGCTTGTGGAGCCCGGCCCCGATGCGCTCAGCCGGCTACTGACCCCGAGTCCGCATTCCGTCCGTCCCCCTGGTTTCCGCTCGTCCACCCGGTCTATTCCGTGTGGACGAACGGAGTGCCAGTGGACGAACGGAGTGCGAGTGGGTAGGCGGAATCCGGCCGACGACCGGACGGCGGGCGCGCCGTACGGGCCCGTAGGGACGGGCCGCGCCGTAGCGTGGGCGACATGCAGATCGTGACCGTTCGCTTCTACGTCAAACCCGAACTCGCCGACGAGTTCCCGTCCGCCCTCACCGAGCTCACCGAGGCCACCCGGAACGAGCCGGGCAATCTCTGGTATCTGTGGTCGCGCAGCCTCGACGACCCGAACGAGTACGTGGTGATCGAGGGTTACACCGACGACGGCTTCGCGGCGCACGCGACCAGCGAGCACTTCCGGTCCGGCGGTGCGCTGATCCACCCGTTCCTCGCGCGCACCCCGGACATCATCGCGCGGCGGGTGGAGGGCGACGGCTGGGATCGGCTGACCGTCCTGGCCGTCGACTGATCCGCCCGCATTCCGTCCCTCCCCCTGAACTCCGTTCGCCCACTTCGATTCCGTTCTGCCACCCGGACTATTTCGGCTGGCAGAACGGATTCGAAGTGGAGCGACGGATTCCGGCGACGAGGGTCAGCCCCAGACGGCGCGGGCGCCGCTGTCGCCGGCCAGGATCACCATGGTCAGCGAGGCGACGGCGGCGGCGATCACCGCGAGGGCGGCGAACCGGCGCAGCCAGCGCAACCGGGTGTCACCCGCGGTGCCGTCGGGGCGGTCGATCAGCGCGGTGACCGCCGGGCGGTAAAGCAGCCACTGCATGGCGATCGCCCCGAACATCGGGCCCACCGCCAGGATCAGCGAGTCGCCGATGGAGGCGTGGTGGGCGACGTCCGCCGGTTCGCCGAGCTTGCGATACAGGGCCTCGCCCGCGGTGGTCGCGATCGGCACCGAGATCAGCGTCAGCAGTGCCAGCACCGGCGGGAACACCCCGAGGGCGGTCCGGGCGCGGGGCCACAGCGTGACGACGATCCCGACCAGGGCGGTCACCGGCACGGCCACGACGACGAAATGCACGACCAGCGGATGTAGCGGCAGGCCCGCGAAACTCTCCATGCGCCAGACCCTATCCCGCTCCGTCTTGGCGCGCGCTGAGGACCGGAAGGCTCGCCTCGCCTTGCTTGCACTTGCCCGGCGCGGCGGGCACGGTATGAGCCATGACCGAGACCACGGCCGATCTCCCGCACTCGCACGCCGGCGAGCCGCATCGCAGCGGGCTCGCCAATCGCCTCAACTGGCTGCGCGCCGGGGTGCTCGGCGCCAACGACGGCATCGTGTCGACCGCGGGCATCGTGGTCGGCGTCGCGGCCGCGTCGAGCGACCGCGGCACGATCTTCACCGCCGGTATCGCGGCGCTCGCCGCCGGTGCGGTGTCGATGGCACTCGGCGAATACGTCTCGGTGAGCACCCAGCGCGATACCGAGGCCGCTCTCCTCGCCAAGGAACGGCGCGAGCTGCACGACGACCCCGCCGCCGAACTGGACGAGCTCGCCGGACTCTACGAGGCCAAGGGGCTCAGCCCGGAGACCGCGCACCGCGTCGCCGCCGAGCTGACCGCCCACGACGCGCTCGCCGCCCACGCCGACGCCGAACTGAATCTCGACCCGGAGGAACTCACCCGGCCGTGGGGCGCGGCGCTCTCGTCGGCGGTGTCGTTCACGCTCGGTGCCGCGCTGCCGCTGATCGCGGTTCTGCTCCCGCCGGAGAGCTGGCGCATCCCGGTCGTGGTGATCGCGGTACTGATCGCACTCGCCGTCACCGGCACGCTCGGCGCACTCCTGGGCGGCGCCAAGCCGCTGCGCCCGTGCCTGCGCGTGGTGATCGGCGGCGCGATCGCCATGGCGGTCACCTACGGTATCGGCGCGGCCTTCGGCACCGCGGTGGGCTGACTCTCGTTGCGGGACAGCTTCTTTCGACGACGGCCGGGAGGTGTTCGGCTGAGCCGGCGCGCGAGGGAGCCTCGACGCCGAGCCTCTAGAAAGGTGGCTTCGACACATCGACTCGCCCTGGCTGGCTCAGCCGGCGGAGGGGCTGCATCCTCCGACCGCCCGTTGAGATACTCCTAGCCGCCCGTTGAGCCGGATGAGCCGCTAGACGAATCCGAGTCGAAACGCAGCTCTCGCCGCTAGATCGGCATCAGGTAGTGCTTGCGGGGGGCGCGGATCACGTGCTTGTCGCGGAGCTGGGCGAGGGCCTTGCGGAGTTGCAGGCGCGTCTGCGCCGGCTCGATCACCGCGTCGATGTAGCCCTTTTCCGCGGCCAGGTACGGGTTGGCCATCATCACGTTGTAGAAGTCGATGAAGTCGCGGCGCACCTTGTCCGCGTCGTGCACCGACAGCCCCTCGGTCTGGCGGCGGGTCAGCAGCACGGCCGCCGACTCCGCGCCCATCACGGCGATCTTGGCGGTCGGCCAGGCGAAGTTGATGTCGGCGCCGAGCTGCTTGCAGCCCATCACCGCGTACGCGCCACCGTAGGCCTTGCGCAGCACCACGGTGATCTTCGGGACGTCGGCCTCGACGTAGGCGTAGAGGAACTTGCCGGAACGACGGATGGTGCCCTTGGCCTCCTCGGCGACGCCCGGCAGGATGCCCGGGGTGTCGACCAGGAAGATCAGCGGAATGCTGTACGCGTTGCAGATCCGGACGAAGCGGGTGGCCTTCTCCGATGCGTCGGTGTCGATGGTGCCGGCCATCACCGACGGCTGGTTGGCGACGATGCCGACGCTGTGGCCGTCGACCCGGGCGAAGCCGGTCAGGATGTTCGGCGCGAACAGCTCGCCGACCTCGTGGAAGGCGCCGTCGTCGAACATCTTCACGATCAGGTCACGCATGTCATAGCCGGCGTTGTCGCTGTCCGGCATGAACTCGTTCAACGACAGGTCGGACTCGGTGATCTCCGGTTCCAGCCCCGGGTTGATCACCGGGGGCCGCTCGGACCAGCTCGACGGCATGTACTCCAGGTACTCGCGGACCCACTCGAAGGCGGCCTTCTCGTCTTCCGCGACGTGGTGGATGTTGCCCCAGCGCGCCTGATTGTGGGCGCTGCCGAGGTCCTCGGCCGAGGTGTCCTCGCCGTTCACCGCCTTGAGGATGTCCGGGCCGGTGACGAACATGTAGCTCTTGTCCTCGACGCCGACCAGGATGTCGGTGTTCGCCGGAGTGTAGACGGCGCCGCCGGCGCACTTGCCGAGGATCACCGAGACCTGCGGCGACAGGCCCGACAGCAGGTCGTTGCGGCGGCCCATCTCGGCGTACCAGGCCAGCGAGGTGACCGCGTCCTGGATGCGAGCGCCGGCCGAGTCGTTGATACCGACCATCGGGCAGCCCAGCTTGCCCGCCCACTCCATGATCGCCGAGACCTTGCGGCCGAACATCTCGCCGACGCTGCCGCCCATCACCGTCTGGTCGTGGCTGAACGCGGCGACCGGCCGTCCGTGGACCAGACCGTGTCCGGTCACCACGCCGTCGCCGTACCCGGTCTCGCCCGCTCCCGGCGCCTTGACCAGCGCACCGACCTCGACGAACGTCCCCGGGTCGAACAGCATCTCCAGCCGCTGACGCGGCGAACAGATCCCCTTGTGGGCACGCTTGGCGACCGCCTTCTCGCCGCCCGGTTCCTTGGACAGTTCGAGCTTGGCGCGCAGGTCGGCGAGCTTGCCCGCGGTGGTGTGATCGGTCATGCGCCGCTTCCCTTCCGGTTCACGTCAGCGATCCGCTGCGTCAGATCGGCGGCCACCTGGGCCACGTAAGGCTCGTCGACGATCGACAGGTGGTCGCCGCCGATGTGCAGGATCTCCAGATCGTCGACCACCTCGCCCCAGCGTCCGTCCTCCGGGATGTCTGCCCACTGCGGTTCGAGTTCGATGGCGCCGTCGTGCATCTTGTCGGCCCGGTAGAGCACCACCTTGCCGCCGTACGGGGTCGGGTGGATGTTGCTCAGCGCCCGGTTGTCCAGGAACGACGTCCGCTGGTGCTCGATGATGCCGCCCGGAATCTTGGTACCGGACATCGAGATCATCTCCATGATGATGGCGAACTGCTCGTCGTCGTCGGCCTCCACCAGGCGGTCCATCGGAATCGGGATGGAGTCGTCGAGGTCGTAGGTCTTGACCGCGAAGTCCTTCCAGCGCTCCAGCCGCGCCCGCTTGGTCTCCGGGGTCTCGACCATCTCCTCGCGCGGACGCACGACGTCGATGAGGCCGACGAAGGCCACCTCCTCGCCCTGCTCGCGCAGCACCTGTGCGGCGCCGTAGGCCAGCGCACCGCCCAGCGACCAGCCGGACAGCACGTACGGACCGTGCGGCTGGATCTCGCGGAGCTTCGGCAGGTACTGGCGCACCCGCTCCTCGATGGTGCCCTCGACGCGGTCGAAACCGATCACCGGCTGATCGTCGGGCAGCCGCTTGAGCAGCGCCTCGTAGGCGGAGGTGTTGCCGCCGGCCGGGTGGAAGACCAGTAGCGGCATCGGGTCGCCTGCTTGCGTGTCGAACTCGTGCTGGCGCTTGCCGTCCTTATCGGGCACCCGGAGGTACCGCACGAAACCGTCGATGTCGGCCGCCGCCTCCATGTGCTGGCGGACGTACTCGCTCATCTCCTCGATGGTCTCGGCGGCGAGGATGTCCTCGACGTCGATGTTTCCACCGGTGCGGTCGTTCAGGCGGTCGGTGAGCTTCTTCGCGGTCGCCTCGTCGAGGACGGGGAGCTTGTTGAACACACCGCCCGCCGACTTGCCGGTGACCACGGCGTAGGCGCCGAAGGTGAGACGCTCCGGGGCGTCGCGCGGGGGCACGTCCGCGCCCGCCGCCGCGGCGACCTGGGTCTGGTCGGTCAGGTCGGTGGACTGGGGCTGCGGCGCCGGTTCGGGGGTCGTTTCGACACGGGCTCCTTCGTCGCCCGGCGGGGCGGGCTGCTGAGAAGCCGGCGGGACGGGCTGCGGAGAAGCGGGCTCGGGGGAGGTCTGCGGGGCGGGCTGCGGGGCCGTCGTTTCGACAAGGGCTCCTTCGTCGCCCGGCGGGGCGGGCTGCGGGGCCGGCTGCTCCGCGGCCTTGCGGGCGTTGGCCTCGTCGATCAGGGCGGAGAGGGCGGCGGTGTCGAGTTCCTGGCCGTCGGCGGTGCCGGAGGCGAGGAGGTCGACCTGGTCGCGGTTCTCGACCGCGAAGGTCACGAACTTGGTCACGTCGGCGAGGTTCGCCTGCCGCATGGCCTGCAGTTGCAGCTGCGGGATGTCGAACTCGTACTCGACGCGGTTCTTGATGCGCACCGCCATCAGCGAGTCCAGTCCCAGCTCGATGAGCGGGATCTCGCGCGGCAGGTCGTCCGGGTCGTAGCCCATCGACTCCCCGACGATCAGCGCGAGGCGCTGCTCGACGGTCTCCCCCGACTCCGGAGTCCACTTGCGGCCGATGTCGTCGACCACCTCGTCCTCGACGACGACCGGGCCACCGCCGAAACCGGTGTCCTCCGCGGCGGGGGGCGTGGCTTCGACGCGGGCTCCTCCGTCGCCCCGTGGTTCCTGAGCGGAGCCGAAGGGCTCAGCCGGCCGGCGGCCGGGGACGGTACCCGTCACCGCGGCCTCGAAGAGGAGGGCGTGGCCGTGGTCGGCGTCGGCGAAGACCGCGACCGCGCCGCCACCGGGATGGCGGGTGTAGACGGTGGTCAGCGTGCCGTCGCCGGGCAGGTCGCCGAGCACGTCGGCGGCCGCCACGGCGGCGTCGTCCAGCACCTGCTTGGCCGCGGCGAGGACCAGTTCGCGCGGATCGGTGACCGCGGACGCGGCCACCTCCCACGCGTGCCGCCCGTCGGGCAGCGCGACGTGCGATCCGGGGACCGAGGTCAGGCCGGAGCCGCTGCTCACCGCGGCGGTGAGCCAGTACGGCTTGCGGTCGAACCGGGTGCGCGGGACGTTCGCGTAGGGCAGGTCCTGGCCGGTGCCGAACAGCGAGCCGACATTCACCGGGTGGCCGTGCACCCACAGCTTCATCAGCGCGTTGACCACACCGTAGTTCTCGTCCTCTTTGCGGCGGAGGGTCTCGATCAGCTCGACGTCGTGCAGTCCCGCGCCGAACGCAGCGGCCGCGACCGAGATGAGCACCGCCGGGTTCGGCGAGAGCTCCAGGAAGGTCCGGTGGCCGTTCTCCACGGTCTTGGCGATCGCCTGGGCGAACCAGACGCTGTGCCGCAGGCCCTTGGTGAAGTACTCGATGGTGTGCACCGGCTCGGCACCCGGGCGGTAGAACACCTCGCGGTCGACCGAGCTGTAGAAGCCGACCGACGGGCGCTGCGGCACGATGCCGGTCAGCTCGTAGGCCAGCTCGCCGAGCAACGGATCCATCTGCGAGGTGTGGCTCGCACCCTTGGTCTGCAACTTCCGGCCGAGTTTGCCCTCGGCCTCGGCGCGGGCGACGATCGCGTCGACCTGCGGCTCCGGACCGCCGATCACCGTGTGCGTCGGCGCGGCGTACACGCAGATCTCCAGGTCGGGGTAGTCGGCCAGGACGCCGTTGATGTCGTCGGCGCTGTACTCGACCAGCGCCATCAGCCGGATGTCGTCACCGGACAGCATCGACTCGCCCTCGCCCATCAGCCGCGAACGCTGACAGATGACGCGGGTGGCGTCTTCCAGCGAGAGCCCGCCGCTGATGTACGCGGCCGACGCCTCACCCATCGAATGCGGAACCAGCACGCCCGGCTCGGCGCCGAAGTGCCGCAAGGTGTCGGCGAGCGCCACCTGAATGGCATAGATCCCGACCTGCGCGGCCTCGATGCCGTAGGTCTGCGCGTCGTCGAGGAACATCTCGACGATCGAGTAGCCGAGTTCGTTCTGCACGCGCTCGTCGACGCGATCGATGTACTTCGCGAACACCGGATTCTCCGTGTACAGCTGCTTGGCCATCTTGCGGTGCTGGCTGCCGAAACCGGACAGCAGCCACACGGCCGACGCCGCATCCGGCGAATCCGCGGTGTACACGAACGGCAGCGCCTTGCCTGCGGCGACGGCCCGCAGGCCCTTGAGCGCGTCCTCGTGGGTCCGCGCCATCACGACCGACCGGGTGCGGCCGTGGTTCCGGCGCGACAGGGTCCGGCCGATCTCGACCAGCGGAGTGGCCCGGCCCTCCTCGGTCTCGAGCCAGTCGGCGAGGTCGGCCGCGGTCTTGCGGCGGCGCGACGGCAGGAAGCCGGAGACCACCAGCGGGACCACGGAGCCCTCGACGGCGCACGGCGCGAAGCCCTCTGCCGGATCGGTCTCGGCGACCTCGGCGACGGTCTCCGGCTGCTTGGCCTGGGCGGCCAGGACGGCGCGCTCGGCTTCGGTCAGGTAATCATCGTCATCGTCCTGGTCTCGACTCCGCTCGACCATCTTGGGGTCGTCGTCATCGTCCTGGTCTCGACTCCGCTCGACCATCATGGGGCCCTGGAGGTCCGACGGGAGCACCTCGCGCACGACGACGTGCGCGTTGGTGCCGCCGAAACCGAAGCCGGACAGGCCCGCGACGGCGTGGCCGGAGTAGCGCGGCCAGTCCGAGTTCTCGGTGTTCACCTTGAGATTGGTGGCCTCGAACTGGATGTACGGGTTGGGGCCCACGTAGTTGAGCGACGCCGGGATGACGTCGTGCTGCAGCGACAGCACCACCTTGGCCAGCGCGCCCGCGCCGGCCGCCGACTCCATGTGGCCGTAGTTGGTCTTGGCCGAGCCGAGCAGCGCCGGGGCATCCGGGGTGCGGCCGCGGCCGACCACGCGGCCGAGGGCGTCGGCCTCGATCGGGTCGCCGAGGACGGTGCCGGTGCCGTGCGCCTCGATGTAGTCGACGGACCGCGGGTCGATCGCCGCGTCCCGGTAGGCGTCGCGCAAGACGTCGACCTGGGCCTCCGGGTTGGGCGCGAAGATGCCGTTGGAGCGGCCGTCGGAGTTGACCGCCGAACCGGCGATCACCGCGAGCACCTGGTCGCCGTCGCGCCGGGCGTCGGACATCCGCTTGAGGACGAACACACCGCCGCCCTCGGCGCGAATCATGCCGTCGGCATCGGACGAGAAGGCCTTGATCCGGCCGTCCTTGGCCTGGGCGCCGATGCTGTCGAAGCCGAGGGTCACCGCCGGGGTGATGATCATGTTGACGCCGCCGGCCAGGGCGACGTCCGTCTCGCCGCTGCGCAGGCTGCGCACCGCCTGGTGCACCGCGACCAGCGACGACGAGCACGCCGTGTCGATGGCCACCGAGGGCCCGCGGAAGTCGAAGAAGTACGACACCCGGTTCGCCACGATCGACGTCGCGGTGCCGGTGAGCGCGTACGCCGCGGTCTCGCTGGCGCCCTCGCCGAGCCCGAGGGTGGCGAGCATCTGGTAGTCGTTGGTCGACGTGCCCATGAACACGCCGACCGGCGCGCCCTTCAGGTCGCTGGCCGGCAGGTGCGCGTTCTCCAGCGCCTCCCAGGTCAGTTCCAGGGCGAGGCGCTGCTGCGGGTCGACCATCTCGACCTCGCGCGGGCTCATCTGAAAGAAGTCGGCGTCGAAGCCCTTCACGTCGTCCAGGTAGCCGCCGTGCACGTTGGCCTCGGCGATCACCTCGGCCAGTCGCGGATCGGCCTTGAACTCGGTCCAGCGGTCGTCGGGCAGGTCGGTGATGCCGTCGACGCCGGCGATCAGCGCCGCCCACGTCGATTCGGGGGTCTGCCCGGCCTTCGGGAAGCGGGTGGCGAGGCCGACGATGGCGATGTCGTCGTCGGCGCTGCGCTCGCGTTCCCAGTAGCGGTCGGCGTCGACGTCCAGACCCTCGTCCGGATCGCCCTCGATGATGCGCTTGGCGAGCATCGCGATGGTCGGGTGGTTGTAGGCCGCGGTCGCGGTCAGGATGACGCCGGTGCGGTCCTCGACGTCGGCGGCCAGCGCCACCGCGTCGCGGGACGAGAGACCGAACTCCTCCATCGGGCGGTCGTCGGAGATCTGCTCGATCGGCAGGCCGGTGGTGGTCGACACCCATTCGCGCAGCCAGTCGCGCAGTTCCTCGACGGTCAGGCCGCCGGCCGTCTCCCCCTCGGTGCCGGAGGCGCCGGTGGATTCGGTGCCTGCGCCCGCGGCGCCTGCGTCCTCATCGGAGGGGACGACCCCCGCCTGCGCGGGGATCTGGGTACCGGTGTTTTCAGTGTCAGACATCGCCTACAGCCTACTGATCGGGAACATTCGAGAGGTATGCGTCAAGCCCGGTATGTCGTGGACATACCGGGCCGTTCGCGGTGAAGTGCACGAGATCTAGTCGCCGGCGTCCGGGAAGGCCGTCTGCTGGTAGCCGCCGCGCAGGGTGCCGTCGATGTACGCGGCCTTGGTGGCCCGGCGCGCGATCTTGCCGCTCGACGTGCGCGGGATGGAACCCGCCGGTACCAGGAGCAGGTCGCGGACCATCACGCCGTGGCGGCCGGCGATCGCGGCGCGCACGGCGTCGGCGATCTCCTGCGGATCGGCCTTGCGGCCCGGGCCGCGTTCGGCGACGATCACCAGCTGCTCGGAGGCGTCGTCGGGATCGGCGGTCAGACCGGAGAAGCCGCCCTCGAAGACCTCGGCCGGCAGCTGGTTGGCCGGGACCGCGAACGCCGCGATGAAGCCGGGCCGCAGGTTGGCGCTGGCCTCCTGCGCGCTGAACTCGAGGTCCTGCGGGTAGTGGTTGCGGCCGTCGACGATCACCAGGTCCTTGACCCGGCCGGTGATGTACAGCTCGCCGTCGTAGATGACGCCGTAGTCGCCGGTGCGCATCCACTGCGCGCCCTCGGGGGCGCCGGCGGAGTGGCTGCCCTCGGGCAGCGGGTGCGCGAGGAGGTTGTGGAAGGTCTCCTCGGTCTCGGAGTCCTTGTTCCAGTAGCCCTTGCCGATGTTCAGGCCGTGCAGCCAGATCTCGCCGACGCGGCCGTCGGCAACCTCGGTGGCGGTGTCCGAATCGACGATGCACGCCCACTGGCTGAGCGCCACCTGACCGCAGGAGACCTGGGCGATCGCGTTCTCGGCGTCCTCGGCGACCGGGACGAACTCGCCGGCGTTCAGCTTCTCGCGGTCGACATAGCTGATCTTGGCGGCGTTGTCGCGCTGGGTGGCGGAGACGAAGAGGGTGGCCTCGGCCATGCCGTAGCAGGGCTTGATCGCCTTCGGCGACAGACCGTAGGGCTCGAAGGCCTCGTTGAACTTGCGCATCGAGCTGACGGTGACCGGCTCCGAGCCGTTGATCAGGCCGATCACGTTGGAGAGGTCCAGTTCCTCGCCCTCCCGCGGCAGGCCGCGGGCGGCGGCGTGCTCGTAGGCGAAGTTGGGGGCCGCGGCGTAGGTGGGCGCGTGATCGTCGGCGGCGGCCAGTTCCTTGATCCATCGACCCGGGCGCCGAACGAACGCGGCCGGGCTCATGATGGTGATGTACTTGCCGCCGAGCGCGGGCAGGATCACCGTCAGCAGGCCCATGTCGTGGAACATCGGCAGCCACGTGACGCCGCGGGAGTTGCGGTCGATCTCGATGCAGTCGTAGATCTGCAGGCAGTTGGCGGCGACCGCCTCGTAGGTGATCTCGACGCCGGCCGGCACGCGGGTGGAGCCGGAGGTGTACTGCAGGTAGGCGACGGTGTCGCGGTTGTGGTCCTTGCCGGCGACCGGGGCCACCCAGGTGGAGCCGACCGAGTCGGGCACGGCGTCGACGGCGATGACGCGCGGGCGCTCCTTGGCCGGACGGTCGGCGAAGAAGTCGCGAACCGCCTCGGCCGACTTGGTGGAGGTCAGGATGGCGGTCGGCCGGCAGTCGGCGAGCACCGCGGTGAGACGGTCGGTGTGCCCGGGCTCGTCGGGGCTGAACAGCGGGACGGCGATATTGCTGGCGTACAGCGCGGCGAAGAAGCCGATCACGTATTCGAGCGACTGCGGGGCCAGGATCGCGACGCGGTCGCCGGGCTTGGTCACCTGCTGAAGGCGTGCGGCCACGGCGCGGAGCCGCTTGCCGAACTGGGCCCAGGTCAGGTCTTGGGGTTCACCGTCGCGCTCGCGGCTGTAATCGATGAACCGGTAGGCGAGAGTGTCGGCCTGATCCCGGACGTTGCGTTCGACGTAGTCGACGAGCGTGGCGTCCTCGGTGAACCGAAGGTTGCCGTTCTCATCGAGAAACTGCTCGAACTCGGTATTCAGCATTCCAAACTCCTGTGCCGCTGCCGCGGCGTCTTCTCAGTCATCCTGTCGGCTCCGTTGCACTCACCCGCGGTGTCGTCGCCCTGTCCATTTCTCCCGCTCTCCGATGGTTCTCATCGGTCCGGGACACGCAAAACCGGTCTGATTCTACTCCTCGCGCAAGAGCGGGATGACGGGTGCGAATGCATCCATCTGCGTGGGGAACACACCGACGTAGCTCATCGTCGTCCGGCGACGGACCTCGCGGATGTGCTCGGCGATCTCCTTGACGGTGCCGAACGCCAGATACGGGGAGGCGAGGAGGTCGTCGACGGTCAGTTCCGCGTCGCGTTCGATGGTCGGCGGATACCCGCTGTCGAGAGCCTTCAGGGCCAGTTCGGCGGCGGCGACCCGGTCGTCGGTCGGCACGACGGCGGCGATGGTCCAGTTCAGTTCGATCTCGTCGAACCGCTCCCCGGCGGCCTCCCGGATGCGGTCGACGCGCTCGAGCGTGCTCTCGATCGTCATATCCGACAGCCGCAGCTTCCCGTCGGGCGTGGAGCGGGTGGCCACCGAGATGATGTCCGCATGCCGCGCGGCCAGTGCCAGCATCCGCGGCCCTCCGCCGCCGACCGCGATCGGCGGGCGCGGGCCCTGCCGCGGCCGTGGCGAGCCCTGTAGCCCGCTGATCCGGTAGAACTCCCCGGCGAAGTCGACCGTCTCGCCGCGCAACAGGCCGTCGAGCACGGTGAGCGCTTCGTCGAGCCGGCGGATCCGCTCCCCCGGGGGCCCGAAGTCGATGCCCGCCTGGCGGAACTCGTCTTTCAGCCAGCCTGCGCCGATGCCCAGTTCCAGTCGCCCTCGCGAGAGGACGTCGATGGTGGTGGCCTCCTTGGCCAGGATCGCCGGATGGCGGAAGCCGTTGGCCAGCACCGACGTCGCGAGCCGGATACTGCTCGTGGCCTGTGACAGCGCGCCGAGCGCCGCGAGGGGGCCGACCTGATTGCCGAGATGGTCAGGTACGGCGAAGGTGTCGTAGCCGAGGTCCTCCGCGTGCTGGGCGAGCCGGATGAAGTTGCGGGCGCCGCCCTCGTCCTTGTTGCCCTCGCCGCCGGCGCCGAATCGGAAGCGGCGCAGTCGAGAGGTGCGCGTCGCCGGATCCAGCATCGCCGTTCCGGTCACGCGTCCACCTCCTCGCCACCCCCGGCCACCGCGGCCCGCGTTCATCCGAACGGGGGACGCTCACTCAAATGTCACGAAAAGGTTAACGCAGCCGGGGAGCCGACCCCAAAGTCTTCGCGGTGTTTCCGTATCACCGATGTTTCGGGCGCGGGGCCTGCTCGATCAACGCGGTCGCCCACCTCAGCATCCACTGCGTCGCGGTGGCGCCGTCGTCACTCCAGTACTTCTTCGTGGCGTACATCGCATGCACCGGATTGTTCGCCGCATTCGCGAACTTGCCGACGGCGTCGAACGGGTTGGTGATCTGCGGGGCGTCGCAGATGAGGTCGCCGGGAGCGCAGATCGAGTAGGTCCGGTCGGTGAGCGTGCCGAAACCGCCGGTCCGCTTGCCGCTCATCGTGATCCCGGGGATCCGGAGGCCGCCGAGGCTCACCTCCGCGCCCTGCCCCTGCGGGCTCGGGCCGACGTCGTGCTGCTCGCCGGACACCCGGCGGCCGTCGGCGATCAGGCCGACGCCGAGCACCAGGTCCTGGTCGGCGGCCGGGATCGGGCCCTTGCCGTTGCCGATGTCGCTCGCGATGTCACCGGTGATCACCGCGCCCTGCGAGAAGCCCATCAGGATGTACCGGGTGAGCGGGCAGTGCTCGTGGGTCGCGGTCAGCTTGGCGTCCGCCTTCCGGCGGCCCTGGTGCCGCGACCAGTCGTAGTCGCGCTGGTTGTCGCCGAGCACGGTCGGATTCCGGAACTGCGCGACGTAGGGCACGGTGTACACCTCGGCGCGGCTGCGCGGGAACTTCTCCTGCAACGCGCGGGTCACCCGCAGCATCAGCGACTTCGGGTTGGCCGTGGGGTGATACGGATCGTCGTTCGACTTCGACTCCCAGGTGCCGGGAATCGAGAGGACCAGCACGTCCGGGCAGTCGGCGGGCTGGGCGTTCGGCCGGTGCGGGGGCGCGGACGTGGGCGGGCTCGTGGGCGGCCCGGGCGGCGGCGGGGACGGCCGCAGGAACTGAATGATCAGCACGATCACCAGAACGAGGGCGACCAGCGCCAGGAGTCCGACACCCCACGCCAGCTTGCGGGCATGGCGTCGCATGTATCAGCAGAGATTCTTCTCGGCGGCGGAGATCAGCTTGTCGGCCTTGGCGCCGGCCTCGTCCTCGGTCTTGGTCATCGGACCGATGGCGGCGCGCACGTAGACCTTGATCATCATCGGATCGGTCTTCTTCTTCTTTTCCTGGCACACGTAGTGGCCCATGGTGAGCGCGATGTTGTTGTCGTCGTCGCCCATGAACGCCACATTGTCCTGCTTCAGCGCCGCCAGGTAGCGCTTGTCCTTGTCGGTGAGCTGCTGCTGGCCCTGCTTGGAGCCCGGGAAGTTGCCTGGCACCGTCGTGGACTTGTCCGGCTTGGTGGCCGGCAGCGTGCTGGTGGCCTTCGACGCGTTGGACGCGGCCAGCTCGGAGGCCTGCTCCTCGGCCGACGAATCGGTGGTACCGCTGCCGGGCATGGTCCGGGTGGTGACCTCCTGGGAGAGCGGTGCGCTGGCGGTCGACGAATCCCCGCCGCACCCGGCGAGAGCGACCGCGGCAGCAGCCAGGGCGACGCACACGAAGACGCCGCGAGAGAACTTGCCAGTCATGGTTGAAAGGCTACCTTCCGAATCTCGCAATTCTGCACCTCGCAGGGTATTCACCTGCGTAAACACGGCAGATCCTCAGCCGATTATCAATAACGACGACGTCGCTGCGGCGCAGGTCACCGATCGTGCGCCGCAGCGGCGTCACTTCACCTCGACGCGCGTGCCGCCGGTCGGCGTCCAGCTGATCTTGCCGTGGACGAAGGTGTTGAACTTGACCTTGCCGTCCTTGCTGGTGAGTTCGTCGCTGATCGGGAGTCCCAGGCGGTCGAAGTTCGGCACATAGGCGCCGCCGATCGCACCGCCGACCACCTTGGGCCCCTTCGGGCCGGTGAAGATGCGCCCGTTGCGGAAGTCCTGCGCCATACCGCCGGGCACCGGGTACTGCGGGGTGAGGCAACCGCCGAGCGAGCGGACCTGCTTGGCCTTCTTGAAGGCGTCGCCGACCGCGCAGGCGACGCGGTCGCCGGACAGCCCGAGGGCGCTGGCGGCCTGCGGCCACGCCTGCTTCATCTCGAACTCCCAGTACGGCCAGGTGTGCGTGCCCGACGGGCGGTACACGGCCTGCGCCGGGATGCCTAGCTGATTGAGCTTGGTCGCGAACTGCTGGCTGGTGGTGCGGGCCAGCACCTCAAGGCCGACGCCCGAATAGTTGGTGGCCAGCAACGGGATCTCGCTGGGCTTGTCGTACGGCCCCACCACGCCGTTGCCGGACGAGATGTACAGGCTGGTGCCGCGCAGCTGCTCGGCCAGCAGATACGGGTCGTGCTCGGCCCACGCGGGATCGCTCGGCGGACCGAACATCTTCTGCGAGTCGTAGCCGCCGCCGTCGCGCAGCGCGAACTGCACGGCCTGCGGCATGCCGTAGGAGGTGAGCTGCAGGATGCCCGAGTACGACGCGGCGAACTTGAAGAAGCCCGGATTGCGCGCGGCCAGCATCATCGCGGCGCTACCGCCCATGGAGAGGCCCTGGACGCCGCGGACGTCGGTGGAGCGCCACTGGTTCTGCAGGATCGGCGGGAGCTCGTGGATCAGGAAGGTCTCCCACTTGTAGTTCTTGCCCTTGTCGGGCTCCTTCCAGTCCGTGTAGAAGCTCGACTCGCCGCCCACCGGCAGCACCACGTTGACGTTCTTGTCCTGGTAGAAGCGCTCGATGTCGGTGTTGATCAGCCAGCCGTTCTGATCGTCCTGCGCGCGGAGCCCGTCGAGGGTCAGCAGCTGCGGGAACTTGGCCGTCGGCTTGTACCACCAGTCACGAGCCAGCAGCAGCTGCACCTGGATCTCGGTGTTCATCGCCGGGGAGAACACCCAGATCGCCACGCGCTGGCTGCTGTACCAGACGATCTTGGTGACGCGGGCGGGCGCGGCCGGGGCGGCCGGCGGCGCGGCCGGCGGGGCCGGCTTGTCCGCGGGCTTGGCCGTCGGCGGAGCGGGCTTGTCCGCGGGGGCGGCGGGCGCCGCCGGCGGGGCCGCGGGCGCCGGATCGGCGACGACGGTGCCGGCGAACGGTGCCACCAGCACGACACTCAGCGCCGCGGCGACCGCCGCCACGGTCACCCGTCGACCACGCTTGCGCTTCGTCGTACTCCACACCGTCACGTGCTGCTCCTTCAACTCACTCACGAACCCCGCGGGTCGCCGCGCATCCGACGATGCGAAACGCCCCACGTGTGTTCTTACACGTGGGGCGTCTCGTTGTCCGTGCGCCACGCTGTGACGCATGTGAATTGTGTGACTAAAGTTTCTCAGCCACGGCGGCGGGTCAGTTGAAGAAGCCCTGCCGCTTCGCGTTCCAGACCATGTCCTGCCAGTAGCCCCACGCGTGGGTACCGTTGGCGTAGTAGGTCATCGGGTTCAGACCCTGGATCCGCGCGCTGGTCTCGAAGGCCTTCGCCTGGGTGAACGCGAGCAGTTCCAGCGGGGTGCCCTTGAAGAGGTCGTCGCCGACGTTCTGCGGGTAGTTGTAGCGACCGAAGAGGCCGTTGCCCGAGCCGATGAACAGCTTCAGACCGTGCATGCGGTTGATCAGCATGGTCGGATCGTTCTGCACCCAGCGCGGGCTCCACGGCGGGCCCCACATCGAGTCGACGTTCCACGGCTGCGGCGCGACGTCGAGCATCGCGAGCCGGATCATGGTGCGCATGCCGGGCGCGCTCAGGTAGTCGTAACCCGACATCGAGGCGGCGGCGTAGTAGAGGTCGCGACGCTGTGCGGCGTGGGTCAGCGCGGCGTTACCACCGGCCGAGATACCCATGATGGCGTACTTGCCACCCTTGCCCGGCAGGGCCGGCAGACCGGAGCGGCCGCTGCGGAGGTTCGCGGCGAGGCGGTCGATGACGCAGCCCCACTTGTAGGCCTGGCGCTGACCGTTGAAGTTCGACGGCGCATCCCAGTTGGTGTAGAAGCTGGCCGGGCCGCCGATCGGCTCGACGACGTTCACGCCCTGCTTAGCCAGGTTCTGGATGTTGGTGTTGATCTCCCAGCCGCTCAGGTCGTACTGGGCGCGCAGGCCGTCGAGCATGATGACGGTGCGCTTGTTACCCGGCTTGGCCCAGATGCGGACCTTGACGTGACCGGGCTTCATCGACTTGTTGCCGAACGCGCCGTTGGTCGGCATGCCGCACGAGTCGGTCCAGTAGGTCTTGCCTCCGGGCGCCAACGCACTGGCCTCACCCGTTCCGATCGCGGTGCCCACCAGACCGAGGACGGTCAGGACGGCGACCAGAACCGCCGTCAGCCGGCGACCGGCCTGCGGCTTGCTCTTAGCTACGCGCATTGCTGCTCTCTTCCTTGAACTTACTCAGCTGCCAGGATCCGCTCAGGATCACCCACAGCCGCCTCGTTTGTGTCAGCCGCCTCGCAACTCACACACGCCTCATCCGTAACCGGATGGACGGAAGCCTATCTCTCTCGCCCTCACCACTCAAAAACTGTGACGCTGATCACAGTGTCGGTGCTGGCATCTCCGTCATTCAGGCCTCATGATCTCGCGATCCGCGGCCGTCCCGACATTGATTCCATCGAGGGCTCGACGTAGGACGTTACCTTTTCGAGATCAAATCCGCCATTCTGTGGTCACCGTCACTGGGGACGGTCGGTCACCGGTTTGAGCCCGCACCGCAGGATCTCGTACTCGGGAGTACGTGAGATGCGGTAGCTGTTGAACTCGAACGACTGCCGCAGATTGTGCCGGAATCGGGCGAACGACCACACACCCTTGTACGAGCTGAACCGAGCCTGAGTGGCCGGACACGTCAGCGCCACGTTCGCCTCCCGCACATCGATCGACTCCACGTACGCGGGCAGTCCCGGGCCACCGGACACGCCGCCCGACTCGGCGATCACCCAGGCCGTCGGCAGGTTCTTGTCGTGCCCGATGCGGCCGTCCTTGAGTCGCTCGGTGTGCGCGGCCAGCGGATAGGCCAGCCCCATCTGGTCCACCACGCGCACGTCCAGCGGCGCGTTCATCCCCGTCATACCCAGATTCAGGAAGTACACGGTGGTCTTGTCCTTCTGCCCCGCGGGCAGACCGCCGCGCAGCCGCGCCACATACCACTCGTCGTAGTTGCCCGAGGGCAGGATGATGCCACCGGTCCCGTGGAGCTCGTTGATCTTCTCCACCATCGCGCGCATGCGCGGGTATTCCAGATAGTCCTTCGCCGTCACCGGGTTCTCGATCGCCATGTTGGCGACGTAGAACCGGCGCTCGTCGACGATGCCGTTGCGGCTGATGTCCATCGGCGCCTGGGAGAGCACCTTCTGGGAGACCGCCGCACCCCACCAGACGGTGCCGCCGACGCACAGGATGATGAACGCCGCCGCGGCGAGCCGCCAGCGCGACACCGCGGTGCGGGCCGTCGCCGGGATCGTCGCGGGCACCACCATCACCGGCAGCAGCAAGATGAACAGCGGGGCCAGCAGCACCCGGCCGTGCATGAAGTCGCCGCCCTGGCGCAGCCAGTAGAGCGTCAGCAGCACTCCGGCCACCAGGATCGTGATGACCACGGTCGACGGCTGCTGCAGGCGGGCCTGGAAGTCGATCCACCGCGCCGCGAACCGGCGGGGCGACGAGTCGACCGGCTCCAGAATGTCCGGGATGTCGTCGGCGATGTGGTCGTGCGGATCGATCTGCTCGGGGTCGTGGCTGCTCCGTCGCGGCCCGGTCACCGCGAGCACCACGCCGACCAGAATCGCCAGGATGACCGGAAGCAGAAGAATATAAGGACTGAACAGATTGTCCAGATAGGTGAAGCCCTGCCCCCACTTGGACCCGCTGGCGTCCTTGGCGATCGCCGGGTTGGGCACCAGGATGGCGTAGTAGCCCATCCGGAAGATCTGATAGCCGACCGGCACCACGGCCGCGACCACCACCATCGACACGCGCAGCTTCCAGCCGATCGGCGCGCAGAACAGCACCAGCAGCACCAGGCCGCCCAGCACGGTGATCTCCGGCCGGATCAGCGGCGCCAGGCCGGCCACGAAGGAGAGGCCGAGGAAGGCCGTGCGCGCCCGCCAGTCTGTCCGCTCCGGGTCACGGCGCGACCAGGCCAGGAACAGGCACCACAGGCAGGCGATCCAGAAGATCACCAGACCGTTCTCCAGGCCGCTGGTCGCGAAGTCGCGGGCCGGCGGCAGCGAGATGTAGACGATGGAGCCGAGCGGCAGCAGCAGGGTGACGCCCGCGGCCGCCCGGCCGCGCGCGCTGAGCCAGCGGTCGCCGTACAGGCGGGCCGTGCCGTACATGGCGATCGGGATCGCCGCGACGGACAGCACCAGGGCCACCCAGAGGGCGACGTACTCGAGGTGCCCGTCACCCGTCCCGTTCGCATCGCTCCCGGCCCCGGTGACCCAGGAGAAGAACCACAGCAGATAGGTCCACGCGGTCGAGGTGTTGGCCTCCACGCGCTCCCCGGCGTTGAAGACCGGGCCGTTGCCGGCCAGCAGATTCCGGATGGTGCGCAACACGATGAGGCCGTCGTCGGCGATCCAGCGGCGCTGCCACGCACCGATCGCGAAGAAGACGGTGACCAGCACGGTGCCGATCAGCCACGACAGCCCGGGACCCAGCAGCCGGCGGTCGCGCCACGCCGGGCGGGTCGCTGAGGCATCGCCGGAGTCCGGGGCGGGGGCGTCACCCGGCACGTCACGCCGGGACCCCGGCACGTCACGCCGGGACCCCGGCACGTCACGATGGGACATAGACCGCAACCGCCACGAGCACCACCCAGGCCACCGCGAGGAACTGCAGGACGCGGTCGCCGAGGGCGATCTCCTCCGGCTCGCCGGCCTCGCCGCCGTCGACGTCGACCGCGTACCGCAGGATCGCCACGGTGAACGGGACCACCGAGATGGCGTAGAAGACGTTCTGGCTGTGCTGGCCGTCGAACGCCCACAGGCCGTAGCAGAGCACCACGGCCGTGGCCGACAGCGTCCAGACGAAGCGCAGGTAGGTGGTGGTGTAGTACTCCAGCGACTTGCGGATCTTGGCGCCGGTGCGCTCGGCGAGCTGCAACTCCGCGTAGCGCTTGCCGGCGGCCATGAACAGCGAACCGAAGGCCATCACCAGCAGGAACCACTTGGACAGATCGATCTCGGCGGCGACACCACCGGCGATGGCCCGGAGCAGGAAGCCCGAGGAGACGATGCAGATGTCGACCACGGCCTGGTGCTTGAGCCCGAAGCAGTAGGCCAGCTGGATCGCGAGATAGACGGCGATGGTGACCGCGGTCTGCCAGTTGGCGATGAACGAGATGCCGATCGCCGCGGCCATCAGCACCACGGCCAGCACATACGCCAGGCTCTGCGGCACCACCCCGGCCGCGATCGGGCGGAAACGCTTGGTGGGGTGCTGACGATCGGCCTCGACGTCGAGCGCGTCGTTGATCAGATAGATCGACGACGCCGCGAGACAAAAGGCGACGAACGCGATACCGACGCCGGCCATCTTGTGACCGTCGGTGAGCGCGTCGGTGCCGGCGACCAGCGGTGCGGCCAGGACGAGGACGTTCTTCACCCACTGCCGCGGGCGCAACGCCTTGACCAGGCCGGTCGCCAGGTTCTTCGGCGGCCCCACGACCTTGCCCTCGATCGGCTCCTCGCTCATCAGCAGTTCCTCACTTGGTCGGTGCCGACGGCGCGAACCGGTCGGGCAGATGCTTGTCGGCCGCGATCACGGCACCGGCGCTGAGCCCGCCGATCAGCGCGCCCGCCGCTACATCGGAAGGGTAGTGGACGCCGAGCACCAGCCGGGACAGCAGCATGGGCGGAACGATCACCGCGGGCAGGACCGCCGGGTTCAGTCCGGCGGCCCGCCCGAGCAGGATCGCCGCCGCGGTGGTCGACGTCGCGTGGCTGGACGGGAAGCTCAACTTGCTCGGTGTACCCACGCCGACGGTGATCGCCGGGTGATCCGGGCGGCGGCGCCGCACGATCCGCTTGATGATCACCGAGGCCGCGTGGGCGCCGAACGCGCCGATACCGGCCTCGGCGTATCTGCGCACGCCCACGTCGTCGCCGCGCCGGGCGGCCAGCAGCCCGCCGGCCGCGGCCAGGGCCAGCCAGCCGAGGGAGTGCTCACCGAAGTGGCTCAGGCCGCGAGCGCCGGAGACGGCGCCGGGCACGGTCAGCAGCGCTGACTGCACCGCGACCAGTGCCTTCTCCTCACCGCGCGGCGGCACTGACAGGAACTCCCGGCCGGCCGATCCCTGGCCGGCCGATTCCCGGTCAGTCGATTCCGTAGACATGCGCCCAACTCTCCTTGCTGGCCAGTTCCTGGTGTGCGGCCCGGTACTGCGCCCGCATCTCGTCGAACCGCTCACGCAGCTGCTTCTGCAGCCGCGCCGACTCCATGCCCAGCGCGAGCATCTTCTCCCGGTCGCGCTGACGGTAGACCACGCCGCGGCCGTCGGCCGTGGTGACCGTGACCCCGTCGACCCGGCCCAGCGAATACCAGCGCGCCTCGATCGGCGGGTAGTTGGCCTGCGGGACCTCGTGGTGCCGCGGATCGGCTGGTCGTGCGTTGTTCACGACCGCACCCAGCAGCGCCTTCACCTTGGCGACCGGGCCCTTGGGCTCGTTGACGCCCAGGTGCGTGGCCTGCCCGGTGGTCTTCGGCAGCGACTGCGCCGACGGCAGCACGACGGCGTCCGGGTACTCCTTGCGGATACCGGCGACCTTGCCCAGTGCCGACGGCAGGATCTCGCGGATGTGCATGGGGCCGGCGAGGAAGTCGCGGATCGCCTCGTTCTGGATGGCGACGGTCGAGTACTCCAGGCACAGCAGATGCTTGGCGGTGGCCTTGGTCATCGACGTCAGGATCCCGTTGATCGGCCCGTCGGTGTAGAGCGAGGCCACCACCAGGCGATTACGCAGGTGGAAGTAGGCCTGCCAGTCGATGGCATCGTCCTTGTCGCTCCAGGCCATGTGCCAGATCGCGATCCCCGGCACGGTGGCCGTCGGGTACCCGGCCCGGCCGGCTCGCAGCGCGTACTCCCAGTCGTCCCACTTGATGAACAGCGGCAGCGGCAGCCCGATCTCCTCGGCGGCGGCGCGCGGGATCATGCACATCCACCAGCCGTTGCCTTCGACGTCGATGCGCCGGTGCAGGTTCTTGGAGTTGTCGCGGTCGCTCAGCGGGTACTTGCTGAAATCGTGGTCGTACTCGACGAACGGCGCGGCGGTCCACATGAACTTGTGGTGGTCGATCACCTCGCCCATGCAGTGCAGATGACTGCGGTCCTGCAGGTTCAGCATCTGGCCGCCGACCAGCATCGGGGTCTTGGCGAAGCGGGACAGGGCGAGGGCGCGCAGGATCGAGTCGGGCTCGATCATGATGTCGTCGTCCATGTACAGGATGTACGGGCTGTCGGTCAGCCGCAGCGCCTCGAACATGATGCGGGAGTAGCCGCCGGAGCCGCCGAGATTGCCCTGGTCGAAGATGTGCAGGCGATCGCCGAGGGCATCCGCCGCCTCCGGATAGCCGTCCTGGTCCTTCACCTTGCGGGTGCCCTGGTCGGGCATGATCACCGCGTCGATCACCGCGTCGACCAGCGGATCGGAGGTGAGCGCCGCGAGCGCGGCCACCGCATCGGCGGGGCGGTTGAAGGTCGGGATGCCGACGGTGACGTTCGGCGATCCCTGAGTCGGCGCCTGCGGCGCGTACCAGCCGGCCGCGGTGATCTCGGTCGCGGTGTCGGTGGTGACGTCGAACCAGATCCAGCCGCCGTCCTCGAACGGCCCCAGATCGGTCTCGAACTCGAAGACGCCCTTGCCCTCGTCGTCGATCTCGACGAGGTCGCCGCCGATGGCGATACGGGAACCGTCGATCTTGGAGCGGTACAGGTCCACCCGCGCGCTGCCGGTCAGCTCGATGCGCAGCACCACCGACTCCAGCACCGACCAGCGCCGCCAGTACGACGCGGCGAAGGCGTTGAAGTAGGTCGCGAAGCTGATCTCCGACTCGCCGCCGATACGGACGCTGGTGCGGTCGGGGGCGTGGGCGCGCGACTCGTTGCGATCGGACTCCACCAGGTAGAGCGAGCGCACGTCGAGCGGCTCGCCGGGGCGCGGGAAGATCACCCGCTGCAGCAGGGACACGGCCCGGCTGCCGGTGGTACCGGGATCGGTGGAAGTCATGGGTGGCAGCTCCGTCAGTCCGCGTCGGGCCGGTCCGCCAGCGGCGCACCGTCACGCAGGTGCGGGGCCAGCGTGTTGTCGAACATGGTCAGCGCACTGGCGATCGCCATGTGCATGTCGAGGTACTGGTAGGTGCCCAGGCGGCCGCCGAAGAGCACCTTGTTCTCGGCGGTCTCGGCCTTGGCGAGCTCGCGGTAGGCGGCGACGCGCTCCCGGTCCTCGGGGGTGTTGATCGGGTAGTACGGCTCGTCGTCCTCGCCGGCGAAGCGGCTGAACTCGCGCATGATGACCGTCTTGTCGTTCGGGTATCCGGTGCGCTCGGGGTGGAAGTGCCGGAACTCGTGGATCCGCGTGTAGGGCACGTCGGCGTCGTTGTAGTTCATCACCGGGGTGCCCTGGAAGTCGCCGGTCGGCAGCACCTCCAGCTCGAAGTCCAGGGTGCGCCAGCCCAGGTCGCCCGCCGCGTAGTCGAAGTAGCGGTCCAGCGGGCCGGTATAGACCACCGGCGCATCCGGGTTGGCCGCGCGCAGTTCGTCGCGCACCTCGAACCAGTCGGTGTTCAGGCGGACCTCGATGCGCTCGTCGGCCGCCATGTTCTCCAGCCACGCGGTGTAGCCGTCGACCGGCAGGCCCTCGTAGGTGTCGTTGAAGTAGCGGTTGTCGAAGGTGTAGCGCACCGGCAGCCGGGTGATGTTGCCCGCCGGGAGATTCTTCGGGTCGGTCTGCCACTGCTTGGCGGTGTACGCCTTGATGAACGCCTCGTACAGCGGGCGGCCGATCAGGCTGATCGCCTTCTCTTCCAGATTCTTCGCGTCCGCGGTGTCGATCTCGCTGGCCTGCTCGGCGATCAGCGCGCGGGCCTCGTCCGGGCTGAAGTAGCGGCCGAAGAACTGCGACACCAGGCCCAGCCCCATCGGGAACTGGTAGGCCTGGCCGTCGTGCATGGCGAAGACCCGATGCTGGTAGCCGGTGAAGTCGGTGAACTGGTTGACGTAGTCCCACACCCGCTGGTTGGAGGTGTGGAACAGGTGCGCACCGTACTTGTGGACCTCGATACCGGTCTCCGGCTCGGCCTCGGAGTAGGCGTTGCCGCCCAGGTGGTGCCTGCGCTCGACGACGAGGACCCGCTTCCCCAGTTGCGAGGCGGCCCGCTCGGCCACGGTCAGGCCGAAGAAGCCCGAGCCGACGACGATCAGGTCCACGCTCGGGGTCGTCGTCCCCGTCGGATCCGGGTGATTCGCACTGTCAGTCACAACTGTTCAGGCTATCGGACCGAACCTGAGTATTTCGCGAGGCCGTGTCTCCTACGTCGTCTCCTCCGTCTTCTCCGAAGGCATCGGTGGATCAGCCGGGCGGCCGGCAAGGCGGAGGAGGGAGCCATAGCGGCGCCATACCGTCCGACCACAACGCCGCCAGGCGCTGCGCGGGCCGCCGAGGACCGGAAGAGACTCGGGAGACACGGCCCGGGCACGACGGACTCGGCCGCCGGGGACAGCCGGTCCCGCCTGCGGCTCAGCGCAGCGCGTCCTGGGTCGGGAAGCCCAGAACCTTCAGGCCGCCCGCATTGAGGAAGTCGGTCAGCGCCTGACCGAACAGCGCGTGCGCACCGGTCAGCGGGCTGTAGTAGATGACGCCGTTCTGCAGCACCTGGACCAGCCCGTGGATGCCCTTGCCGTCGGTCACCAGTTCCGGCTTGGCGACGGTGCCGGTGGAACCCTGCGAGTTGTCACTGCGGGGCTCGCTCACGGTGCCCATCGAGCCGTTGGCGTTGTCACTGCGATCGCGGCTCACCGTGCCCATGGAGCCGTTCGCGTTGTCGCTCCGGTCGCGGCTCACGGTGCCCGTCGAGCCGTTCGAGTTATCGCTGCGTTCCAGGGCGACGCGCTTGCCGGCGAGTACCCCGGTGCCGGTCGCGATCATCTGCTGGATGAGCGGGGTGAGCTGGCCGGTGACGGCCGTCATGTCGCTGAGACCGAACGCGGACAGGTCCGGGAGCTGGCCGGACAGCAGATCGGTGAGCGGGCTCAGATCGAGCAGGTCGAGCAGGCCGCCGCCACCCGGAGCCGCCGGACCCACCGGGGGCCGCACGATCTTCGGCATCGTCTTCTGGCCCTGCACCGAGAACCAGTCGGACTTGAGCTGCAGTTTCTGCCGGACCTCGTCGCCCGTCGCCTCGACGGTGCGACCGGTGCCGACCACCCGCACCTTGCCGACGCGGCCGCTGCCCTCGCCGAGCCCGTTGGCCTCGATCACCTCGAAGCTCTTGAGGGTGCCGACGCCGAACGCCGACGCGATGCTCGACGGGCTGACCGTGGCCGTCCAGGAGTGGGTCGGCGAGATGGAGTCACCGGCGTCGACGACGGCCGGGAAGTCCCCGCCCGCGGTGTATCCGCCGGTGGACGCCGAGAACTCGGTGAGCGCGGGCTTGCCGTTCCGCATGCGGACCTGGCCCGCGGTGGCATCGGCGGCCCGGTTGGTGCGCGGGTCCTCGCCGGAGGCTCCGTGGTACATCTGCGACTGCTGCGTGTTGTCCATCTTGCGGCCGGCGGCCAGGCCTGCCAGCACATACGACCGCGCGGCCACGGCCTGCGCCTTCAGCGCCTCGAAGCCACCCGCATCGGCCCACGCCGGCAGCGATTCCTTGGGGATCACACCCTTGACGTAGTCGTCGACGCCGACCTTGTTCAGCACGCCGTCGGGCCCGGTCCCGATGGAACCGCGGTACGCGTCGCCGCCGTCGCAGAAGGTCAGAAGTTCGTTCGCCGGGCGGCTCGGTCCCGGGTTGATCGGATCCACCCACTGAGCAGGCACCGTCTTGACCACGGCACCGCCGCAGCCCTGAGTGATGGTGGCGTTGCCCCCGGACAGGCTGACTGCCTGCCCGGGAGCCACCGTCTGGCCACCCACCTTGGCACCCGCGTCCGCGCGGACACTCACCGACTTCTTCTCGCTCAGCGAGACCGTGACGTCGGTGTTGCCCACCTTCCCGGCGGTCGTGTTGCCGTAGTAGTGGCTCAGGATCTTCTCCGCGTTCCAGCCCTGTTTCGCGTAGCCGAACGCACCCCACTGGCCCATGCCGCGACCGTGGCCGTTGCCGTGTCCCTGCAGCGTGATGGGGGTATCCGCGCGCAGCGAGATACCCGCATCCTCGATCCACTGCCCGCCACCGGCGGCGAGACCACCGGCCAGCAGGACGGGCGCCAGCCCGAGGGCGGCGTAGGTGAGGGTCCGCTTCTTGGCTCGGCCGGGTCGGGTCTTGGGCACTGCACTACCTCGTTCGCGCGGGACCCCAGCTGCAGCATGTGGCCCGTGTGATTAATGGGACTCCTGTGACAATAGTGATTTTTGGGGCCGCCCCACAAGCCGACGCGGTCACAACCGGGTCACGCTTATCGAACAGGAATCGAACAGTCCAGGTGGCGTCGGCCGGCCGGCGATCCGCGACGGCGTGGCACCGCGGGGAACGACGCCCGCAGCGATCCGTCGCGGATCGTGTCGGGGCCGAAAATCCGTCGCGCATCCGATACGAGACTCGCCGGAATCCGCGACATCTGTCCGCCGGCGACAGCATCCGCGACAGATCGCGCCCGTCCGGTCGAGCGGCGCGCCGCTCCCGGCCGTCAGCTCCGGGATCACCCGCCGAGTCGACGCGGCCACGGCCGCCGCGTCACGACGGCCGACCGATCATGACGGCCCGCATCCAGCACCATCTCCAGCACGCGGAGCGCCCTGCTCCGTCGGCCGGCGGCTAGAACCAGCGTTCGAGGACACGCGCGAGGCCGTCGTCGGCGTTGGAGAGCGCCACCTCGTCGGCGGCGGCGATCGCCGCCTCGTCGCCGTGACCCATCGCCACGCCGAGACCGGCCCAGCGAAGCATCTCGATGTCGTTGGGCATGTCGCCGAACGCGATCGGGGACTCACCGGCGACGTCGGTGTGGGCCATCAGCCACGACAGTCCGCTGGCCTTGCTCACCTTCGGGCGCGACAGCTCGATCAGGCCGGTGTCGATGGAGAACGTCACCTCGGCGAGTCCGCGCAGTGCGGGACGCACCCTGTGGGCCATCTCGCGCGAACTCAGCTGCGGCACCCTGGCCAGCAGTTTCACCGCGGGCGCGGCGAAGATCTGCTCGTCGCTAACCTCGACGTGGTCGGGGTTGAGCCACGCGTGCTCGTACCCGGCCGTCGCCACGAAGGGCGCGGTCGCCGCGTCGGCGCTCGCCAGGTCGGCGAGCGTGCCGACTCGTTCGACCGCCAGGCCCGGGGCGGGCAGCCGCTCGGCGACGATGTCCGCGAGCCGCCGCAGCACGGCGGGTTCCAGCACGTCGCGATAGAGGATCCGGTCGGCGGCGACGTCGTACACGATGGCCCCGTTCGCGCAGATCGCGTACCGGACGGCGGCCGGCGAATCGGCGAGCTGGTCGGCGACCTGCGGGATCCACCGCGGCGGGCGGCCGGTCGCGAGCACCAACTCGACACCCCTGGTCCGGGCCCGCTCGAGCACCGCGCGCGTACGCGCGGACACCCGCTCGGCCGGATCCAGCAGCGTGCCGTCGACGTCCGACACGATGACGCTAGGCGGACCCCAGTCGCGGGCCGTCATCGGTCCTCCGCTTCCCGCGCGGCCTTCTCGGCACGACGCCGGGCCTTCTCGACGGCCTCCGCCTCCTCGATGGCATGCGCCTCGTCGGGGGTGGGCGCGCTGCCGCCGAGCCGGGCCGGCAGCCAGTCCGCGCCGCGCGGCGCCTCCGGATAGCCGGCCTGCACACGATGGAGCAGCGCTTCCATCACGTCGTACAGCTCTCGGGTCGCCTGGTCGACGTCGACGTCCGGCGCGTAGTGGACCGGTGCGCCGTACCGGACGTCGACCGGGATCCGCGCGAAACCCATGTGCCGCGCGGTGCCCTTGCTCCACTGCCGCTGCGCACCCCACACGACCGCGGGGACCACCGGCATGCCGGCCTCGGCGGCCATCCGGACGGCGCCGTTCTTGAATTCGCGCAACTCGAAGCTGCGGCTGATCGTGGTCTCCGGGTAGACCACGACGGCCTCGCCGCCGCGCAGCGCTTCGACGGCGGCCGCGTACGCCGCGCCGCCTGCCGAGCGGTCCACCGGCACCGCTCGCGCATGATTCACCAGGAATCGCATGATCGATATGTCCATCACCTCGGACTTGATCAGGAACCGGCCGCGTCGTCCGGCGCGGTAGAGCCCCAGCCCGGGCGCGATGAAGTCGGTGTATCCGGTGTGGTTCAGCGCGAGCACGAACCCGCCGGTGGCCGGGATGTTCTCCAGCCCGAAGTAGCGCCGCCGCATGCCCTGCACACGGACCAGCGTCCCCGCGGTCAGCTCCAGTGCCCGGAAGACCGGTTCCATGTCAGGCCTCCCCCGCGCCGCCCTCACTCGCCTCGTCACGCGCGGTGCGGCGCGCGGCCTTGGCCTCCGCGTCGGCGGCATCCATCGCGTCGGCCTCGGCCAGCGTCGGAGCGCCACCGCCGAACTTAGCGGGCACCCAGAACTCACCAGCCGGGTAGGGCCCGTTCCACTCCGCGTACATCTCCTGCAGCTCGGCCAGCTTGGCCGACATCGACTCGTGCAGGCGCGCGGTGATCTCATCGGCGGTGCCGGTCGGCAGGATCGGCTCGGCGACCCCGATCGCGATCTTGAACTTGTTGCGGCCCATCGCCTTCGGATGACCCTTGGTCCAGATGCGCTGCGCGCCCCAGATCACCGTCGGGATGATCGGCGCCCCGGACTCCAGCGCCATCCGCGCGGCGCCGGACTTGAACGCCTTGATCTCGAAGCTGCGGCTGATCGTCGCCTCCGGGTAGACGCCGACCAGTTCACCGCTCTTCAGGTAGTCGACGGCCATCTGATAGCTCGCCGCACCGTCGCCGCGATCGACCGGGATGTGCTTGAGCGCGCGCATGATGGGGCCGCCGACCCTGTTGTCGAAGACCTCCTTCTTCGCCATGAACCGCACCTTGCGCTTGTGCTGCAGGAAGGCGGGGATACCGGCGAGCGTGAAATCGAGGTAGCCGGTGTGGTTGATCGCGACCACTCCGGGGCCGTCGACCGGGACGTTCTCCACCCCGGAGATCTTGAACTTCAGGCCCTGGGCCAGCCACAGCGTGCGGGCGGCACCGATCACCGTGTCGTATACGGGTTCCATGCGACCCGAGCTTAGTCGGTTCCCGGCCACCCACCAGGTGTCCGCCGCGCGGCGAGGCCGCCGCCGCCCGGCAAGCGGCTACTCCGGCGGTCCGGCACCGGGCCGCGATCCTGCGACGAAGCTCACCGCCGCCGGGGTCCGCACGCGGACCAAAGCCCCGGGCACGGCGCCGCGGGGCCCCGATAGGCTGGTGGGTACAGCCCTTGCTCTACCCCGAAAGGTCGCAGCCCGTGCAGATCACCTCCATCGGCCACGCCGGCTTCCACATCGAGACCGCGGCCGGGTCGATCCTCTGCGACCCGTGGGTCAACCCCGCGTACTTCGCGTCGTGGATCCCCTTCCCGGACAACACCGAACTGGACTGGAAGGCCCTCGGCGACTGCGACTATCTGTACGTTTCCCACCTGCATCGGGATCACTACGACGAGCAGAACCTGATCGAGAACGTCAACAAGAACGCCACCGTTCTGCTGCCCGACTACCCGGTGCCGGACCTGAAGCGCGACCTCGAACGCCTCGGCTTCACCAAGTTCGTGGAGACCCAGGATTCGGTGAAGCACACCGTCTCCGGCCCCAAGGGCGACCTGGACGTCATGATCATCGCCCTGCGTGCGCCGGCCGACGGCCCGATCGGCGACTCCGGCATCCTGATCGACGACGGCGAGACCGTCGTCTTCAACATGAACGACGCCCGCCCCGTCGACCTCGACGTGGTCAAGGAGGAGTTCGGGCACGTCGACGTGCACCTGCTGCAATACTCCGGCGCCATCTGGTACCCGATGGTCTACGACATCCCGCGCAAATCGAAGGCCAACTTCGCCAAGCAGAAGCGCCAGCGCGGCATGGACCGGGCGCGCAGCTACATCGAGCAGGTCGGCGCCACCTGGGTGGTTCCGTCGGCGGGGCCGCCGATGTTCCTGGACGACGACCTGTACGGCGTCAACGACTTCAACACCGGCAGCGAGGCCGACCAGGCGTCGATCTTCCCGGACCAGGCCGAATTCCTGGAGCAGATGACGACGCACGGCACCGACGACGGTGAGCGGCACCGCGGCCTGATGATGGTGTCCGGGTCGACGGCGACGTTCACCGGGTCCGCGCTCGACGAGATCGAGCACCCGTACCCGCCGGAGCAGGTCTTCGGCGAGAACAAGAAGCCGTATCTGGACCGCATGAAGGAGAAGTTCGCGCCGATCATCGCGGCGGAGAAGGCCACCTGGGCCCCGGCCGACGGCGATCCGCTGCTGCCGCAGCTCAAGGAGCTGTTCGAGCCGATCATGGCGCAGTCGGACCTGATCTGCGACGGCATCGGCTACCCGGTCGGGCTCGTGGTGGGCGACGAGACGTTCGTCCTCGATTTCCCGAACCGTGAGGTCCGGATGAAGCAGGACGGCGACGGCAAGTACCGCTACGGCTTCCGGATCGCCCCCGAGCTGGTCCGCACCGTCCTGCGCGACAACGAGCCGGACTGGGTCAACACCATCTTCCTCTCGACCCGCTTCACCACCTGGCGGATCGGCGGCTACAACGAATACCTCTACACCTTCTTCAAGTGCCTCACCGACGAGCGGATCGCGTACGCCGACGGCTGGTTCTCCGAGGCGCACGAAGACGACGCGTCCGTCGAACTCGACGGCTGGGTGATCCAGCGCCGCTGTCCGCACCTCAAGGCCGACCTCGGCAAGTTCGGCGTGGTCGAGGGCAACAAGCTCACCTGCAACCTGCACGGCTGGGAGTGGGACCTCAATTCCGGGCGCTGCCTCACCTCGAAGGGCCACGAATTGCGCGCCGAGAAGGCCGGCGAGCCCGCCACCAGCTGATGAGCCTCCCGCTCTCCGGTTACACGGTCGTCTCGGTCGAACAGGCGGTGGCCGCACCCCTGCCGACACGGCAGCTCGCCGACCTCGGCGCACGGGTGATCAAGGTGGAGCGGACCGACGGCGGCGACCTGGCCCGCGGCTACGACCACTTCGTCGAGGGCACGGCCGCGCACTTCGTGTGGCTCAACCGCGGCAAGGAGTCGCTGGCCGTCGACCTCAAATCGGACCGCGGGCGAGCGATCGTCCGGCGTCTGATCGACGACGCCGACGTCTTCGTCCAGAATCTGGCGCCCGGCGCGGCCGACCGTCTGGGACTGGGTGCGGCCCGGCTCCGCGACGCGCACCCCGGGCTGATCGTCGTGAATCTGTCGGGCTACGGCAGCGGCGGACCCTACGAACGGCGCAAGGCGTACGACATGCTGGTCCAGGCCGAGGCCGGGCTGATCTCCATCACCGGCACCGCCGACCACGCGGTGAAGACCGGTATCCCGACCTCCGACATCGCGTCCGGCATGTACTGCGCACAGGCGGTGCTCGCCGCCCTGCTGCGGCGCGAGCGCACCGGGGAGGGCGCCGACATCGAGGTCTCGATGTTCGAGTCCACCTTCGAGTGGATGGGCTACCCGATGTATTCGCAGCTCTACACCGGCCAGCAGCCGCCGCGGATGGGCGTCGGCCACGTGTCGATCGCACCGTACGACTCGTATCCGACCTCCGACGGCGAGATCCTGATCGGTATCCAGAGCGACAACGGCTGGCGCGCCCTGATGACCGAGGTGTTCTCGCGGCCCGACCTGGTCGACGACCCCCGCTTCGCCACCAACGTCGACCGCGTCGCGCATCGTGCCGAATGCGACGAGGTGGTCGCCGGGCTGACCGCGGCGTTCACCGCCGACGACCTCTCCGCGCGCCTCGCGCGGGCCGGTGTCCCCGCCGCCGAGATCCGCGACGTCGGAGCGGCCGCCGGTCATCCGCAGCTGACCGCGCGCGACCGCTGGCGCCGGATCCGCACGGAGAACGCCGAGGTGGATGCGCTCCTCCCGCCGGCCACCTTCGCCGACCACGAAGCCCCGATGCGCGACGTGCCCGCCCTCGGTCAGCACACCCGCTCCATCCTGTCCGCCGCTGGCCTCTCGGACGACGAGGTGGCCGCCGCTTGTGCCGAGGGTGTCGTCCACGCGCCCCCAACCCGGTGATCCCGGCGAATCGGCCGGCCCCACCACCCCGCGACCCAGACCCACCACCAGGCTGAGCCCGACAACCAGCCCCCACCACCCGCTAAACCCGGCAACCAGCCCCAACACCCGCTAAGCCGGGCGGCCCGCCACCGCCGCCCGTTGAACCCGGCAACCAGCCACCAACACCCGCTAAGCCGGGCGGCCGCCCCCGCAGCCCGTTGAGCCCGGCAACCAGCCACCACCGCCCCCTGAGCCGGGCGACCCGCCACCGCAGCCACTTGAGCCGTGGGCCCGCCTCCGCAGCCCGTTGAGCCGGGCGGCCCGCTAGGGCCGTCCGTGTCGAAACGACCCTTTCAGCCGGTCCCCGAGCGAAGGTGACCCGCCCGGCCGCGAAATGTCGCGGATCCTGTCGCCGGTCAGCAGACGTCGCGGATCTTGCCGGATCCACCGTCCAAGTCGCTACCGATTTCGGCCCGACAAGGTCCGCGACAGATCACGCCGGCCCGCTCAGCCGACGTTCGGGAGCAGCGGGTTCCATCCCGCGGGCGGGGTGACGCCGCCCGGCGAGGCGACCTGACCGCTCCGGCCGCACCCGCCGGTGGTCCGGCCTGATCTCAGCGAGCGATGTCGACGACGAGCCGCGTGGGACCGCTCAGCGTGGTGATCCGCACCCCCGGGCGGTCCGCGGCCACCCCGATGAACGCGTCGGCCTGCCCCTCGAAGACCCCGGTCAACGTGACGCGGGTGATTCCGCCGGTGCCGGTGACCGGGTTCGGCCCGGCGTACGCGGGAACACCGGTGTCGGCCGGGTAGCCCAGACCGAGGATCGTCAGCGCGATCACGGTCCTTCCGGGCACCTCGACGGGGTCGCCGCTTCCGGGCCGGCGCGGGTCGTCGGTGAACGACGCCCGCCACCCCGGCGTGCCACGACCACCGAGTTCGAAGACCACGCGATCGAAACCGTCATGACGTCCCACCCGGACATCGGTCACCGAGAGCCGGGCATCGCCGGAGGCCGCCCGGGATTGCGGCAGCGCGCCGGTCGGCAACGGCTCCCCCACCGTCGGCGTCAGGGTCTCGACGCTCGTGACGGTGCGGGTCGTGGTCGCGGTGGACACCGGAGCCACCGGCGAACCGCTGGCCTGGCTCGATCGCCCATCGTCGTCACCGCAGCCGGCCAACAGCACCGTCGCACTCGCTCCGGCAGCCAGCACCGCCACGTATCTCCGCATATGCCCGGTTTACTCCTCCGCGCACCATTCCGCGAGCATCGAACTCGTCTCGCTGTTCCTCCGGAACCGGGCCGGATCAGCCCGGCCCCGCGGCACCTGGTCAGCCGCGGCCCGGGGGCATCGGACCCCAGCCCGGCGGCGGGGTCACGCCGCCCGGCGAGCGCGGCGACGGATACCGCCCGGTCGGCGGGTACTGCCCGGTCGGCGGATACTGCCCCGTCGGCGGGGGCGCCCACGGGCGGGGCGAGCCCGGCATCGTCGTTCCGGGCAGCGGCGCACCCGGCATCGTCACGCCCGGCCCGTATCCGCCGGGAACGGGCGGCACCGGAGCCTGCGCGCGCGGACGGGCGAAGACCCCGTTGTACAGCGCGTATCCGGCCACCGCGAGCAGCGCCAGCGACACGATCAGCGCGAAGATCAGCGCCCAGCCAGCGCTCTGATCGACGTACATGTTGCGCCTGAGCACGCCGTCGGCCTCCCCGACGGCCTTCGTCGGCGTGACGTAGTCCGCGTACGTCGACGCGTCAGCCCGATCCACCACGGCGGTGCCGGGAAACGGCTGTACGGCGACCGCCCCGGCCGGGTCGGACATGAACACCGCGGTCGCGATCAGCACACTCACACCGGCGGCCCCGCCGATCAGCGTGGCGATCGCCGGCCGCAGGCCCCACGCGATCAGTCCACCCGCCGCGACGACCACCAGCCCCAGCACCAGCAGCGTGACGCCGGGGGCCGCGCCCGACCAGCTCTCGAGCGCCGACCGGATGTCGGCCTGGTCTTCCCGCAACCGCTCCCGGCTGTCGGAGGTGCCGGTGATCTCGGCGGTGGCCGAGCCCCAGCCACTGACCGAGATCGAGACGGTGCCGCGGTCGTCGGTGTCTTTGGAGATCAGCTCACCGTCGAACCAGCTGCCCAGCGGCAGCAGGATCAGCAGCACGCCCAGCGCCGCCGTCACGATTCCGAGCACCAGCTGAAGCTTGGGCGAGCCGGCCACATCGAGCCGCCGCAGCGGGCCCGGCGACGGCGGTACCGGTGGGACCGGTCCGCGCGGCATCGGTCCCGGCGGGCCGTACGACCACCCCGGTCCAGCGGGAAACGACACGGTACGGCTCCTCACTGCCGGGACGGCGCGACCGAACATCCCGGCGAATCGTGCTTCAACCTACCAACCGCGCGAACCGGACACCCCGGCTCAGCCCATCTCGGCGAGGTGCCGCTCGATCGTGGCCTCCTCGACCGCGTCGGCGTACCAGGGACGACGGCCCCCGACCCGGTACACGACACCGCGGCCCAGCATCTCCCCGGCCGTCGTGTGACCCTCGTCGAGCAGTGCCCGGATACGGTCCTCGCGGGCGCCGAGCGCCGCGGTGTGCGCGGCCAGATCCCGCAGGTAGTCCGCCCGATCGAGGTACGGGCCCTTGTGGTGGAAGGTCGCGTAGACGGCCGCGTCGATCTCGGCACATCGGGCCAGCGACGCCCGCACCTCGGGCAACCGCGAATCGAGGTCGGCGTAGACCGGCCCGAACGACATCAGATCGACGTCGGCCAGGAAGAACACCCCGTCCGGTTCGATGAAGAACCCGCAGTGGCCGCCGGTGTGACCCGGCAGCGGCACCACGCGAATGGTCACCCCGCCGCCGACGTCGATCACCTCGTCGTCGTCGAACGCGGTGGCCCGGGTGAGCGGGGACCAGCGGAATTCCCGTCGCAGCTCCTCGCCGACAAGACCGTCGGGCACGTTCATGTAGCGGCGGAAGGTGTCCCAGTCGGCCACAGCGGGCAGGTCCCGGTGGTGGACCGCGACCGGGACATCGGTCTCGCCCAGGCCGACCACGTGATCCTCGTGGTAGTGGCTGAGGAGCAGCAGATCGGCCGGCCACCGGGTGCAGTCCAGTGACGAATCGAGCTGGACCGTCGTCTGGCCGCCGGTGACCCGGAGCGGATTGCCGTGCGGGTACGCGCCACCGCCGCTGCCTCGAAGTACCACGACGTGTTCGCTGAGCCGCACTTCCTCCATGCCGCCGACCCTAATCCCCGGGCCGCGAACACACCGCCGAACCATTCCCTCCCCACCCCGAGTAAGGCTAGGCTCACTGAAATAGTGGGGCCGCGGGTCCCTCGACACAGAAGGGACGACGTGACCCAAGCAGTCGCTCCTGCCCCGGCGCCCGCCCCACCGGATCGGGCGCCGCGCCGCGGGGCGCTGACCCGCGCCACCGTGATCGGCGGCCTGCTCGCCCTCCTCGTACTCCTGCTGCTGGTCGGGCTCTTCGTCGGCAGCGGCGACATCACCGCGGGTCAGGCCTGGAACGCGCTGTGGGGACACGGTGATCCGACCGACGTCATCATCATCCGCGACGACCGCGTGCCCCGCACCCTGCTCTGCGCGGTGGTCGGTGCCGCCCTCGGTGTGGCAGGCGCCGTGATGCAGGGACTGACCCGCAATCCGCTCGCCGACCCCGGCATCCTCGGCGTCAACGCCGGCGCCTACTTCGCCATGGTGGTCGGCTCGGTCGCCTTCGGCGCGGCGGGTGCGAGCTACACGTGGTGGGCACTGCTCGGCGCGTTCGCCGCGTCCGGCCTGGTCTACTTCGTGGGCTCCCGCGGACCCGGAGGCGCCAGTCCGGCCAAGCTGGTGCTCACCGGCGTCGCACTCGCCGCCATGCTGAGCGGACTCGCCTTCGCGCTGACGATGATCCATCCGAGCACGTTCGACGCCATCCGGGGCCTGCTGATCGGCACGCTCGACGGCCGCGGCTGGGATCAGCTGACGATCGCCTGGATCCCGGTGCTCGCCGGTCTCGTCGTCTCGGTGGCCCTCGTCGGCTATCTCAACGCGCTGGCGCTGGGCGACGATCGTGCCAGTGCCCTCGGTGTCCCGGTCACCGCCGTCCGCGCGATCGGCTTCGTGGCCGTCACCCTGCTCTGCGGCGCGGCGACCGCCGCCGTCGGGCCGATCACCTTCGTCGGGCTGATGGTGCCGCACGCCGTGCGCATGCTGCTCGGCCCGGACAACCGCTGGGTGGTGCCGGTGTCGATGATCGGCGGCCCGATCATCATGGTCGCCTCGGACCTCATCGCCCGGGTCGCCACCCCGAGCGAGCTTCCGGTCGGCATGGTGACCGCGTTCCTCGGTGCGCCCGTCCTGATCTGGCTCGCCCGCAAGGATCAGGGGCCGAGCCTGTGACGACCTCCCGAAGCCGGTCGAGCGACGTCGAGACCACCGCCCCGCCCCCGGCGCCCTGGCCGCGCCGCATCCGGTTCCTCCGGCTCGGCCCGGTCAGCCTCAAGATCGATCTGCTCGCCACCGCGGTGACCGTCGTGCTGGTGGTCGCGACCGCACTGATCGCGCTCTGGTCGCTGGGGATCTCGACCACGTCGTCGCCGAACCTCGGCCTCGGCGAGATCTTCCGCGTGCTCGCGGGCCTGCAGAGCGGATCGGCGGCCGATCGCGTGGTCGCCGCCGCCCCCGCGGTGATCGTCGCGGTGCTCGGCGGCATCTCCCTCGCACTGTCCGGTGCGATCTTCCAGACCGTCACCCGCAATCCCCTCGGCAGCCCCGACATCATCGGCTTCACCACCGGCGCCTACACCGGCGCGCTGGTCGCCATGCTGGTCTTCGGGCTGGGCAGCGCCGGGACCACGGTCGGCGCGCTGATCGGGTGTCTGGCCACCGGCGTCGCCGTCTACTTCCTCGGCATGCGCGGCGGTACCGGGAACTACCGGTTCATCGTCGTCGGCATCGGCATCTCGGCGATGCTGGTCTCGTTCAACGGCTACCTGGTCGCCACCGCCGACGTACAGAACGCCGGGTCGGCGGCGGCCTGGGGCATGGGCAACCTGCGCGATCTGACCATGAGCGAGACCGTTCCGGTGTTCGTCGTCCTGGCGATCCTGCTTCCCGTGCTCGCCGTCGTGACGCCCCGGATGCGGATGTTCGAGCTCGGCGCCGACTCGGCACAGAGCAAGGGCGTCAACACCGGGCGCACCGAACTACTGCTGCTGGTCGTGGGTGTCGGCTTCGCCGCGGCGACGACCTCGGTCGCCGGCCCCATCGCCTTCGTCGCCCTGGTCGCCCCGCAGCTGGCCGCGCGGCTCACCCCGAGCGCCGGTATCCCGCTGGTCACCTCGGCGGCCGTCGGGGCCACCCTGCTGGTGTCCAGCGATGCCATCGCCCGCACCGTGCTGGCCCCCACCACTCAATTGCCGGTGGGTGTGGTGACCACCGCGCTCGGCGGCGTCTACCTGCTGTTCCTCCTCATGGCCCAGGCACGAAAGGCCCGACTGTGAATCCGCCCGCCCAGCCACCCTCGAGCCCGCCCGCGAACCGGTCGACCCCGGCCCGGCTCACCGTCTCCGGACTGCGCGTCGGCTACGGCGACCGCGTCATCATCGAAAACCTCGACGCGGTGATCCCGGACGGCTCGTTCACGGTGATCGTCGGACCCAACGCGTGCGGCAAGTCGACGCTGCTCCGTTCGCTCTCCCGGCTGCTCAAACCGGCCGCCGGCGAAGTGCTGCTCGACGGGCGTCCGGTGGGCTCGTTCAAAGGCAAGGCCTTCGCCCGGGAGATCGGTCTGCTGCCGCAGCAGTCCCTCGCACCCGAGGGCATCACGGTGATCGACCTGGTGTCACGCGGCCGCTTCCCCTACCAGTCGATGTTCCAGCAGTGGACCGACGACGACCAGCGCGCCGTCGACCAGGCGCTCGCCGCGACCCGGCTGACCGAGCTGTCGACCCGCACCGTCGAGGCGCTGTCCGGCGGTCAGCGGCAACGCGTCTGGATCGCGATGGCGCTCGCCCAGGAGACCCCGATCCTGCTGCTCGACGAGCCGACGACCTACCTCGATCTGGCCCACCAGCTGGAAGTGCTGCAACTCTGCGCGGAGCTCAACGCGGCCGGTAAGACACTGGTCGCGGTCCTGCACGACCTCAACCAGGCGGCTCGCTTCGGCACCCACCTGATCGCGATGCGCAGCGGCGCGATCATCGCCAGCGGGGCGCCCGCCGACATCCTCGACGCCGCGCTCGTCGAGCGCGTCTTCGGTGTCCGCTCGCAAGTGCTGCCCGATCCGGAGACCGGCACGCCGATGGTCGTGCCGCTCGCCGAGAGCCCCGTCGACTTCCGTTCACTGCCCGGTGACACCGCGAATCTTCTTGCCACCCAAGACAACTGAATCCCCCAAGGAAAGGACCCACCATGTCGAAACGGCGTCTCGGAGCGCTCCTCGGCCTCCTGGCAGCACTCCTCCTCGCACTCACCGCCTGCGTCAAGACCGACGACGACGGCTCGAAGGACGTCTACAACGACCCGTCGGCCAATCCGGGGTTCTCCCTCCCGGACAATCCCCGCGTGGTGGCCCTCGGCTGGTCCGACGGCGGCATCGCCCTAGAACTCGGGGTGAAGCCCGTCGCGCTCTACGATTGGATGGCCTTCGGCCCGGAGACCAAGGGCGTCGGCTCGTGGGACGCCGCCAAGTTCGGCGACGTGACCCCGACGCTGCTGTCCGCGCAGAGCCAGGGCGCCTTCAACTACCAGCAGATCGAGGAGCTCAAGCCCGATCTGATCCTCAACGTGCGGGCCAAGGACGACCCCAAGGTCACCGACCGGCTGGCCAAGATCGCGCCGGTCGTCACCGCCCCGAAGGCAGCGGCGACTTCGCGGTGAACTGGAAGACGCAGACCGCGCTGATCGGCAAGGCGCTCGGCAAGTCGGATGCCGCCGACAAGCTGATCGCGGACACCGAGGCCACCTCGAACCGTCTGAAGGCCGCCAACCCCGCGCTGAACGGCAAGACCTTCGTGAACGCGGTGAAGTACGGCACCGCGTACGGCGCCTACCTCGCCGGCGACGCCCGCTTCGACATCTTCGCCGGTCTCGGTCTGGTCCAGAACCCGCCGGTCACCAAGCTGGCGAGCTCCGGCTTCTTCGCCAGCGTCCCGGTGGAGCGAGTGGGCGACCTCAACGCCGACGTCGCCCTGTTCTCCACCATCAGCCTGCCGTTCAGCGATCTGCAGAACGACGCCCGCCTGAACTCGCTGGCCGTCGTGCGTGACGGCCGCGCCGTGGAGATCCCCGAGGACGACCCCGCCAACAAGGGTCTCGCCGCCGGCACCCCGGTGTCGCTGAAGTTCTCGCTGGACGAGATCACCCCGAAGCTGGCGACCGCCGTGGCCAAGCTGTAGCGATCCCGCCGCGGCACGCGGCGGGCTCGACTGCCTGGTCGGGCCCGCCGCCTGCCGGGCTGGTCGAGCCCACATCGCTCAGAGTCCAGCGGTCGGGCCGTAAGGCGAGACCGTTCCGAAGGCACGCCCCAGACCCGACCGGCTCGCCTACCCGGTCTCCATCTGTCGCGGATCTTGCCGCCAGCCGACAGACGTCGCGCATCCTTTCGGATCCGTCGACATATCCGCGACAGATTTCGACCCCGGCAAGATCCGCGACACCTCACTCCGGCACAGCCTCCGGGGCCGGAGCCGCCACGTCGCGCCTCGACCTAGGGCTCACGCCGTCGCTGGACCGGCCGACCGCGCCCCACCTAGGCCTTCGCCTCCGCTCGGGAACCACCGATCGGGCCCGCACACGCTTGAGAGCCGGTTGAGCCCCCACGCATCTGAACAGGTCACGCCCACGCCGCCTGAGCCCCACGACTCCGCCCAGGGACCACCGGTCGACCGGGGAGCGAGACCGCGCCAGAGGCACATCCCGGTTCGGGCTGACCGTACTGTGGCGTAGTTCCCGGGCCCGGCTCGCCGGAGTCGGCATCCGCGCAGGTCGGCACCCGGTCGGATCACCGGCCGCGGAATCTACGTCACAGTACGGTCGTTCTCAGCCGGTGAGCCAGCCGAGGTGCGGGGCGAGCAGGGCATAGCCGACGAAGGCGACCACGTCGATCACCGCGTGGGCGATCACCAACGGCCACACCCGCGCGGTGGCCTGATACCAGCGGCCGAAGACCAGGCCCATCACCACGTTGCCCAGACCCGCGCCGAAGCCCTGGTACAGGTGATAGCCGCCGCGCAGGATCGCGCTGCACGCCAGCGATCCGTTCGGGCCGAGGCCGAGCTGGCGCAGTCGCACCAGGAAATAGGCGACCACGATCACCTCCTCGGCCCACGCGTTCCCGATCGCGATCAGCACCAGCGTGAGGTACTGCCACCAGGGTCCGTCCGTCGAACTCGCGACCAGCTGCGCGTTGATCCCGAGCGCCCGGGCCACGGCGACCAGTCCCAGTCCGGGCAGCCCGATCAGCGCGGCCAAGGCCAGGCCGGGCGGCACGTCGCGCCGGGCCGGCCGGGTCAGTCCCACCTTGCCGAGCGCGATCCCGCCGCGCCACAGCAGGTAGACGCCGAGCGCGCCGATCGCCAGCAGCCGCCCGGTGCGCATCAGCTGCTCCAGGAAGTCGATCACGCCGACGGTCGACGCGCTCGGATTCAGCGCGACGGTGGTACCGCCGATCCCGCCGCGCAGCTGAGCATCGAGCAGGTCGAGGAGAGCGGACAGCGCGGAAAAGCCGAAGGTGAGCGTCCCGACGATCACCAGCTCGATGATCAGCGCCCGGCGTGCACGCGGATCGATCTCGACCGGCACCGCCGGTTCGGGGGCCGCACGCACCCGCTCCCAGAAGCTCACTCGTGTCAGCGTAGAGGCGGGCGCCGCCGGCCGGTCAGCGCCCGTCCCGGTACTGCTCGCGGATCCGCACGCTCTGCGGACTGAAATACTCCCGCGTCCTCCGGTTCCACAACAGATACGAGAAGAAGATCGGCACCACGAGGACGAGCGCCAGGAAGACCACGACGAGGACCACGCTCGGTCCCACGGCACCGCCACCGCCCGTACCGTCGGCCGCCGTGAACAAGACGAGACCGGACAGCACGAGGAGCACGACCAAGAGCACCAGCGCGATACCCACCGTGACCAGGTTGATGATCGTGATCACCGTGAAGTAGATGTACGCCCCGCGCGAGCCACGCAGCAGCAGGAGTCCCGCCCACAGCTGAAGTCCGGTGGTCACCAGGGCGATGATGTCGAGCACCATCACGACCGTGCCCCAGCCGGCCAGCCACGAGTCGTAGTAGGCGTAGTCGTACCAGTACGACGCACCGGTGATCGTCAGCACGAGAAGTGCGACGCTCGTCAGGACCCCGACGACGGCGCCGATGATGCACCACCAGGCGAGGAAGGTCGTCTGCCACGGACGTTTCAGCGCCGTCTCGATCGCCCGCCCCTGCCCCCACGGATCGGCCAGCGAATACGGCATCGCGACCGGAATCGGCGGCGGAGCGACGGGAACCGGCGGCGCGGCGACCGGGTCCGGGAGTGCGGGCACGGCGAGCGGCGCTGCCGGGGTCGCCACCCGGGTCGGCGGGCGTTCCACGGCCGGACGTGCGGCGGGCACCGGAGGCCGTCGCACCGGACGCGGCGGAAGCGGTGCGACCGAACGTGCCGGAGGCGGCGTGACCGGACGAGCCGACGGTGGAGTGGGCCGGGCCGACGACCGGGGTTCCGCCGAGGCGGTCTGCGGCGGCCGGGCGCCCAGGGGCGGGATCGGCCGCTGTGGCGCGGGCGGCGGGGTAAGCCGGTTCTGCGACGGCGGCGGAGTGGGCCGATTGTTCACCGACGGCTCGCGGGGAGGCGACGGAATCGCCGGGCCGGGGCCGCGGTTCTCCCGCGGATCCGGGCGGTCTGCGCCGCGCGGATCCAGCGGCTCGGCCTCGTCGCCCGCGGCGGTGGGCGTCGACACCGCCATGACACGCGTCGCCCCGTCGGCCTCCGGTGCGGTACGCGCGGGAATGCGGATCAGGCGCACATCGTTGACACCGTGGTCGTGCGGCAGGTCGGGGTCCGACGACGGCGCCGATCTTCGTTCGTCGGACGGCATGAGGTGATCCTAAGACGTGGCCGCCGAACCGCGCGTCACCCATTCGGCCGAATCGGGCGGCGAGCCGGTCAGGACCGGCGCAGCTCGTTCGCCACGAAACTGACGCCCCGGAAGAACGGCCGCGGCGCCGCGAAGCCGGCCGCCGCACCGAGCGTCCGCAGCTCCGGTTCCGCCAGCGGATGGAAGTCGGTCTGCAACCGCTCCCGCATCGCGGCCAGCCCCTCCGGCGCCACCCCGCGGGCGGCGGCGTATTCGGCGATCACGTCGAGGTCGTCCTCGTCATGCTCCATCAGGTCGCAGAGCAGCAGCGACGCACCCGGACGCAGCCGCCCGGCGATGGCGGCGAGATAGTCACGCTTGGCGTCGTGCCCGGCGACGAAGTGCATCACGAGCAGGCTCACCGCCGCATCGAACGGTTCGCCGGACGGCAGGTCGTCGACGTAGCCCTCGTGGAAGCGCACCCCGCTCAGGCCCGCCGTCGCGGCGCGGCGCCGGGCCACGGCGAGCATGTCGGGTGACGGGTCGACGCCGACCAGCTCCCAGCCGGGGTTGGCCTGCGCGAGCGCCAGCGTCTCGGTGCCGGTGCCCGCGCCGACCACCAGCACCCGGGCGCGTTCGGGCAGGCGCGCGGCGAGGACCGCCGCACTGATCTCGTGGAGTTCCACATAGCCGGGGACGAGATTGACGATCCGGGCGTCGTAGCCGAGGGCGTTGCTCGCCGCGAACCGGTTGCCGAGAGTGCTGGTCACGCCTCGACCACCAGCTCGTGAAGGGCGGCGGAGAGGTCGCCCACTTCGGCGCACGGCCGCACGAACGGCAAGCGCACGTCGGCGTCGTCGGTGGGGGTCTCGATGCGGAAGGTGATACCGAACCGGTCCAGGCCGAGCGGCCGGACACGACCGCGCTGCAAGTGCTTCGGGAAGCGGCTCGCCAGGCGGTACACCAGATCCTGGTGGTCGGCGTCGAGGTGCGAGAGCCACTGGCCCTCGTACTCCCAGAACGGATCCGGCTGCGCGCCGGAGAGGGCCGCGGCATCCACCGACGACGCCCCCGCCGCGGTGGCGATCACCGCGTTGTCGAGATGCAGCCGGAGCAGGCAGTGCCCGTGTCCGACGTCGAGCAGCCGGGAATCGGGATGGTCGCCGGCGATCTCGATCGCCAGTTCGCGCTCGAGTTCGGTGGGCACCGAGTGCACCCGGCCGGACAGCCAGATCAGCGATCGCACGCGCTCGCGGAGGCTGATCGGCGCGCAGTCGGCGAGTTCGAGCATCGCCGGCACCCCGTCGAGGGCGGGTCCGGCGAGCGCGCGGGCCGGGGCATCGTCGGGCACCACCATGAAGGCCTCGGACTCTAAGAGATGCACCATCGCGACGGCCGCGGGCGCGCAGCCGTCGACCGACAGCGTGCCCTCGTGGGCGCGCCGGCACGCGGTCTGGATCCGCTCGGCGTCGCACGGAACCGCCATCGCGGCGGCGTCGGTTCCCTGCATTGGTCGACCTCCCCGGTCTGATTTAGGTGAGCCTTACTTATGGTCACCTAACTTAGACGCGCGCCGGGCGGGCCGTCAACAACCATCCACCGATCAGGGACCGACTACCCTGGGCTCGTGCCCACCTTCGCTTACTTCGGCCCCGCCGGAACCTTCACCGAGATGGCGCTGAAATGCCTGCTCGACCGAGGCGCGGTCGCGGTCGACGACGCCGCCCAGACGGTCGCCGCGGGCTCCCCCACCGCCGCCGTCGCGATGGTGCGAGACGGCGCCGCGGACTACGCCTGCGTGCCGATCGACAGTTCCCTGGAGGGTTCGGTCCCCGCGACGATGGATGCGCTGGTCCCGAAGGGCGACGAGCACCGGGTCCAGGCGTACGCCGAGGTCGCCCTCGACATCGCCTTCACGATCGCCGCCCGCGGGGACATCCCGGCCGGCGACGTCCGGACCATCGCCGCCTATCCGGTCGCCTCGGCACAGGTGCGCGAGAGCGTCGCCGCGGCGTTCCCGAATGCGGAGTTCGTCCTCGCCTCATCGAATTCCGGCGCGGCCCTCGACGTGGCCGAGGGCCGGGCGGATGCGGCCGTCACCACGCCGATCGCGGCAGAGTTGCACGACCTGACCCCGCTCGCCGAACACGTCGCCGACGCCGACGACGCGGTGACGCGTTTCCTTCTCCTCGGACGTCCCGGCACCCCGCCGGCGCGCACCGGCGCGGACCGCACGTCGGTGATCCTCGATCTGCCGAACGCACCCGGCAGCCTGGTCGCGGCGATGACCGAGTTCTCTTCTCGCGGAGTCGATCTCACGCGCATCGAGTCCCGCCCGCGCGGAGCCGGCGCGGCCGGCCAGTACCGCTTCTACCTCGATGCGGCCGGGCACATCGATGACGCCGCGGTGGGCGAGGCACTCCGCGCGCTGCACCGGAGCGTCGAGCGCGTGGTGTTCCTCGGCTCCTGGCCCGCGGACCGCAACGGCGGCGCCACGCCGCCGCCCGACCACTCGGAGAGCGTCACCTGGTTCGCGGCGCTGCGCGAAGGCGGCGACTGACATGGCGCGGCTTCATCTGGTCCGCCACGGCGAGACCACCTCCAACGTCTTGCAGCGGCTCGACACCGCGCTGCCCGGTGCGAACCTCACCGATTTCGGCGCCCGCCAGGGGATCCGGTTCGGATTGACCAATCCGCTGACCGCCCCCGCCGTGCTGCTCAGCTCACAGGCGCGCCGGGCACGACAGACCGCCGAGCTCATCGCCTCCGCGTGGGGGATCGACACCGCCGCGATCGACGACGTCCACGAGGTCCAGGCCGGCGACCTCGAAGACCGCAGCGATCGCGAGGCGCACGAGACCTTCCGCCAGGTGGTCCACGCCTGGCACCGCGGCGACCTCGACACCCGGCTGCCCGGCGGCGAATCCCTGGAGATGCTGCACCGGCGGTACCTGCCGGTGATCGACCGTCTCGCCGCGGAGAACCTGCGCGGGGACGCCGCACGCGACGTCTACCTGGTCTCGCACGGTGCCGCCATCCGCCTGATCGCCGCGCATCTGGCCGGCGTCGACGCCGAGTTCGCCCTGCGCAATCACCTCCGCAACACCGACTCGGTGGACCTGGAACTCACCGACGACGGCTGGCGACTGCTGCGCTGGGGCAACCGCACCGACTTCGTGTCCGACGACGTCGAACCCCTCGGCTGAGACGCGCCCGCACCGGGGTCCGGGAGATCCGCCCGGGCCTCACCTGCCGGCCGACGCGTCCAGCATCCCGAGCCATTCGATGAGCAGACGCGTCTCGGTCCCGCCCAGAACCTCGGGGTTCGCCGCCGCGATCTCGATCGCGGCGGCGAGCGGACTGTCGGTCCGCACGCCCGCGCCGGTGATCGCGGCGAGTGTGGCCTCCCGCACGGCGTCCGAGAGCGCCGGATCGGGGGTCGCCTGGATGATCTGGCGCAGGGTGACGCCGATGTTGGTCGCCAGCACGTGCGCCGCCGCCTGCTCGGCGGGCACCGCCAGCCTGCCCTGTCGTGCCGCCCGCTCGGTGAGCGCGCCGAGGATCGCGGTCGCCCTCCCCTGCGCGGCGGGCGAGTAGCCGGGGCGGACCTTCCCGTACATCAGCGTGTAGAAACCCGGGTTGTCCAGCCCGAAAGCCACGTGCGCATCCCAGCCCGCACGGATGTCCTGAATCGGATCGCCCGACGACTCCATGGCGGACTTCTCCCCGAGATACAGGTCGAAGCCCCGCTCGATCACGGCCTCGATGAGCCCCTGCTTGGACCCGAAGAAGTGATACAGGGTGGGCATCTTGACGCCCACGGCGTCGCAGACCGCACGCAGCGAGAAGTCCTCGCCGGGCGCCGAGGCGATCAGGTCGGCGGCGGCGACGATCATCCGCTCCCGTGTATCACTGTTCGCAGTCTCTGTCATGTTGCTATGCTAGCGTCTGTATCACCGATATGGTGCTACATACCAACGATATGGAGCAGACATGGCCGAGTACACACTCGCGGGAAAGAACGTCCTCATCGCCGGCGGCGCCAAGAATCTGGGCGGCCTGATCGCCCGGCAGTCGGCCGCGGCGGGGGCGAACGTCGCCATCCACTTCAACTCCGAGGCGAGCCGCGCGGATGCGGAGGAGACCTTGGCCGCCGTCCAGGGCGCCGGGGTCAAGGGCGTGCTGATCCAGGCGGATCTCACCGTTCCCGACAACGTCACGCGGCTGTTCGAGGAGGCCGAAGCCGGAATCGGGACGATCGACGTCGCGGTCAACACCGTCGGCAAGGTACTGCGCAAGCCCATCGTGGAGACCACCGAGGACGAGTACGACTCGATGTTCGACGTGAACGCCAAGTCCGCGTACTTCTTCCTCAAGGAAGCCGGCACCCGCCTCGCCGACCACGGCAAGGTCATCACGATCGTCACGTCGCTGCTGGCCGCCTTCACCGACGGCTACTCGACCTACGCCGGCGGCAAGTCGCCGGTGGAGCACTTCACCCGGGCCGCCGCCAAGGAATTCGCCGACCGCGGCATCTCGGTGACGGCCGTGGCGCCCGGCCCGATGGACACGCCGTTCTTCTACGGTCAGGAGACGCCCGAGCGCGTCGCCTTCCACAAGTCGCAGGCCATGGGCGGCCAGCTGACCCGGATCGAGGACATCGCACCGATCGTCGCGTTCCTCGCCACCGACGGATGGTGGATCACCGGTCAGACCATCTTCGCCAACGGCGGCTACACCACCCGCTGAACCCGATCACCCGCATACGACAGGAGAGTCCCATGACACCACCCATCCCCGAACCCGTCGCCGCCTTCCTCGCCCGGGTCAACGCGCACGACGAGGACGGCTTCCTCGACGCCTTCACCGACGACGGCGTGGTCGACGACTGGGGCCGGATCTTCACCGGCCGGGCGGCGATCAAACAGTGGAGCGACAAGGAGTTCATCGGCTCGAACGGCACCCTCACCGTCGAGGAGGCCGACGCGGACGGCGGCCGGGTCACCGTCGTCGGCGACTGGCGCTCGACGCACGCGAACGGCCGCTCGAAGTTCGTCTTCGACGTCGACGGAGACAAGCTCACCAGGATGACCATCCGCGAAGGCTGAGCCACGGGGCCCGTCGATCGGGTCCGCGACGGCCGACGACGCCGACGAGGCACCCGGCACCATCCGAGTCACCCGCCACCGTCTCGGATGTCGGCGGGTGCCTCGTCCGCCTCAGCCCCAGCCGTGGTCTTCCAGCCAGTGGTCGTCGATGCCGAAGTGGTGGCCGATCTCGTGGAGGACGGTGATGGCGACCTGCTGGCGGACCTCGTCGGGGGTGCGGCAGACGGACAGGATGATGTCGCGGTAGATCTCGATGGTGTCGGGCAGGAACCCGGCGTACTGGGTGGTGCGCTGGGTCAGCGCGACGCCGGTGTAGAGCCCGAGCAGGTTCCGGTTCTCCGGGTTGAACGGCTCGATCATGATCACCACGTTGTCCATGGCGCGCATCAGCTCCTCGGGGAGCAGATCGAGCGCTTCACCGACGAGGATCTCGAAGTTCTCGTCGGACATCGCGACGGCCATCGTCACCCTCCCGAGGGGGCCGGGACTTCCTGGCCGTTCGGCGAATACCCGGGCGGCAACGGCACCGGGGTCGGCAGCGCGCGTCCGGGCGGACCCTGGGCCGGCGGCACCGGAAGCTTGCCGTTGACCAGGACCTGCTGGCGGGCGTCACCGACCAGCTTGGCGAAGCCACCACGATCGGGCACGGCGACGTAGCAGACCACGCGACGGCTGCCCGTCATCCAGCTCACCTCGGAGATCACCGACCACTGGACGTTGAGGGTGGTGTTATCGAACTTCTTGGCGCCGCCGAAGAATCGGTTGGTCTGGTTGGGACAGATCGTCTTGAGATAGTCGTTCTGCGCGGCGACGCCCGGCCACGGCTTGCCGGAGTCACGGGAACCGAAGCGCTGCGACAGGTCGACCACGCCGGTGGTCTGGAAGGCGTGCGGTTCCGCGCAGTCGACCGGCTCGCCGGTCGGCTTGCGGGTGGCGTCGTCGAATCCGATGCAGGTGCCGTCGGGCCAGGCGAACGACTGGTCGGTGTCGGCGGCGCGACCGGCGAAAAGCTCCTGAGCGCCATTCGGGCCGGGCTGCTCGATACCGCAGCGCAGCACGCGCGCGCCGCGCTCCCACTGCGCCTTCGGCGGGTACATCAGGCCCACCGCGAGCCGGCCCTGCGGATCCAGGCCACCGCCGAGGTAGCGGTCGACGATCACGCCGCACTGTTCGTCGCGGATGGCGGCGAACCGCTCGGGTCCGGGCCACGGCGCCGTCGGGCCGAATTCCGATCCGGGGAACTGGGCGGTATCGACGGTGCCGGCCACCTCGAACCGGTGCTGGTCGGCGCAATCGACCTTCGCCGGGGTGCCGGCCGCGCCGTCGCCCCAGGTGAGGCAGTCGCCGGCCTGCGAACGGGTGAAATCGGTCTCGGTGTACGAGCTGCCCTCGCCGATCACGGTGTCGCCGAGCTTCGCGCTGTCGGAGAAACCACCGCGGGCGAAGAGCACCCCGCCGGCCGCCACCGCGCCGACCAGCACCGCGACCAGCGCGACGACCAGGCGGGTCGCCGAGATGCGGCGCGCGGGAGCGGCGTCACCGGCGTCGCGGTTGTCTTCTTCGGGAGAACTCATCGTCGTCCATCATGCCTGGTGCTGGTGGAGGGTGCGTCGCGAGTAGGCTAGTGAGTCGTGATTGACCTGAAGATTGCGCGGGAGAACCCCGATCTGGTCCGCGACTCGCAGCGTGCCCGTGGTGAGGATCCCGGCCTCGTCGACCAGCTGCTGGAGGCCGATGCGGCGCGTCGTGCCGCGATCGCCGAGGCCGACGCCCTCCGCAACGAGCAGAAGGGCTTCGGCAAGCTCGTCGGCAAGGCGTCCGGCGACGAGAAGGCCGCGCTGCTGGCCCGCGGCAAGGAGCTCGCCGAGCAGGTCAAGGCGGCCGTCGCCCGTCAGAACGACGCCGAGCAGACGTTCACCGCCGCGCACCGCGCCATCTCGAATGTCATCTCGGAGCAGACCCCGCCGGGTGGCGAGGACGACTACGTGGTCCTCGAGCACGTCGGCTCACCGCGGGAGATCGCCGACCCGAAGGACCATCTCGAACTCGGCGAGAAGCTCGGCCTGATCGACATGGGCCGCGGCGCCAAGGTCTCCGGCTCGCGGTTCTACTTCCTCACCGGCCCCGGCGCCATGCTGCAGCTCGGCCTGCTGAACATGGCCGCCGCGAAGGCCACCGCCGCCGGTTTCACCATGATGATCCCGCCGGTGCTGGTGAAGCCCGAGGTGATGGGCGGCACCGGGTTCCTCGGTGCGCACGCCGACGAGGTCTATCACCTCGACAAGGAGGACCTGTACCTGGTCGGGACCTCGGAGGTGCCGCTGGCCGGGTACCACGCCGACGAGATCCTGGATCTGTCCGACGGTCCCAAGCGGTACGCCGGCTGGTCGACGTGCTTCCGCAGCGAGGCCGGGTCGTACGGGAAGGACACCCGCGGCATCATCCGGGTCCACCAGTTCGACAAGGTGGAGGGCTTCGTCTACTGCAAGCCGGAGGACGCCGAGGCCGAGCACCGGAAGCTCCTCGACTTCGAGAAGTCGATGCTCGCCGCCATCGACGTGCCCTACCGGGTGATCGACGTCGCCGCCGGCGACCTGGGCAGCTCGGCGTCGCGCAAGTTCGACTGCGAGGCCTGGATCCCCACGCAGAACACCTACCGCGAACTCACCTCGACGTCGAACTGCACCACGTTCCAGGCACGACGGCTCGCCACCCGCTACCGCGACGAGAACGGGAAGCCGCAGACCGCCGCGACCCTGAACGGAACGCTCGCGACCACCCGGTGGATCGTGGCGATCCTGGAGAACCACCAGCAGCCCGACGGCTCGGTGGTCCTGCCCGACGAGCTGGCCACCTTCACCGGTTTCCAGGTCCTCGAGCCGCGCTGACCTCGAGTGGATCGAGTCGTAGGCGGGCCGACGACTCGATCCGCGGGGCGTTTCGACACGGTTCGTCGCGAAGTTTATCTAGAGCCCCGTCGAAAGGCTCCTCACCGGCGGGGCGGGCTACGAGGGGTCCCCGACGGGCGGTAGCGGGGCCCTCGCCACGCTACGAGGAGATCCGCGAACGGGCCGCAGCGGGGCCCTCGCCGCGCTCCGAGAGGTCCCCAACAGACCGCAGCGGGACCCCCGTCGCGCTACGAGAGGTCCACAAACGGGCCGCGACAGACCCTCGCCGCGCTCCGAGAGGTCCCCAACGGGCCACGACGGAACCTTCGTCGCGGCCCGTTGAGGGGGTCCTCACGGAGTAGCCGGGGTCCGGCGAGCGCGGTTTCGATGATGATCGATCAGCCCTTGACGCAGAGGATGGTCCGGAGGCGGGTCACCACCTCGACCAGGTTCGACTGCGCCTCGATCACCGAGTCCAGGTCCTTGTAGGCGCCCGGGATCTCGTCGACCACGCCGGCGTCCTTGCGGCACTCGATCCCGTCGGTCTGCGCGCGCAGGTCGTCGACGGTGAAGGTCCGCTTGGCGGCGGTGCGGCTCATCCGCCGGCCGGCCCCGTGCGACGCCGAGTAGAGCGACGCCGGATTGCCGAGCCCGCGGACCACGTAGCTGCCGGTGCCCATCGACCCGGGGATCAGCGCGAGGTCGCCGGAGCCCGCGCGGATCGCACCCTTGCGGGTCACCACGTACTCGGCGCCGTCGACCGTCTCGCTGCCCACGTAGTTGTGGTGGACGTTGATCTCGTCGGTGAAGGCCGCCTGCGGGAACTGCTCGGCGACGACACCGCGGAACAGCGCCATCATGACCGCGCGGGAGTGGGCCGCGTAGTCCTGCGCCCACCGCAGGTCGTAGAGGTAGGCGTCCATCTCCGCCGAACCCGACAGGAAGTAGGCCAGGTCGCGATCGGGCAGGTCCTGATTGTGCGCCAGGCCCTTCGCGGTCGCGATGTGCCGCTCGGCGAGCTCCTTGCCGATGTTGCGCGAACCCGAGTGCAGAGTCAGCCACACCGCGTCGCCGTCGTCCAGGCACACCTCGATGAAGTGATTGCCGCCGCCGAGGGTGCCGACCGCCTTGGGCGCCCGGTCCATCGCACGAGACACGTTGGCGTGCAGCCCCTTCGCCGCCTCCCAGAGGTGATTGGACTGCCGCTCGACGGCGCCACCGAACCGGCGGGTGCGCACCTGCTGCTTGTGCACCTTGAAGCCGACCGGAATGGCCGCCTCGATCGCCGAGCGCAGCGCGCCGAGGCCATCGGGCAGGTCGGACGCGGTGAGCGAGGTCTTGACCCCGGCGACGCCGCAGCCGATGTCGACGCCGACCGCGGCGGGCGAGACGGCGTCTTCCATCGCGATCACGGAGCCGACCGTGGCACCCTTGCCGAGGTGGACGTCGGGCATGACGGCCACCTGTCGCACGGGGTCGAGCCGGGCGATGTTGCGCAGCTGATTCAGCGCGGCCTGCTCGATCTGGTGCTCGTGGGCCCAGAGGCGGACATTGGACTGACCGGTGAGTGTCACCGGGAACGCGGACATGATTTCTTGCCTTTCCGATTGATTGCCCGCGACACGCTACGGCACCGCGCGTGCGGCGCGCCACGCATTTTCCCTGCGCATTCCCCCGCCGGATTCAGCCTCTTCTGATCACCCGCCGGTACTCTTGCGACGATGAACGCTCAGCCTCCGCAGCCGCCGCGCATGCCTGGCGACGGCGGCCGCCGCGAGGGAGCCCCGAACAATCCGCCCGGCAGGCCGCCGCGACGACCGGTGCCCCCGCCCGCGCAGGGCCGGCCCGCACCGGCACAGCCCGCGCCCGGCCGTCCCCTGCCGCCGCCCCCGCGGCACCCCGCCGGTCAGCAGCAGCCGCCGCCCGCCCGCGGCCAGCACGAACGGCCCCGGCACGTCGAACCGCCGACCGCCTACGCCCCGGGCCCGGTGGCACCCCCGCCTCCGCAGGCCTGGTCCGCCGATCCGCCGCCCCGACCGGGCCCGCCCCGTCCGGATCCGCGCTGGGCGCGCACGCTCCCCGGCGCCCCCGACGACCAGCGCGAACCCCTCCCCGCGGTGGCCCCCGACGGCTACGCGCCGCGGCAGGAACCCGAACCCGTTCCGGGCGGCCCGCGACCGGCCGGACGACGCCCCGCCGACGCCCGCGGACCGTCACCCGCCGAGCGGTCGGCCGGTTCCCGCAGCCGTCGTCCCCGCGACGGCGGCGACGGGCGCCCGCCCGCCGGGCCGGATCAGGGCTCGGCGAAGAAGCCGAAGAAGGTCCGGCATCGCCGCCGCAAGCGCCGGATCCTGCCCTGGTTCCTGGTGATTCTGCTGGTGCTGGTGATCACCCCGGTCGGCCTGATGTTCTACTACGACAGCAAGCTGCACCGCACCGACGCGCTCGCGTCGTACAGCGGCCGGCCGTCGAACACGCCCGGCACTACCTGGCTGATCGTTGGCACCGACTCGCGCGCGGATCTGAGCCAGGCGCAGAAGGACAAGCTCGCCACCGGTGACAGCGACGGCGCCCGCACCGACACGATCATGCTGGCGCACCTGCCGCCGCGCGGGAAGCCGATGCTGATCAGCATCCCGCGCGACCTCTACGTGCCGATCCCCGGCATGGGCAGCCACAAGATCAACGCGGCATTCAACGAGGGCGGGCCGAAACTGCTGGTGCAGACCGTCGAGAACCTCACCGGCCTGCGCATCGATCACTACGCGGAGATCGGCTTCGGTGGTTTCGACCGGCTGGTCGACGCCGTCGGCGGGGTGACGATGTGCCTGGACCAGCCGTTGCACGACCCCAAGGCCGGCCTTCATCTGAAGGCCGGCTGCCAGAAGCTCAACGGCGCGCAAGCGCTGGGGCTGGTGCGCACCCGCGCGTTCCCGAACGCCGACCTGGAACGCGTGGTGAACCAGCGCAAGTTCCTCACCGCGCTGATGCACAAGGGGTCGAGCCCGGGTGTGCTGCTGAACCCGTTCCGGCTGTTCCCGTTCCTCAACGGCGCGGTGGACTCGCTGACCGTCGCCGAGGGTGACCACCTCTGGAACCTGGCGTGGCTCGCCTACAAGCTGCGCGGCGACACCATCACCACGACGGTGCCCACCGGCGGCCCGGAGTACACCGACGACGGCGACTCACTGGCCGTCGGCCAGTCGACGCACGACTTCTTCGACTACCTGCGCAGGGGCCAGTCGATCCCGGCGGACCTGCTCTCGGACACCGGCGGCGCGGTGTCGTGAACGGCGGTCGCCGTTCGACCTCGCGATCGGCGCGGACTCCACCCGACCGGCGCGCGGGCGTCAGCGCAGGGTGACCTGCCGGCCCAGGATCCCGGCGCGCGAGCTGCGCTCGGCGGCGGTGAGGTCGGAGTCGTCGGCCAGGGCCTCGGCGAACGCCTTGTCCAGCGCGTCGAGCGCGCCGTACCACTCCTCGTGGTGCCGCTCGTTGTCCAGGTCGAACACCGGGACCACCAGACCGTGCGTGCGGAACGACCCGGCGAACCGCGAGCCCTCGCCCATCGTCAGCCGGCCGGCCGCGTGCAGTTTGGCCATCGCCTTCATCAGCGCGTCCTCGTCCTCGGGACGCACCCAGCGCAGATGCGCGCGGTCGCCGGCGTCCACCCACCACGGGGCGCCGACACCACTCGGCGGCGTCAGCCGCGCGGTCGGCATGATGGTCTCGTTGGCGCGCTCGAGCATCGCCCGCACCTGCGGGGTCACGTCGGCGTCGTCGCCGAACCACCAGTCGAAGTCCGGGTAGACGATCACGTCGAGGGCGGCGGACGGATCCACGACACCGGCCAGGCCGCCCGGCGAATCCGCGCCGCGGAACTCACTGCCGGACGCGGCCTTGGCCGCCCAGCCGAGCACGGTGGCGAGGGAATCGGCCAGGTCGGCGGGCTCCGGATCGGTCTGCAGGGCGGCCAGGCCCTGCGTCACGATGCCGGTCAGGCCGCGCTCGGCGGCGAACTTCCCCCACTTCGACGCGTCCCGGGTCCGCACCAGACCGGGCACCGCGCCGGGGAGGATGGTCACGAAGTCCACCTCGTTGGGGGCGTCGAACCCGTCGACGAACCGCACCTGTGCCGTCGCCGACGCGATGAACGCGCGCATGGCCACCAGATCGCACTCCGCGGTCGGCAGCGCCGCGAAGGGCCGCACCGGCCCGGCGAGCGCCGCCGCCTGCCGTGCCTTGCGCGCCGCGACGCGCTCGGCGCGGTTGCTGCTTCCCGACGGTGCTCTCCGCTTGCTCTTCTTAGCCATGCTGCCTAGCTTCTCATCCCGCCCGGATCAGTCGACGGTGACCAGCCAGTCGCGCACCTGCGCCGGGTGGTTGGTGGCGATCCAGCGCACCCCGAGGTCGGCGCACAACTGCACGTCGCTGCGCTCGTCGACGGTCCACGCGTAGGTGACGCGGCCGCTCGCCGCGGCCCGATCCACCAGCTCCGGATGGCTGCGCAGGGTCTGCACGGACGGTCCGACGCCGGTGGCGCCCACCGCGGTCGCGGCACCGGCGCTGATGCCGCGCAGGGTCTCGCCCAGCAGGATGGTGGGGAGCATCGGCGCGGCGCGGCGCACCCGCCAGATCCCCGACGCCGAGAACGAGATCACCACGGCCCGGCTGTGATCGGCGGACGGCGGCGCACCGACCCGGAACTCGTGCAGGGTCTCCAGCAACCGCTGTTCCACCAGGCTGCCGAAGCGCACCGGATGCTTGGTCTCGATGAAGAGCCGCACCGGGCGCCGCCAGTCGAGCGTCAGTTCCAGCAGTTCCGGCAGGGTCAGCACCGACGCGGGCTTACCGCCCTTCCACGACCCGAAGTCGTACTGGCGCAACTGCGCGAGCGTCATCTCGCTGACCACGCCGACGCCGTCGGAGGTGCGATCGATGGTGCGGTCGTGCACGCACACCAGCTGATGATCGGCCGTCAGCCGGACATCGCATTCCAGGCCGTCCGCACCCTCGGACAGCGCGGCCTCGTAGGCGGCGAGCGTGTGCTCGGGATGGTCGGCCGACGCACCCCGGTGGGCGACGACCGCCGGCTTCCCCGAGCGGGACACGTCCGAGTTCATGCCGCCACCACCAATCGTCGCGGCGGGGCCGAGGCGACCTCGTCGCCGGTCACCACCACCTTGTCCAGGCGCGGACCGAGCCACCGGGCGAACACCGCGGAGGCCGCGAAGGCGAGGGTCGCCCAGGCCATCGCGTCGGCGCCGGTCTGCACGCTGTCGGTGAACAGGCAGGCGATGCGGTAGGCGAGCGCGATCGCGCCGATCAGGTTGACCAGCCCCCACGCCACGGCCACCCGCCGGACGGCCCGCTCCACCCGGGCGACGCCCGGACCACCGGCCGCACGCGCCGCTTCGACCAGCGCGAACGGCGCACCCACGACGTTGACGAAGATCAGCGCGGTCATCAGCAGCACGGCCCATGCCGGTCGTGGATCGCTCCGCCCGGCCAGCGCATACGAGTCCGCACGCACCTGGATCATCCAGCGCGTGAAGTAGTAGAGCCCGACCACGACGCCCGCCGCGGCCACCCAGCCGCACAGCATCACCAGGGCCAGCGTGCCCAGATCCCACCACGCGGGGATGGGGCGCGAGCGGTTGACCATCAGCGTCACGTACCGCAGGAGCTGCATCACCGCGGCCGCCACCAGGAACGGCCACAGGAACGTCAGCCAGCGGCGCAGCGACGCGGCCGGATCGGTGCCCGCCTCCTCGGCGGGCGGCGCGACGACGTCGAACAGACCCCAGCGCGGGATCTGGCCGTAGCGTGCCGGAACGGTGCGTCGCCGTGGTGCCGGGGACGGCCGCGGCGGGAGCGTGTCGGCGGGGCGATGCGCCACCCAGCGCAACCGCGGCGGCGCGGGCCGAGTCGGTGTGCGGCGGACGGCCGGAGTGGGAGCCGCCGCCGCGGCGGGGGCCGGAGCCGGGCCGCCGGCGACCGGCCGGCGAGTGGTCTCATCGAGCACGGTGAGCGGCCGGCCGCACCGCGGGCAGGTGGCGCGGCCCGGCTGGTGTTCGGCCTGGATCCGGCACGACAGGCAGACGTCGAGCATCACGCCGACTGCTCCGGGCCCGTCTCCACGGGCTTGCCCGCGGCTTCCCAGGCGACCATGCCGCCGTGCACGACGGTCGCGTCGATGCCCCGCATGGCCAGATACTGCGCCAGCCGGAAGCTGCGCCCGCTGGTGCGGCAGACCACTAGCAGGTCGGCGTCGAGGTCGATCTCGTCGAACCGCCCCGGGACGTCGTCCAGCGGGATGTGCAGTGCACCGCGCACGTGCCCGGACTCCCACTCGTAGCCCTCGCGGACGTCCAGCAGCGTGCGATCGGTGACATCGGTGAAGTCGTCCGGGAGGTCGGCGACGTCGATCTGTTCGATGTCCATGCTCACGTCGACCATGTTCCCACAGATCGCCCCGGAGGCACCGGGCTTGCCGGTCGAAGACGGGCGCGGAATCCCTACCACATCGCGGCGTGATCCGGTTGCGACGGTTCATCGAATTCGTCCCAATAGTTATCCACAGGGCGGATTCGGCCGGGTTGTCCACATGGTCCACATGCCACCCGTCGCGCTGTGCATAACCCTGTGGATTTGTGGACAACAGCGAGGTCGACAATCAAAATGTGACGCGGACCTCACATTTTCGGGCGATTTGAGACTCCCGGATGCCTGTGCGTCACCTCCGGGTTTGCCGACGGCCACCCGGGCGTCCCACACCCCGGCCTGTGGACAACGTGTGGACAACACTCGCAACGACACTCTGAAGCAGTGCTTGCGAGTTGCGTGTCGCGGTGGTTTCTGCGGGTCCACCGATCGTGTGACGCCCACCGCGGAACGCTTCGGGTCACCCCGCCGCGAACTCCGCCAGCAGTGCGGCTTCGCGCTCCACCTCGGCGCGCTGAGCGGGGTGCAGGTCGACCAGTTCCGTCAGCTCGACGCTTCCCGAGCCCAGTCGCCAGGTCCCGGCGAGCCGGCCGTCGACGAGCACGAACCCCGGCGAGCGCCCGTTGGCCGTCACCGTCCGCGCGTACACGTCCCGATCGGCGACGCGGTCACGGTCGGCGTTGGCCACCAGTACCCCGTCGTACGGCGCGAGCAGACGCACCGGCACCGGCTGATCGCCCTCGGCGATCGCCAGACCGTCCAGGTCGTACAGCTCCCGGCCGTCCGGTCCGGCGAGCTTCACCAGCTCCCAGTCGGCCTCCATCGCGTCGAGCAACGGACGCAGACCCGACAGCCCACTCCAGGCGGCCACCGCGGCGGCCGACGCCGGCCCGTGGCCGCGCAGGTACATGCGGATCAGGTCCTTGCGCGCCTCGTCGCCGATCAGCGCGGGCTCACCCGGCCCGATCCAGTGGTCGAGGAGCACGTACGACGGCGCGCCGCTGCGGCCCCACAGTCCACGCGGTGGAATCTGCACCAGCGGCAACCGGGCGCGCGCGACGGACGTCAGCGAATCCGCCGGCGCCTGCGGCCACCGCCCGGTCAGTTCCGTGCGCAGCCGCGCGGCCGAGATCCCGTGCTCGCCGCCGTCGTCGTCGAACAGCCGCCGGGCCGCCTCGACGACGGCCGCGGGGTCCACGTCGCCGAGCTTGCGCAGATGATTGCTCGTGAGCGACGCCTCCAGCGCGGGCTGCACCGCCCCGCGGATCCATCGGGCGTCGAGGCCGTCCATCAGGAACACGGTGCCGCGCTGCAGCGCCATCCGGACCACCTCGCGGTCGGTCAGGAGCGCGTCGAGCTCCGCGGGGTCGAAGCCGTCGATGCGGGACCAGAGCGCGAAGAACGCCGCCCGCGGATCCTGCGACTGCACTCCCACGCAGCGGTCGATCACCTCGATGGGTTCCTCCGCGACCCGCTCCACCAGGTGCTGACGCACCAGCAGGGTCCGGTTCCACTGTTCGGCCGAGATGCGCTCGGTCACCGGGACTAGCCCGCGGTCGGGAACGTCAGCCCGGTCGCCGCGTGACAGCGGTAGCCGTTGGGATTCTTGTGCAGGTACTGCTGGTGATACGGCTCGGCGTAGAAGAAGCGGCCCGCCCCAGCATCGTCGAGGAGGGATATCTCGGTGGTCACCGGGCCGTAGCCGGCCTCGGCGAGGACCGGCTCGAAGCGCCGCGCGGCCGCCACCGCGGCCTCGTTGTCGTCCTCGGCGAAGGTGAAGACCGCCGAGCGGTACTGGGTGCCGATGTCGTTGCCCTGCCGCATCTCCTGCGTCGGATCGTGCGCGGTGAAGAACACCGCGAGCAGTTCGTCCAGGCTGACCTGCGCCGGATCGAAGACGACGAGCACCGATTCGGTGTGGCCGGTCTTGGCGGTGCACACCTCCTCGTACGTCGGGTTCGGGGTGTAGCCGCCCGCGTAGCCCGCGGCCGTCGTATACACGCCCGGCACCCCCCACAGGATCTCCTCGACGCCCCAGAAGCAGCCGCCGGCCAGCACCACCGCACGCAGGCCGCCGTCGAAGGTGCCGACGCCCCCGTTCGCGTACGACCCGTCCGCCTCCGGTTCGCCGCGCAACGGGTGCCCGAGCACCGCGTGAACGGCCGGCACCGGCATCTCCTCGTCGCGTCCCGGCAGGGCGTGCGCGGGATCCACCATCACGCGCTTGACGTCGGCGGCGGCTTGCAGGCGATCGAAGATGCTCATGCCTCCAGCGTACGACTCCCCCCGGCGCCTCCGGCGGTGCGCCGCGGGGCCCGGGGTTTCGCCGAACGGTCCGCACCGGTAGCCTGTGGGCACCATCGCACCTGTGAGGTGCGTCACCACCTGTGACCGAGAACGAGGATGACGCCGTGACGACGAGGCAATCGGTGACCCGGTCGGGCTCAGTGACCCGGCGGTCCGAATCGTGGCCGGTCTACAACGTGGGCGGTCAGTGCCTGGCGATCGCCGCGACCATCGCTCTGATCATCGTCGCGATCGCGCTGATCATCCTTCTCTGACCCTTTTCGCGGACGCGGCGGGGGCCCGGGCGCAACCCTTGCGCACCGCCGCGGGAAGGGGAAGGGTAGAAATTGGACCGAGTACGAATAACGCACAGCGAAAGAAGAGGATGACCGTGGCTGTCTACACCCTGCCCGATCTCGACTACGACTATGGCGCCCTGGAGCCGCACATCTCCGGCAAGATCATGGAGCTCCATCACGACAAGCACCACGCCACCTACGTGGCCGGCGCGAACACCGCCCTGGAGAAGCTGGAAGAGGCCCGCGCGGCCGGTGACATCCAGGGCAAGGTCTTCGGCCTGAGCGCCAACCTCGGCTTCCACCTCGGTGGTCACACCAACCACTCGATCTTCTGGAAGAACCTCTCGCCCAACGGCGGCGGCGAGCCCACCGGCGACCTCGCCGAGGCCATCGGTCGCGACTTCGGCGGCTTCGAGCCCTTCAAGGCGCACTTCACCGCCGCGGCCACCACCCTGCAGGGCAGCGGCTGGGCGATCCTCGGCTACGACACCATCGGCAAGCGCCTGGTGATCGAGCAGCTGACCGACCAGAGCGGCAACACCTCCGCCGCCCTGATCCCGGTCGTCATGCTCGACATGTGGGAGCACGCCTTCTACCTCGACTACCAGAACGTGAAGCCGGACTACGTCAAGGCCTGGTGGAACGTCGTCAACTGGGAGGATGCCGCCGCGCGGTTCGCTCGCGCGACCGCCGCGGACGGCCTGATCGTTCCGTAACGACAGACCTCACCCGCAGTTCGCAGTACGACGACGGCGCCCACTCCGGAAACGGAGTGGGCGCCGTCGTCTGCTCCCTGCCCTGAGAAGTGGGGGCGCCCTGAACAGCACTTTCCTCCCTTTCGCCGACATACAACGCGATGTGCGATCCCTAGGTTGAATGGCGGACTGCCAGGCAGTCGCCCCGAGAACAGCTCGTTCTACCGCGAACCCAGGGAGGGAATTCCCCCATGACCAGCCGTACCCGCCTGATCGGCACCGTCGCCGGCGCCGCAGCCGCCGGCGCGATGCTCATCGCCCCCGCCGCCGCCCACGCCGACGGCACCAAGGACCCGCGCTACAGTCGGCCGCCGACCACGAGCCAGCCGAAGAAGAAGCAGGATCCGACCTACACCGCGCCCGTCCGGCCGTGTGGCAAGGTGACCGTTCCGAACGGCGGCTACGACGCCCGGCCGCAGAATTTCCCGGTGAACCTCGGTCGCAGTGGTCCGACCGCCTTCGACATCACCTACGACATGCAGGATCAGCCCGACAAGCTCGATGTGATCTACCAGGGACGCCAGATCGCGACCACCGGATGGCGCGGGTCGGAGAGCAGGAACAAGTTCAACCACCCGCTGGCGGGTCCCGGCGTGGGCTCGCTGACCGTCAACGTCCCGCCGGGCGCGTCGAAGGAGGTCACCGTCCGCGTGACCGCCGACCAGGACGGCACGGCCTGGAGTTTCACCGCTCACTGCCCGAGCTAACCCGGCGGCACGTCGGCCGTTGCCGAATACCGGGTCACGAGGGGAATGTTCCCCCGTGGACCGGTATTCGGGGATGCACGACATGCCGACCACACGACCGGGCTCGGGCAGCATGTCGGGGGTCGTTTCGACACGGTTCGTCACGAAGTTTATCTAGAGCCCCGTCGAAAGGTTCCTCACCGGCTCAACGGGCTATCCGGGGCTTCGTCCGCTCGGATCGCGCGGCGCGCTACTCGTCGTGCGCGATTCGCAGAACGTCGCGGATGCGGGAATCATGACCGCATCCGCGACGGTCTACCGGCACCCCCGGCGCACGGAGTACCCGGCCGGTCCCCGATCGGCGCCGCTCAGCGGCGTTTGGCGGCCTGACGCTCCAGGTAGCGGGTGCGGTTCCGCAGCGATCGCCTCGGCCACCAGGCGTAGCCCGCCCAGATCGCGAGGAAGCTGACCGCGGCGCCGATGACCAGCAGGATCGGCAGCCAGACACCCATCTCGTCCCAGATCTGACCGGCGTATCCCGATGCGGCCAGCACCGTCCCGCCCACGACCACCGCCCAGGCGACGGTGATCCCGAACGACCACCAGATCAGCCACCACTTCTCGGCCGGGGTGAGGACCCGCAGGTGCCGCTTCACGAAGGCGTCGACGGCGGTGGCCGCCGCGAAGAACGGCACCAGCGCACTCACCCCGCTCACCGAGCCGCCGATCACGCTGTCGATCACCGCGAAGATCGCGCTGAGCAGGATCGACATCCCCACGAAGATCGCGAGGTACTTCCAGAGCCGGTCGCTCTCCCCGGTGGCGGGCGCCCCCGGCGCGACGGGCGCGGGCGTCCCGGACGGCACCGGTCCGGGCTGCTGCGTCATCGGAGCACCACCGTGAGGGTGATGGCCGCCGCGCACGCCGCGGCCACCAGGATCAGCGTGACGGCGTCGGCCCGGCCCGGCCGCGACGGGTAGGCGGTGAGCCGTCCGGTGCCGCCGCGCGCGGTGATCGCCTCGCCCATCTCGGCGGCCCGGCGCATCGCCGAACTCAGGGCGGCGACCACCAGGTCGATGATCGTCATCTCGGCCGATGGATGCCCGGACTTCGGCGACGACGTCGGGCGCAGCCGGTGCGAGGCCCGCAGCATCCGCATCTCCTCCATCAGCATCGGCAGACCGCGGAGCGACAGCGCGATGGTCACCGCCCATTCGTCCACCGGGAGACGCAGCAGCCGCAGCGGTCCCATCAGGCGGGCGATCGCCGGAGCGATCTCGGCCATCGGCGTGGTCCAGACGACGAGGATGCTCATCGCCAGCACCACCAGCCCAAGCACGGTGCTGCGCAGGAAGACGACGACGCCCGATCCCCCGCTGGACAGCGCGGTGACGCCCATACCGACCAGGATCAGCACCCAGAACCACCACGGCGGACGCGGGATGGCGCCGAGCGGGATCCCGGCGACCACGGCGAACACCAGGACGCAGATCGCCACGAAGATCAGGCTGGGCCAGCTCGGCAGCACCCACGTCATCACGCCCAGCGCGAGCACGACGATGAGTTTGGTGCCCGCCCAGAGCCGGTGGACCGGGGAGTCGCCGGGCAGTTGCCGCAGCGGCGGAGTGCGCATGGTCATCGTCGTGCCTCCAGGACGCCGTCGATCAGTTCCACCCGGCGGTTGCAGACGCGGTCGAGCGCCTCCAGGTCGTGGGAGATGATGATGATGGTGATGCCGCCGCGCCGCAGCCCGGCGAGCACATCGAGGACCTCCTCGCGGGCGCCGGGATCGAGGCCGGCCAGCGGCTCGTCGAGCACCAGCACGTCGGGCTCGGCGGCGACCAGCGAGGCCAGCACCACGCGCCGCATCTGGCCGCCGGACAGCGAGTCGACGCGGCGGGTGGCGATCTGCCGGGGCAGCGCGACGAGGTCGAGCACCCGGCCGACCTCGGTGGTGGTGACCGATTCGCCGCCGACCGCCATGATCTCGTCGCTGACGGTGGTCTTCTGCAGCTGCAGTCGTGCGTGCTGGAATCCGAGGCCGACGCTGCCGACCTGATCGGTCATCGGCTCGTCGTGCAGCAGCACCTCGCCGCCGGACGGCTCGATCAGCCCGGCGATGATCCAGGCCAGCGTGGTCTTGCCCGAGCCGTTCCCGCCCACGATCAGCAGTCCGTCACCCCGGTTGACCTGCAGGCTCACGTGGTGCAGCGCGGTCACCTCCCACGGCGATCCGGGCAGGTACGTGTGCGAGACGTCGTGCACCACCAGCAGCGGATCGTGGTCGGGCGTCACCGCGGGCAGGGCAGGCGTGTGCTCCTCGGGCCGCATCCACTCCGGGGAGTGTTCGACGATCCGCCCGCCCTCCAGGTGGATCACCCGGTCGGCGGCGCGCGCCTCGGAGTCACGGTGCGTGATCAGCACGACGGTGATCCCGCGGGTGCGCGGCAGCGCGGCGAGGATCTCGATCAAGTCGTGGCGCCCGGCCGGGTCGACCATCGAGGTCACCTCGTCGGCGATCAGCAGCTTGGGCCGCCGGGCCAGGGCGGCGGCGACCGCGAGTCGTTGCTGCTGGCCGCCGGACAGATCCGAGGTCTCCCGTTCGCCCAGCCCACCGAGGCCGACCTCCTCGAGCAGCGCGTCGATGTCGACGTGCGCGTCGTCGGGCAGACCCCAGACCAGGTCGTCGGCCACCCGCGAACCCAGCATCTGGGCCTCCGGCCGCTGCAGCACCATCGCGGTGCCGCCCAGCCTGCCGAGTCCCGGGTCGCCGGGACGGTCGACGACACCGATGGTGGCCGGGGTGCCGGCCAGCAGCTTCGACAGCGTCGACTTGCCCGAGCCGTTCGCGCCGACGACGGCGACGAACTCGCCCTGGAGCAGCGTCAGGTCGATTCCGGTGAGGACGTCGACGCCGGTGTCCGGGTAGCGGTAGCCGACACCGACCATGCGCAACGGCAGCGGCTCGATCGGCTCGTCGGCGGTGAGGTCGCCCTCGGCGTCGAGCGTGTCCTGCATGCGGATGTGGGCGAGCCGGTCGACCACGCCGTGCAGGATCCACCAGGCCACCAGCAACGACAGGAACGAGCCGACAGCGCCGGAGATGAGCATCCATGCCCACCAGTAGTCGACGATGTTCTTGCCGAGTCCGGCGAACCAGTCGCCGGCGCCCTGCCACGACACGGTGGCCTCGGAACCCGCGGCGTGCAGGCCGCGCGTGATCGCCTTGCCGATCCAGACCAGGACCTTGCCGACACCGCTGATCAGGTTCTCCAGAACCTCGAGCGCCAGCTTCCGCAGCGGCACCAGGATCCACAGGGCCAGCACCGAGACCGCGGAGAGCAGCGGTGCCACGATCAGCGAGACCAGCAGGAGCATCAGCAGCCCACCGCCGCGCCGACGGACGTCGCCGACCACCGCGCCGACCACCGCCGCGGCCAGCACCGAGAGCGCGGCACCGAGGCCGGCGACCGCGAAGGTCACCGCCGTCGAGGTGACCGACGCGGCGACGACGGCACGCGGCCGGGTACGAGCGGCGATGAGCGCGATCGGGACCGGGGCCAGCAGGCCGGCGGCCTGCCCCATCGGGATCACGGCGGCGACCACCACGGCCACCACCGTCAGGCCCGACAGGATGGCGACGATCGCGATCTCCAGCGGGCGCAGCGGGCCGGTGATCGGGCGCGCTCGCGTATCGAGGGCATGAGACACAGCTGCCATTGTGCCTGGTGCCCGCGACGGCCCCGGCGACGCCGGGTACCCCGGCCGACTCCGTACGGGTACCCGAATCTCTTCTTGCGGCGCTCCTACCTGCATATATGCGGCTATTCCATCTGTTGCGGCCCCGGGGCAGGCATGCCTAGCCTGGTTCACATGACAGCGGCACTCCTCCTCGGCTTCGGCGTGATCTTCGTCGCCGAACTCGGCGACAAGTCGCAGCTCATGGCGCTCACCTACGCTCTCCGCTACCGCTGGTGGGTGGTCCTCGGTGCGATCCTCGTCGCCACCACGCTGGTGCACGCGGTGTCCGTGTTCTTCGGCCACTACCTGGGCCTGTCGATCCCCACCCACCTGATGTCGATCGCCGGCGGCCTCGCCATGCTGGCCTTCGCGCTGTGGACGCTGCGGGGCGACGAACTGTCGGACGACGAGTCCACCAAGGCCGGCCGTGTCGGCGGCTCGGTGTTCCTCGCGGTGATGAGCGCGTTCATGCTGGCCGAGTTGGGCGACAAGACCATGTTCGCCACCATCACGCTGGCCACCGACCACAACTGGCTCGGCGTGTGGATCGGTTCGACGCTCGGCATGGTGACGGCCGATGCGGTGGCCATCCTCGTCGGGCGGCTGCTCGGGAAGCACCTGCCCGAGCGCACCATCGCGCTGGCCGCCGCCGCACTCTTCTTCGGCTTCGCGATCTGGCTGCTCACCGAGGGCCTGCTCGACGCGAGCGGTCCGCTGATCGGCGGCACCGTCGCTGCGGCGGTCGTGATCGCGGCCGCCGGCGCGCTGGTGATCGTGCGGACCTGGCGTCGCCGCGCCCAGGAGGCGGCGCGGAGCGTGGAGCATGACGACGAGGTCAGCCTCAACGCCTGACCGCAAGGCGGCGGCGCCGGACCCGGGGTCCTTTCGACCCTTCGACCGCGCAGGGCCAGACACGGGCCGATATGGCCGTCGGCCGAGCCCTTCGACTTCGCTCAGGAACCACCGGTCGAGCCCGCAAGGGCGAGACCGGGTCGGCCCTTCGACCGCGCGTCGTCGCAGGCTCCGCCGCACATGCTCAGGACCCGCCAAGCCCCCGTCAGGCGAGGAGGTCGTCGACCGTGGGGAGGCGGAGGATCTGCTCGGAGCTGAGCCACTCGCGCAGCACCTTGGTGGCCTGCACGTCGTCCTCGTTGTAGCGAAGCAGGCGGTCGCGCTGGGTCAGGTCCATCGGTCCCCCGCCGAGGCCGACCGCGGCGGCGTACCACTCCATGGAGGCCTCGCCGCTCGCCTCGTCGTCGCGCCAGCCGAAACCGGCGACCGGCGCGATCCGCTTGAGCCCCTTGCCGTTCGGGCAGATGAAGTTCTTGTTGACGGCCTCGTAGACGTCCACCCACTCGGGCGAGGAGATGAAGGCATCGACCTCCTCGCGGGCCGGAACCCCGGGGATCGATCCGAAGCGGTCGGCGCTCGCGCGCAGCCACCGGTTCTCCGCCTGCTGCGAGTAGCAGTACGCCGCGAAGGTCTTGCCCGCCTCGTGGGCCAGCCGCCGCCGTTCCATCAGCCACGACCAGAAGCGCCCGAAGGCGTGGCCCTCGTCGTCGGTGGGCAGCGGATCCCAGGTGACGAAGGGCCGGTAGAGCACCGGCTCGCCGTCGACGTTGTCGGTGAGCAGCGTGCCCCACAGGTAGGCGCCGCGCTCGCCGTAGCTCTCCATGTCGACGTCCACCTCGACATCGGCGCGCCGCACCCGCGGCCGGTCCAGCCGGCGGACCAGCGGCACCTCACGGCGCCGGCAGTTCGCGGCGACCACCACATCGAGGAAGTTCATGTTGCCCGGCCACTCCTCGGGCGGATCTCCCCGGTACGCCGACAACTGCGTGACGGTGCTGATCCCCGCGTCGAGCAGCGCCGCGGTGCCGGTGCCGCCGACCACCAGGCTCACGTCGTCCCGCGCCACCAGTTCGGCCTCGCAGTCCGGCCACCATTCGCAGCTGCGGCACTCGTTGATCCGGCGGGGCACCGTCCGCACCAGTCCGTCGGCCACCGCGCGGCGCCGGGCGAAGATGTCGTCGTACTCGGGCATCACGGCGCCCAGCGGCACCATCAGGATGCAGTCGGCATCGACCCCGATCACCCCGCCGGCCCAATCCGCGCGATCCGGCGCGGCCGCCAGACCCAGGCCGTCGAGCATCGCGGCCAGCTGAGCCAGGCGCAGCGTGTCGCGCCGGTTGCGGCGCGAGGCACGCGACGGATCGGGTTCGGGCCGCCACTCGCCGAGCCCGCTGGTGCACAGCGCGGCCGGCTCGGCCGGGTCGCGGTCGGGCTTGGCCGGATTGGTCACCCGGTGGTTGACGACGATGAGCGGCACGTACCCGGCCCCGTGCCGGATCAAGGCCTCGGCGTGCCCGCGACGACCCGCGGCGGCGTCGACGGGCAGCGCGGCGGAGAAGATCCAGTCGGCACCGGCCTCGCACGCGGCGAGCGTCGCCGCCGCGCGCTCACGGTGCGGCAGGTCCGGATCGATCGAGACGACGCTCGTGCCCCGCTCGGCCTGCAGTGCGCGCAGCGTGTCGAGCACGGCGCGACGATGCTCCTGCGCGGCCTCGATCCGGCGCAGCGCCTCGGGGGTCTCGCCGATCGGCGTCGCCCGGGCGTCGGACGCCAAGGCGGAATCCAGCGCCAGTCGATGCTCGCAACCGGACAAGTCGCGCGCGCCGAGAATCGCTGCACCCACCCGCTGCCTGCCTCTCGTCGCCGATCACCGCCGTGTGGCGGTGCTGCGCCACAGTCTCATCCCCCTACGACACTATGCAAAACTGGTTACAGTCACGGCCACGCCGGTCGTCCCGCGGAAAGGACACCATGGGTTTCTTGTCGTCCCGCAAGGCTCGTCGCGTCGAGCGCAAGGCCGAGGCCAAGATCCGCAAGGCCGAGGAGAAGGCCCTCAAGACGCGAGTGCGCCTCGAGGCCAAGGTGCACTCGCACGAGGAGACCAAGCGGCATCGCAAGGCGCTGCGCGAGAAGCACAAGTTCCACAAGAAGGCGCAGAAGGCCGAGCGCAAGACCGCGAAGACCACCTCGAAGGCCACCCAGAAGGCGCATGCCGCCGAGGCGAAGACCGCCCAGGCACAGGCGAAAGCGGCCGAGAAGGCGGCACTGTTCGGGCCGGCGCGGGTGAAGCGCTACCTGACCGTCGCCAAGATGCTCGCGCCCATCGCCGGACCGATCCTGTACCGCGGCGCGATCGCCGCACGAGAGCAGGTCACCGCGGTGCAGGCACGACGCGCCGGTGTCCCGGCCGGTCTGCTGACCCAGTACGGCGGCCCGAACGCCGCACTGCGCGCCCGCATCGCCGCCGCGCAGAACTCCGCCGACCAGGTCGCCGAGCGGGAGAGCACCGCCGAGGGCAAGGACTTCGTGACCGCCATGCGCGGGCGTCTGGACAATCTGGTCGTCGCGACCGACGCCGCCGACACCATGCCGCCGGCCCAGCGCCGCGCCGCGCAGCGGGCGATCAGCAACGAGCTGACCGCGATCGACAACGACCTGCTCGCCCGACTCAACGTTCACCCCGCGTGACACCGCCGAAGGAGACTGCCCCGACGATGGCCGACACCGACCCCGTCCTGCCCACCGACGATGCCCCGTCCGCCGACGCCCCGTCCGCGCACCGCGACCACACGGTCGCCGAACTGCGCGCCGAAGCGAAGGCCCGCGGCCTGCACGGCTACTCGACGATGAAGAAGGCCGAGCTGCTCGCCGCCCTCGACGCCGCACCGGCCGCCGAGCTCCCGGCACCCGCGGACGCGATCCCGGCACCGTCGCAGGCACCGCCGGCCGCCGAGGCCACCCCGGCCATCGAGGCGCCCGCCGAGCGGCCCGCACTGTCGGCGGCCGACCCGGCGCCCGCGCTCGAAGCCGCACCGGCGGCCGCCGACGTGCCGGGCGACGACGAGTCCGCGACGACCACCGCCACCCCGTCGCCGCACGACGACACCGTCGCCCAGGCCGACGCCGCCCGCGACCTGTTCGCCCAGTTGCGCCGCACCGCGCCGACCCAGCTGCCCGGGGACCGGGTGAGCCCGGCGATGGTCGCCGCCGGCCTCGGCGCGCTCCTCGCGGTGATCCTGCTGCTGCGCCGGCGCGCCCGCCGTCGTCGTTCCTGATCGGCACCCCGTACGACAAGAGCGGCCCCACCGCGAAAGGTGGGGCCGCTCTTGATCTTTCGGCTTACCGGCCGGGCAGGTACTTCAGCGTGCGGATCGCCAGCGGCGTCAGCTTGAGGAAGACGTCACGCGGCACGCCGGGCATACCGTCCAGGCCCATGAAGCGCTGCGCGGCGATGGTCTGCGGCTCGGTGTACTTGAGTAGACCCTCCTCACCGTGACGGCGGCCCACACCCGAGATGCCCATGCCGCCCATCGGCGCGGCGGTGGAGCCCCACGCGGCGGCGTAGCCCTCGTTGATGTTGACGGTGCCCGCCCGCAGCTGCTCGGCGATCTTCTGCGCCTGCGCGGCGTTCCCGGCGAAGACGCTGGCGTTGAGGCCGTACTCGGTGTCGTTCGCGCGCTCGATCGCCTCCTCGACGGAGTCCACCGGGTAGATCGACACCAGCGGCCCGAAGGTCTCGTTGCGGAAGCACTCCATCTCATCGGTCACGCCGGTGAGGACGGTGGGCGCGTAGAACAGCGGGCCGAGGTCGGCGCGCTTGCGGCCGCCGGCCAGCACGGTGGCGCCCTTGGCGACGGCGTCGGCGACGTGCGCCTCGATGGTCTCCACCTGGGCGGCCGAGGCGAGCGAGCCCATGTCGGGCGCCAGGTCGTAGGTACCGTCGAGCTTCATGTTCTCCACGAATTCGGCGAACTTGCGGGAGAACTCGTCGGCGATCGCCTTCTCGACGTAGATGCGCTCGATCGAGATGCACAGCTGGCCCGAGTTGGAGAAGCACGCGCGGGCGGCACCCGCGACGGCATGGTCGACGTCGGCATCGGCGGTGATGATCAGCGGGTTCTTGCCGCCGAGCTCGGCGGAGAAGCCGATCAGACGCTTGCCTGCCTGCTGAGCGAGGGTGGCGCCGGTGGCCGAGGAGCCGGTGAACATGACGTAGTCGGTTTGCTCGACGATCGCCTGCCCGACCACCGAACCCGGACCGGGGACCACGGCGTACAGCTCGCGCGGCAGCCCGGCCTCGTACAGCAGCTCGGCCAGCGCGAGCGCACAGTACGGGGTGTTGCTGTCCGGCTTGATGACCACGGCGTTGCCGGCGATGAGGGCGGCGACGGCGTCGGACACGGCCAGCGTCAGCGGGTAGTTCCACGGGCTGATGACACCCACGACACCCTTCGGCTGGTAGCGGACGCGCACGTCGGTGGCGCCGGGGATCATGCCCGCGGCCTTGCGGTCGGCCAGCATCTTGGGTCCGTGCGTGGCGTAGTAGCGCGCGGTGAGGGCGACGTCGAGCACCTCCTCCTGCGCGTAGATGCGCGCCTTGCCGGTCTCCGCCTGCGCGACGTCCATCAGCTCGTCGGCGCGGCTGTGCACCAGCTCGGAGAAGGCGTTGAGCACCTTGGCGCGCTCGGCCGGCTTGCGCGCGGCCCACGCGGGCTGCGCGGCGCGGGCGCGCTCGACGGCGCGCGTGAGGTCGTCGGCGTCGCCGACCGGGATGGTCGCCATCTCGGTGGCGCTGTAGGCCTCCAGGACGGGCTTGGTGGGGCGAGCGGCCGGGTCATCGATCGCGGCCAGCGCGGCGAGCCGCTCGAAGTAGGCGGAAGTGGGCTTCGGCATGGGAACTCCTGGGAGGGTGGAGGCAGGCGGGGTCAGGCTTCGGGGGTCACGACGACGATGCCGTCGTCGTCGGAGAACAGGTGGTCGCCGGGCTCGATCACGATGCCGCCCAGCTCGATCGGGACGTCGCGCTCACCGGCACCGGTCTTGGTGGACTTGCGCGGGTTGGTGCCGAGGGCCTTGACGCCGATCTCCATGCCGCCGATGGTCTTGGCGTCCCGGATCGCGCCGATCGCCACGATCCCGGCCCAGCCGTGGCTGCGGCCGAGCTCGGCGATGAGGTCGCCGACCAGCGCCGTGTGCACCGAGCCCTCGCCGTCGATCACCAGCACCCCGCCCGGATTGTCCTCGGACAGGATGGACTTCAGCAGCGCGTTGTCCTGGAAGCAGCGGACCGTGGTCACCACGCCGGCGAACTCGCGGCGCCCGCCGTACTGGGTGAACTGGGTGTCGCAGCTGCGGACATCGGGACCGATCTCGTCGACCAGGTCAGCGGTGGGTGTGAATTCAGGCACGGTCATAGTCCGCCAGTCTATGCCGCCGGAGCAGGTGTCCGTACCCCGCGGTAACAGACGTCACGCCGTCCGTCGCCACGGCGCGACGCCAGGCCGTCGAGGCCGGTCGCGAGAGTGTCCCCTTTGTCGGTCGGCGACCGAAGAACCGGACGGTGTCGGCGCGACCTCCCCCCGCATGTGATTCAGCGGGGCTTCACCAGCGGGAAGGTCAGGACGTCGCGGATCGGGCGGCCGGTCAGCAGCATCACGAGCCGGTCGACACCGAGGCCGAGGCCGCCGGTGGGCGGCATCGCGTATTCGAGGGCGGTGAGGAAGTCCTCGTCGAGTTCCATCGCCTCGCGGTCCCCGCCGGCGGCGCGGAGCGACTGCTCGGTGAGCCGCCGCCGCTGTTCCAGCGGGTCGGTGAGCTCGGAATACGCGGTGCCGAGTTCCATCCCCCAGGCGACCAGGTCCCAGCGCTGCGCGAGACGCGGGTCGTCATCGCGGCTCCGGGTGAGCGGCGACGTGGAGGCCGGGAAGTCGAGATAGAAGGTCGGGAAGGTGGTCGACGACTCCACGAACTGCTCATACAGTTCCTGGACCAGTTCGCCCGCATCCCAGCCCGGCCGGTACGCGACACCGCGTTCCCGGCAGATCTCCCGCAGCGCACCGGCCCCGGTGCCCGGGCCGACGGTGCGGCCGACCGCCACCGAGACGGCGTCGTACACCGAGACCACGGGCCAGCGTCCGGAGAGGTCGACGCGCGTGCCCGATTCACCCGGCGAGACCAGCACCGGTTCGCCGTACACCGCGGTCGCCGCGGCACAGATCAGCTCCCGGGTCAGATCCATCATCGAGAGGTAATCCCCGTGCGCCGCATAGGCTTCCAGGCTGGTGAACTCCGGATTGTGACTCTGGTCGACGCCCTCGTTGCGGAAGTTCCGGCCGATCTCGAAGACCCGCTCCATCCCGCCGACGCACAGCCGCTTCAGGTACAGCTCGGGGGCGATCCGCAGATACAGGTCCAGGTGGTAGGCGTTGATGTGCGTGCGGAACGGGCTCGCGTTGGCGCCGCCGTGCACCTGCTGCAGGATCGGCGTCTCGACCTCGATGTAGCCGTCATCGCAGAGCGTGTCGCGCAACGCCTTGACCACCTTGCTGCGGGCGACCAGCAGATCACGACTGTCCCGATCGGTCGCCAGCGCCAGATAGCGGCGCCGCAGCGCCATGTCGGCGTCGGTCAGGCCGCGCCACTTGTCGGGCAGCGGGTGCAGGCATTTGCCGTTCAAGCGCCATGCCGTGACCAGCACCGACACCTCGCCGGAGCGGCTGACGCCCATCGTGCCGGACGCCTCGACCAGGTCACCGAGGTCCAGACTCCCGGCGAAATCGGGGCCGTCGAGCGACGACGGCTCCACCAGCAGCTGCACCGTGCCCGACTGATCGCGCAGCCCGGCGAACACCACGCCGCCGAGATCGCGCAGGGCGACGATCCGCCCGGCCACCGTCACCGGGGTCCCCGGGTCGGCCTCCCGCGCAGCGGCGGCCGTATGCGTCGGCGACTGGGCCGTCGGATACGGATCAACGCCCTCGGCCCGCAGCCGCTCCAGCTTCTCCAGACGCACCCGCACCTGACCGGCGCGCCGCGGCTGCGCCGCCGACACCGCGCGCGCGGCGCGATCGAGGTCCGCGATCAGCGCGTCGACGTCGACGCCCACCGGGATCGACGACGCGCCCGCGTTACGCGGCGGCGGCGACATCGAGGGGATGAATCCCTCGGTGATCAGCGCGGCCGCCCCGACCCGCAGGATCGACCGGCCACCGCCGAAGCACAGGAAGCGCGGCACCCATTCGGGCTGATACTTCGCGTTGGACCGGTACAGCGACTCGATCTGGAAGTAGCGCGAACTCAGCGACAGCACCCGGTAGAGCAGGTGCACCACCGGGCCGGCGCCGACTTCCTCATGCTGCGAGAAGATGCCGCGGAACGCCGCGAAGTTCAGCGAGATACGGGTGACACCGACCTCGTCGGCCTCGGTCGCCAGCGCGCTCACCATCGCCTCGACCACCCCGTTGGGACCGCTCCGCTCCCGGCGCATCACGTCGAGCGAGGCCCCGGAACGTCCCCAGGGGACGAAGGTCAGCAGACCGATCTCGCGGCCGTCGTCGCCGACCGCCTCGACGATCAGGGTGTCGTCGTCGGCGCGGTCGCCCAGGCGGCCGAGGGCCATCGCGAAGCCGCGCTCGGTCTCACCGTCGCGCCAGGCATCGGCACGTGCGGTCAGCGCGTCGAGTTCGCTGTCCGGCAGTTCCGCCATCCGGCGGATACGGACGGTGATGCCCAGGTTGCGGATACGACTGGCCGCGCCGCGCACGGCCTTGAACTCCGGCCGCGAGAGCGCGAAGTCGTCGGGGTGCACCACGGCCTCGTCACCGATGTTGAGGCTCCGCATGCCCGCCGCCTCGTAGGCGCGTGCCCCGCGGACACTGGCGCCGAGCACCGCGGGCCGCCACCCGTAGGTCTCGCAGAGCGCGATGAACTCGGCGATCGCATCGGGCCAGGCGTCGGGGTCGCCGATCGGGTCGCCGCCGGCCATGCAGGTCGCCACCTCGACGCGATAGGTGATCACCGCGCGGCCGTCGGGCGAGAAGACGGCGGCCTTGTCCCGGCGGGTGGAGAAGTAGCCGAGCGAGTCGTCCTCGCCGTACGTGCGCAACAGCGCGCGGATCAGCCGTTCGTCGTCGGGGGTGATGAGCGATGCCAGGCGCTGGGACCGGAACAGCACGAACGCCGCGGCGATCAGCGCCAGCGCGCCGAACAGGCCGAGCAGCCAGGTGACCCAGCCGGGCGCGTGGTGTTCCAGCAGCGGCCGCGCCTCGATCGACGCGAAGGCCACCACGTGGTCGAACGAATAGGCCAGATACCGGCCGCGTTCGACGCTGCCCGGCGCCAGGGCGACCAGCCCCCAGCCGAGCAGCGTCCCGGCCACCAGCCCGACGGCCAGCACCGCCAGGGAGCTGCGCAGCGCGCCGCGCCGCACCCGGGTCGGGAACTGCGCGTAGCCGAGCACTAGGATCACCAGGCACACGCTGGTCACCGCCAGCCCGACACCCAGCTTCGGCGGGCTCTCGTGCCGCCGCGCGGAGGCCAGCAGCAGGTCTTCCAGATTCGAGACCGCCATCACCGCCACGATTCCGGTGGTCACCGCCCAGGCGATCCGTTTGCGCAGCGACAACGACACCGCGAGCAGGCCGAGCACCACGACCCACGCCAGGCTGGTGCTCGGCAGCGGGAACAGGTAGTGGTCCACGAACGCGCGCGGCACCGCGATCCAGTGGCGGAACGGCGGCACCAGCGCCGAGATCAGCCCGATGAGCGCGAGCAGACCGACCACTGTCGCGGTGCGTTGCGGCAGGCGACGGCCGAAGCCGTCTGGGGAAGCGATACGCGCGAGCCCGGCCAGTGAACGGCGGTTCGCCGTCGCCCGCCGACTGTCCTGCTCGGTCCGCACTGAATTGGTCATGATGGCCCCATCTAACCCGCAGGTCGATGAGGGCAGACTGAGAACGGCGGCCACGCGTCCGGTACGCGTCGTTTATCCGTGCGGCACAATGACCGGTGTGGACGATGTCACGATCCGGGACGAGAGCATCCGGCTGGGCCAGTTTCTGAAGCTGGCGAATCTGATCGAGACCGGCGCGGACGCCAAGGCGGTGCTGGGCGACGAGCTGGTGACGGTGAACGGCGAGACCGAGATCCGGCGCGGGCGTCAGCTCCGCGACGGAGACGTCGTCGAACTCGGCGGGATCGAGGTCCGGGTCAAGTCCCTGGCTGCCGGGAGCTGAACTCAGCCGGCGCGACGGAGACGGCGGAACTCCTCCGTCGTGACCAGGCGCTCGTGCTCGGCGGCGAGCGGACGCGGGGCGCGCACGCGGCCCCAGAAGGTGCGCGCGGCGGTGCGGCCGCCGCGGCGACGGCCGCGGTCGGACGGGAATGCGGCGTGCATGCAGACCTCCGGCAGGATCGGGACACGGCCGGCTTCCGGCCTCGCCGAGTATGTCGGCGGCGGGGCGCGAGACGTTACCCCGAGTCGCAGTGAGCGACGTCTCAACGACCTCGGCGCCAGCCGCTCTGGAGAGCAGTAGCAGCGCAGATGCACAGAAGCAGCGCTCGCGAGCGCTGCTTCTGTGACGATCCGCTGCTACGACCTACCGCTGGGCCACCGTGGTCGGCTCGATCGGGGCCGGCAGCTCCGTCGACACCGTCAGGTACGCGTCGACCGCGGCGGCGGCCGAGCGGCCCTCCGCGATGGCCCACACGATCAGCGACTGGCCGCGGCCGGCGTCACCGGCGACGAACACTCCGGGGACGCCGTTGGCCGCGAAGTGTGCGTCACGCGCGACGTTGCCGCGCGGGTCATAGGAAACACCGAGCTTGTCGAGCAGGTCGCCGCGCTCCGGGCCGACGAAGCCCATCGCCAGCAGGACCAGGTCGCACTCCAGCTCGAAGTCCGAGCCCTCGACCTTCTCGAAGCGCCCGTTCACCATCTTCACCTCGTGCGCCTTGAGGCCGGTCACCTGACCGTTCTCACCGACGAACTGCTCGGTGTTGACGCTGAAGACGCGTTCGCCGCCCTCCTCGTGCGCCGACGACACGCGGTACATCAGCGGGTACAGCGGCCACGGCGTCACCTCGGCACGCTCGGCCGGCGGGCGCGGCATGATCTCGAACTGGTGCACGATCTCCGCGCCCTGCCGCAGCGCGGTGCCGAGGCAGTCGGCGCCGGTGTCGCCGCCACCGATGATGACGACCTTCTTGCCGTCGGCGCGGATCTGGCCGGGGACCTCGTCGCCCACCGCGAAGCGGTTGGACTGCGGCAGGTACTCCATCGCCTGGTGGATGCCGTTCAGCTCGCGGCCCGGGATCGGCAGGTCACGGCCGATCGTGGAGCCGTTGGCCAGCACGACGGCGTCGAACTGGGCACGGAGCTCGTCGACGGTGACGTCGACGCCGACGTTCACCCCGGTGCGGAAGACGGTGCCCTCGGCCTCCATCTGCGCCAGCCGACGGTCGATGATGTGCTTCTCCATCTTGAACTCGGGGATGCCGTAGCGCAGCAGGCCGCCGATCCGGTCGGCCCGCTCGAAGACGGTCACCGAGTGTCCCGCGCGGGTCAGCTGCTGGGCGGCAGCCAGGCCGGCCGGGCCCGAACCGATCACGGCGACGGACTTGCCGGTGTACTCCGACGGCATCACCGGGGTCACGTCGTCGTCCTCGAACGCCTTCTCGACCAGCTCCACCTCGACCTGCTTGATGGTCACGGCGGGCTGGTTGATGCCGAGCACGCACGACGCCTCGCACGGCGCCGGGCACAGTCGCCCGGTGAACTCGGGGAAGTTGTTGGTGGCGTGCAGGCGATCGATGCCGGCGTCCCACCGTCCCTTGTAGACCAGGTCGTTCCACTCGGGGATCAGGTTGCCCAGCGGACAACCGTTGTGGCAGAACGGGATTCCGCAGTCCATGCAACGGCTGGCCTGCGTCTGCAGGGTGCCGCGGTCGAACTTGTTGTAGACCTCTTTGTAGTCCAGCAGCCGCAGTTCGACGGGACGCCGGGTGGGCGTCTCTCGCTCCGTATTCTTGAGAAAACCTCTCGGATCAGCCACGAGCCGCCTCCATGATCGCTTCGTTCACATCTCGTCCGGTGCGCTCGGCGACGTCGATGGCGTCAAGCACTCTCTTGTAGTCGCGAGGCATCACCTTCACGAACTTGGTCTGGGCCACCGCCCAGTTACCGAGGATCTTGGCCGCCACCGGCGACCGCGTCTCGTCCCGATGCTCGGTGAGCATGTCCTGCAGGTACTTCAGGTCATCGTCGTCGAGCGTCTCGAGGTCGACGAGTTCGGTGTTCAGGTTCTGCTCGAACGTGCCGTCCTTGTCGAAGACGTAGGCGACGCCGCCGGACATGCCTGCCGCGAAGTTGCGGCCGGTCTTGCCCAGGACGATCACCCGGCCACCGGTCATGTACTCGCAACCGTGGTCACCGACGCCCTCGACGACGGCCTGCACGCCCGAGTTGCGCACGCAGAACCGCTCGCCCGCGACGCCGCGGAGGAAGATCTTGCCCGCGGTGCCGCCGAAGCCGATCACGTTGCCGGCGATGATGTTCTCCTCGGCGACGAAGCCCGCGGGCGCGTCGACCGACGGCGCGACGACGATCTTGCCGCCCGACAGGCCCTTGCCGACGAAGTCGTTGGCGTCGCCGGTCAGGCGCATCGTGATGCCGCGCGGCACGAAGGCGCCGAAGCTGTTGCCCGCCGAGCCGGTGAGCGCGATGGAGATGGTGCCGTCCGGCAGCCCCTCCGCGCCGTACACCTTGGTCACCTCGTGGCCGAGCATGGTGCCGACCGTGCGGTTGACGTTGGTGATCGGCGACTCGATGAACACGCGGGTGCCCGACTCGATGGCCGGCCGCGCCTTCTCGATCAGCTCGTTGTCGAGCGCCTTCTCGAGCCCGTGATCCTGCTTGCCGGAGCAGTACAGGTCCTGGTTCATGAACGGCGACTCCGGCATGGTCAGGATCGGCGTCAGGTCGAGCTTGCCGGCCTTGGCGTCCTTCCAGTGCGCGATGGCCTTGGACGTGTCGAGCGCCTCGACGTGCCCGACGGCCTCCTGCAGCGTGCGGAAGCCCAGGCGCGCCAGCAGCTCGCGCACCTCCTCGGCGATGTAGAGCATGAAGTTCTCGACGAACTCCGGCTTGCCGGTGAAGCGCTCGCGCAGCAGCGGGTTCTGCGTCGCGACGCCCACCGGGCAGGTGTCGAGGTGGCAGACGCGCATCATGATGCAGCCCGAGACGACCAGCGGCGCGGTCGCGAAACCGAACTCCTCACCGCCGAGCAGCGCGGCGATCATCACGTCGCGGCCGGTCTTGAGCTGACCGTCGACCTGCACGACGATCCGGTCGCGCAGACCGTTGAGCAGCAGCGTCTGCTGGGTCTCGGCCAGGCCGATCTCCCACGGGGCGCCGGCGTGCTTGAGCGAGGTCAACGGGCTGGCACCGGTGCCGCCGTCGAAGCCGGAGATCAGCACGACGTCCGCGTGCGCCTTCGAGACGCCCGCGGCGACGGTGCCGACACCGAGCTCGGAGACGAGTTTCACGTGAATCCGAGCGGTCGGGTTCGCGTTCTTCAGGTCGTGGATCAGCTGCGCCAGATCCTCGATCGAGTAGATGTCGTGGTGCGGCGGCGGCGAGATCAGGCCGACGCCGGGCGTCGAGCCGCGGACCTCGGCGACCCACGGGTACACCTTGTGCGGCGGCAGCTGGCCACCCTCGCCGGGCTTGGCACCCTGCGCCATCTTGATCTGGATGTCCGTGCAGTTGGTCAGGTAGTTGCTGGTGACACCGAACCGGCCCGACGCCACCTGCTTGATGGCACTGCGCCGCCAGTCACCGTTCTCGTCGTGGCTGAAGCGCCGCGGATCCTCGCCGCCCTCACCCGAGTTGCTCTTGCCACCGAGACGGTTCATCGCGATGGCGAGGGTCTCGTGCGCCTCGGCGGAGATCGAGCCGTAGCTCATCGCGCCGGTCGAGAACCGCTTGACGATCTCGCTGGCCGGCTCCACCTTGTCGAGCGGGATCGGATCCCGGTCGCCGAAGTTGAAGTCGAACAGACCGCGGAGGGTGCCGATCCGCGCCGACTGGTCGTCGACCAGCTTGGTGTACTCCTTGAACACCGAGTACTGCCCGGTGCGCGTGGAGTGCTGCAGCTTGAAGACGGTCTCCGGGTTGAAGAGGTGGTACTCCCCCTCGCGCCGCCACTGGTACTCGCCGCCGACCTCGAGTTCGCGGTGCGCGCGCTCGGACGGCCGCTCGCTGAAGGCGAGGGCGTGCCGGGCGGCCACCTCGTCGGCGAGCTCGTCGAGCCCGATGCCGTCGAGCTGGCTGCGCAGGCCGGTGAAGAACTCGTCGACCAGTTCCTGGCTCAGGCCGATGGCCTGGAACAACTGGGCGCCGTTGTACGACGGGACCGTCGAGATGCCCATCTTGCTCATCACCTTGAGCACGCCCTTGCCGGCGGCCTTGATGTAGTTGGCGCGTGCCTTGGCGAAGTCGGCCGGGCTGGTGATGGCACCCGAGTTGATCATGTCCTCGATCGACTCGAAGGCCATGTACGGGTTGATCGCCGCCGCGCCGAAACCGATCAGCAGCGCCATGTGGTGCACCTCGCGGGCGTCGCCGGATTCGACGACGATCGAGGCGCGGGTCCGCGTCCGCTCGCGCACCAAGTGGTGGTGCACGGCCGCAGTCAGCAGCAGCGACGGGATCGGTGCCAGGTTCTCGTCGGACTCACGGTCGGACAGGACGATGATCTGCGCACCGTCCGCGATGGCGGCCGACGCCTTGGCGCGGACGTCGTCGAGCGCCTTGCGCAGGCCGGCGCCGCCCTCGGCGACCGGGTACAGGCCGTGGATGTGCACCGACGGGAAGCCGCTGGCCTCGCCGTCGATGTCCACCAGCTGGGCCAGCTCGTCGTTGTCGAGGATCGGCTGACGCAGCACGATCTGCTTGGCCGACTCCGGGGTCGGGTGCAGCAGGTCGCCCTCGCTGCCCAGCCGGTGACCGATGCTGGTGACGATCTCCTCCCGGATCGCGTCGAGCGGCGGGTTGGTGACCTGGGCGAAGAGCTGCTGGAAGTAGTCGAACAGCATGCGCGAACGGGCCGACAGCACCGCGATCGGGGTATCGGTGCCCATCGAGCCGATCGCCTCGGCGCCGCTGGCCGCCATCGGCTCCACCAGCAGGCGCAGGTCCTCGTTGGTGTAGCCGAAGAGCTGCTGCCGGTGGGCGACGCGCGCGTGGTTCATGTGCACGTGCGGGCGCTTGGGCAGCTCCTCCAGGCGGACCTGGTTCTCGTCGAGCCACTGCTGGTACGGGTGCTCGCCCGCGAGGTAGTCCTTGACCTCCTCGTCGTCGACGATGCGGCCCTGCTTGGTGTCGACCAGGAACATCTTGCCCGGCTGAAGGCGCTGGCGGGAGACCACGTCGGCCGGGTCGATGTCGAGCACGCCGACCTCCGAACCCAGCACGACCAGGCCGTCCTTCGTGACCCAGATGCGCGACGGCCGCAGACCGTTGCGGTCGAGCACGGCGCCGACGTAGCTGCCGTCGGTGAAGCAGACCGAGGCCGGGCCGTCCCAGGCCTCCATGAGCGCCGAGTGGTACTCGAAGAAGGCGCGGTGCTCGGGCTTCATGTCCTCGTGGCGCTCCCACGCCTCCGGAATCATCATCAGCACGGCGTGCGGCAGGCTGCGGCCACCGAGGTGCAGCAGTTCCAGCACCTCGTCGAAGCGGGCCGTGTCCGACGCGCCCGGGGTGCACACCGGGAAGATCTTCTCGGCGGCACCGGCCCCGAAGGCACCCGTGTCGATGAGCGCCTCACGTGCGCGCATCCAGTTCTCGTTGCCGGTGACCGTGTTGATCTCGCCGTTGTGGGCGACCCGCCGGAACGGGTGGGCCAGCGGCCACGACGGGAAGGTGTTGGTGGAGAAGCGCGAGTGGACCAGGCCGAGAGCGCTCTCCACGCGCTCATCCTGCAGGTCGAGGTAGAAGTCGCGCAGCTGCGGGGTGGTCAGCATGCCCTTGTAGACCATGGTCTGGCCCGACAGGCTCGGGAAGTACGCGGTCTCGCGGCCGGGGCCGTCCTGGCCGGCGCCCTTGTTGCCGAGCTCGTACTGGATGCGCTTGCGGACCACGTACGCCTGCCGCTCCAGGTCCATGCCCGACGCGCCGCCGATGAACACCTGGCGGAAGGTCGGCATGGCGTCGCGGGAGAGCGCGCCGAGCGAGGCGTCGTCGACCGGCACCTCGCGCCAGCCGAGCAGCTCGAGGCCCTGATCGGCGATGATCTTCTCGATGCCGTCGATCGCCTCGGTCACGTCGCTCGCCGACTGCGGGAGGAACGCGATACCGGTGGCGTAGTCGCCCTCGGCGGGCAGCTCGAAGTCGACCACCTCGCGCAGGAAGCGATCCGGGACCTGAATCATGATCCCGGCGCCGTCACCGGTGTTCGGCTCGGCACCGGCCGCACCGCGGTGTTCGAGGTTGACCAGCGCGGTGATGGCCTTCTCGACGATGTCGCGGCTGCGTCGTCCATACATGTCGACGACGAAGGCAACGCCGCACGCATCGTGCTCGTTGATCGGGTCGTAGAGCCCGACGGGCCCCGGCAAGTGCATCATGGATCTGCCTACTCCGTACGCCACGCTGCGCACTCATACGTACTGGAGAAGTCCCGGAAGAATCAGCGCGAGTGCGCTGCCGGGGAGATCAGCTTCGTTGCTGGCCCGCTCGGTGAACAAATCATCGAGCGCAGTGCTACTTATTCTGCCACGGCCGCGACCCCGGCGGCAAAAGCGGCCGTCATCGCGACGAAACACCACCGTAATGAGGCAGATCAGTCGTATCGTCTCATCCCATGGGCGATACCGAGGTGGCCGACGGACTGACCGGACGTGGATCCGTGCGCGCCCGCACGCTGAACGGCTATGTGTGGCGGGCGGCTCGCCCGGCGATCGGCATCGCCGGGCACGTCCCGGTGGTCGGGCCGTGGGGGGTGACGGTGGCGCGACCCGCGCTGAACACCTCCCTATCGGCGATCAGCCCGGTCCCCCGCGGCACCCGCAGCACCGGGTTCCGGGCGGCACACGACGGCGGGCAGGTGCGCGGCGAATGGGTGCACGAGGCCGACCGGTTCGGCGGCGGCATCCCGGACCCGGCGAGCGGTCGCAGCGTGCTGTACTACCTGCACGGCAGCGGGTATCTGATCTGCTCGCCACGCACGCACCGGGGGCTGGTCGCCCGGCTGACCCGGCGATCCGGGATCGGCGCCTTCAGCCTCGACTACCGGATGGGACCGCGGCACCGGTTCCCCGCCGCGGGCGACGACGCCGTGCGCGGCTACCGCTGGCTGCTCGAACGCGGTTTCTCCGCGGATCGGATCGTCATCGCCGGTGATTCCGCGGGCGGCCACCTGGCCCTGGACGTGCTCGCGTCGAACCATCGCGACGGGGTGCCGCAGCCCGCCGCGATGCTGATGATCTCGCCGCTGTACGACCCGAGCTTCGAACTCGCCTGCGCCCTGGAGCGCTCCGGCGTCCGCGATCCGCACATCCACGCCGCCGGCGCCCAGCGCCTGCTGTCGATGTACACCGGCGACGCCTCCCCCGATCATCCGCGGATGCGCGTCGCCCTGACGCCCGACATGGACCTTCCCCCCACCCTCATCCAGTTCGGCGGCCGCGAGGTGATGGCCGACGACGCCCGCACCATCCACGCGAATCTCCGTGCGGCTGGCGGCGATTCGACCCTCCAGGAGTGGCCCGGCCAAGGGCACGTCTTCCAGATGTTCCCGTACTTCACCCCCGAGTCCCGAAAAGCGGTCCGGGAGGCGAAAGACTTCCTGGATGCGCATGTCGTGGGCGGCTGAGCTTCCGCCGGCCGGGTCTCCGATGCCGAGCCCCATCGCCGGCTGAGCCTGTCGAAGCCCCCCGCCCCCGAATACCGAGTCACGGGGGACGATTCCCGTCGTGACCCGGCATATGGGGGTGGCCGACCGCCTCGTGACGATCGAGCGGAGTCGAGACACCCACCCCGACGGTCGAGCCTCCGGCCCACCGATCCCCGATCCTGCACAATGACACCACCGACGCCGAGCCGAGGAGCACGACACGGGTTCCCCTTTGACGCCGCGCGAGCATTCGCGCGCAATCCGGATCGCCCGGCGTTCGGCGATCGAATCACGTCATTCGCTGTTCCTCATCGCCCCCATCCAGTACCGCAGGTACGTCAAATCCACCGACGGCACACCGATGAGCTGGCCGGAGTGGCACTGGCACTACCGCGCGGCCTACCGGGGCACCCCGTCGATCCGCGACGGCTACAACACCCCGGATCGCTCGACTCAGGCCTCCGCCTTCGATTGACGGCGCTCGCTCCTGCGCGGATCGGCAAGGCGCTGACGTCACGCGATCCGGTTCGGAGCGCGGCCGCCGCACGACACCAAGAACGCCCCACGACACATAATCTCAGGGTCAGCAAGGGAAGAGGTGCGACGACGTGGCGACCGAACTGACTCCCTACGAGCGATTGCGCGCGATCCGGATAGCTCGTCGTGCCGCATACGAATCGCAGCACTCGGTGTTCCTCACCGCGCGAATCCAATATCGCCGGTACATCAAGACCACCACCGGTACACCGATGGACTGGCCGGAGTGGCGCAGGCACTATCGCGACGCCTACCGCGAGACGCCGTCACCCGAGCGCCCCAACGACACCCTCGCCCCGCATGAGGGTACCGACTTCCAGTGAAGGTTCTCCCGCCGCGCGCCCGGGCACCCGTCGACGCTCCTGGTCCATCGGCGTCGCATTCTCTGCCAATCTCTCCTGGCGAGTGATTCGACCAACCTCTTCTGCACACGCCACCGCGTCTTCCACGCGTGATCCATGTCGCTGCCCGGCTGCAGGAGTGCCGCATCGCCGCTTTCGCACAGCAACGAAAGCAGCACGGCCAACCCGCGGATCCGCCGGAGAGGCGCGCGCGGTCGCGCCGCGCGCCGCGGATCGCCACCCGCGATGTACACGATGCCGACCCACTCCTCCGGCGAAAGGTCACCGCACGCCCGCGTATGCGCCAATGAGTACAGCCACGACGCGACGTCGTGATTCGCCTGGATGTCGCCGAGCTCGTCGTCCACCGCGGCCAGCCTCGCAGTGGCGGTCAGGACGAGGTGCTCTTCGATCTTCTTGATGAACTTCGACGACGTGCCCTCCGCCGCGGCCAGCGACTCGAGCACCACGTCGAGGTCACCCGTCCAGCAACTGTCGATCAGGTCCGCCGCCCACCAGCGCACCGCCTCGCGGTCGGTCACCGTAGTCGTGCCGGGATCAGTGGTCATCGTCGTCCCACGCTCCGTTCCGGTCATCGGTCACGTACCTCTCCTTCACCGAACGAATCCCGGTCCTCACGCAGGCCCTCGTCGTCGACCGGTGACAGGACCGCGACGAGGGCGAGCGCTCCCGGGATCAGGTACTGCTCACTGCCGTGGTGAGACCGCTCAGGGTCAACGAGACCCGCTGCGATCGAGTACATGTCCTCCGGACCGACCCCGCACATCTCCCACACCTCCTGCCCGGTGACCGAGACGAACCGGTTGAGACGGGCAGCGTCGACTCCGTCCGGGAAGCACCACCGCAGGCGGTCGCGCGCGGTGAGGAGGATGTCGAAACACAGGTAGTCCAGGAATTTCGAGTTCTCGGTCTTCGTGTAGTCGAGTCCGTCGATGACCTCTGCGACGAAGTCGAATGAGCCCCCGTCTCGCAGGTACCCGATGGTCTCGATCAGGAAGTCCGACGCCTGACTCCGCACCGACTCCGGCACGCCCTTGAGATTCATCCGCCACGCCCCCTCTGCCCCGGTCCCCGGTATCTCCGACAACCCTCGCATACGGACGTCCGGCCGAGCCTGGTGAAACGCCTCGAAGGCACATGCGAGAATCCGACTAGCCGCGGCACCGGCCGCACCGAAACAAGAGCGAGAGCACCATGGCCGACCTGAACGACCTTCTCAACCGCCTGCCCATCGACGACATCGCCAAGCAGGTCAGGGCGAGCCCCGACGAGGTGCGTGCCGCCGCGGCGGCGGCGCTGCCGACGATGGTCGCCGGACTCGCGGCGCAGACCGGGGACGAGGCGTCGTCGGAGAAGCTGGCCGGAGCGCTGGCCGAGCACGACAACGACCTCGCCCAGGGCGACATCGACGTGACCCAGGTCGATACCGCGGACGGGCAGAAGATCGTCGGGAAGCTCTTCGGCGATCAGGCCGACACCGTCGCGCAGGGCATCAGCGGCGCGGTGCCGGCGGCGGGCGTCGACCAGGGCCTGGTCAAGAAGCTGCTGCCGATCCTCGCGCCGATCGTGCTGAGCTACGTGATGGGGCAGTTCACCGGCAAGAAGGGTGGCGCGCCGGCGTCGGGCGGGCTCGGCGACATCCTCGGCGGCCTGCTGGGCGGCGGATCCGGCCACTCCGGCGGACTGGGCGACATCCTCGGCAGCGTGCTCGGCGGCGGCACCAAAGGCACCGCCAAGAACGACAACCCGCTCGGGTCGATCCTCGGCTCCATCCTCGGCGGCAAATAGCGCCCGAAACACTCCGCGGATCGGCGCGCCACGCCGTCCGGTCCGCGGATCGGCGCGCTCGGCGAGCGGATCCGCGGAATGGGCCGACGGCCACGGGACCCGACCGCACTGGGTGCCAAACATCGGAGTGCCTCGACCGGGCCGTCACCGAACCATAGGATCGACCCATGAAGCGCGTCCTGCTGTCGCTGGCGGTGCTGATCCTCACGGTCTTCGGGGTTCTGCTGCCGCTGGTGAACTTCTCGTCGTCGGGCTCGGTCGCGGCCGACCCGGTGACGATCACCGACTACCGGGCCGACGTCACCGTCGACAAGAACGGTGACCTGCAAGCCACCGAGCAGGTCACCGCCGACTTCCCGAGCGGCCGGCACGGCATCTACCGGTTCTGGGACATCTCCGACACCAGCAACCGCGGTGTCCGGTACCCGCCGCGCGACATCTCCATCAGCCTCGACGGCTCCTCGGTCCCGTACGAACTCAGCTGGGAGCAGGGCAAGCGCTACCGGGTGGCGAAGATCGGCGACGCCGACCGCCTGGTCAGCCCCGGCAGCCACACCTATGTGCTCAAATACCGCATCACGGGCGTCCTCGCGAACGGCGGTAGCGCCGCCCACCGCGGCGACACCTCCAGCTGGGGCAGCGATGCGACGTCGCGGCTCATCTGGCGCGTCGTCGCCGACGGCTGGCAGATGACGATGCAGAAGACCGAGAGCACCATCCACCTGTCCGCCGAACCGCTGTCGTTCACCTGCGCCACCAACCGCGGGATCGACTGCACCATCAGCAGCCCCGATCCGAACACCCGGGTGGTCACCACCGGCGAGCTTCCGCCGATGACCGGCGTCGCCGTCCGCGCCGATCTGCCGTTCCCGGCGCCGTCGCGCACCATGCTGCCCTGGTCGATCCGCTTCGATCCGATCCTCGGCCGGTCCGTGGCGGGCCTGATCGCCGCGCTCGTCATCTCCGCGCTCACCTTCGGCGTCGGCCTCTGGTGGACCCTCCGCAGCCGCGAGACCCCGCCGCTGCGCCCGGTGATGTACGGCCCGCCGGAGGATCCGCAACAGGCAGGCAAGGTCCTCGGCCCGGCGCAGACCTTCTACGTCGCCAACGAGGCCATGCCCAAGCGCGCCCTGGTGGCGACGCTCTTCCACCTCGCCGAGATCGGCGCCGTGAAACTCGAACGGCACGGCGGCGACTGGGCCGTGCACTCGCAGGCCACCCCCGAGGTGACGGCCCGCCTCGATGCGGCCGACCAGGCACTGCTGGCGACGCTCGGCCTGAGCACCCCCGGCAGCACCTTCTTGGCCGACGGCTCCGTCTCCGCCGGCCAGACGCTGAAGACCAGCCAGGGCTCGCTGGAGAGCGCGGTCAAGGGCTGGGGGGCGTCGAGCGGCACCGTGGTGAGCAGCAATTCGGAGAACATCGGGCGCCTGCTGGTCGCGGTCGCCTTCGTGATCGGCGCGGGCCTGCTGATCTTCGGCGTCCTGCCCGCCACCGTCTGGGCCCTGCCGTTCGCCGGGTTCGCGATCGGCGGCGCCGGACTCTGGACGTCCGGCGTCGGCACCCGCCGCACCCGGCTGGGCCGCGAGGTGTGGTCGCGGGCGGCCGGCTTCGAGCGTCTGCTGTCGACCCGATCCAACCAGGAACGACTCGACTTCAGCGCCCGCAAGGACCTGTTCACCGACTACATCCCGTACGCCATCGCCTTCGACTGCGCGGACGCCTGGGCCGACAAGTACCGGTACGCCACCGGCCAGGAACCGCCCGATCCGGTCTGGTTCGGCGGCGGCTTCTACACCGCGCACGGCATCGGCGGCTTCGGCGCGGGCGGTTCCGCGTTCGACAGCTTCGAGTCGAGCCTCAACTCCTCGCTGTCGGCGTACTCCGCGTCGCAGTCGTCGTCGAGCAGCGGCGGAGGCGGCGGCTTCGGCGGCGGATTCTCCGGTGGCGGAGGCGGCGGCGGAGGCGGCGGGTCGTGGTGACGCCGCGCCGGTCTCCCCGGAACCACGCATAATGTCAGTCAGTCCCCGAACCGGAAGAGACTTCCCATGAGCACCGCCGTCATCATCCTCATCGTCGTAGTCGTCATCATCGTCCTGCTGGTCCTCTTCGGGATCATGGGCTTCAACAAGCTGCGCAAGGCCGACATCGCTGCCGAGGAGGCCATGGGCGGGATCGACGTTCAGCTGACCCGCCGCGCCGACCTGATCCCTAACCTGGTCAACACCGTGAAGGGCTACGCCTCACACGAGGCCGGCGTCCTCGAGGCCGTCACCGCCGCCCGGGCCGGCCTGCAACAGGCCGCACAGGGATCCGACGTCGCCGCGAAGGCCGCCGCCGAGGCGCAGATGAGCGGCGCACTGGGCCGGCTGTTCGCCGTCGCCGAGAACTACCCGCAGCTGCAGGCCGCGCCGAACTTCATGGCGCTGCAGACCGAGCTGGCCGAGACCGAGAACAAGCTGTCGTTCGCGCGGCAGTACTACAACGACGCGGTCTCCCGGCTGAACCAGCTGGTCAAGACGCTGCCGTGGATGTTCTTCGCCCCGATGGCCGGAGTCAAGGCGCGCGAGTTCTACCAGGCCCCGGCCGGGAACACGCAGGTCCCGAACGTCCAGTTCTGAGTTCCGCACGCAGCCGGATTCCGTCCCACCACCTGCTTTCCTTACCACCCACCGCAATAGAGCGGGTGCGGGAACGGGATCCAGGTGGACGAACGGAATCCGGGTGTGGGGACGGAGTCCGGGGAAAGCCGGGAGCTGGGGAAAGCCTGCGCCGGGGTCAGGGTTCCCAGCGGTCGTGGTTCGACGGGTAGCGCACCCGGAGCACGCTGTACAGGTAGGTGCTGACCAGCAGCAGGGCGACGGAGCCCAGCGCCCACCACAGCCAGCCGTTGAGCAGGGTGTCCCGGACCGCGGCGATCAGCCACAGCAGCACGAAGGCGATGGTCGCGAGGGTCGCCAGAAAGCGCACGACCAGTACGGGCGTCGCCAGTGCCGACCACAGAGCCTCGCGCCCGGGTCTGTTCGTCATGGGCCAACCTTAACCGCTCACGACCCGCTCATCCTGGCGCACAATGGACCCATGAAGACGATCCTGAACATCCTCTGGCTGGTGCTGTGCGGCTTCTGGATGGCGCTGGGTTACGCGCTGGCCGGCATCGTGTGCTTCATCTTCATCGTGACCATCCCGTTCGGGATCGCGTCGTTCCGGATCGCCAACTACGCGCTGTGGCCGTTCGGGCGGACCGTCGTGCGGAATCCGAGCGCCGGAACGCCGTCACTGATCGGCAACGTGATCTGGGTGATCGTCGCCGGTATCTGGCTGGCCATCGGCCACATCACCACCGGGCTCGCCCTGTGCTTGACCGTCATCGGCATCCCGCTGGGCATCGCGAGCTTCAAGATGGTGCCGGTCTCGCTCCTTCCCCTCGGGGTGGACATCGTCAGCAACGACGACCCCCGGGCCCTCGTCCCCGCCTACTGACACCGGCTGCCGGTGGTGGGTCCGGCGTGCGACGACGTCGACGCCCGCGTGCTTCTTGCGCGTGCCGTTCTTCTTGTACCCGAACTCCTTGCGGTAGGCGCGGATCGCGTCGCCGACGGTCGGATACAGGCGGTGTGGCTCGAAGTCCTCGATCAGCCGGGCCGTCCGCAGCGACTCGGTCAGCTCCGGGGTGACGCCGGCGAGGATCAGTTTCGCGTGCAGCCCGTGCAGGAAGTCCATCAGGTGCTTCAGCTCGTGGGCGGCGGAGTAGTCGACGTCGGAGATCGCCGAACAGTCGAGCACCAGCCACCGCACCGGATCGGGTGCCCCCTTGACCAGCCGCATCACGCTGTCCGAGAACCGTCCGATGTTCGCGTAGAACAGGTCGGCGTCGTACCGGAAGACGATCAGGCCGGGCATGGTCTGGTGGCCGGGCCGCGCGCTCTCGTACACCCGGCGGCCACCCTTCCCGACCCCGACGACGAACCGCTCCGGCCGGTACTGGCGGTGGATGATCTGCAGCAGCGAGAGCACCATCGCGCTGATGATGCCGGTCAGCACGCCGAACCAGATCACCGTGACCGCGGTGACCACCGCGATGACGAATTCGATGCGCCGGATCCACCAGATCCGGCCGAACGCGGTCACGTCGATCAGGTCGATCCCGACCACGAAGACGATCGCCGCGATCACCGCCTTGGGCAGATGTGCGAGCGGCACATTGAGGGCGACCGTGGCGATCAGCACCACCGCCGCCATCACCAGGTTGGTCACCTGGGTGCGCCCGTGCTCCTGTTTGACGATGGCGGTCTTGGTGGGGCTGCCGTTGACCACGAAGGCGCCGGTGAAGCCGGCCGTCAGATTGGCCGCGGACAGGCCGAGGATGTCGCGGTTGACGTCGACCACGTCGCCGGACTGCTGCGCGAAGCTCCGGGCGGTCGCCGCGCTCTGCGCCAGGATCACCAGCACGCAGCCGAAGGCGATGGTCATCACCAGCGGCAGCCGGGCCAGCAACTGATCGGTCGGCAGGGAGACCGTCGGCAGTTTCCCGCCGAAGTCACCGACGACGCCGACGCGGCGGTCCCAGCCGCACGCCCAGCACACCGCGATCGACACGATCACCATCACGATCGGCACCGGAACCGGCAGCTTGCGCGGTGACAGCCGCACCCCGACGATCGCGACGAGGGTAGCCAGCGCGAAACCCAGTGACCACCAGTTGATCTCGCCGAGCGAGGTCAGCACGTGCCACCACTTGACCAGCACGTTCGGGTTCTCCGCCTCGGTGTGGCTGATGCCGAGCATGCCCGGGAGCTGCTCGGTGAGCACCAGGAAACCGACCCCGGCGAGGAAACCGACCTGCACCGCCGGCGACAGGAAGTCGCCGAGGAAACCCAGTCGCAGCAGCCGGGCGATGAGCAGCATCAGCCCGGTGGCGACCGCGATCAGTCCGGCCCAGCCCAGCCAATCGGCGGTGAACGGGGCCAGCCCGGCGATCGACAGGCCGGCGATGCCCGAGGCGAGCAGCGCGGCGGTGGCCGAATCGGCGCCGACCACCATCATCTTCGACGACCCGATCAGCGCGAACGCGATGGTCGGCACGATCATCGCGTACAGGCCGGCGCTGACCGGGACCTGCGCGATGGAGCTGTATCCCATCGCCTCCGGAATGGCGACGGCGGCCAGCGCGATGCCCGCGAAGAGATCGGCACGCAGCCAGGCGGGCCGATAGCCCCGCAGGGCCGGCGGGGTCAGTGCGCGCAGGATCCGATGGCTCACCGGCCCCCTTCCGGCAGGAGAATCAGGCGAGCGCGGCGATCAGCTCGGCCTTCTTCATGGTGGAGTAGCCCTTGACGCCCTTGGCCTTGGCTTCGGCGCGCAGCTCGGCGACGGTCTTGGCCTTGGCGGCCGGCTTCTTCGCGGGAGCCGGCTTCTCGGCAGGAGCGGACTTCTTCGCCGGTGCCTTCTTCTCGGCCGCGGCGGGCTTCTTCTCGGCGGCCGGCTTCGCGGCGGTCTTCGCCGGAGCGGGCTTCTTCTCCGCCTGCTTAGCGGCGGGCTTGGCCGCGGCCTTGGTGTCGGCGGCCTTCTTGGCCGCGGGCTTCTCGGCGGCGGCCGGCTTGGCGACGGCGGCCTTCTTCTCGGCGGCCGGCTTCTTCTCGACGACCTTGGCCGGCTCCGTCTTCGTCTTCGTCGACGCCGCGGCGGACTTGTCCTTGCCCCGCCCGGTCATCTGGTCCCGGAGCGCCACCACCTCGTCGCTGACGCGGCGGATCTCCTTCTCCAGTCGCTTGATCACGCTCTCGGTGCGGCTCTTCGGACTCATCGCTACCCCTTTTTCGGTGTGTCTCGGGCGGTCGGTCGAGGGTCGACCTGCCCCATTGTGACCCGCGCCGACGCCGATGCCCAGCAACCCGGCCGCATTCGCGCGGGTGACTCCGGCGAAAGCGGTCACCGCTCGCAATGCACGTGGACCACCGCAAAGGCGTCGTCGACGACGACGAAGTCGGCGCGGCGCCCCACCTCCAGGACCCCGATGTCGGGGCGGCGCAGCGCCCGCGCCTGATTGCCCGCGGTCATCTCGGTGAGGCCCACCAGCGCGGCATCCGGCAGTCCGTCGTCCCCGGTCAGACTCTCCGCGCCCCGCCGGAAGAGCAGTTCCATGGTCGCGGTGCTCCCGGCGATCGCACCGCCGTGCCGCAGCCGCGCCACCGCGTCGACGACGTCCACGTCGAGCGAGCCGAGCCGGTAGGCGCCGTCGGCCATCCCGGCGGCGGCCATCGCGTCGGTGACCAGCGCGACGCGCCGGTAGCCGACGGCCTGTTGCAGGTCGCGGACCAGGGCCGGGTGCAGGTGGACGCCGTCGCCGATCAGTTCGACCAGGACTCGGGGGTCTTCCAGCAGGGCGAGCGCCGGGCCCGGCTCCCGGTGGCCGAGGGGGGCCATCGCGTTGAAGAGGTGGGTGGCCACCCGGGCACCGCGGTCGATGGCCTCGCGCGCCTGGTCGTACGTCGCCTCCGTGTGACCGACGGCCACCAGCACGCCGGCGTCGGCGAACCGGGCGACCGCCGCCATGCCGCCCGGCAGCTCGGGCGCCAGGGTGACCATCGCGATGGTGCCGCGGCCGGCCGCCAGCACCCGGTCGATCTCCGCCGGCTCGGGCGCCCGCAGGGCCTCCGGGTCGTGGGCGCCGCAGCGATCGGCGCTGATCCACGGACCCTCCAGGTGGATGCCCGCGCTGATCCCGGCCTCCACCAGGTCGGCGAGCCGCGCGACGATCGCCAGCAGGTCGTCGGGTTTGGCGCTCACCGTGCTGGTGATGGTCGTGGTGGTGCCGTGCCGGCGGTGGAAGGCCGCTGCCGTCTCGACCTCGTCGGCGAGCCCGTCCGTGTACGACGCGCCGCCGCCCCCGTGCACGTGCAGATCGACGAATCCGGGCACCACGGTGCCGCCGGGGAAGTCGAGCCGCGGGCCGTCGTGCGACGGCGGTTTCCCCGCCCCGAGTCCGGTGATCCGGCCGTCGCGGGACCGCAGCCAGCCCGGCCGCAGGACGCTCGCACCCGCCACGATCGCGCTCGCTGTGACCAGGGTGCCGTCGCCGCTCATGCTCACCGACCTTAGTTCGCGCGGCACCCGGTGACCGGCGGATCGGCGCGGACCGATCCGTTTCCGGGGGCCGTCGGGCGCCGCCGCCTGAAATCTCCTCCGCCACAGCCGATCCGGCGCTGAGACGTTCGTTACGTTACGTCTCAGTAGCCTTGCCTTCCGGCTCCGCCCGCTCGCAGGATGGAACAGATAGGGACGTCTGTTCCACCCCGGATGCAGGAGGTACTCCGATGACTACGACCGCCTGGCTGGCACCCGTCCGCCACCTGTCCCCCGATTCGTTCGAGCTCTACCTGGAGCGCCAGGCCGCCCGCGGTCGGCACGTCGCCGGGATCGACGGCCTCAGCCCGCTGCGTCTGCACTTCGACGACGCCGAGCCCGCCACCGTCCGGTACGTCGTGGACCGCCGCGCCAACCCCGCGCCGATCGACTACTACACGTTCCGCGAGAACCTCGGCTGGGAGCACGTCGGCGTGGTCGCCGACCTGCACCTCTGGCGCCGGGAGTACCACGGCGAACGACCCGCCTCGTTCGTCGGCGACGACATCTACCGGCGGGCCGGCACCTGGAGCGTCGCGCTGGCCGCCGTCGCCGCCCTCACGCTGCTCGGCGCGGTGGCGCTCGGCATCCTGGCCGCCGTCGATCCGGTGACCGGCGCGAGTCCGCGCGATTTCTGGGCCCCGGCGATCGCGCTCGCCGTGGTCGGCGTCGCGTCGGCCGTCGTCTCCCTGCAGCTCAGCGTGTCGCACTACGCCGCGAGCCGGTCGCAGACCGTCGCCATCCAGCCTGACGGCTTCTGACCCGCGGGCCGGCGGACGGCCGGGTCACCCGGACGGCGCCACGTACTCGTGCTGCAAGTCGACGACCCTCGCGATGTGATCGAAATCCCGGTCGGCGGCCAGCACTGTCGCCGCGTTGACCATGGCATAGCCGGCGATAAGGATGTCTAGAGCTCCGGCCGCGCGCACCAGACCTGAAGTCCACAACGCGTTCTGGATGTCGAGCACGAGCGACTCATCGGGGGCCCGTTCCAACGGGAACCCCAACGACATTCTGGCGCGGTACGCCACGTACTCCTCTGGCGAGCGGGCGCTGTGACAGAACTCGAGCACCTGCGGCGGGCAGGTGACGAAGAGATCGGACGGCGCCCGCTCGATCCGGCGCAACCGAGCGGTGATCGCCTGATCCCCGGTGGACAGGCGTGCCCACACCGAGTTGTCGACCAGGAAGTCGGTCATTCGGGTGACGCCACAGGTGCACCCAGTCCGTCTGCCAGGCCCTCCAATTCGGCGATGCCCTCAACCATCGCGCCCTTCTGTTTCGACGCGATGAGCCTGCGGAGCGCAAGATCCAGGACCGCACGATTTGACCTTTCGCCAGTCAGTTCGCGCGCCCGCGCGATCAGTTCGGGATCCAGATCCACGCTGGTGACTGCCATCGTTCCACCTCTATATATAGATAGATATATAGGCAATAGTAGCGGCGGTCTGCCACGCGCACCAGTGCCGCGGCGCCGGACCGATCGATCCGGACAAGCCGCGCATCCCTCCTTTTTCGCTGGTGCCGATTTCGGGGAACGAACCTAACGCCGATACAGTTCAAGCGGAACAAACCGGCCGGACCGGGCGCGATGACGTCCCGGGCCGGAGGCGAACTGCCGCAATGGAGCGGCGAAGGAGTTGCAACCGTGAGTGAATTCAGTGGGCCCCTCCAGGACGTGTACGACGTCGTGATCCGCCGGAACCCGGGCGAGCCCGAGTTCCACCAGGCCGTCGAAGAGGTCTTCGAGTCGCTGACCCCGGTCGTCGACCGCCACCCGGAGTACCTCGACGTACTCACTCGCATGTGCGAGCCGGAGCGGCAGATCATCTTCCGGGTGCCGTGGGTCGACGACGCCGGCAAGCTGCAGATCAACCGCGGTTTCCGCGTCGAATTCAACTCGGCACTCGGCCCGTACAAGGGCGGCCTGCGTTTCCACCCGTCGGTCAATCTCTCGATCGTGAAGTTCCTCGGCTTCGAGCAGATCTTCAAGAACTCCCTCACCGGCCTGCCCATCGGCGGCGGCAAGGGCGGCTCGGACTTCGACCCGAAGGGCCGGTCCGACCTGGAGATCATGCGTTTCTGCCAGAGCTTCATGACCGAGCTCTACCGCCACATCGGCGAGTACACCGACGTCCCCGCCGGTGACATCGGCGTCGGCGGCCGCGAGATCGGTTATTTGTTCGGCCAGTACAAGCGCATCACCAACCGCTACGAGTCGGGTGTGCTCACCGGCAAGGGCCTGTCGTGGGGCGGGTCGCAGGTCCGTCCGGAGGCCACCGGCTACGGCACCGTCTTCTTCGCCTCCGACATGCTCGGCGCCAAGGGCGACAGCTTCGAGGGCAAGAAGGTCCTGGTCTCCGGCTCGGGCAATGTCGCGACCTACGCGATCGAGAAGGTCCACCAGCTCGGCGGCACGGTGATCGGCTGCTCGGATTCGTCCGGCTACGTGATCGACGAGAAGGGCATCGACCTCGGCATCCTCAAGGAGGTCAAAGAGGTCCGGCGTGCCCGCCTGAGCGAATACGTGGAACTGCGCGGAAACGGCGCCACTCTCGGCACCGAGGGCAGCCTGTGGCACGTCCCGGCCGACATCGCCCTGCCGTGCGCCACCCAGAACGAGCTCGACGCCGACGACGCCGCCGCGCTCGTGAAGAACGGCTGCCTGGCAGTCGCCGAGGGCGCCAACATGCCCACCACCCCGGACGCGATCAAGATCCTGCAGGGTGCGGGCGTCGCCTTCGCCCCGGGCAAGGCCGCCAACGCCGGTGGTGTGGCGACCAGCGCCCTGGAGATGCAGCAGAACGCCTCGCGCGACTCCTGGAGCTTCGAGTACGCGGAGGAGCGGCTGCGCGGCATCATGGGCGCCCTGCACGACAACTGCCTGGCCACCGCCGCGGAGTACGACGCTCCCGGCGACTACGTGGTCGGCGCGAACGTCGCCGGCTTCACCAAGGTGGCCGACGCCATGGTCGCCCTGGGCGTGATCTAGAACGACGGTTTCGACGCGCCCCGCGGACTCCGCGGGGCGCGTCGCCGTATGTGCTGTAGGCGCCGTACGCACCGGGTCAGGCCTTCTACTCGGGCGTCTTTAGCTCGAAGCGCCGGACCTTGCCGACCGCCGTCTTCGGGAGTGAGTCGATGATGTGCCACGCCCGAGGACGCGCCGATCCGGCGAGGTGCTCTTCGCCCAGGCGCGCAGTTGTTCCACTGGTGGCGGATGAGCGGGGTAGGCCGCGACCACGTACACGATCGGCACCCAGTCCCGCAGTTTGTCGGTCGCGGCTACCGCCGCGACTCGAGCACGCCGGGGGCCTCCGCGACCGCGGATTCGATCTCCGCCAAAGACACGTTTTCGCCGGCCACCTTGATCACATCGTCGACCCGGCCGACGAAGACGAGCTGTCCGTAGGCCGTGCGGCGAACCAGGTCGCCAGTCCGAAACCACTCCTCCCCGTCCGGGTCGGGCGGACAGTCAACGCCGACCGGCGCGGTCGCGAATGCATCGGCTGTCAGTGCGGGATCGTCGACATAGCCGGCGAACAGATCCACGCCTCGCCGTCCCCGGACCAGTAATATTCCCGGAGCATCGTCGGGCACCGGCACTGCAGTCGCCGGATCGACGACGGCGGTACTCCTGCCTCCGAACGGCAGACCGATCGCGCCCGGATCCCCGGCTCCCGGCGGATTGACGGTCACCGCGGCGACCGTCTCGGTCATCCCGTAAAGCTGCCGCTGCGCGACCCCGCACAGCCGTTCCAGGTCAAGCCCCAAGTAGTGGTGTAACTCGTTGTTGATCCTTCGGTGGTGGTCAGGCTGGTATTGCATCAGGTCATCGGTGGTCACCTCCGTCGTCGAGTCGGTGTTTGTGTCGGTGGTCAGGGTCAGCCTGCAGCGGCTCAGGACTTCGAGGCCGAGGTATCGGCGGCCTTCGGCCCATTCGTCGGTCTGCTCGGCCAGGACGGCGCCGATGAGCCTGATGATCGCGTCTCGGTTGGGGAAGATCCCCACGACGTCGGTGCGGCGTCGTATCTCACAGTTGAGGCGTTCGGTGGGGTTGTTGGACCAGATCTGACGCCATACGTCGTCGGGGAACGCGGTGAAGGCCAGCAGGTCCTCGCGGGCATCGTCGAGGTGGTCGGCGACCTCGGGCAGCCTGTCTTCGGTGTACTCCAGGAGCCGGTCGAACTGCTCATGCACCGCGGTGGCGGTGGGCTGGTCGTAGACGCTGTGCAGCATGGCTTTCACGGCCGGCCACATGCTCTTGGGGCAGGTGGCCATGAGGTTGGCGGCGTAGTGGGTGCGGCAGCGCTGCCAGGCGGCGCCGGGCAGGTTCGCCGCGATCGCCTCGACCAGTCCGGCGTGGGCATCGGAGGTCACCAACCGGACTCCGTCCAGGCCGCGGGCCACCAGGTCGGCGAAGAAGGTGTTCCATGAGGCCTTGGTCTCACTGGTGGCCACCTGCATCCCGAGGACTTCGCGGTGGCCGTCGCCGTTGACGCCGGTGGCCAGCAGCACTGAAGCCTTGACGACCTGCTTGTTCTCGCGGACCTTGATCGTCAACGCATCGGCGGTGACGAAGGTGAACGGGCCGGCCTCGTCCAGGCGGCGGTGTCGGACCTGACTCGTGCCACTTTCGGGTGAGTTGGATCGGCGGGCTCTCGCTACCTGGGGTTTCGTTCTGATTTAGTGTCATTTTGGGTCACTAAATCAGGTGTCTACGATCGTCGGTGTGGGCCTGTTCGTCCGGAAGGTACGTACCGCGTCGGGTGCGACTGCGGTGCAGATCGTGTCGAAGGAACGCGGCGTGCGCCGGATCGTCGAGCACATCGGCTCGGCGCACACCGACGACGAGCTCGCTGCCCTACTCGAGGTCGCCGATACGAAGATCCACGCAGGTCAGCTCGCATTCGATCTGAACTCGCTGTCGCCGGCTAAGGTTTCTTCCATTCCGGAGGTCGCCGGTTCGCAGTCGCGTGTCCTGTGGGAAGTCCTCGACAACGCCTACCGTGATCTCGGGTTCGACCAGGTCGGTACCGAGACGTTCAAGCAGTTGGTGTTGGCGCGGATCGTCGAGCCGACCAGCAAAGCCGACACGATCCGCGTCCTGGCCGATCTCGGCGTTCGGTCGCCGTCGCTGCGGACGATCTGGCGCACGCTCAATCGCAGCATCGCCGAGGACTGGCGCAGCCAGCTCGCCGCGGCAGCGTTCGCGCACGTCACCGCCGACGGCGCGCTGTCGATCGTGATGTACGACGTGACCACCTTGTACTTCGAGGCCGAGAACGAAGACCGGCTCCGCAAGGTCGGGATGAGCAAGGAACGGCGAGTCGATCCGCAGATCCTCATCGGGTTGTTGGTCGACCCGACCGGGTTCCCGCTGGAAGTACACGCCTTCGCCGGCAACCGCGGTGAGACGACGACCCTGCTTCCTGTGTTGAACGGGTTCCGCGAACGGCACGGACGAGCCGACGTGGTCGTTGTCGCTGACGCCGGTATGCTCTCGGCAGCGAACCTCAACGCGCTCGAGGAAGCCGGGTTCGACTTCATCGTCGGATCCCGAACCGGTTCAGCCCCAAGGGATCTGGCCGACCACTACGACCGGGTCGGGAACTTCTTCGCCGATGGCGCCACCGTCGAGACCACCCGGGAGATGGGAACCGGCCAGGCGAAGCGGACTCGGCGCGTCGTGTGGCACTACTCGCGGGCCCGCGAACGCCGCGACAACATCACCCTCAACAAGCAGATCGAGCGCGCGCAAGACATCGCCGAAGGACGACGGCCGCCGAAGAAGGACCGGTTCGTCTCCCTCGGCACCCGACCCGGCGTGAACTGGGATGCCGTGGAGAAGGCCCGCGAGTACCTCGGGCTGAAGGGCTACGTCACCAGCATCTCCACTGAGAAACTCGCTGGTGACAAGGTCATGGCCGCCTATCATGATCTGTTCAAGGTCGAGGCGTCGTTTCGGATGGCCAAGACCGACCTGAAAGCGCGGCCGATGTTCCATCACGAGCGTGACTCGATCGAGGCACACCTGACGATCGTGTTCGCCGCACTCGCAGTCACCCGACACCTGACCGAGACTTCCGGCTACTCGATCAAACGCATCATCACCGCGCTACGCCCAGTCCGGGATGTCATGATCCGGATCCGCGGCCAGCACGTCATGGCCGAAACACCGCTCGAGGGCGACGCCGCCGACATCGTCGCCAAGCTCCGAGAGTCAGCAGGGCACTAAAGTGGCACGAGTCAGGTCGGAAGGCGGCGACCTGCTCGTCCAGTTCGGTGGCCATGCGGGAGACCTGGGATTTGGACAGTGAGTCGATGCCCAGCGTCTTGACCAGTTTGTCCATCCGGCGGGTCGATACTCCGGCAAGGTAGCAGTCCGCCACGACGGTGATCAGGGCGGATTCGGCCCGCTTGCGGCGCTCGAGCAGCCACTCGGGGAAGTACGAACCCGAGCGCAGTTTCGGGACGGCGACATCGACGGTTCCGACGCGGGTATCCAGGGGCCGGTGGCGGTAGCCGTTTCGGTAGTTGGTGCGCTCAGCCGAGCGGGCGTTCCACTCGGCGCCGCAGACAGCGTCGGCATCGGCGGAAAGCAGGGCGTTGATGATGGTTTGCAGCAGCTCGCGCATCAGATCCGGTGACGCGTCGGCGAGGGCTTGGCCAAGCAGGCCTGCAGGGTCGACAATATGAGGTGCGGTCATCGTGATGACTCCGTTCGAGGATTCTTTAGACGGTTGACTCGAAGGATCACACGGTGGCCGCTCTACGTCCGTCCCGACACGAAGTCGGAGACGATCTCGGCCACCGAGTTACACCACCTTATGGGGCACTACTCCGTTCGTTCCATGGCGCGCCATTGCTCACGAGCGAGATTCTGCGCGAACCACACCAACTCGAGTTTCAGTGGGGCCGCCTCCTCGATGTCGCCTGCCACTTCGCGTTGCGCCAAAGTCATCCGGATCGGAGCGGCGAACAGACTGGCATGCGTCACCTCGAACTCCGCAACCTGGGCGTGCCAGCGACTCGCGCTGAACCTAGTGACAAACCCACCGAGGAACCCTCGGCGATCGCCGAGGCAAAGCAGTAGTACTGCGCATTGGCATGGAACAGCGGAAGACAGACGAACCATCTGTGCGACTCCCACAGCTCAGCCACGGCCGCCATCGTCTCGGCGACTTGCCGATAGTTGGCTTGAGTGAGGATCACGCCCTTGAGCGTCGGCGTGGTCCCAGAGGTCAGCATGACGGCGAGTCGATCCGCGGCGCAGGGCCGTATCCAGGACCCCGCGGCCCCGGCCCCCGGCGGGCACAATGGTCCCCCGGGGGCGAGGGCGGCTGCGGTCTCACTTACCAGGAGCACACGATCCGGATCGATCTCTGCGTCGTCGACTGCTGCCCGCCGTTCCCGACCGCATACCGAGACCTTGGGTACGCACCGACCTCGCTGCGCAGCGAGGTCCCGGGCACTCGACTCCGGATCGACCGGAACCATCCACGCTCCCATGCGAGATGCCGCCAGCCAGAGCGCGACGAACGCCGGACAATTGCGCAGCACCAGATGCACCGCGTCCCCAGCCTTCACCCCCCCTCTCGGCCAGAACCCCGGCGGCCCTGTCGACCGCATCGTCGAATTCCCGATAGGTGTAGACAGTGCAGTCTCCGCCGAGATCGCGGAACAGCAGGAACGGCCAGTTCGGATGGCGCGATACGGCCGTGTCCCACAGGTCGGCAAACGTCCCGATCATGTTCGGCCCCAGGTCAGTTCGTCAGCAGGATCTTCAGGGCCTTGGTCTCACTGGCCCGGGCAAAGACGTCATAAGCCTCCTCGATCTCGCCCAGCTGATAGGTGTGGCTGACGAACCTGCCGACGTCGAGCTTGTGCTGCTCCACCATCTTCAGCAGAGTCGGCGTGGTGTTGGTATTCACCAAGCCCATGGTCACATCGATATTCGCGATCCAGAGGTCCTCCATGTGCAGGGTCATCGGGGCTCCGTGGACGCCCACATTGGCCACCGTGCCGCCAGGCCGGACGATATCGAAGGCCATCTGCAAGGTCGACGGAATGCCGACCGCTTCAATCGAGACGTCGACGCCCAGTCCATCAGTCATCGCCATGACCCGCTCTTTCCAGTCCTTCGCGCTGGCCAGGACGGTATCGGTCGCGCCGAATTCCAGTGACTGCTCGAGGCGATTAGCATCCAGATCGATCGCGATCACCCGGGACGGGCCGTACAGTTGCGACGCGGTGATCGTCGCCAAACCCACCGGGCCCACACCGATCACGGCGATGACATCACCGGCCGCGACCTTTCCATTCAGTGCGCCCATCTCGTGCCCGGTAGGGATGATGTCGGACAGAATGACGGCTTCCGCGTCCGAAATCGAATCCGGAAGCTTGTGCAGTGAGGTCTCTGCGTAGGGGATGCGCACGTACTCCGCCTGAGTTCCGTGAACAAGATGCCCGAGCAACCACCCGAGCCCGGACACGCCCTCGTCTCCGAGGCAGTGCGAGTAGGTGCCGGCCCGGCAGTACGAACACTTGCCACACGAGGAGATACACGAGATCAGGACCCGGTCGCCGACCATGAGGTCGCTCACCGCGCTACCGATCTCGGTAATCACTCCGACACCCTCGTGCCCGAGAACGCGGCCCTCGGGAACCGTCGGGACGTCGCCCTTGAGGATATGCAGGTCCGAGCCGCAGATTGTGGTGGCTGTCATTTTGACGATCACGTCGGTGGGCTTCTCGATCACCGGATCGGCGACCTCCTCCCAGGACTTCTGACCGGCTCCGTGGTAGACGAGTGCTTTCATTGACTTTCCTTTCAGAGATGCGATACGGAATCATCGGGTGATGATCCGCGTGTGATGAGATCGGCGGTGACGGGCGCGGCCGTTGCGGAGAGCACCTCATCCACGGTCACGTCTCCCCCCTTGTCGATATTGATTAGCGTTTCCATGCCGGTCCGTTCGTCAGAGGTTCGTTGCAGTGGCGGCCGCTCAGTGGCTCCACTCGGTGTGAGGCGCCAGACGCTGTCAGCCAAACGCGAGCCAGGGAGTCCTAGGATGCGTTCAGCCACCACTGTGACCCATGTCCGCAACCGCATACGTGTCCCAACTTTGGACAGTCGGCCGGTGGCTATTTCGGTCTGCGGTGAGTCACTATGTGATGTGGACCACGGCGGATCCGTCTTCGCCGTCGGCTCTGGATACGGAGTGCCATGCCAAACACAAGCAACGAATTGCTGCGCGTCGCTGCAGCTAGAGCCGATTTTCTCGACTCCGGCGACCCCCGATCAGACGGTGTCAAAGATGTCGTCGCGGCATCCTGGAAGCGCAGTCATGCAGCCGGAGTGGATGCGTATGGCGCACAGTCGGCATTCACCGAGGACATCGACCCCGGGTCACTTCTGGCGCGCTGTGCCGCACCTGTCCTGGAACAGTTGGCCAATGACACCGCGGACATGCCGCTGGTCATCGCGCTCACCGACAACCGGGCCCGTCTCGTCCGCCGCATCGACTCGTCGTCGGCTGTCGGCCGGGTGCTTGACCGTGTCGATTTCGCTCCCGGTTTCACCTACGCCGAATCCACGATGGGCACTAATGGGATCGGGACGGTCTTCGAGGCCGGCCGGCCGATCAGCGTCGTCGGCCCCGAACACTTCACCGAACAGCTACAGCCCTTCGCCTGTTCGGGCGCCCCGATCATCGACCAGGCCACCGGACGCGTGGAGGGAGTGCTCGATGTTTCGACTCTCACGCACAACTGGAGCCCGATCATGCATGCGCTGGTCAAGAGCGCAGTCGCCGACATCGGGCGCAACCTGCTCATCGATCGCAGCCAGGCCCAGCAGGCGGTGTTCGCGACCTACCTTCGCGCTTCCACACGATGGCCTAATCATGCGGTTCTCGCCTTCGGTAGCTCCTTTTTCATTGCCAACAATCCGGCGCAGCAGCTGTTCACCGCCAGCGAGCAACTCGTGATCCGCGAGCATGCCGAGTTTCTGACGACACGCCGGAACGAGGTGACAGACACCCTCGCCCTGCCCGATGCCCGCCTGGTGCACCTGCGCGGAACGCGAATCATGGCAAGTTCACAAGTGGCGGGCGTAGTCGTGATCGCGGAGATCGTGGCGGCGCGGCTGACGAGCAGGCCCGACGACTTCGATGACGAACGCCTCCCCCGAGTCGCCGTCGCCACGCCCGCATCTCCGTCGATCATCGATGGCCTCAATCACCCTCGGAAGCTCACCGGAAGCAGATCGCCGACCTGGATCCGTGCCTGGGACAGTTTGCACAAGGCGCTCACCGATCAGCGGCCGTCGCTCGTGCTGGGGGAGACCGGGACCGGCAAGTTCACCATGGTCGCCGAGCTCTTCCATTCCATCTATGCCAACGCCCGCAGCATCAACATCAACTCCTCGTCGTTGAGCACCAGCGAACCAGCAGACAGTTCCCCGGCAGTCGCTTTCGCCTTCGAGAGCTTCCGAGCTCAGCTGGAACGCAACTCAGTGCCGACCCTGCTTGTCTTTCGGAACCTCGATCAATGCACCACCGAGAGTGCCACGCGGATCGACGAGTTCCTCACCACCCTGCGACAATCTTCGCTTGCGGTCTGGGTGGTGGCCACCCTCTCCGATTCCTCACTGAATTCTCCACTACCATTCCGCCAGCTCCTGACCCACTTCGCGGTATCGATCACCTTGCCGCCGTTGCGGCTGCGTGCGATCGACTTGCCCGAGATCACCGAAGCCACCCTGCAGTCCCTGGCGCCGGACCGTCAGGTCCGTTTGAGTCCCGAAGCCGAACGGATCATCGCCAGATACTCGTGGCCCCGCAATATCTCCCAGCTCCGCACGGTGCTCGAACACGCGCTGCGGCGGCGGCCCGTCGGTGAGATTCAGTCGGAAGACTTGCCCGCCTACTGCCAGTCGACGGTATGCCGGAACCTCACTCCGCTCGAGGAGGCCGAACGCACGCTCATCGTAGACATGCTTCGTGAAACCGATGGCAACAGGGTGGCGACCGCCCGCCTGCTGTCGATGTCACGTTCCAGCCTGTACCGAAAGATCAAGCTGTACGGAGTGGTGACGTAGTCTTCGGATTCGCCGGGTCCGCACTGAGAACGAGGATCGTCTCGGTACCACCAGATCGCCGTCCCCTGCGGTTCACCGGCGCGGTTGACTGCGCGACGGAAGCACTCAACCGCTGCCAGACCGTAGATTTAACGTAGCGTCGACGGCGCAATATTGACGACACATTCCGATCACACAGCGCGCCGTTGGCAGCGGCACGATTCTTGCTATGAACGCGCTGCCCACCCCGACCTCTGCGGCCGCTTTCGCCCATTACGCCGGCGGCATCGAACAGTCAGCACTCGATGAGATGTTCCGCCCCGACGGCACCGTCCGGCCGTCGTACCGCGGTATCGCGACCGCCCTGTCGGAGATCGAACCGGCCGATCTGAGCGCCCGGCTCGAGGCCCTCGGCCGGGCCTTCATCGACCAGGGCGTCACCTTCTCCCTCTCCGGGAAGGAGCGCCCGTTCCCGCTCGACCCGGTGCCCCGGGTGATCAGCGCCGCCGAGTGGACCCGCCTGGAAGCCGGTATCGCACAGCGCGTCCGGGCGCTGGAGATGTTCCTCGACGACGTCTACGGCGAACAGCAGATCCTGTCCGACGGCGTGATCCCGCGCCGGCTGATCAACTCGTGTGAGCACTTCCATCGGCAGGCCGCGGGGATCCGCCCGCCGAACGGGGTGCGTATCCATGTCGCCGGGATCGACTTGATCCGTGACGAGAACGGTGAGTTCCGGGTGCTGGAAGACAATGTGCGTTCGCCGTCCGGGGTGTCGTATGTGATCGAGAACCGGCGGACCATGGCCCGGGTCTTCCCCGACCTCTTCGCCGCGCATCGGGTCCGCGCGGTGCGCGACTATCCGCGGCATCTGCTGCGCGCGCTGCGCAGCGCCGCACCGTCGGGTGTCAGCGAGCCGACCGTCGTCGTGCTGACGCCCGGTGTGGCCAACTCCGCGTACTTCGAGCACTCGCTGCTCGCCCGCCAGATGGGCGTGGAACTGGTCGAAGGCCGCGACCTGTTCTGCCGCGACAACGTGGTCTACCTGCGCACCACCGACGGCGAGACCCGCGTGGACGTGATCTACCGCCGCGTCGATGACGAGTTCCTGGACCCGATGCAGTTCCGGCCGGACTCCATGCTCGGCGTCGCGGGCCTGGTCAACGCCGCCCGGGCGGGCAACGTGGTGATCTCCAGCGCGGTCGGCAACGGCGTCGCCGACGACAAACTCGTCTACACCTACGTGCCGGAGATCATCCGCTACTACCTGGATGAGGAGCCGCTGCTCGACAACGTCGAGACGCTGCGCTGCTGGCTGCCGGACGAGTGCGCCGAGGTGATCAGCCGGCTCGGCGAGCTGGTGGTGAAGCCGGTCGAGGGCAGCGGCGGCTACGGGATCGTGTTCGGTCCCCGCGCGACCCGCACCGAGCTCGACGAACTCGCCGCCAAGATCCTGGCCAACCCGCGCGGATGGATCGCCCAGCCGATGGTCTCGCTGTCGACCAATCCGACCATCATCGGCGACGACGTGGAGCCCCGCCACGTGGATCTGCGGCCCTTCGCCGTGAACGACGGCGAATCGATCTGGGTACTCCCCGGCGGCCTCACCCGGGTCGCGCTGACCAAGGGCTCGCTGGTGGTGAACTCGTCGCAGGGCGGCGGGTCCAAGGACACCTGGGTGCTCGGAGGGGAACGATGATGCTCGCGCGGAACGCCGACTCCCTGTTCTGGATCGGACGCTATGTGGAACGCGCCGACGACACGGCCCGGATCCTGGACGTGTCCGTTCAGCAACTCCTCGAAGACCCGACGGTCGACACCGACGCGATGGTGAGCCATCTCCTGACCGTGCTCGGCATCGACCCGGGCGACGGCCCGCATTCGGTGTGGACGCTGGCCGACCGGGTGGCCTACGACCGTCTCGCACCGGACTCCATCGCCGGCATCCTGCACGCCGCCCGGGAGAACGCCCGCGGTGCCCGGGAGGTGATCTCCAGCGAGATGTGGGAGTGCCTCAACGCCACCTACATGGGCCTCGGGGACGCCGAACGACGGGCGCGGCGGCTCGGCCCGCACGACTTCCTCACTCACATCAAGGGCCGCGCCGCGATGTTCGCCGGGCTGACCGATGCCACGCTCAGCCACGACGACGGCTACAGCTATCTGCTGCTCGGCCGGTCCATCGAACGCGCCGACATGACCGCGCGCCTGCTGCTGACGCCACGCGGCGACCAGCCCGGCGTCACGTCGTGGATGGGGGTGCTGACCGCCGCCGGCGGCCAGGACACGTATGTCCGCGCCTACCGCGGTGCCGTGGAGGCGGCGAACGTGGTCGAGTTCATGCTGGTCGACCGGCTGTTTCCGCGATCGGTCTTCCACACGCTCCGCGTCGCCGAGCAGTACCTGGCCGAACTCGACAAGCGGCCGGACCGGGTGGGCGGGCAGTCGGAGGCGCTGCTGCTCCTCGGCCGGGCCCGCAGCACGCTGGAATTCATCGATCCGCACGAGCTGGTCAGCGATCTGCCCGGCTATCTGCGCGGGATCCAGCAGACCTGCCGCGGGGTGAGCGAGTCGGTGGTGGCCGAGCACTTCCACGTCGCCCCGTACGTGTCGTGGACCGACACCGGTCTGGCGACCGGATTCGACGGAGAGGGGACTCGATGACCACCCGCCTGCGCGTGGTGCACACCACCGGTTTCAGCTACTCGGCGCCGGTCGCGACCAGCTTCAACGAAACCCGGATCACACCGCGCGGCGACAGCAGGCAGGTGGTGGTGGCCGAGCACGTGGACACCGCCCCGACCGCCCGGCAATACCGGTACACCGACTACTGGGGAACGCAGGTGATCACCTTCGACCTGCACGTCCCGCACGATCGGCTCGAGGTGATCAGCAGCGCGGTGGTCGAGACCGAGGACGAGGTCCGCCCGCCGGAGGCGGTCGCCGCGGACTGGAAACGACTGCGGTCGGCGGAGGTGGTCGACGCCTGCGACGAGATGCTGTGCCCCACGCCCTACACGCCGCACACCGACGAGCTGGCGGCGCACGCCCGCGAGGCCGCCGGCGACCTCGCCCCGGCGGCCGCCGCGGAGGCGGTGGTCGCCCGGGTGAACGCCGAGATGCGCTACCTGCCGGGCACCACCGAGGTCCACACGACCGCCGCCGACGCCTGGGAACGACGCTCCGGGGTCTGCCAGGACTACGCGCACATCACTCTCGCGATGCTCCGCAGTCTCGGCATCCCGGCCCGCTACGTCTCCGGCTACCTGCACCCGAAGGCGTCGGCCGCGATCGGCGAGACCGTCGCGGGTGAGAGCCACGCGTGGGTCGAAGTGTGGACCGGCGGCTGGTGGGGCATCGACCCCACCAACGCCACCCCGGTCGACGGCCACCACATCCTGATCGGCACCGGGCGCGACTACGCGGACGTGCCGCCGATCAAGGGCATCTACACCGGCGGCGGCACCTCGGAACTCGACGTGAGCGTGCGGATCACCCGGCTGGCCTGAGCCCTACCCGGCCTTCTCAGCGACCCGGTTCACGGCCTTTGCGAAGACATCGTCGAAGGTCGCCTCGTCGACCGCCTGACCAGTCATCGACGACCCCTGGACCGACACCTGGTAGCCGTCGACCAGGGCCAGGCCCACACGGCTCTTCATCGTCTGGGTCTTGCCCGCGACGGAGATCACCGTGGTCTGCTCGACGACCATCGCGTCGTCGGCCTTGGTCTTGGGGGCCTTCACGACCTTCTGGTTCACCTCGCCCTTCGCGCCCTGCGCCGGGCCGGAGGCGAACTCCATGGTGAGGTGCTGGCACTTGCCCGTCGCCGAGGCACGCTGCTGCGCCATGGTGGTCTGCGGGCCGGCGACGACGGACGTGCCGAGGGTCTCGGTGCCCTTGGTGGCCACCGCGAGACCCACCTTGCTGACATCGAAGTGGTCCGGCACCAGGTTCAGCTGCGCGCACGACGCCGGGCTCACCTTGGCGCCCTTGGTGCTCGCCAGGATCTGGTCGGTCATCTGCTGCAGCTGCGACTCGGGGATCTCCTGCACCTGGAATCCGGCCGGGAACTGGTCGGCCGGGAGCACCAGCTGCTGGACCGGGAGGTCCTTGCGGGCGGTCGTGCTCGATGCCGTCGTGCTCGACGCGGCCTTGTCCGACGACGATCCGCCGTCGCTGGAGCAGCCCGCGAGCGCGAGCACCGCGCCGCCGGCGAGCACCGCGCCGCCGATCCGCCGGGTCAGTCCGATCCTGGTCACCGTCATGAGAAAATCCTTAGAATGGGAGAGTTCGCACGCCGAATGTACCGTGCGGTAACCGGTCACGGTGTCAAGACCTCCGACCCGAGGTGATCGCAGACCGTCAGCGCCAGCGCCAGGTCCATCCGGTCACCGGGCCGGGGCAGCGCTTCCATCGCCTTGCCGATCCGGTACTTGACGGTGTTGCGGTGCAGGGTCATCCGCTCCGCGGTACGGACGTGGCTCTCGCCGCATGCGAGGAACACCGACAGCGTCGCGCGCAGCACCTCGGCACCGGGAGTGTCCGCGGCCAAGGGGCCGAGCATGTCCCGGATCCACGCGCGCGTCGACGGCAGGTCGCGGGCCATCACCGACACCACCGCGATGCCGCGGTCGCCGTAGCCGACCACCACCGGCTCGGTGCGCGGCACCACGGTGGCGACGTCGTACGCGGCGCGGGCCTGCTGATGCGAGCGGCGGAAGCCGGCCACCCCGGCACCCGACAGTCCGAGGGCCAACCGCAATCCGGCCGGTAGCCGGACCTGCCCGGCGACGGTCGCCGAGTCCACCGACGGCACCCGCTTGCCGAAGGGGACCCACGCCCACACCGTGCTGCGGTCCACCGCGGTGATGATGGGCGCGGCGCCGGAGTGCAGGGCGACCACCAGCGAGCGGGCGGCGCGGTCGATCTCGGTGAGCAGCACGCCGGGATCCGACGACCACAGGATCAGCGCGAGATGGGTCCGGTCGAGCCGGTACCCGGTCTCCGTCTCGAACGACTCGATCTCGTACGAACCGGGCTCGTCGTCGCCGTCGAGCAGCTGGTTCACCGTGGACGACAGGACGTTGCCCTCGGCGCCGATCCAGCGGCGCCGTTCGCCCTCGTACGCCTGAAAGACGTACTGGCTGATCCAGTCGATGTACTCGAACACGATCCTGGCGAGCTCGCTCGCGGCGCGGATCACGACCTCCTCGGAGAGCTGGAGCTCCTTCAGGAATTCCAGGCCCAGGCGGTTGTACTCGTACTCGCCGATCCGGTAGGCGCGCATCAGCGAATTCGACGGCACCTGACGCTGCGCCAGCCGCAGCGCGTACTCGACCGCGGCGGTGGTGGGTTGCAGATGAGCGATGGGGATGTCGTTGGCGAGGACGTGGTTGATGGTGGTGATGTTGCCTTCGACGCTGGCGCGGAGCAGATCGACCAGGACGGGATCGCCGTCCAGATGGTCGATCTCCAGCATGCCGGCGGTCATCCCGTCGATGATCTGCTGCTCCATCGCCCGGAAACGAGTGGCGACGATGCCGATGGCCGCCCGCACCTGGGCGTCCACCGGCCCCGTCGCCGTCGTCATCGGAGCTCGACGCCGGCCTTGCGCAGCGCCGAGTTCGCCGCGTGGAAGCCGCACAGACCGTGCACTCCCGCACCCGGCGGAGCGGACTGCGAGCAGATGTACACGCCGTCCACGCCGGTGGCGTAGGGGTTGATCGCCGGCCGCGGCCGCAGAAGAGCACGCCGCCGGTCATCGGGGAGAACTTGCCGGCCAGCGGCCCCCACGAGCCTGCGAGGCCGAGCGTCTCGAGGAGGACCGTCCAGAGGACCAGCTTCTGGTACATGATCGGCTGGTTCCAGATCTCGCCGATGTGCACCGGGTTGAGGTGCGAGGTCAGTGCGGCGAGGCACCAGCCGACGACGATGTACAGGATGCCCACCTTGAGCAGGTAGATCGTGTGCACCATCTTCGGAGTGCCGAAGCCGTACTCCGCCCAGTGGGTGGCGAGAGTGCGGACTCGGTCTCGCAGTGGTTCTTTCAGGAATTCCGGCGGGTTCACCGGCGGGAAGTCACCTTCTTTGAATCCCATGGTTCTCTAGCTCCTTCGTGCTGGTTCGGTGGGGATGGATGGATGTTCAGGCCTGCGCGCGCAGGCGCAGGCGGAGTCCGGGCTTGTCGATCTTGCCGACGGGGTTGCGGGGCAGCGCCTCGACGAGATGGATGTCCTTGGGCTGCTTCACGCGGGTGAGCAGCGGCTCGAGGAAGGCGGCGAGTTCCTCCGCCGTCACCGCGGCGTCGGGGTAGGTCACGACATACGCGACGGGCACCTCGCCGAACATCGGGTCCGGCGCACCGACCACCGCGCATTCGAGGACCACCTCGTGCCCGGCGAGCGCGACCTCGATCTCCTTGGGGTAGATGTTCTCGCCGCCGCGGATGATCATGTCCTTGATCCGGTCGACGATGCGCAGGTAGCCGTCTTCGTCGAAGACGCCGATGTCGCCGGTGTGCAGCCAGCCGTCGACGATGGTCTCCGCGGTGGCCTCCGGGCGGTTCAGGTAGCCGCGCATCACGGCGGGTCCGGCGATCACCACCTCGCCGCGCTCACCGACCGGGACCTCGTCGCCCTGCGGGTCGACGGTGCGGACGGTCTGGCCGGGGAGCACCGGACCGACGGTGCCCAGCTTGCGCGGGCCGTGGATCGGGTTGCAGCACGACGCACAGGTGCCCTCGGTCAGGCCGTAGCCTTCGACGATCGGTACCCCGAACAGCTGCTCGGTCTTGTCGAGCAGTTCCTTGGAGATCGGCGCCGCCCCGCAGATCGCGAAGCGGAGCGAGTCGAGCGCGCCCGCCGGGACGTCGCCCTTGGACACCAGCATCGCGTAGATGGTGGGCACGGCCGAGAAGAAGGTCGGCCGCAGACGGGCGACGTCGTCGAAGAACCGGCCGACCGAGAAGTGGCCGGTGATGCTCACCTGGCCGCCGACGGCGATCGAGGTCAGGACCGTGACGCAGATGGCGTTCACGTGGAAGAGCGGCAGGATCAGCAGGCCGTGCGTCGAGCTGTCGTGCTCGAAGAACTCGATCGAACTCTCGGTGAAGAACCGCAGATTGTCGTGCCCGAGCCGGACGCCCTTGGGACGACCGGTGGAGCCCGAGGTGTAGATCAGCAGCGCGTCGTCCGCGGCGGTGGGCGGCGCGGGCGGCACCCATCCGTCGCTGGGCCGCTCGGCGAGCCGGTCCACGTCGAGGAAGATGCGGGCCTCGCGGTCGCCGATCGGCGCCTGCCCCACCACCACCTTGGCTGCCGAATCGCCCAGCTGGTATTCGGCCTCGGAATCGGTGAAGCCCGGATTCACCGGGGTGCCGATCGCCCGCAACCGCCACGCGGCCATCAGGGTGATGACCAGTTCGACGCGATTCGGCAGGAACGTCGCCACCACGTCACCCGGTCCGATTCCGAGACCGGCGAGTTGCTCGGCCACGGCGTCGACGCGCTCGGCGAACTCCCGGTAGCTCAGTTCCAGCCGGTCGTCACGGATACACGGTGCCGCTCCCCGGGACGCCAGTTCCCACGCGAAGTACGTTCCCGCTTGTGTCACAGTCATCACCCTTCAACTTCAATGTGATGCTTGACACTATTGAGTTGAGGGGGACGACGAAACGGCCTAGAGATACGAAATCCGCCCCGGTTGTTGTCCCCGGAGCACAAATATCACCGCGGCGGCTACCCGGGGTTCTTGAAGTACACCAGCTGGTGCGTGGTCGCCAGCAGCACGGCGTCGTCGCCGGTGCCCGACCAGATCTGGCCGTCGGCGTCGAAGTGACCGTTGCCGAAGCGGGCCGCGCGCACGGTGGCGAGGACGTGCCGGTCGCCCTGGGCGGCGAGCTCGTCGGGCGTGGCGTGGAAGTACGTGGTCAGCGTGATGGTCCCGGCCGGCATGTAGGTGCCGTGCCGCAGGAAGACGCGCGGGTAGAAGTTGTCGGTGATCGACGTGAGCGACGGATAGTCGAGCGGCCGCTCGGGGGCGTCGCGGATCCACAGGGTCGACGTGGAGTCGTCGCTCTTGCCGTCCGGGCCGGCCGCGAGCGCGCCGGTGACGAAACGCTTGTCGTAGTTCGCGGCCCACGCGATGAAGTCCGGAAAGTCCACAGCGTCGACCTCGTCGGCGGCGGGAACCGCCGGCGGCACCGATTCGGTGCTCTCCCAGGTGGGGCGATGCAGGCCGAAGACCGCGCTGCCGGTCGAGACCGTCTGGCCGTTCTGCACCAGGTGGAACACCCAGTGCTGGTTGGTGCGGTTGGTGCGGATCACGCTCGGATGCAGTTCCCAGTCCCCGTCGCCGATCGGCGCCGCGTAGTTGAGGGTGAGGGCGAGCGGATGGCCGAGGACATCGGGGCGGGATTGCAGGGCGTGGACCACCGTCGCCGCGGTGATGCCGCCGAACGGCCCGACCATGTTGGCGTACGCGGGGTGGGCGTGCGCACGGAAGGCACCGTCGTCGAGAGCGGTGACCGCGATGGCGTCGTCGAATACGTGGCTCATGCTTCCGGACTCTACAGAACGATCGGTCTACTTCGCTAGACTGGGCGTCGTGACCAGTCCCCAGACCAGCGTGCGCGACCGGCTGGTCCGGTCGGCGATCACGCTGCTGCGCAGCCGCGGCGCCGACGGTTTCGGGATGAGCGAGTTGCTGCACGACAGCGGCGTGGCCCGGCGATCGATGTACCAGTACTTCCCGCGCGGCAAGGCGCAACTGCTGGAGACCGCCGCCACCGAGGCCGGCGCGCGTATCGGCGCCGAACTCGACGCCGTGCTCGCGGAGCTGCCACCGGTCGACGCCCTCGCCGCCTGGGTCGAGCAGTGGAAACGGGCACTGACCGGCAGCGACTTCCGGCTCGGCTGTCCGCTCGTGGCGGCTGGGCAGAGTGCGCAGGACTACCCCGGCGCCGCTGCCGCCGCGGCGCGCGCTTTCACGTCGTTCCGGGACAGGATCGCCGCCGCCTTCGTCCGGGACGGGATGCCCGCCGACGAGGCCGCCCGCACGGCCAGCGTGCTGGTCAGCGGAATCGAGGGCGCCATCATCACCTCCCGGAGCCTGAAATCGGTGGCTCCGCTCGACGATCTGGTCGCGCACGCGCGTCACTTTCTGTCGTCCTCGCCGTAAACTCAGCGCATGAATCGTTCGATGGCCGCCGTGACGGCGGCCGCCGCCCTGCTGCTGACCGGCTGCTCGTCGAACGACCACGCGACACTGTCCGGATCGGCGGCGTCATCGACCTCGGTGGCCGATCCGACCACCACGGCGCGCTCGGTGACCACCACCTCGGTCCGGCTGGCGCCGTCGACCGACGGTTTCACCACCGGCAGGCGCACCGTATCGGGATCCCTGGAGAACGGCTCCACCTGGCGCTTCACCGTCCCGCAGATCGACGGCGGCGACAGTACCGTCCGGCACGCGTTCAACAACGCGATGAACGACGACGCCCGCGCACTGACCGGTCCGGCCGCGGCCGCCAAGATCACGATCGACGACGCCGACCTCGGCGAGGCCGACCATCCGCGCGCGGTGAAGGCCACCTCCACGCTGTCCGGCGTGATCATCGTGATGCCGTACGCGGCCGGCGCCGCCCATCCGACGGTGGAAGTCGACACCGTGGTGGTCGACGCCGGTTCCGGCGCGGTGCTCGGGCTCGACTCGATCCTGGCCGACCCCGCCGCCGGCCGGCAGCAGCTCGCCACCCTCGCCGTCGGCGCGGACACGTCCGGCCGCCTCGCCGGATCCACCGTCAGCGCCGCCGAATTGAACCAGTGGATCGCGCTCGACGACGGCCTGCACCTGTACGTCCCGGTGCCGCACGTGCTGGGCGACTACGTCCCGGTCACACTGCCGTGGTCGTCGGTCATGGAGCTGATGAATCCCACCGGCCGGGTGCTCTTCGGGCCGTAAGCGGGTCGGTTCCCGGCGCGTCGGCGGTCAGCCCGCGAGGAACGACAGGCGCGGGTCGGTGAAGTTCGGTTCGATCTCGGCGATCTCCGCGGTGACGACGTCGTGCACCACGAATGGGTCGTCGGCGACCCGCTGCCCGAGCTGGTCACGGTCCGTCCCGGCGGCGAGGACCGCACCGCCCAGGCCGGGCTTGAGGCTGCCGACGAGAAGGAACACGCCGTCCCGGATGCCCTGCTGAATCCAGTCTTGATGGCCGGCCATGTGGTCCGGGGCCGCGGCTTTGTTGTCGCTGAAGCGAAGTAGGACGAGGAACATCGTGGACTCCTGTTCGGGGATTCGGAACGGCCGTGGAAGTGGCCGGCGGCGTCTATGCCGCCGTCGGGTCGTCGGTGAGTTGCCGCCAGAATCGGGTGACCTCGCGGCGCACCCAGTCGCGGTCGCGGAACGCGCTGGACAGCGTCGCCACGCCCTGGCTGAACATGAGCACGTGCAGCGCCAGCTCGTCGGCGTCGTCCCGTCCGAGCAGACCGAACTGGTCGCGCAACCACGCGCGGAACGTCTCGAACAGCGCCACCGCCTGCAAGCGCGCGGGATGGTCGAGCTTGGCCAGCTCACTGCTCAAGGTGCCGACGGGGCAGCCGTGCAGTTCGATGTCCGCCTCGTTGGTGATCACGATGTCGACGAATCGCCGCACGCGCTCCAGCGGATCGGACGACGACGCCTCCCACTCGGCGAGCATGGCGCGGGTGGCGGCCAGTCGTGCGTCGATCACGGCGTCGAGGATCTCGTCCTTGGTCTTGAAGTGGTAGTAGAAGTTGCCGCGGGAGATCTGTACCGCCTGCGCGATCGACGCGAACGACGTCGCCTCGTACCCCTGCTGGTAGAACAGCCGGTCCGCGGCCTCGATGATCGCCTCTCGAGTGCTCACCCCGGCTCCCTCCGTCTCTCTAGGTCATCTGTCCTAGATGTTCCTGAGCCGAGATTAGGACACTCGTCCTAGAGATGCAAGGGCTGCTGCCGAGACGATCCGGTCCGCCCGTGGCAGCGGTTCGACGCAGAAGCAGCGCCCGCGACCGCTGCTTCCGCACGTAACCGCTGCCACACCGGCCCGACCGCACGAACGACGAGCGCCGCGACACCTTCCCGAAGAAGATGTCGCGGCTCTCGTCGCATGGTGGGCGAAGGGGGACTTGAACCCCCACGTCCCGAAGGACACTGGCACCTGAAGCCAGCGCGTCTGCCATTCCACCTGGTCGAGAGGGTGGCGGCGGAATGGCCGGGCGCGTTGCGCGCGAGAAAGTGTGCCCAGAATGTGCCCACGGCCCCCGGTGTCAGCGTCCCCTCCGCGACAGCTATCGAGGGGACGTGACACCGGGGTCCGTGGTGGTGGTGGGCACCACGGTTCCGGTCGCTCAACGCGGCTCGGGAGCCCTGAACCCCGGGGTACTCACGGGCGAGTACCCCGACCCCTGAACCCCGGCACGTCGCAACGGCGTGCCGGGGTTCCCCGTTGCCCGGCCCGCCCGTCCACCAGCCGCGCACTGTCGCATTAAGAGGGACCGGCTATCCCCGCCGCGCCCCGTAGAACCACCACTGCCCGCCAACTTCGAAACAGGTCGATGACCGGCTCGGCCACGCGTCCCCGGCCTGATCGCACCCCCACTGGGTCGCGTGCGGCCCGATCCGCGCCCATGAGAATCCGGCGGGCAAGCTGCCGCTCGGAGGGTCCGGCCAGGCGTCCGGCTCCGGCTGCTCGGTGGTTGTCTGCGGAGGCGGAGGAGGTGGCAGGGCCTTTCCAGTCGGCTCGGTCTCGGTCGTCGTCTCTGTGACCGTGCTCGCCGTCGTCCCGGTCTCCGTCTCCGTCGCAACTTCGGTGAGCGTCGTCGTCTCCGGCGCGGCCCTGGGCGGGTCAGCAGCGCCCGTCGCGAGCACCACGCCGAGCGTCACGACCGCGATCAGCAGTCCGGCGGCGATGATCCAAGGCACGGGCGACCGCCCTGCTCTTGGCTGCGGTCCCAGGTGCTCGAACCCCGGCGGACGAGGCGGCTGGACAGGAACGGGCCGGGTTCCCGGGCGCAAAGGTGGGCGGTGCGGGTGCTGATTCGTCATGCCGAGATCGTGGCTGAAAGCTGAGAGGAACCTAGGCCGGCGGGCGTCACGTCCCCGGTCCGAGGGTCACGGGCTCCGGGATGACGACGTGTATGTGTATGACAACTCACGAGAGCACCGCACTGGTGCACGAGACAGTGCCGCCGGAGCCGTGGCTCACGGCGGACGAGGTCGCCGTGCTGGCCGGGCTGACGCCGCGCACGATCCGCACCGCTGCTCGCTCGGGGCGCATCCCCGGCGAGCGCGTCCGCCCGAGCGGTGGACGCCGCCACCGGTGGCGGTTCCGCTGGGCGGAGGTCGCCGAGGCATTGACCGCCGATCCGATCACCGAGACCACCGAAGAAGAGGAGAAGGGCTGATGGGAACCCCCGACGTGCAGATCGACCACGACGCGACTGCGGATTTCGTCTCGGCCCTCCGTGCCCAAGCCGATGCCCTCGAAACGTCAGCACCCCGTTACACGGCGGCGGTCGTCGCGGCTGCGAAGGCGGACGCGTCGCTGGGGTCACGCGATGGTGCGCCGATCCCGCTCTACGCGGAGGCCGTGACCGCGCTCGAACGAGTCATGGACAAGATCGAGCGCCAGGCGCTCGCTATCGCTCGCAAGATCAGGGCCGATGCTGACGTTCTCGAAGCCGCCCGCGCCGAGATCGCGGATGCCGACGGCGACGGCGCGGACGCGGTGAACAAGGCCGATGTCGCCCTCGGCGACGTGGGCGACATCGGCGGGTCGGTATCGCCGAAGGGCGGGCAGGACATCGCGGGCTCGGTCGTCGGCGAGGACCCCCGCTCCGGGAACCCGCAGGCGAAGGGCGGCGTGCCCGTCGCCGCTTTCGTCGACACGGCTGCTGTCATCGCCGCCGTGCGCGGCGGCACCCGATAGCCCACTCCCACAAGAAGTTTCACCCCGGGGCACCGTGCCCCGGACCTAGAGAAAGAAGAAGAGAATGAGCAGCACCAACACCCCCGCCGTGACGAAGTTCGTCGAACTGCCCGTCCCCCGGCGGCTGGACCTCCGCGACGATCAGGGCCGCTTGATCGTCGGACACATGGTCCCCCTCAGCGACGGCGAACTGGACTTCTCGCGCGCCGTCGCCGTGACCGAGACGCCTGTTCCTCTCGGCGTCCTGCCTGCCTGATTCCCCTGGACCATCTACCGCGAAGGACAAGAACACGACGACCTCGATGCTCCCCGCCCCGGCGACCGCACTGGCTCCGATCCCCGCACCCGCCGCCGGGGCGCTGATCTTCGACACCCCGGACTCGATCCCCGGCGAACCCCCGCTCCACCACATCTTGATTCGTCTGAGCCACGACGACGGGCGCACGGTCCACGTCGAGATGCCGGTCGAGTCCGGCTCCGGCACCCCGTACTGGTCCGACTACGCGCACGACGTTCTCGACGCCCTTGCGGCGCTGAGCGGACAGGCGATTCCCCGGTCTGTCTATCTGGTCGAGAGCGCACTGCTCGAAGCCGCCCTCGGCACGGTAGGGACGTGCCGCTACACCGAGCACGAGATCACGGCGAAGGTCGTCACCGTGGATGACCTCGAAACCGTGACCGTGACCGTCAGCGGGTTCGGCGAGGAGCAGTCTGCGCGGCTCTGTATCGACCCGCACACGGACCTGCCTGACGTGGAAGACCTCGCCCGCGACTGGCTCCGCGATGCCGTGATGCACCTGGACTACCGGGCCAGCGCCGAGGCCGCACGAGTTCTCGATTCGGTGGACTGGCCGCGCGTCCTCCCCGCGATCCGCGCCGGTGGCAGCGTCGAGGTCCGCCGCCTCGATGGGCCGATCCTGGTGACGCTCTCGCCCGCCTGACCCAACCGAACCCCGGCCCGCCGCACCTGCGGGGGCCGGGGTTCCCTCCCCTCCGTGACCCGCCGCTCCCTGAGCCGGCCTCGTCACGTCCCCGCAACATGATCCCGAGGAACACGATGCAGACCTCCGCCACTGATCCTGATGACCGCCGCCGCCGTCGCGCCCGGCGCTACTTCGTCTCGCTCATCTGGTGCTCGCTCGCGCTCTCTGTGCTCGGGAACGGCATCCACGCCGTCGAGGCCGAATCTGCGGGGAGCACTGCTGTTCGGGTCGCTGTCGGCATCCTCCCGCCGCTGATCCTCGCCGCCCTGATCCACGGCCTCGGGCACCTCGCCGGAGCCGGAATGTCTGGACGCCTGTACTGGTTTGGGGTGCTCTCGGTCGTGGCCGTCGCGGCGCTTGCGGGCGTGGCGTCGTTCGTCGCGCTTCGAGAACTGGCCGTCGGCGCAGGGTGGTCGACGGCACTCGCGCCTCTGCTTCCGATCATCGTGGATGCGCCAGTCCCCATCGCAACGGCGGTCGTTGTTGCCATCGACCGCGCCGCGATGCGCGTAGCGCCGAAGGCCGACCGCGTGGTGCACCAGGACGATGACGCACCCGCACTCGCACCTGAGCCGGTGCACCACGGACTCGCGGTGCACGAGGACGACGGCGTGGTGCACCAGGCCCACGGAGCATCAGAAGAGGTTCGCCACACCGCGCCGGTGCTGGCCGTGGCGCAGCCTGAGACCCGGGCCGACCAGCAGATTCCTGCTGGTGCACCGGAGCCGGTGGTGCACCAGACTGTTCCGGTGGTGCAGCCGGATGCCGCCGAGGTGATGGCTCCTCCGGTGCACCAGGACGTTGCACCGGCTCCGGCGATGGTGCACCGCGCGCCGGTGAAGTGCACCAGCGCACCGAAGCCGGAACCGGAGCCTGCCGATGGCGCACCGCTGGACGACGACGAGGTGCACCGGCTGGCCGATCGGATGGTCTCGGAACGGCGCACCACCGCCGACTTCTCGACCGTGCGCGAGGTGCTGGCGCGCTCGGCGCGGGGTGAGTCCAGCCGCGCGGTCGCCGAGGCGACTGGCATCGGTTCGAGCACGGTCTTGCGCATCAAGAAGTCAGCAGCGGAACTCGCCGAGGACCGGGAACTCCTGAACGCCTGACCCAATCTCATTGTCCTGCAACACCTCTCGCCGGTCCTCTGCCCTCTGGACCTCCCTCACGGGTGCCCTTTGCGCCGACTAGGCCCGCTGCACGCTCGATGACGTGCAGCGGGCCGCGTGGTGTTCCCCATATAGCACCCCTGACCTGGCCCGATGAATAACCACGCCGAGGGCACCGCCGGTCACGTGAGAATCCTCTGGCCCTCCCTCTGGTGGCCCCTCTGGCACTCCCTCAGGCCAATCATCTTGCCCGCGCTCTCGTCGGTCCTACGCCGCGCCCGCACCCCGGGGGAAGTGACGCCTGGAACAGGAAAAGTGCAGGTGAGAAGGGCTATGAGGCCGCCTGCTCGGCGATTTCGTCTCGAAGGGCGCGGTACACGGTGGACCGTCCGAGGCCGACGGTCCGCGCCGCCTGGCTGGCGGAGACTCCCGACCGGATCAACGTGCGGGCGGCATCGAGCTTGTCGGCATCCGCCGGTCGCTGGCCCCCGATCCGGCCCCGAGCACGAGCGGCGGCCAGTCCGTCGCGGGTGCGCTCCCGGAGCATTGATCGCTCCAACTCCGCAAGCGCGGCCAGCAGTTGAAGAGTGAACGCTGCGAACGGCGACGATGAACTCGTGTCGACCGGCTCGGTGAGGCTTCGGATTCCGACTCCGCGCGCCGACAGATCGTCGGTCAGGCGGAGCATGTCGCGGACGCTTCCTGATCCGCGAGAGCGAGTAGACCACGATGGTGTCCCCCGACCGCGCGTACCCGAGCAGTTCGGTCAGTGCCGGGCGGTCAAGGGTTCCACCGGAGAGCTTGTCGGTGAACACCCGGTCGACCCCTGCCTCGGCGAGGGCGTCCAGTTGCAGACTCTCGTCCTGGCGCGCGGTGCTGACGCGGGCATACCCGAGAAGCTGCCCGGTCTCGCCGGTGCTCATCGCTGCGCCGTCCCGTGAACGTCCGACCCGGCACGAGGGACACCTGATGATGCGGGACGGTCATGCGGGACGGATCGACCTGGGAGACCGCAGCGGGGGCGACGGTCTCCGGTGGTCGTCCCGCGAACGGTGGAATGTCGGACGGTCATGGTCACTCCGCCGTCATCGCGGTGAGCCAGGCGTCGGGGTCCAGCCCGTCGAGAGTTGGTCCCCACCCCGGCACGATCACGAACTGCCGCTCGGCCAGGACGATGCCATGCCGCCGGGCGCGCTCGATCACGCGCGCCATCGTGGTCCGGTCCTCTTCGGTCGGCTCCACCGGGGTCAGGCCAGGCAGGTTCGGGACGCTGTACGGATCGATGGTCATGTCGTCGATGGTGCGCCGGACCGACGGCGCGGACCAGGGCGCGGGTGTCACGTCCCCGCGACCAACGATGGTTGGATCGAGACGTGAATAAGAAGAGCATCAACAAGGCAACGGCGAAGTTTCAGAAGCAGGTCGCCGAGACGGATGACTTCCTGTCGAGTATTCGCGCGCACGACAAGACTGCGATGGGGACGAAGGGTCTGCGCGCCTCGGACATCCACCGCTGCTACGAGCAGGCAATCCTCGACCTGTACAGGTCGTTCGAGGGATACATGCTCGCCTGTCTGATCGCCTGCCTCAACCACGACCCGACCGAGTTCAGAACAAAGGGTGGCCGCGAGTGGCAGTTGCCGAAGCACATCAACCAGAGTGTCTGCGAACTGCTCATTTGCAAGGGTGGCTACTTCGATTTCAGTGGGCGGTCGGGCCTTTTGAGCGAGATCAAGAGCATAGTCGGCGACAGCCATTGGCTCTACACCACGACCAAAGACACCAAGTACAAGCAGCCGCTCGACCAACTGTCTGCCGTTCGCAACTACGCCGCGCACGACAGTGAGCAGAGCCGCAAGTCGTTCAAGAAGGTGACGGGACAGACCAGGCCCCGTCGCGCGGGTTCATGGCTGTCAGCAAACGGCGGCAAGAACTACACGACGATCCGCGACAAGCTCGTCGCTTTGTCTAACGAAGTCGATGTGCTCGCACCGTTCTGACACTACGTAGCCGGGGACGTGACGTTGGCCGGCTCGGCGTTGTCAGTGGTCACGGTGACGCTGGTGCATGCGAATCGACCCGCCGCTAAGGCCACTCGTCACCGCTGCCCGCCGCTGCGGGTGGACCCTGGATCGCCGACGGCGGCATCTGCGCCTCATCCCTCCGCCTGAGTGGTCAGCGCCCGACGGTCGGGCCGTCGAGCCGGTGATCGTCGCTTCCACGGGGTCGGACCACCGTGGACCGCTGAACGCGGCTGCCGCGCTGCGGCGGGCGGGGGTGCCTGTGCCTCACCGGGGCGGGCGGTGCTGACCTGTCACGAGGCCCGGACTGCTGAATCCAACCGACGATGCACCATCGACGCGGTGCCGAGCACATCGAGCGCATCCTGCTCGGACATCTGCCACTTGATCTTCGGCTCGTGCGCCGAGGGATTACGGAACGCGGCGAACAGCCCTTCGGCGAGGAGCGCGATGCCGCGCTGCTCATTCCGCTGGGTCTCGGTGCTGAGCACGTTGAGCCGGATCGTCGGGGTCTTGCCGCCGAGCGCCTGCTGCACCAGCTTGGACCCGTCAAGGTCCAGGCCACTCAATCGGCGGAGGCGATCACCTAGTCCCTTGATCGCCTCGAACACGGCCTCGTAGTAGTCGTCGCGCGGCAGTTCGGCGCGGCAGTGGCGCAACACTTCGTCGTGGGCACCGCGCTCGGCCAGGAAGTTCCGCAGCCGGGTCGAGCGAGCGGCAGCTTCGCTATCGGTCGTGGCCCGCTTTGCAGTGACGACGCGCCCCTTCTCGTTGACTTGGAACCCCGAGAGGGACAGCGCCTGAGTTAGTTCATCGCGGGCGACCGCCGCCTGGGCTCGGCGACTGAGGGTGCGGTCCGGGGTCATCGCGGCGTGGATCAACCCGATGACGGCTCGACCGTCACCCTTCTCGTTCTGCTTCTGCCGAAGTGAGGCGTCCAGCCTGCGCCACTTGGTCGTGCCTTCGCCGAATGGATCGGGCAGACGCGCATCGGCGAGAAGCTGCGTCAACTCGGTACCGGTGTAGAGGTCGCCGACTGCACGGGCGACTGCCTCGATGGTGCCAGGCTCGAATGAGGGGACTGGGATGGTCACCTGTCCAGTCTGACGGCGGCGTGCGACGCGGGAACCGGGAGGGCGCCGTCACGTCCCCTGGGTAGCGACAACCAGGGTTCAGATACGAGGAACCCCCGTTGGCAAGAGCCTCCGGGGGGTCCATGTAAAAACGGGCAACGCCCGCGCTATGTCCCATACTGTACGCATAGGGTAGCGGCATGGCAAACGGCTCAGCGGCAATCACGTCACATCTGCATCCTGCGCGACTCGCACCTTACGCTGCGCGATGCGATGGAAGCTCCTATAGCGTGTGGGCACTCCATGGGACTGCTGCACGTTTAGGTGACAGGTTGTAGTCACGCTGCGAGAGCGACGCTGTTGGTCATGATGGTCTCGAATTCGATGGGCGTCAAACGGCCGAGGCGGGCTTGCCGGCGGCGGCGGTGGTAGGTCCGCTCGATCCAGGTGACGATCGCGGTGCGCAGCTGTTCTCGGGTGGTCCAGGAGCGGCGGTCGAGGACGTTCTTCTGCAGCAGCGCGAAGAAGCTTTCCATAGCGGCGTTGTCTCCGCTGGAGCCGACTCTTCCCATGCTTCCGACCATGCGATGACGGGTCAAAGCGCGCCGGAATTTGCGGCTTCGGAATTGAGACCCCCTGTCCGAATGCACCACACAGCCGGCGACATCGCCGCGCATCGCGACGGCGTTCTCGAGCGCTCGGACGGCCAATCGGGACCTCATCCGAGAGTCGATCGAGTACCCGACGATCCGGCCACTGAACGCGTCCTTGATCGCGCAGAGGTACAGCTTGCCCTCCGCGGTCGGGTGCTCGGTGATGTCGGTCAGCCACAGCTGGTTCGGTGCGTCCGCGGCGAACACGTGCCGTGTCCGGCCGTGCTCGTCGACGACGGCGCAGAGGTCGTCGTGCACGGGCGGGCCGGGCTTGCGAGCCTTGCTGCGCTTGGGTTTGCCGAACGCGCTGAACCAGCCGTTCGTCGAGGCGATACGCCACGCAGTCCGGTCCGCCATCGCCTCGCCGTTGCCGCGGGCCTCGTCGGCCAGGAGCCGGTGCCCGAACTCAGGGTCGTCCCGGTGGGCGTCGAACAGAGCGTTCGCGCGATAGGCCTGCACCACCTCGCTCGGGGTGATGGGGTTGGCCAGCCACCGGTAGTAGGGCTGGCGGGAGAGCTTCAATACCCGACACGTCACCGTCACAGGAACCCCTGCGGCGGCGAGCTCGGTCACGAGCGGGTAGAGCCTTTTCCCGGCAGATTCGCCTGCGACAGATACGCCGCCGCACGGCGCAGCACCTCGTTCTCCTGCTCGAGGAGCCGGTTCCGTCGGCGCAGCTCACGGATCTCCGCGGACTCGGTCCGAGACTGACCCGGCCTGGCGCCCTCATCGATCTCGGCTCGACGCAACCACTTCTGCAACGTCATCGGATGGACCCCGAAGTCTTTCGCGATCTGCTCGATCGTCACTCCAGGTTCACGGTTCTGAGCGACGCGAACCACGTCGTCACGAAACTCGGACGGGTAGGGCTTGGGCACGATGGCCATCCTTCCAGGCCCACCCTCCCAGGCAAGCCAGATCAGATGTCACCTATCCGTGCAGCAGTCCCCATTCATGGAACATGCACCTGGCTGCGGCTTTCCACGAGACGCTGAGCTTCGTTGAGATCGTGCTGCGGAACGCGCTGGACCCACAGCTACAGACATGGAACCAGGCAATGATCGGGACGACGAACTGGACCAAGCACCCTGCGACCCCGCTAGACAAAATTGTGACGCCGAAGAAGGCGAATGAGCTACAGAACCTCGCAGATCAGGCGCGACGTCGGCGCTCACCAAACCACCCTCGCAAGAACGCAGGAATCGACCATAACGACCGTTTGGCCAACACAACGTTCGGGCTCTGGCGCAGGATCTTTCCCGACCCTCACCAGAAGAACACCTCGGGGTACGCCACGGCCTCGACTCTGTGGACCGACGCGCTGATGAACGCTTTCCCCAACCTTTCCCAAGACCCGTACGGACATGCGACCGGAGACCGCGTGCGTCGCCTCCACGCATTGCGGAACCGCGTGGCCCACATGGAGAACCTTCTCGATGTAGACATACATGCCAGGCTGCGCGACGCGCTGCAACTGGTGAACGCAATCGCGCCAGATTTTCGCGACTCACTGCAACAGTCGACCCGAGTGCCGTCAGTCGCGTCGATGCGCCCCAACCCGTAGCAGTCGATCAGAGACGGGATTCGGTTCCTGGGTGCACTACGCTCAGCTCCCAGAATAATGAAGCACTGTTGAGTGTAGTGCACCCAGGAGTCGATCCTGGCATTTCCCCAGTTCAACGGCGTGTCGAATGCCAGAAGACCCTAGCCGATTTCGGCTCACCGACGCTGGGGACGTGACGGAAGCCGGCTCTGGGGCTACCCGCGACAAAGAAATGCCCCCTGACTCGCCGAATTGCCGCTCAGTACCGGAACGAATCCGCGTTGAACGACCCGCCAAGGAGACGCAGGTACTCGGCCCTGACAAGCGGGTGGAGGTCTTGCACCACATCTAGAAGCTGGAACGCATCGTAGGTCGCGGTGCCGTGTGAGAGTCCGTTCCGCACCTCGATCAGAGCTTCGATCACATTGGTCGCGTCGCTCGTTGCGATGACCTCCCGAATGAGGGTGGCCCGGTCCAGCTTTGCTGCTACGTCGAGGTCATTGTGGAGTTTGAAGTAGTGGCTCAGCGCCTCCCCGAGGCTCGGTTGTGCGAAACGCGGAATCCGCGTTGCGAGCTTCCACTCCGCGCGCGTCAACTCTCCGTTGTCCTTCATGGTCTTGAGCTTGTCGAGCAGGGAGGTTCGCTCCGCCGTGTGCTTCTCCTGCTGCGCGTCGAACTTGCTCCGGTGGTCGAATCCATAGCTCGCTTCGAGCCACTGCAACAGCAGGAGCAGCCGAGCCTGGGGATGCTGGTCGTCACCGAGAGCGATGACGTTGTAACCCACGATCAGCGGGTGCCCAGAACCGTGCAACTCGTTCCACAGCGTGAGTGCCTGCACGAGGGAGAAGTCCTCGGCTGAGGCTGTGAACGCGAGGATGTCCGAGGACTTCTTGGCACAGTAGTACGGTTCCTGCGACACCGGGTTGGAGAAGATCGAGGCCGTGGTCTTCTCGTCGCCGGAGGTTTCCAGGCGCACGAGAGTTGACTTCTCCCGCGCGCCCGTAGCAACGGAGATCAGCTCGACCAGCGGAAGGCACCACCGGCGGAGCCACGCGGTCGCGTCCATCGGGGTAGACGAGGTGAACTCGATCCACGGGGTGAAACGCACCGAGAGGATGAACGGATCGATGCTGCTGCGGTATCCGTAGTAGAACGTCGCCGACATCTCGTCACCGGGCCACTCACGCCTCATGGTGGTTGTGGTGATGCCGAACTCACGCGGAGCACCGCGCGACAAGGTGTGGCTGTCGATCGGAGCCAGGCCGCTGAACCGCTCAATCTGTGTGACTTGCGTGGTCATCGAAGTGAACGCGATGTCGTCCGGCAGCTCCGTCTTGCTGACCAGCGCGACGGCTCCGGCGATGCGGGTACGTCCTGTGAACTCAGCGGTGAGCCGAACATCGAAGAAGGTCACGTGCTACATCTGGCTGTCGATGTATCCGCGCACCACGGGAACGTCGCAGCTCGTGGGGTAGCTCCGCGCGTACCGCCCGGGCTGTCCGGGTATCTCGCCGTCGAACAACTCGGCACGGGCGTAGCCGATTGGCGGACGACCCGCGCGTAACTCGACGTGCCCTCGCACTTGCTGACCGTTGATGGTCCACTCGCAGTCGTACTCCCCCGGCTCGATCGAGCCGTGGTCGCGAAAGAGCTTCATCTCGTCTTCGATCACGCGCCCATCGTCCCACGCGGCAGTGACACGTCCCCCGGTCAGACGACGGCAGGAATCAGCTTCGCGACGGCAGACTCGATGTCATCCGCGACACCATCCGCTTCAAGCGCCGCGACGACGATCTTGCGCGCTGCCTGAAACGTGTTCGCACTGGACACGTCGACCCCCGCCGCGAGTTCTTCGGCTCGGCAACCGAGGCCAGAGAGTGAGAGGTGGAGGTCGTTCGTGTTGTCGTAGATGGGGAACGGTGCGGCGAAGACGTTCTTGTCCCAGTCGCGGCCTTTGAATAGACCGAGGGCTTGGAGCGGCTTGACCCGGTCGAGCACCGTCTTCGAGTTCAGGACCGCGCAGAGGTAGTGGGCCTCCGCTTCACTGGAAGCTGGTGCCCAGTACAGCTTGTGGTCGATGATCGCCTCATGGTCGCGGATGATCGCTGCTGCGAGAGTGTTTCCGGCCTTGGTGTAGGCGACACGTACCGGTGCGATAGGTAGCTGCGCTGTGAGTTGACCGTGGAAGTCGATCCGATCGAGCAGCCGGGAACTGTCGGACTGGGACTTCCAACGACCCCAGACGGATTCAGCGGTGTCCCACCAGGTGTTGAGTCCGAGCTGCCCGTCGATCTCGGTACTGGTCAGGATCGCGGTCCCGGTGCTGTTGATCGGAAGCACTGCGGTCCGGGGATTGAGGGTGCGGTACGGGGCCACAGTCTCACCGAGATAGATCGACCGAACGAAGTTCTTCTCGACGCGTGCCTGGATCGTGTCGACGCTCTTCCACGGTTCCTTCTCCTGGTTCGAGCGCATCGACTCGACAGCGACTCGACCTGCACCCGAGCCGAGAGGTCCGGCGGCGGCTTCGGTGACGAAGAGCGTCATCCGGGGTGCCAGCACCGCGCCTTGGCGGAACTTCGACTTGTACGGCGAGGTCGGCATCGTTGAGTCGGTGTCGAGTGCGACGATGGTGCCTTTCTCTGTCCGCAGCTTCGCCTTGGCATGCGACCAAGGGCTGTCTGCGCGCGCAAGGTAGCCGATCCAGCGCAGGACGGTGGTGGGCATTTTCGTTGCAGCGTCGACGCGCTGACCGAACACCACACCGGAAACCATCGGAAATCCGGTCGTGGCTTCGGCCAGGTCCCAGCTCTCCGCGAACTGCACCGTCAGGTGTTCAGAGTTCTTGGTCATCCACTCGCCGGAGCGGAACCCGGTGTGTGGCTTGCGGGTGAGGATGCCGTGAGGCATGACGAACGCGAACCTGCCGCCGGGCCGGAGGTATAGCTCGACCGCTCGCACGACGAACAGGGTGGACAAGTCCCGGCTGGACGCTCCCAACCCTCCGGTCAGCAGGTTTCGGGGCTTCGCCAGCTTCTTGTATCTCTCCTGCATGTTCGCCGTCATCTTGGAGTACCGCAGCCAGGGTGGGTTTCCGACCATCACGTCAACTCGGTTGGACGGTTCGGACAGCCAGAGAGGGCGGATCAGGTTCCGGACGTAGTAGCCCCAGATGTGGTTGCGCCCGCTGCGGTGCAGGGCGCGCATCGTCGAGAACGTCGTGGTGAGAACCTTGCCCTCCGCCTCGGTAACGCCGAAGTTCGTCAAGACCGGGTCGATCAGCTCCTCATCGGTTTTGAGGAGCTTGTTCTTGTACCGGGTGTCGAGCCGGACATCAAGAGCGCGATCTGCCATTTCGCTGACGAGGCGGTCGAATCGTCCGGCGTCGGCGAGAACGCTTCGGGGGAACACGAGGTCGTCGCCGAAGAGCACGCCGCCGCCCTCGACGAGTTCATCGCCCTCAGTGGCGACGGTGATCAGTTCTCCGCCGTCGATGAGGTCGCGGCGCTGCTCCCATTGCATCGAGTCTCCGAGGTAGACGGGAATGGTCAGCGGACCACGATCGGGATGCTGAATCCGTTCAAGACCAATCGCAAGGAGGTAGGTGACTCTGGCGAGGGTCACTGCGACGGGGTGCACGTCCATGCCGACGACGTGCGCCGTGACGTATTCGAGCGCCTTGTTCGGTGGTGCGCCGCCGCTCTCTGCGACAACCAGGAACTTGCGGATTGCATGGAACAGGAACGTCCCAGACCCGCAGCTCGGATCGGCGACCCGAGTGTTGAGCGGATCGGTGATCGTCTCGTGTACGACGCGATCGGCGAGCCAGTCCGGTGTGTAATACTCGCCCAATCGCTCGCGTTCCTGAGTCGGGATCACCGACTCGTAGAGGATCTTCAATACGTCGTGTTCGACCTCGTTCCACCGGAATCGGGACAACCGACGCCCAAGTTCTGTCACGAACATGTCGCCGCCATCAACCTGAGTCACCCAGTCGAAGAAGTCCGCCTCGATCACCCCGTGAATCTGAGATGCCTGGAACTCGGACCCCGAGGTGAGTTGCGCGGAGGTGAGGGGTCCGTGCGGAGAGATGTCCCAACCGATCGCGGCGTGGGCGATTAGCTCAGCGGTGACCACGAGCAGCGTGTGGTTGATGAACAACTCGGGGTCGTCGGTGAACTGTTTACCGAACGCTGTGCGAAGGAGCTTGGCCCACAGCTCGCGTTTCAGCTTGACCTCGGGGTGGTCCTTGTTCGCCTCGTAGAGTGCAGCGAGCGTTGCGAAGTCGAGTGCATGGCCCGGCGATTCAGCGCCGAGGCGTTCCTCGATTTCGGCGGGCGTCGGCTTGATCTGCTCTCGGGTTGCCATAACCGATTCGAGCCAGATCAGCAGCCGCTCGGCGTCGGGACGTTGCGGACTCAGTGCCAGCTCGGAGACATATACCAGTTGACCTTCAAGTAAGTGGTAGAGCCGCCAGACCGTCCCGTCGGTGAGGATGCCGACGTATCGGCTGTCGAGTTCGGTGCTGCGCTGCTGAACGTATCCGGCGAGCTGGCTCTCGTACTCGCTGAGGTTGCCGACACGCAGGTCCTTCTTGACCTCGATGACGACGTGCCCAGCTTCTACGTCAATCCGGCGACGGGTCCCGTCAGCGACCTGCGACTCCATCTTGACCACATCATCGGCGTCCAGCCCGAGTGCGGCGAGGGTCAGCAGTGCGTAGATGTCTGCTTGGATCTCGGCCTCGGGACGTACGGGCTTGCGAGAGGCGAGGCGGGCAACGATCTCTTCGATCACTTCACTAAGCACGGTGGCAACGATATGGGAGGGTGCCTGTCCCCTTGGGGAGGTTGGCAATCGCCAGCAGCGTCAAGCACCGGCGAGGCCGAGGCCCTGGCTACGGGGTCGCCCCCAGCCTGGTCGTCCAACTGCGCTGATTTTCACTCGCTGGGCCGCTTCGGTGCCGATGCCGTACAGCTTGTAGACGTGCGGTTCTGGGCGCAGATCGGCAAGAACGTACACGAGTCCTGCCGTCAGCGTTGCCGTCTCCGTCGTCAGGCCGCGCAGTCCCTTGACACCCTTGGCCACGTAGCCGATCCAGTGCAGCCCGGCGTCGAAGATCGCGCGCCGCTCTTCCTCGTCGCGAAGTTGCGTCCGGTCCTTCGTGATGATTGCGTCGTAGCCCTGCTGCTGCAAGGTGTTCAGCAGCGGTACGTCCTTCGTCCCGCCGAGTCCTTCGCTGTACGCGTGCCGGAACTCGTGGTCACCGTAGAGAGCTTCCAGCGGTTTGAGGCATCCGACGTTCACGTTCTCATCGAGGAAGAACTTCATGAAGTCCTCCGCTTCGAGGACACCAGTTCTGCGAAGTCGAGCGCGTCGTGCGCCGCGCTCGGGCTGACTCCGGGGTAGAAAGCGCGAACCTGTTCCTCACTGATCGGCAGGTCACCGGACAGAGCGTCAGCCACGGTGTCGAACGGAACGCGGGTGCCGTCAATCGTTGGCCAGCCTCCGAGCTTACGCGGGTCCACAGTGAGCGTGGGGCGAGGGCGCTGGAAGTCGACGATCGGTTCGTCATTCCGATTGTTGAATGGCCGGAACATGTCAGCCAGCGTGTAGAGCTGATACTGGCCAGGCGTCTTCACCAGGTCCATGAAACCTGCGTCGGTCCAGACTGCGATGCTGCCTCCGCCGACAGCAAACTTGTAGGCGGAGGGGTGGTCAGTCAGGTCGAACTCTTCGAGTTGCGCGAACGCCCGGCGCACCTTCTGTAGGGACGTACTGGTTCGGAGCCAAGCCACGGTCCGCAGCGCCACAAGGTCTCGGAATGAGTACAGCGGTGGACGGGTCGGGTTCACCTCGGGAATCAGAAGCTCGGTACGCCGCCAGTTGTCGAGCTGCGACCGAGTGACGCCGGTGAGAGCGATCGTCAGCTCCACGGGGAATCCAGTCACCGCTGCCTCCTTTCGCGCTGCTCGCGAGGTGATGCCATGACGGTAGCGCAGGGGACCGACCATCGGTCGTATTCGGTCCGCGCAGCCTCCCGAGGAATCAGGTCCGGGGCGACGACGGGCCACCTCGCCAGTGGACGTGACGCCCGCCGGCCCAGGTTCCTCTCAGGATTCAGCGTCCAGGTCGGCGTCCGGCGCAGGTCGCTTCGCGGCGCGTACTGCCGTGATCCATTCGGCGGGTGGCAGACCGTCGAGCACGATGCCGCCGTCGTGGTCGCGCTCGAAGTCGCCCGGCAAGAGCTTCACGGGATGGACCAGCCGCGCCTCGCGCAGGTACCGCCGGATAGCGGCTTGCTCTTCGCGCGCCCATCTCGGCTTCGGCGGCTGCGGAGTTCGCACGCGGCGCAGTACGCGCACAAGCTCCCGCTGCGCGTGCGGCCCCAGCGCGGGACTCTGAATCGCCAGGTGGCGAACGCGGGGCGGCAGGCGCTCAGGTACCAGCCCACAGCCCCGTACGAGCCCGAGAATCAGGTCGGCCAGCGCGGGGAGCACGCCGGGCACGGTCGACGGCCAGCAGTCATCGAGCGCGACCGCGACGGCGAGCGGATCGGGTGCGTGCCACCGCTGGCCGGTGCCGAGGTCGCGCAGGACCAGCGGGTCCGGGAGCAGCGCCCACGCCGTCTCCGCTGCGGTGAGCCAGCCTTGCCTGTCCCTCGGCGGGGAACGGTGCGGGCCGTGAACGTGCGACGAGTTCGGAAGCCGGTCGGGGTCACTCGGCACCATCCCGAGGTCGAGGCACCGAGCTTCGATCCAGGCGAGGCACGCTCCCGGATCAGATGCCGCTGGCGGCTGGTGGACCTCTCCACTGGCGCGGAAGGTGACGAGTGCCCAGTCTTCGGCCTCGCGCCGCGTCGTCTCGGGTCCAAGGACGAACGCGGGGCACCCGCACGGTCCCGCGACCGCCCACGTCGCCCTGAGCTTCATCAGCAGGTCTCGCGCCGAGATGACCGCCGCGATGTGCGGATAGATCAGCGCCCGTCCCCCGACGAGGTGCCAGGTGTGCGGGATCATCATGGCCCGCAGGTGCCGCAGGGACCGTCGAAGTCGTGCCGGTCGTCAACTGGTGCCCAGCCCGGCCCGTCGGGCAGAGCGGCGGCGAGGCAATCGAGAGGCAGCACGTCGTGATCGTGAGCGATGCGACTGCGCAGGGCATCGTCGCCGGGTCGCTCGCGGATCGCAGCGACGGCGCTGGCGGGCAGCGGGGTGTGGCTGTGGATCGCCGGGAACCGACCGACGCCGGGACGCAGGTCCAGGGCCAGTAGGGCGCGTTCCAGCCACAGCGACACCAGGATCGGATCGAGGAGGTCGTCCGGCAGATCGTTTGCGAAGGGGCGCAGCACCCGGGACCACTCGTAAATGTCGCGGCGGGTGGTGAAAGCACCGAGATGCAGGATGGGACACAGACAGCCGTGAGGCGCAGCGACGATGGTCTCATCGACGCGGATAGCGGCGGCGAGGATGGTGGTGAGCGCGGTCTCCACCGGGTCGGCTTCGAGGGGGATCACACGATCACCGCTTCGTGCCCAACGTCTTCGAGCCAGAGCAAGAAGCCATCGGCAAGCCGGTCCCTCCCCATCCGTTCGCGTGCCGCTGAGCACGCGCCCAGAGAACGTCGGCGGTGCTCGGCGTCATCGCGATGCCCAACGCCCGGCACAGTTCGCCCAGAGCCGCGGTCCCTGCGTTCCTGTGTCCGAGCCGATACTTGCCGACCTCGATGTCGGCGCGCTCTTCATCGAGCCGGTCGATCAGCGCGACGGCGGCGATGAGGAAACGGCCCAGCGAGTCGAAGTCGCCCCAAGCTCGGGGCCACGGGGAAGAGATGGTCATGCCGAGATCGTGCGCCGCAGGACCGACAACCAGCGACCGCCGACCCGTCACGTCCCCAGGCCGGAGATCAGGCGGTTCTGTCGTGTGCGACGCCTAATGTGGGATGGCCGTGAGGAGAGGAGAGGAGAGGCTGATGGCAACCGTCGAGCCGTACGAGGTCGCGGCTGGACGACGGTATGTCGTCCGCTATCGGCAACCCAACGGCAAGCAGACCAAGCGGCGCGGGTTCAAGACCAAGCGAGAAGCCGAGGCGTTCGCCGCCACCGTCGAGGTCAGCAAGCTGCGGGGTGAGTACGTCGCGCCGTCTCTCGGCCTCATCACGGTCGGCGAGATGGGGCCGACCTGGTTGAAGCACAAGACCGCCACCGTGTCGACATCGTGGGCTCATTCGCTCGATACCGCTTGGCGAACTCACGTGAAGCCGAAGTGGGAGCACACCCGGATCGCTGACATCGATGCGCTGTCTGTCGAGCAGTGGGTCTCCGAACTATCCGCCGCCAAGTCGGCGACCGTCGTTCTGCGTGCCCACGGGGTGCTCATCGGTGTCCTGGACGACGCTGTGAAGGCGCGGCGACTGGTGAGCAATCCGGCGAGGCACATCAGCAACCTGCCGAAGAAGACGAAGAAGCGGCACGTCTATCTCAGCGGGAATGACGTCGATCGGCTCGCGGATGCCTGCCTCACACCGGACAACCGGGTCATCGTCTACGTGCTGGCGTTCTGTGGTCTGCGCTGGGGCGAGTTGATCGCGCTGCGGGTGGTGGACATCGAGTTCCTGCGCCGCCGGATCGCGGTACACCGGAACGCGGTCTGGGTTGGAACAGAGATAGAGGTAGGCGACACCAAGGGCCGGGAATCGCGCAGCGTCCCGGTACCAGCGTTCCTCCTTGACCTGCTCGAGCAGCAGGTCAACGGGAAGGAGCCCTACGATCTCGTGTTCCCGGGTGCGGACGGCTCTTACCGGGGAGTGAACAAGGCTCCGCGCGGCTGGTTCCACCGTGCGGTGCTCCGGGCCGGGATCGCCGAGGGGCACCACGCCCTCACGCACCGCGGCACACCTGCGCGTCGCTCACGGGCAGCGCCGGGGGCAACGTGCTCACCTTGGCCCGAAAGCGCGGGCACGAGGATGCGAGCGTGACCCTGCGCGTCTACTCCGACCTGTTCGACTCGGACCTCGACGCTTCACGCGAGCTACGCGCCGACATCAGATGTGCCCAAGGCCGTGGCCACGGCGGTTCGATGTAGATACAAAACGACCCCCTACCTGGGTAGATAGGGGGCCGCTCCTGGTGGGCGAAGGGGGACTTGAACCCCCACGTCCCGAAGGACACTGGCACCTGAAGCCAGCGCGTCTGCCATTCCGCCACTCGCCCGTGGCTGCCGATTTCTCGACGCTGTCCGCTTGCGGACTTGACCGAGATTACACGGATGCGCGGCGGAGTAAAAATCGGCTCTCCCCCTCCGTCCTGACCTGCGCGAACGACGCCCCGCGACGGCGCGCCGAGGCGGTACAGAAGTGACGGCCGGGGTACGAGTGAGTAGCTGACGGGCGCATCGGCGCCGCGGACCGGTAACATCGAACGACGACGCATGCACGCCGACACGCCAGCGAACGCAGAAGGGGGCCGGGAGTGGGTCTACTCGACCGTATCGAGCGCAAGCTCGAGTCCGCCGTCGACGGTGGCTTCGCGCGCGTCTTCGGCGGCAAGGTGGCACCGCAGGAGATCGAGCAGAGTCTCCAGCGCGAGGCCGAGGCGTCGGCGGAAGACCTCGGAGACGGCGCGTCACTCGTCGCCAACAGCTACGTCGTCACCCTGAGCGACTCCGATCTGAAGCACGTCAGCGAAGAGTACGAACTGAACCGGAAGATCTTTTCGCGCCACCTCGAAGACTTCATCGGAGACAATGGGTGGCAGACCTACGGCCCGGTCGTCGTAGAGTTCGACCAGGTGCCGTCACTGCACACCGGTCAGTTCCGCACCCGTGGCACCGTCGATCCCGACGTCCGGCCGCGCGCGGTACCCGACCGGTCCGACCCGTCCCGACTTCCCGATAGCCCCGACCAAGGAGCCCCCGACATGACCAATCCCCCCGAGTACCCCGGCCAGGGTTACGGCCAGGGCGGCTACGACCAGGGCTACGGGCAGCAGCCCGGCTACGACCAGTACGGCCAGCCGCAGAGCTACGACCCCAGCCAGCAGGGCTACGACCCGAACCAGCAGGCATACGGTCAGCCGCCGGCCCACGACCAGTACGGTCAGCAGCCCGCCTACGACCCGAACCAGCAGGCGTACGGCCAGCAGCCCGCGTACGACCAGGGCTACGGCCAGCAGGGCTACGCACAGCCCGCCGCCGATCCTTACGGCCAGCAGCCCGGCTACGACCAGCAGGGCTACGCACAACCGGCCGCCGACCCCTACGGCCAGCAGCCCGGCTACGACCAGCAGGGCTACGCACAACCGGCCGCCGACCCCTACGGCCAGCAGCCCGGCTACGACCAGCAGGGCTACGCACAGCCCGCCGCCGACCCCTACGGCCAGCAGCCCGCGTACGACCAGGGCTACGGCCAGCAGGGCTACGACCAGGGCTACCCGCAGCAGGCCGCCTACGACCAGACCGCGTACGCGCAGCCGGGTTACGGAGCCCCGGCCCCGGCCGCGATCACCCTGGTCCTCGAGGACGGCAGCAACCGCACCTACTCACTGCGCCCCGGCTCCAACGTGATCGGCCGCGGTCAGGACGCGCAGTTCCGTCTCCCCGACACCGGCGTCTCCCGCCGGCACGTCGAGATCCGCTGGGACGGCCAGAACGCGATGCTGCAGGACCTGAACTCCACCAACGGCACGACGGTCAACGGACTCACCGTCAGCAACTGGAATCTGGCCGACGGCGACCGGATCCGGCTGGGTCATTCGGACATCACCGTTCGGTTCCAGTAGCGGTCGTGCACATAGAATGCGGTCGGGGCCATCGGGAGCCCCGACCGCTACGTGCATCGCCGATGCACCCGGCCGGCTCCCGCCGGCACCAACCAGACCGATTCAGGAGGTGAAGCGCGCATGCAGGGACTCGTTCTGCAGTTCACCCGCTTCGGGTTCTTGATCCTGCTGTGGCTGTTCGTGTGGGCACTCGTCCGCGCGATGCGCGGTGATCTCGCCTCCGCGGCCGGGACCCGGCGCCCCAGCGGATCGGGTTTCCGCGACCGTCGCCGCTCGTCGGCGCCCCGCGGCGGCGCCCGCTATCTGGTCGTGACGGCCGGGGCGCTCGCCAACACCCGCATCACCCTCGGTGACCAGCCGGTGCTGATCGGCCGCGCCGACGACTCGACGCTGGTCCTCTCCGACGACTACGCCTCGGAGCGGCACGCCCGCCTCTCCAAGCGCGGTGACGACTGGTACGTCGAAGACCTCGGCTCCACCAACGGCACCTACCTGGACCGCGGCAAGGTGACCACCGCCGTCCGGGCCCCCATGAACACGCCGATCCGCATCGGCAAGACCGTGATCGAGTTGCGCTCGTGACCCTCGTACTGCGCTACATCGCGCGAAGTGACCGCGGCCTGGTCCGGTCCAACAACGAAGACTCCGTCTACGCCGGCGCCCGCCTGCTCGCCCTCGCCGACGGCATGGGCGGCCACGCGGCCGGCGAGGTCGCCAGCCAGCTGGTGATCCAGTCGCTCCGCACGCTCGACGACGACGAGCCCGGCGGCGACCTGCTCGATGCCCTGAACGCGGCCACCCGCGCCGGCAACGAGGCGATCGCCGCGCAGGTGGAACGCAATCCCGAGCTGGAAGGCATGGGCACCACGCTCACCGCCATCCTGTTCGCCGGCACCCGTATCGGCCTGTGCCATGTCGGTGACTCGCGCGGCTATCTGCTGCGCGACGGCCAGCTGACGCAGATCACCCGCGACGACACCTTCGTCCAGAGCCTGGTCGACGAGGGCCGCATCACCGCCGAGCAGGCGCACAGTCACCCGCAGCGGTCGCTGATCATGAAGGCGCTCACCGGCCAGGAGGTGGAGCCCACGCTGACCATCCGGGAGGCGCGCGCCGGCGACCGCTACCTGCTGTGCAGCGACGGGCTGTCCGACGTGGTCAGCGAGGAGACCATCGCCGAGACGCTGGCGACCATCGCCGACCACGCCGAGGCGGCGGACCGGCTGATCGAGCTCGCCCTGCGCAGCGGCGCACCCGACAACGTCACCGTCGTCGTCGCCGACGTCGTCGACACCGAATACGGCGAGTCGCGCCCCATCCTCGGTGGCGCCGCCGGCAGCGACGACCAGGCCGGATACGTACCGAACCCGGCGACCGCGGCCGGTCGTGCCGCGGCGCTCCGCCCGCCGCCCGCGCCGACGCAGCGACCCACCGTGCACCAGGATCCGGTGCCCGCCCCCCGCAGCCGCTGGCGGCTGCCGCTGGCGATCATCGTCGTCCTCGCGGTGATCGCCGCCCTCGTCGTCGGCTACTTCGTGGTCCGCTCCAAGGCGATGGCCAACTACTACGTGGCCGCCGACAACGGCGCGGTGGTGATCAGGCAGGGCACCCCGGACGGATTCCTCTTCATCGACTTCTCCAAGCCGGCCCAGCAGGTCTGCGCCGAGGACCTGAACACCGACGAACCGCAGGTGGTCTTCTCCGATCACGGCGCGTCGTGCACGCAGGTCAAGGTCGACGACCTCACCCAGGTGGGCCAGACCACCGTCGTCTCCGCGAGCATCAAGAGCCTCGGCCTGCGCGAGGTGCAGGACCGGGTCCGCGGCCTGGAGTTCCTGCCGCTGTGCCCCACCGGTGACGTGCCCGCCGGGCCGCCGTCCGGCGAGCCGTCCCCCGCCCCGACCGGCGGGTCCGAGCCGACGCATCCGGCCGCCACCCCCGCTCCCGCGGGTTCGCCGGCGACCGTCTCCCCCGCGCCCACCGCCACAACGCCGGTCACGACCGACCCCGAGGGTCACCGGAACTGCCGGGAGTCCTGATGGCCGCGCCCGTAGCTCAGGCACCCGCCGCGGCCGCCAGCCGCCGTGTCCGCACCACCGAGGTGGTGCTGCTGATCGGTGCCCTGGTGCTGGTGACCGTCGCGCTGCTGATCGTCGAGGCGTCCCAGGACGACGCCTTCGACTGGGGCCTGTTCTGGTACGTCCTGGCGTTCGCCTGCCTCTACGGCTTCGCGCACGCCATGATCCGGTGGCTGGCCCCGTACGCGGACCCGCTGCTGCTGCCCGCCGTCGCCCTGCTGAACGGGCTCGGCCTGGTGATGATCCACCGGCTCGACCTCACCCCGCGGGACGGCGATCCGACGTCGTACGCGAGCTCACAGGCGATGTGGCTCGGTGTCGGCATCGTCGTGTTCGCCGCGACGCTGTTCCTGATCCGGGATCACCGCACGCTCTCGCGCTACTCGTACACCCTCGGTCTGCTCGGCCTGATCCTGCTGATCCTCCCGATCGTGCTGCCCAATTCCGAGCGCGGCGGCTCCAACCTGTGGATCTCCACGCCGTTCTTCTCGATCCAGCCGGGTGAGTTCGCGAAGGTCCTGATCATCATCTTCACCGCCTCGTTCCTGGTGTCGCGGCGCGATCTGTTCACCACCGTCGGCAAGCACTTCGCCGGGATCGATTTCCCGCGCGCCCGCGATCTCGGACCGCTGCTCGCGGCCTGGGTGATCGCCATCGGCGTGCTGGTGCTGGAGACCGACCTCGGCAGCTCGCTGCTGATCTTCGCGACCATGCTGGCCATGCTGTACATCGCGACCGAGCGGGTCAGCTGGCTGATGGCGGGCCTCGCGCTGTTCGTCGCGGGCGCCGTCGCGGCCTACTTCCTGTTCGCTCACCTGCAGGTCCGCGTGTCCATCTGGCTCGACCCGTTCGCCGATCCCACCGGCAAGGGCATGCAGATCCTGGCGAGCCTGTTCTCGCTGGCCGCCGGCGGCCTGTTCGGCACCGGGCTCGGTTCCGGACACCCGAACGAAGTCCCCGAGGTCCACAACGACTTCATCCTCGCCGCCTTCGGTGAGGAGCTCGGCCTGGTCGGGCTGACCGCGATCGTCATGCTGTACCTGTTCATCGTGATGCGCGGCCTGCGGACCGCGATCAGCGTGCGTGACAGCTTCGGCAAACTGCTCGCGTCCGGGCTGGCCTTCACCATCGCCATCCAGCTCTTCGTGGTGCTCGGCGGCATCTCCAAGCTCATCCCGATGACCGGTCTCACCTCGCCGTTCCTCTCGTACGGCGGGTCGTCGCTGCTCGCCAACTACATCCTGATCGCCCTGCTGATCCGGGTCTCCAACGCCGCGCGCGAACCCGACGCCCCGAAGAAGCAGGCCGCGCCGGTGGGCGCCATGCCCACCCAGGTGGTGCCGCGCCGATGAACCGACCCATCCAGCGCGTCGGCATCGCGGTCGTCGTGATGATCCTGGCGCTGATCGCGAACCTGACGTGGGTTCAGGTGATCCACGCACCGTCGCTGCGCGCGAACAGCGCCAACAAGCGGAGCATGATCGACGCCTACTCGCGCCAGCGCGGGCTGATCCTCGACGCGGACGGCAACGTCCTGGCCGAGACCGTGCGGTCCGACGGCCAGTACAAGTATCAGCGCCGCTACCCGGCCAAGCCGGTGCAGGCGTTCGCGCCGGTCACCGGCTTCTATGGACCCTATTTCGGGGCCGGCTACGGGCTCGAGGACGCCGAGAACGACTTCCTCGACGGCACCGACGACCGGCTGTTCACCCAGAACTTCATGGACATGTTCTCCGGCCGCGACCCGCGCGGCGGCAACGTCCAGACGACGATCGAGCCCAAACTGCAGGTCACCGCGTACCGCTCGCTGGTCGAGGGCTCGTGTAACGGCAAGTGCATCGGCGCGGTCGTCGCCCTGCAACCCAGCAGCGGCAAGATCCTCGCGATGGCGTCGACGCCCAGCTACGACCCGAACCTGATGGCCACCCAGGACTACACGGCCGCCAAGGCGTCGTGGGATCAGCTGCAGGCCGAGCCGTCCCCGCTGCGCAACCGGGCGATCGCCGAGTTGTACCGGCCGGGTTCGACGTTCAAGGTGATCACCACCGCGACGGCCCTGAACGCCGGGCTGAAGCCGGACGTCGCGCTCACCGCGAGCCCGTCGTTCCCGCTGCCCGGATCGTCCGCGGTCCTCCCGAACGACGGCAACCCGCCGACCCGCTGCGGTGGCACCTCGGCCCGCACGGTGACCCTGACGCAGGCGTTCGAGTACTCGTGCAACGCCGCGTTCGGCGATCTGATCCTCGACAAGCTGCCGGGCGACCCGTTCAGCCAGTTCAGCGACACCGCGCTCAAGTTCGGCGTCGGCGAGAGCCCGGCCGGCATCCCGCTGTCGGTCGCCAAGTCGACCATCGGCGACATCGGCCACGACAAGGCGGCGCTGGCGCAGTCGTCGATCGGTGAGCGCGACGTGAAACTGACCGTGCTGCAGAACGCGGTGAACGCGGCGGTGGTCGCCAACGGCGGCATCCGGATGCGGCCGTATCTGGTCGACAAGCTGCAGACCGCCGACCTCGGCACCGTCTCGGCCACCCGGCCGTCGCAGATCAGTCGGCCGCTCAGCGCCGAAGAAGCTGCCACACTGACCAACATGATGGTCCTGTCCGAGCAGCACACCAGGAATGCTCAGGCGGGGATCGCCAGCAAGACCGGCACCACCGATCCGAATGAGACCGGTAGCGCCTTCGCCTGGTACATCGGATTCAAGCCCGGATCCGATATCGCCGTCGCAGTGATGGTGGAGAACGGTACCGGCGGTGCCGACGCCTACGGCGGCCTGATCGCCGCCCCGATTGGACGTGCAGTGTTGAATGCTTATACGGGAGGTCACTGATGAGCCTGCAGAACGGCACCATCATCGCCGACCGGTACCGATTGGTCCGGCTGATCGCCACCGGCGGCATGGGCCAGGTGTGGGAAGCCCTCGACACCCGGCTCGGCCGGCGCGTCGCGGTCAAGGTCCTCAAGGCCGAGTACTCCAACGATCCGACGTTCCTGCAGCGGTTCCGGACCGAGGCCCAGACCACCGCGCGTCTCAACGACCCCGGCATCGCGAACGTCTTCGACTACGGCGAGACACCCGACCGCAACGGCGGCGACCCGCTCGCCTATCTGGTGATGGAGCTGGTGGACGGTGAGCCGCTGAACTCGGTGATCAGCCGCCTCGGCCAGCTCTCGCTGGCCCACACGCTCGACATGCTCGAGCAGACCGGCTGGGCGCTGCAGGCCGCGCACACGCAGGGCCTGGTGCACCGGGACGTGAAGCCCGGCAACATCCTCATCACGCCGACCGGCCAGGTCAAGATCACCGACTTCGGCATCGCCAAGGCGGTCGACGCCGCGCCGGTGACGCAGACCGGCATGGTGATGGGCACCGCCCAGTACATCTCGCCCGAGCAGGCGACCGGCGGTGAGGCCACGGCCGCGTCGGACGTGTACTCGCTGGGCGTCGTGGGCTATGAGGCGCTGACCGGCATCCGGCCGTTCACCGGCGACGGTGCGCTCACCGTCGCGATGAAGCACATCCAGGATCCGCCGCCGCCGCTGCCGGATTCGGTGCCCGGGCCGGTGCGTGAGCTGATCATGATCACCCTCGCCAAGGACCCGCAGCAGCGGTATGCCACCGGCGGCGAGTTCGCCGAGGCGGTCGCCGCGGTCCGCGCCGGTCACCGGCCGCCCGCCCCGCGCGGGGGCGTCCCGGCCGGTCCGCGACCGTCCACCCGTCCGGTCTCCACGCCGGTCGTAGCGCCCCCGGCCCCGCCGGTGCGGCCCCGCCCGACCGCGCCGGTCCCCGCTCCGGTGGCCGATGACAGGTGGAGCACCGGCCAGAAGGTGCTCGCCGGCGTCGCCGCGGTCCTGCTGATCGCCGCGATCGCCCTGTTCGCGAAGTGGGTGATCGACTCGCCGGGTGTCACCACCCGGAACGAGAACACCGTGCGGCCGTCCATCTCGACCGAGACCGAGACCGAGACGCCCACCCGCCGGACGACGACCCGTTCACCGTCGCCGACGACCACCACGACGACCACCACGTCGACGCCGACGGACACCGACACCTCGACGCCCACCGAGACGACGACGCCGCAGGAGCCGACCACCACCAGCAGTCCGGCCCAGCCCGGACCGGGCATTCCGCTCCCGACCCTGCCCCCCATCTTCGGCGGCGGATAGCCGATGAACGACGACGAGCTGCTGTCCGACCGGTATCAGCTGGGTGAGGCCCTGGGCTTCGGCGGTATGTCCGAGGTCCAGTTCGCGCGCGACCTGCTGCTGCACCGCGACGTCGCGATCAAGATCCTGCGCCCAGACTTGGCCCGGGATCCGATGTTCTACCTGCGCTTCCGGCGCGAGGCCCAGAACGCCGCGAAGCTGAACCATCCGACCATCGTGCAGGTCTTCGACACCGGCGAGGCGGATACCCCGGACGGCCCGCTGCCGTTCATCGTGATGGAGTACGTGGACGGCGAGACGCTGCGCGACGTGCTACGTAACAACGGGCCGGTGGCCCAGCGTCAGGCGATGACGTGGATGGCCGACGTCGCGGCGGCGATGGACTTCTCGCATCGGGCCGGGATCGTGCACCGCGATATGAAGCCGGCCAACGTGATGATCGACCATCACGGTGCGGTCAAGGTGATGGATTTCGGTATCGCCCGCGCCATGGACGACACCGGCGCCACCATGACCCAGACCTCGGCGGTGATGGGTACCGCGCAATACCTGTCGCCCGAGCAGGCCCGGGGTATCAAGGTCGATCCGCGCAGCGACATTTATTCGATGGGCTGCGTGCTGTTCGAGCTCATCACCGGCGAGCCCCCGTTCACCGGCGACTCCCCGATCGCCGTCGCCCACCAGCACGTCCACGAGGATCCGCGCCGGCCGTCACAGGTGAACCCGGACATCACCCCGGAACTCGACTCGGTCGTCATGAAGGCGATGAGCAAGAACCCGGCCAACCGCTACCAGACCTCGGCCGAGTTCCGCTCCGACCTGATCAAGGTGCTGGCCGGCGGTAAGCCGTCGGCCCCGATGCTGCTCGACGCGCCGGACGACGACGACTTCCCGACCCTGGCGGTCGCCGGCCGGCGTCGTCGCGACGAGAACCGCCGCGACGACGACTTCGACGACGATCTGCCGTTCTATCGACGACGCCGGGCGAAGGCCGTGGTCGCCGTCGTGCTCGTGCTGATTCTGGGCATCACGCTGTTCACCTGGGCCCCGTGGAAGTCGTCGGCGCCGCTGGTGCCGGTGCCGACCGTGGAGAACCTCGACGCGCACGCCGCCCGCACCAATCTGGAGAACGCCGGCTTCGGGGTCAAGGAGCTGAAAGAGGCGAGCTCCACCATCCCCGAGGGCAGCGCCACCCGGACCGCCCCGGGCAGCAACGTGCCGACCCGCAAGGGCTCGGAGGTGACGCTGTACGTGTCGTCCGGACCGGAGAAGCATCCCATCCCCGACCTGCGCGGCAAGACGCTGAAGCAGGCCAAGGACGCACTCGCCGCACTCGGTTTCACCGAGGTCAAGGACGAGAAGACCGACTCCACCGCGGCCCTGAAGGACAAGGTGGTGCGCACCCAGCCGGGCAGCGGCAGCGAGACCGCGATCAACTCCACCGTCGTCGTCTACATCGGCACCGGTCCGAAGGAGGTGACGGTCCCCGATCTGGTCGGCCAGACGCAGGCGCAGGCCGAGTCGACGCTCGCGCAGCTCGGGCTGGAACCGTCCATCGTGCAGGGCGACTCCGAGCGTCCCGTCGGCCAGGTGGTGTCCACCTCACCGAACGCCGGTCAGACGGTGAAGGTCGGCAGCGTGGTGCAGGTGACCATCTCGCGCGGCAATCAGTTCGTGGTGCCGGATCTGAAGGGCAAGACGCTCGATCAGGCGCGTGCGGCGCTGGCCGCCGCCGGCTGGACCGGCGGGACCGTCACCGCCACGCCGCGCTCGGTGGGCCTGGCTTCCAACCAGGACGGCAAGATCATGTCGCAGGACCCGCCCGCCGGTGCTCGCTGGCGCAAGGACGACGCGATCTCGGTGACCGTCGGCCGCGCGAGCCTGCTCCCGAACTGACAGAATTCCCCGGACAGGGGGGTCGTTTCGACACCCCGCCTCGCCCTTGCGGGCTCGGCGGCGGCTCAACGGGCTGCTACGGACGGCGCGCGTTGACCTGGGCACCTACATCGCGTTAGTCGGGCGCTACGTCGCTCGTTGAGCACGGCACCTACGTCGCCCGTTAAGTCGGGCGCTACGTCGCGCTCGCTGAACCGGGCACCTACGCCGCCCGTTGAGCCGGACCCCCACCTCGCCCGTTGAGCCGGACACCTACGTCGCTCGTTGAGCCGGACGAGCCGCCAGGCGAGACCGTGTCGAAACGACCCCCCGACCAGGACTACGACCCCGGCGACAGCGCCCCGGCCACCTCGGCCTCGAGCACGACCACGCGCTGCTCCGGAACCTCGAGCCCGCACACCCGCAGCCAGTTCGCGAGCATCCGATGCCCGCCCTGGGTCAGCACGCTCTCCGGATGGAACTGCACCCCGTGAATCGGCAGCTCGCGATGCATCATGGCCATCACGATCCCCGAATCGGTGGTCCCGGTCACCACCAGCTCGTCCGGAATCGTCTCCGGCAGCACCGTCAGCGAGTGGTAGCGCGTCGCGACGAACGGATCGGGCAGTCCGGTGAGGACACCGCGGCCGTCGTGCGTGACCAGCGAGGTCTTACCGTGCAGCAGCTCCGGCGCCCGGTCGACGGTGGCACCGAAGGCCGCGCCGATGGCCTGGTGACCGAGGCAGACCCCGAGCAGCGGGGTGCCGGCGGCCGCGGCCACCGGGATGATCGGCATCGTCGCGCCGGCCCGCTGCGGGGTGCCCGGACCGGGCGAGAGCAGGATGCCGTCGTAGGCGTCGACGACGGCCGGCAGGCGATCGTGATCGAGCCGATCGTCATCGTTGCGCCAGACCTCCGCGTCGACACCCAGCTGACCCAGGTACTGGACCAGGTTGTAGACGAAGCTGTCGTAGTTGTCGATGACGAGAATGCGCACGCAGCCAGGTTATCGGTTGCGGCCACCTCTTTCCGCGTGGGTTACCGTAGAGACATGCCTAAGTCAAAGGTGCGGAAGAAGACCGACTACACCATCAACCCGGCGAGCCGCACGCCGGTGAAGGTCAAGGCCGGCCCGTCGGGCATCGCCTACCAGGCCCTCATGTTCGGTTTCATGCTCGCAGGTCTGGTCTGGCTGCTGGTGTTCTACCTGGCCGCCTCGAACGACAGCCGGTCCGTCGCTCAGCCCGGCGGCTGGCTGCACTGGATGTTCAACCTCGGTCAGTGGAACCTGCTGATCGGCTTCGGCCTCGGTGTCATCGGCCTGTTGATGACGATGGGCTGGCGCTGAATGACATGTGTGTCATTCATCCACACTGTGGAAATCACATGTGTGTAACTCATCCCCACTGTGGGTAACTCCTGTGGATAACTCCGCGTCCGTCCACCATCGCACCTGGTCGACGCCGCTGCCCGCGGGAATCGCCCTCCTCGGGCTGGGGACAGCTCTGGTGATCGCCGCGATCGCGTCGTACCAGGAGCCGCCGGCGCTGGTTCTCCTCGCGGTCGCCGCGCTGGGGGTCATCATCACCGGGACCGTCGCACTGATCCGCCGTCCGCGCCTGACCCTCGCACCGGGTCCGGTGCTGACGGTGCGCACCCTGCGCGGGACGCGCGAGGTGATCCCCGCCCAGGTCGAATCGCTCGAGCTGCTGGGCACCCGCCGCCTCGCGTTCCGCTCGGTGCAGCTGCTCATCGAGCTGCACGACGGCGGCCTGCTGGTCTTCGGTCAGTGGGATCTGGGCACCAGCCCGCGGACCGTCGCCGCCGAACTCGCCGAGGCGGGCTTCACGCTCGACGATCGGTCGGCGCCGCGCCGTCGAACCGCCCCGCCGGTCGACGACGCCTGACGTTTCAGCCGCTCAGGACGGCGCCGGTACCGACGCCGATCGCCGCGGCGACCACGAACAGCGCGATCAGCGCGGCCCAGCCGACCCGGCTGACCTTCGCCTCGGTCCGCTGGCCCGCTGGCAGCACCGCGACGGGCAGCCAGATCATCGCCACGGCGCCGAGCGCGCCGAACAGCAGGCCACCCAGGTGCGCCCACAGCGAGATCCCGGGCAGACTCCAGGAGATCACCACGTTCAGGACGATCACCCCGGCTACCGTGCCGACCGGCAGCTTCAGCCGCAGGACCACCACCAGCAGCGCCCCCAGCAGACCGTAGATCGCTCCCGACGCGCCCGCGGTGAGTGAGTCGCTGTGCTGGACCGCGGTGACCACCGCGCTGCCGCCGAGCAGACTCGTCACGTAGAGCATCAGATAGCGCGCCCCGCCGAAGAACCGCTCGAGGTCGCGGCCGACGACGTACAGCGACAGCATGTTGACGGCGATGTGGATCACCGACCAGTGCAGGAAGCCGGAGGTGAGCAGGCGCCAGTACTCGTCGTTCCAGTGGCCGTCGTACCCGGTGATCAGGACGCCCTCGCGCATCAGCCACGAGCGCCACATCTCGCTCCGGTCGCTCAGGGCGCCCGCGCCGGCCTGCGCGATGCAGGCCAGGAACACCACCGTGTTGACCGCGATCAGCCCGTAGGTGACGTACGGCGTGGCCGTCGCGTCCTTGACCGGCGCCACCGGATCGACGCGAACCGAGGCCCTGTCCTGCGCCACGCAGTCGACGCAGTGCTGGCCGACCGGGGCCGGCCGTAGACACTCCGCACACGCCGACCGCCCGCACCGCGTGCAGGAAAGTGCGGTGGGGCGGTCGGGGTGTCGGTAGCAGACGTGCTGCACCGGTGTCAGTTGATCTCGACGCTCTCGATCACGACCTCGTCGAGCGGGCGGTCCTGGCGATCGGTCGCGGTGGTCGCGATCGCATCGACGACGGCGCGAGAGTCCGCGTCGACGACCTCACCGAAGATGGTGTGCCGGCGGTTGAGGTGCGGGGTGGGGCCGACGGTGATGAAGAACTGCGAGCCGTTGGTGCCCGGCCCGGCGTTGGCCATCGCGAGCAGGTACGGGCGGTCGAACTGCAGCTCGGGGTGGAACTCGTCCTCGAACTTGTAGCCCGGGCCGCCGCGACCGGTGCCGGTCGGGTCGCCGCCCTGGATCATGAAGCCGTCGATCACGCGGTGGAACACCGAGCCGTCGTAGAACGGCCCGCTGTCGCCACCCTGGGCGTTGGCGGTGCTGTAGTCCTTGGTGCCGTCGGCCAGGCCGACGAAGTTGGCCACCGTCTTAGGGGCCTGGAACTCGAACAGCTCGACGACGATGTCGCCACGGTTGGTGTGCAGGGTTGCGGTCTTCTTGTCACTCACGGTCTCCATACAACCATGAGCGCGGCCTCCGGGGTCCCGCTAGCGACGGGAGATTCCGCCTGGCAGGGTGGAGGCATGTCGTACAAAGCCGCGGGAATCGCCGCCTCCGCCGTGCTCGCCCTGTTCGCCGCCGTCGCGGTGGTCCTGCGCCGGGCCCGCACCGAGCATCCCCCGGCCGCCGCGTCGGTGCCTCGCATCGAGGACCTCTAGACGGCATCGGAGAAGTCTTCTGCGCGGTATCGGTGGATCCGATGGTGACGAAGGGACTTCCGTAACACTGACCAGGCGGTGCCAGCGGGTAGTTTGTATACGTGGCTCCCGACGAATCCCGCGACACCTCCGCTGATCCGGTACCCGGCGGCGCCGGCGCGACGACTCCGCCGCCGTCCCCGCTCCCGGTTCCGGAGGGCGGCAACGGCCCGGTTTCCGCACCGCGGGAGCGTCCCGGACCGGCACCCGCGGCCAGCGGTATGCCGGAGGTGACCGACGCGCCCGCGAAGTCGTCGTCGGGTCCGGCCTCCGGACCGAACCGAGCGGCACACGCGGCGCCCCGGCCCCAGCCGAATACGGCGCCGGTGTCCGGGCCCACTCCCGTCGCCGATCCGGCGGCCACCACCGTCCGGCCCGCGCCGCAGCCCGCATCCGGTCCCGCACCGAGCGCGCCGGCCGGTCCCACCACAGGTGCGCCGAGTCGTCCCGCGCCGCAGGCCGGCCCGCCTTCCGCTCCCCGAAGCGGCCCGGTGCCGCCCTCGACGCCCGCACCGCCCCGTCCCGCCGGGGCTCCGGTCCCCGGTCCTCCGCCCGGCGGTCCCGCTGGTGCCCCGCGCCCGGCCGCCCCCGGCGGACAGCCGCCGCAGAGTGGCCCGCCCCGGCCCGGTCCGGCACCCTCCGGTCCGCTGTCTTCCGGTCCGGCGCCGTCCGGACCTGCACCTTCCAATTCGGCGCCGTCCGGACCTGCGCCGTCCGGACCTGCACGGTCAGGCCCGGCACCGTCCGGATCGACGACGTCAGGCCCGGTCCCCTCGGGGCCGGCACTGTCAGGTCCGGCACCCTCGGGACCGGCCTCGCCAGGTTCGGCGCCGTCAGGCCCAGCACCCTCGGCATCGACGCCGTCTGGCCCGACACCCTCGGGACCGACACCATCGGGGCCCGCGCCGTCCGGCGCACCCGGCTCGGAACGACCGCCCGCCCACGCCGGCTCCGACAAACCCACCGCCATGCTCGGGAGCGTGGACGCGGCCGCCGAGCCCCGCAACGCCGCACCGCTGGCCTATTCCGCGGTACCCGACTCCGCCAAGGCCGCCACTCCGATCGCCCCGGCGGCGCCGCCCGCAGCAGCAGGAAGGACCGCACCCGTGAACCCACCCGCTCCGGCACGACCCGCACCGACATCGGCGCCCCGTTCCGGCTCGTCCACCGCGCAGACCGGCCAGAAGCGACCGCTCAGCATCTCGGCGATCGTCGGCTTCGTCTGCTCGGGCCTCGGGTTCTTGCTGATCACCGTGCCTTTCGGTCTGTGGCTCGGCTACCGCGGACGTCGCGAGACCACCGCGGGCAGCCGCGAGGGCCGGACCTTCGCCGCGGCCGCGATCTACCTCGGGTGGGCCTGGGTGATCTTCTGGATCCTGGCATTGATCGCCTACCTCTGGATCCTCCTCTGACGCAGGCCACGGCCCCTCGGGGCGTACCATTCGCTTCATGCTGAAGCGGATGCTCCTGGTACTGGTCACGACCGTCACCGCCGTCGCGGGTGTGGCGATCGGCACCGCCGCCCCCGCCGTCGCGGCACCGGGCTGCCCGGACATCGCGGTGATCTTCGCGCGCGGGACCGCCGAGACCGGGGCGCCCGTCGGGATCACCGGGTTGTCGTACGAGAACGCGCTGCGCAACCGGCTGCCCCGCAAGGACATCCGGGTCAGCGCCGTCGACTATCCGGCGAGCAGCAATTTCAACGACCGGGTGAGCTTCGTCCGGAACGTCGTCCGCGGCATCGACAACGCCCAGGCTCAGATCCGCGCCACGGCCCGCCGGTGCCCGGCCACCGACATCGTCGTCGGCGGCTACTCGCAGGGCGGCGCGGTCGCGACCTACTCGGTGACCGACCGCATCGACATCCCGGCCAAGTACGCGCAGTACCGCTCGCAGGCGCCGGCGCCCCTGCCCGCCGACGTCCTGAAGCACGTCTCGGCGGTGGTGCTGTTCGCGCCGCCGTCGGCCACCTGGATCCGCGAACTGGGCGCCCCGCCGATGAAGGTGGCCACCTCGCTGCGCGGGGCGACCGCCACCTACTGCATTCCCGGTGACGTGGTCTGCGACGGCGCCCGCGTCGGACAGCCGAATGGATTGCACGTCCTCTACTCGGTCAACGGTATGACGGGGCAGGCCGCGGACTTCACCGCACGCCACACCCGCTGATCCGTGCCGTCCCCGAGCCGCTGGGCTCGGACCCCCTCCGCGGTGCCTTACGCTGGACGGATGGTGATGGCAGATCGCGAAGGCGTCAAGACCGCGTCGGGCCCCGATACCGTGCTGACGGTGATCGGGCTGGCCGACAACATGCTCAACGGGCTCGCGCGGGTCCCGTTCAACCACCCGCTCACCGGTCCCGGCGGCCTGCTCGACAACATCGGCCAGGCGGTGACCCGGGCGACCATCCGCTCGTTCCTCGGCTATTCGGTGAGCCTGCCGATCGAGGACTTCCGCTCGATGGAGAAGATCCTCGACACCATCTGCGGCGCCATCCTGCCGCCGGTCGTCGGCCACTTCGGCGGCGTCGAGATCGAGACGGACGTCATCGGTGGTCAGCAGGGCATCTGGTGCCGGGAGAAGGCCTCCGTGGCCGCGAACGACGACGAGCACAAGGCCCACGACCGGACCATCCTCTACCTGCACGGCGGCGGCTACTTCGGCACCACGCCGAACATGTATCTCATGTTCGCCGCGGCGCTCGTCCGCATCACCGGCTGCCAGGTGTTCATCCCCGACTACCGGATGGCCCCGGAGTTCCCGTTCCCCGCGGCCGTGTACGACGCCGCCGACGCCTACCAGGGCCTGATCGACCGCGGCATCACGCCCGACAAGCTGATCGTCGCCGGTGACTCGGGCGGCGGCGGCCTCACCACCTCGCTGATCGTGCACCTGCACGAACAGAACATGCCCAAGCCGCAGGCGATCGCGCTGTTCTCGCCCGAGGTCGACCTGGATCTCGCGCAGGATTCGGTGATGGACAACGCCGACAAGGACATCCTGCCCTGGAACATCCCGGTCACCTTCTACCTCCGCGGTGTGCAGCCGAACGACGGCCGGGTCTCGGTCGTGTACTCCAAGCCGCGCCCGGAGTGGTTCCCGCCGACTTTCGTGTGCTGGGGCGAGGACGAGATGTTCCGCGACGCGATCCGCGTGTTCGTCGAGGAGTTGCGCGAGGGCGGCGTGCGGCTGATGGCGATGGAGGAGCCGGGCATGTTCCACGTCTTCCCCATCGTGATGCCGTGGTCGGAGGCCGCCAAGCGCGTCTTCCAGCAGATCGCCGAGCTCGCCCGGACGGAGACCGTGGAGGCGCAGGCGGAGTCGGACACGTCCGGCACCGGAGAACTCCCGGCCATCCCGCACGATGCGACGGTGACGGCTGCGTCGCCTACCATTCAGCCATGACCGCACGACTGCTCCTCGTCTTCTCCGCGTTCGCACTGCTGCTCGGCCTCGCCGTGCCGATGGGTGCGGGAGCGGCGCAGGCTCGTGATTGCGCCGACGTTCAGCTGCTGTTCGCCCGCGGCACCGCCGAGGCGGGTGCACCGGTCGGTACCACCGGCCAGGCGATGTATCGCTCGCTGCAAGCCCGGTTCCCCGGTAAGGACGTGCGGGTCTCGCCGGTGCACTACCAGGCCAGCGATCAGTTCCAGAAGGGCACCGTGTTCCTGAAGTCGGTGGCCGCCGGTGTGCGCAGCGCGCAGAACCAGATGCGGTTCATCGCCGACACCTGCCCGAGGACGCGCATCGTGCTCGGCGGATACTCCCAGGGCGCCGTGGTGGTCACGTATGCCGTGAGCGACCAGATCGCGATGATCGCGCCCGTGCTGGCCGAGGTGCCGAACGTGCTGTCGCCGACGATCGCGCCGCATGTCGCCGGTGTCGTCACCTTCGGCGCTCCGGCCGACCGCTGGTTCCGTGAGGTCGGCGTCCCCCCGATGCGTGTGGGGGCGCTCTACACGGCCAAGACGCGGGAGTACTGCATCCCGGGCGACAACATCTGCGACGGCGGCCCCGTCGACCGCCCGAACACGGTGCACGGTCTGTACGCGACGAACGGCATGACGGCCGCGGCCGCGAACTTCGTCGCCCGCCGGATCCACTGACGGCTCGCCGCTGGTGCACGAGCCGACGCGGCGCGGTTCCGGTTATCCGGTAGTGCGGCGCCGGTAGCGCGTCGCAGTGAAGCGATCCGAGACCGCGCTGGTCTTGGAGTCGATGTACCCCCGCTCCCGAAGATGCGCCCGGACCGTCTCGCCGCCGATCGGGCCACTCGTGCCCTTCGGGTACACGAACCACACCGGGAGATCCGGAACCGTTTCGGCGACGGCCACCGCAGCATCGAGATCGGTGGCGTCATGCAGCACCGCGACGAGGGCGGACGCCTCGCCCACCATTTCCGTCTCGGCGCCGGCGAGTGCCGCCCGCAGCGCGTCGTCAGCGACGCCGAGCACCAGGGCCGGCGTCGCCGCCGAGATGCCGAGCTTCTCAGCGAGGGTGGGCGGCGCCTTGAGCAGCGCCTCCGCCCACCGGCCGGCCTCCGGTTCACCCAGGATCAGAACGAGCGGCTCACCGTTCACCCGAACGCGGACGCGATCTCCGTCGGCGACGACGTCGCTGATCCCCGCCCGGGGGAGGCGGGCCCGGATTCCGCCCCGGAGGATCAGATCCTGGGATTCGAGCAGGACCTTCACTTCCGCCGTCGCACCTCGCCACGTCGCCGTCCCGATGGCCTCCCGTCTCATGGCCTCTCCTCTGCGCTCGCCGATCCGTCGTGTCTAGGTGTCACTATGTCGCACCGGGATTCGGCGGACCGGGAAGTTCGACGCGCCCGGACAGATCCGCCGTCGCCGCCTAAGCTGCGATCGGATGAAGCATGGCGTCGGAAGGGAGCGCCTCGAACGAAGCACGATCCGTCTCGCGGGTGATGACGTCGCCGAGGTCGTCGGGCCGCGAGAACACCGCCAGTGGCCGGTGGGCAGGTCGCAGCGGGGCGATCCCGGGTGCGTGCCGGTCATTCAGCCCAATCGGCAGTGGTGATCGAGATCTCGCGGGCCATGTCACGCAGAAACCGGATCACGGTGTCCCGCTCGTCACTCGTCAAGCGGGCGGCGGCGTTCAAGCGCTTCGCGTGCTGCCGTCCCACGGTCCTCTTGGCGGACAGTTCCGACCCGGGTGTGATCTCGATGGCGAACGCACGGCGATCCGTGGGATGCAGGCGGCGCACCACATGACCGCCGCGTTCCAGGCGGTTCAGCAGCTTGGTGGTGGAGGCCGGAGAGATCGACAGGAACCCGGCTAGCATGCCGGGCGTCACGACCTCGCCGCGATTCTTCGCGACGATCAGGTAGTGAAGCGCCCGCATGTCCTGCGCGCTGAGCTTCATGTACTTCTCGGACGCCTCCGTGATCGCCCGCTCGGTTTCTCGCAGCGCGCCGAGCGCCCTCATGAGATCGGTGATCTGGGCGAGGTCAGCGGCCGTGAGGTCGAGGCCGTCGACGACGCCGCGGAGGGGATTCCCGGTGTCTAGGTCGTACAGGCTCGCTGCGATCGGGTCGTGAGTCGACCGAGAGCCCCGCTCCTCCATGGGGCTCATCGTAAGGCCAATCAGTCGGAGATCGGTAGATAATCAACTTTAGGTTACTATATCTATCCAGAGACAGTATCCTATGCTCAACTGGATCGAGCGCGGGAGGCACCGATGACAACTGAGCGTCCTGCCACCGGATTCCCGGTGATCCACCCCTGGATCGTCACGGCATGAAGGGACTTCGCCGTCTCTCGGTGACGCCCGCGCCGTCCGCCGGAGAACCCCGCTCACGATGGCTACGGGTAGTCCTGCCAGCCCTCACCATCGTGGCGTGGTTGGTGGGAGCGGCGATCGGTGGCCCGTATTTCGGCAGGGTCGATGAGGTCTCCTCGAACGACCAGACGGCCTATCTGCCCGCCTCCGCGGACGCGACACTCGTCCAGAAGCGCCTGGCCGATTTCCGCGACTCGGATGCCATTCCGGCGATCATCGTGCTGGTCCGCGACGACAGACCGACCGAAGATCAGGTCGCCGCACTGCGGAGTTCCATCGCCGGACTGTCCGATCTCACCGGGGTAGCGCCGGGGCTGTCGCCACTGATTCCCGCAGAAGACGGCCGTGCGTTCGAGGCGATCGTGCCCATCGACGCGGATGCGGACGTCGGGGAGGTGGTCGGCTCGATCGGCGAGCACCTCCGTGCAACCGCTCCCCCCGGAACGGCCGTCTACGTGACCGGCCCGGCCGGCTTCACCGCAGACCTCATCGACGCATTCTCCGGGATCGACGGGATCCTCCTCGGCGTCGCACTCCTCGCGGTATTCATCATCCTCGTCCTGGTCTACCGTTCGCTGCTGCTGCCGATCGCCGTCCTCTCGACGAGCCTCTTCGCGCTCACCGTCGCCCTCCTCGTCGTCTGGTGGCTGGCCAAGGCCGGCGTGATCCTGCTGAGCGGCCAGACCCAGGGCATTCTGTTCATCCTCGTCATCGGTGCCGCGACCGACTACTCGCTGCTCTACGTCTCCCGCTACCGCGAGGCCCTTCGCGTCCAGCAGGACAAGTGGGTCGCCAGCAAGGCCGCACTGCGCGGTTCGTTCGAGCCGATTCTCGCCTCGGGTGGGACGGTCATCGTCGGCTTGCTGTGCCTGCTCCTCAGTGATCTGAAGTCCAACAGCACACTCGGCCCGGTCGCGTCCATCGGCATCGTCTTCGCCATGTTGTCCGCGCTGACGCTGCTGCCCGCGATCCTCTTCGCCTTCGGACGCGCGGCGTTCTGGCCGAAGCGCCCCCGGTTCGAGCCGCAGGCCGTCGCGGACGAGGACGGGATCCCCGCCCGGGGAATCTGGCCCAGGGTCGGCCGCCTCATCCGCCGCCATCCCCGCGCGATATGGGCATGCACATCGCTCGTGCTGATCGCCGGCGCGTTGGGCGTCACCCAACTCCACGCCGAGGGTGTCCCGCAGTCCGATCTCGTGCTGACCGCCTCCGAAGCCCGCGCGGGCCAAGACGCCCTCGGCAAGCACTTTCCCGGCGGCTCAGGGAGTCCGGTGTATGTGCTGACGACGGCGAGCACACTTCAGCAGACCGCCGACACACTCCTGGACACTCCCGGCATCGACGATGTGACCGTGGCAAGCAAGGACTCGGTCTCCGGATCCGCAGCGGTCACGAGGAACGGAATCGTCCCGATCGGACCGCCCGGTGCCGCCGCTCCGGCACCGACGGTGGTCGGCGGGCAGGTGCTGCTGCAAGGCACGCTGGCCGACGCGGCAGATTCGGATGCGGCCGAACACACGGTTCGAGATCTGCGCGCACGTCTCGCGGACACCGGGAGCGACGCGCTCGTCGGAGGGGTCACCGCAACCGCCGTCGACACCAACGATGCCTCGATACACGACCGCACCCTCATCATCCCGATCGTGCTCGTCGTGATTCTCCTCATCTTGATGATCCTGCTGCGTGCGGTCGTCGCGCCGGTGCTCCTGGTCCTCACTACCGTGCTCTCCTTCGCGACCGCGCTCGGCGTCTCCGCCTTCGTGTTCGACTACGTCCTGCATCTCCCTGGGGCGGACCCGGCCGTGCCGCTCTACGGTTTCGTGTTCCTCGTCGCCCTCGGGATCGACTACAACATCTTCCTCGCCACCCGGATCCGTGAGGAGGCACGCGTGCACGGGACACGTGACGGGGTGATCCGCGGGCTGGCCGTGACCGGAGGGGTCATCACCTCCGCGGGTCTGGTGCTCGCCGCCACCTTCGCCGCGCTCGCGGTGATCCCGATTCTGTTCCTTCTGCAGATCGCGTTCATCGTCGCATTCGGCGTGCTTCTGGACACCTTCCTGGTACGAGCGCTGCTGGTGCCCGCCCTCTTCTACGACATCGGCCGCACCATCTGGTGGCCGTCGAAGCTGAGTACCGAGCCTCCGCGCGCGCCATAGGCCCGCATGAAGGCGTGGACTCCTTCGATCACGGTCTTGCGCATACCGTCGAGGTCGACCGCGGCGGGGTTGGGCTGTTCGTTGTCCTGAGTCGCCGACATCCCCGTCGGCCACGGGAAGCGACAGCGGACCCGCCGCGCCGGCAGCGATGCCGAGGACCAGAGAACACCGGTAGAACTCGAAAGTACCGAGCGGTGTCGGCGGCGGTCGAAACCTGAACGGTTTCGGCGGTCCAAAAGTGAACAGTCTCTAGTCTAGGTTTTCTTGTTCGGCCTTGATGCTGGGAAGTGTTTCCAGGCCTCTGTCGCGTAGTCGGTAGGACGCTCCTTTGAGGGCGATGACGTCGGCGTGGTGGACGATGCGGTCGATCATCGCGGCGGCGACGACTTGGTCGCCGAACACCGCACCCCAGGAGCTGAATGGCAGGTTGCTGGTGAGGATGAGTGAGGCGTGTTCGTAGCGGGATGAGACCAGTTGGAAGAACAGGTTCGCGGCGTCTTGTTCGAAGGGCAGGTAGCCGACTTCGTCGACGATGATCAGTCCGTATCGGCGCAGACGCGCCAGTTCAGCGGCGAGTCGTCCTCGCTCGTGTGCTTCGCTGAGCCGGGCTACCCATTCGGTGGCGGTGGCGAACAGGACGCGGTGTCCTTGGTGGCAGGCGGCCACTGCGAGGGCGGTGGCCAGGTGAGTCTTCCCGGTGCCCGGTGGCCCGAGGAGCACGACGTTGCGATGCTCGGCGAGGTAGGCCCCGGAGGCCAGTGCCTGGATCGGGCCTCGTGCTGTGGGCTGGTGGTCGAAGTCGAAGTCATCGAGCGTTTTGGTCGCGGGCATGCCGGCGGCGCGGATCCGTAGCCGGGCGCCCGAGGCGTTGCGGGCGGCGACTTCGCGTTCCAGGACCGCGGCCAGATAGGTTTCGTGGGTCCAGCCCGAATCGCGGGCGTGGTCGGCTAGGCGGGCGGCCGATTCGGTGATCCGCGGGGCTTTGAGGACCGCAGCGAGGTGAATGATCTGTTTGATCATCGCGGCGTTGTCGGAGACCGGTGGGTTCATGGGTGGCTCACTTGCTCGGGGTCCAGGCCGAAGGCCCGGTCGTAGTCGGCCAGATCACGCATCATCGTCTCGGCCTCGGGTCGGGTCACGGGTTGTTGAAACGTAGTGCGCAGGGTGCCGGCGATCCTCACGTGTTCGGGGTCGGTGACGACCATGCGCCGGGCCCACCGCCGCTGGTGGACAGCGACCACGCGGCCGCCGTGGCGGACCTTCACGGTCTCCAGATCAGCCGAAACGTCCACGCGGGCACCGATCGCGCGGGGATCGACGGAGTAGTCGTTGGTGTCCACGCGCACGTAGTAGTCCCGGCCCAGCCGGATCTGGTTGTGCCAGCCCACATGCAAGACCGCTGGCGGCAGCGCCAGCATCGCCGCCTTGTCGGCGGCCAGCAGATCAGCTGGGCGCGCCTTGAGAGTGCGCACCACACGCTGATTCGCCGTGGCGAGCCACTCGGTGAACTGGTCGTTGAAATCGGCTGGCGAACTGAACGTGCGGCCCGGCATGAACGAGGTCTCGAAGAACCCGTTACGGCGCTCGACAATCCCTTTGGACTCCGGATCACGTGGACGCAGCAACACGAACTTGGTCGCCAGCGACCCGGCGAACACCGCCGCGGCCTCAGTGGGGTTGCCACGCCCGATCCCGGGCTCGTTGTCCCAGATCAGGCGGCGCGGTACCCGACCGAGTTGACCCAGCAGCTCCCATGACCCCAACAGCAGATCAGTGCTGGTGCGAGTCGGAATCATCCGGCCATACATGTACCGGGAGAATGCCGGAACCATCACCAGCACCGGCAACAACGCCCGCGAACCATCCTCGAGCACGAACTTGTACGGCGGGAACCACAAATCGCACTGCGCAGCATCGCCGGCAGACCAGGACAGCCGATCAGCCGGATCGATCCGCGCGCCCTCGGCGCGAACCCGTTTGACGTTGTCGCGGAACCAGCGAATCGACCCGGTCCAGCCCACCCGCTCAGCCAGCACCGTCGCCGGCATATCCGGGGTCTGGGCCAGCAACTCACGCACCCGCGCCTGGAACGGCGTGAACGACGTCGGCGCCGCAGACCGCTGATACCTCGGCGGCTCATGTGACCCGACAGCCTTGATCACCGTCGTCCTGCTGATACCCAACTGCTCAGCAATCCGCTTGTTCGGCACACCATCAGCGGCCAGCCTGCGGATCAACGCCCAATCCTCCAAAGTGATCACCCTCCAATCGTCGGCAGAGTGTTCACTTTTCAAGCGCCGTTAGTGTTCAGTTTTCAAGCGCCGTCGACAAGCGGCCGGCCGACTCGACCGACGACATCTCTTGACTCGTCGCGGGAGCTTGTTCACATACGTTGTGGAGCCTAGGAGATTCGAACTCCTGACATCCGCCTTGCAAAGGCGGCGCTCTACCAACTGAGCTAAGGCCCCGGACCGGCGGGAACCGGAGGGAATCGTGGTGGGCCTAGGAGGACTTGAACCTCCGACCTCTTCGTTATCAGCGAAGCGCTCTAACCGCCTGAGCTATAGGCCCGTGAACCGAGATGGAACATTACCCGACACCACCGCGAACTGACAAAACGGCTGGTCACGACACGTTTCGACGGGGCTCAAAGGGCGGCAGGACGGGGCTCACCGAGCAGCCAGACGAAGCTGAACGAGCCGACGGGCGACGGCTGAACGAGCGGACAGTCGAGACCTAACCAGCGGACAGTCGAGACCTAACCAGCAGAGAGGCACGACCCGACGAGCGGACAGACGGGGCTCGACAGGCCACCTCGCCGGGGCTCGACGAGCCCGGCGAGGCCGGCCGGTCAGTCCAGATCGGCGAGGGTCACCTCGACGCCGCCGACCACGTCGGCGCACACGTTGTAGATGTACGCCAGGATGGTCGCGAGCGCGGTCAGCACGATCGCGGCGAAGACACCGAACAGCGCCGAGAAGCCGAAGACCTGGCCGGTGCTGATCAGGTCGCCGCCGCTGCTGCTGCCGTCGGCGCTCACCAGGGTGCCGAAGGAACTGTTGATCTGGTCCCAGACACCCATCCCGGCGAGCACGCCGTAGAGCACCGCGATCGCGATCATCCAGATCAGGAAGCCGGCGATCGCCAGGACGCCGCTGACCTTGAAGATCGACCACGGATCCACCCGGCGCACCTGCACGGCTGCGCGAAGAGGGGTGCCGATGGTCGACGACGCCGGGATGCGCCGCACCGCGGCACGGTCACCGTCCGCCTTGGCCCCCGTCTTGTGGATGGCGTCCAGATCGGGCTTGGGTCCCGCCGGCGACGCGACCGGCGTCTTGGTGGTGGCCGCCGTCGGAGCGGAGTGATCTCGGCTCCGCTCAGCCGACAAGTCGGGATCGGCGACGCCCGGGCGCGGCCCCGGACCGGTCACCGCGGTACCGGTGACGAGCTTCCCGAGACCGGAACCGCCCTTCGGACCACCGGGCCCCGGACCATGCGGGCCGGGCGCACCCGGCTGTCCGGGTCCCCCGGGGCGCGGACCGGGCCCACCCGGGCCCTGAGCCGGACCGGGCGGGCTCTTCACGGCCGCGGCCGCCGCACCGGCGGTTCCGGGAGCCGGTTTGCCGCCTCCCGGGCCACCGGCACCGCCACCGGGAACCGGAACGGCCTGCGTCGGAGGAGCCTTCACAGGAGGAGCGGGAGGAGCCGGAGGAGTCTGCCCCGACGGCCCCTTCACCCCGGGGCCACTCTGCACCGGAACCGCCCGCGTGGGCGCTCCCGACGAGCCGTCACCGGGCACACCGGGCGCCGGCGGACCGACTGTGGCGTCCCCGGTGAGCTGCTGCGCCGCTTTCGCCACGTCTCCCGCGGTGAGTCCCGTATTCGAGGTGGTCTCGCCCCGCTGCCAGGGCGTCGGCATGGTGCCGCGCTCGGGTGCGGTTTCCTCGGGCTCGTTGGCTTTGCTCACTGACAGATCCTCACTGGACGGGTTGCTACAACCCTAATCGGTGCGGCCACGTTTCCCCGGCTTACGCCTCGGCGTCGTCGGGGTCCGGCTCGTCCGCATTCCGGGCAATCGCCAGAAGGCTGTCACCGTCGCCCAGGTTCATCAGGCGCACACCCTTGGTCTGGCGACCGGCCTTGCGGACCTGCTTGGCCATCGTGCGGATCACGCCGCCACCCGAGGTGATCGCGTAAACCTCGCTGTCGAGATCGACGATGATCGCGCCCACCAGTTCGCCGCGCTTGGGGTCGTACTGGATGGTGAGCACGCCCTTACCGCCGCGTCCCTGCGCGGTGTACTCCTCGATGTCGGTGCGCTTGGCGTAGCCGCCCGAGGTAGCCACCAGCAGGAACGTATCGTCCTGCACGACGTTGAGGGAGAGCAGCTCGTCGTCGGTGTTGAACCGCATGCCCTGCACGCCGGAGGTCTGCCGGCCCATCGGGCGCAGCGTCTCGTCGTCGGCGTGGAAACGGATCGACTGGCCCTTCTTGGAGACCAACAGCAGGTCGTCGTCCGGGCCGCAGAGCTGCGCGCCGACCAGTTCGTCGTCGCCGCGCAGGTTGATCGCGGCGATGCCGCCGGAACGGTTGGAGTCGAAGGCGTCGAGCGCCGACTTCTTCACCAGACCGTTGCGGGTGGCGAGCACCAGGTACGGCGCGTCGTCGTATCCGCTGATCCGGATCACCTGGGCGATCTTCTCCTCCGGCTGGAAGGCCAGCAGGTTGGCGACGTGCTGGCCGCGCGCGGTGCGGTTGGCCTCGGGCAGCTCGTAGGCCTTGGCCCGGTACACGCGGCCCTTGGTGGTGAAGAACAGCAGCCAGTCGTGCGTGCTGGTGACGAAGAAGTGGGCGACGATGTCGTCCTGCTTGAGCCCGGCGCCCTGAACACCCTTGCCGCCGCGCTTCTGGCTGCGGTAGAGGTCGGTCTTGGTGCGCTTGGCGTAGCCGGTCTCGGTGATCGTCACGACGACGTCCTCGCGGGCGATCAGATCCTCGTCGGCCACGTCGCCCTCGGCGGCGATGATCCGGGTACGACGCTCGTCGCCGTACTTGTCGACGACCTCCTTGAGCTCGTCGCGCACGATGGCACGCTGCCGTTCGGGGCGCTCCAGGATGTCCTTCAGATCGGCGATCTCGCGCTCGATCTCGGCCAGCTCGTCGATGATCTTCTGGCGTTCCAGGGCGGCCAGGCGGCGCAGCTGCATCGCGAGGATCGCGTCGGCCTGGATCTCGTCGACGTCGAGCAGGTCCATCAGGCCGCTGCGCGCGATGTCGACCGTCGCCGACGCCCGGATCAGGGCGATCACTTCGTCGAGTGCGTCGAGCGCCTTGACCAGGCCGCGCAGGATGTGCGCGCGCTCCTCGGCCTTGCGCAGCCGGTAGCGGGTCCGGCGCACGATCACGTCGATCTGATGCGCCACGTAGAGCCGGATCATCTGGTCCAGGCGCAGGGTGCGCGGCACACCGTCGACGATCGACAGCATGTTGGCGCCGAAGTTGGTCTGCAGCTGGCTGTGCTTGTACAGGTTGTTCAGCACCACGCGGGCGACGGCGTCGCGGCGCAGCGTGATGACGATGCGCATGCCTGCGCGGTCCGACGACTCGTCGTCGATCTTGCTGATGCCCTTGAGCTTGCCGTCGCCCACCTGCTCGGCGATCGACTGGATCAGGTTGTCGGGGTTCACCTGGTACGGGAGTTCTGTGACCACCAGCGTGGTGGTGCCCTTGTTCTCCTCGATGTCGACCACCGACCGCATGCGGATGCTGCCGCGGCCGGTCATGTACGCGTCCTTGATGCCCTGGCTGCCGACGATCAGCGCGGCGGTCGGGAAGTCCGGACCCTTGACGACCTCCATGCACGCGGCGAGCGTCTCCTCGTCACCGGCATCCGGATGCTCCAGTGCCCAGAAGACGGCCTCGGCCACCTCGTTCAGGTTGTGCGGCGGGATGTTGGTGGCCATGCCGACCGCGATGCCGCCCGAGCCGTTGATCAGCAGATTCGGGATGCGCGACGGCAGCACCGTCGGCTCATCGGTCTTGCCGTCGTAGTTCGGGACGAAGTCGACGGTCTCCTCGGTGATGTCGCGGAGCATCTCCATGGCCAGCGGCGTGAGCCGGGCCTCGGTGTACCGCATGGCGGCGGCGCCGTCGTTGCCGCGGGAACCGAAGTTGCCCTGACCGTCGATCAGCGGGTACCGCATCGACCACGGCTGCGCGAGCCGCACCAGGGCGTCGTAGATGGAGCTGTCGCCGTGCGGGTGGTAGTTACCCATGGTCTCCGAGACCGGGCGCGCGGACTTGACGTAACCGCGGTCCGGGCGGAAGCCGGCGTCGAACGACGCGTACAGCAGACGACGATGCACCGGCTTGAGACCGTCGCGGACCTCGGGCAGCGCACGGCCCACGATCACGCTCATCGCGTAGTCGATGTAGCTGTTCTGCATCTCCTGGCCGAGATCGACCGGCTCGATGCGGTCGTGGGTGACGGCGGCCCCGTCGTCGGGCACGTTGGTTTCGTCGCTCATGGGATCACTTTCTGGGGGTTCTCGACGGGCTCGGCCGGCGGAAAGAGTTCTCTATCCGGCCGGGAACGGCGTGGGCGGGCCGAGTCGTCGAGGTGGCGGCGTTGGTCGGGGGTTTCGACAAGCTCAACCGGCTGGTCGTGGCTCAACCGGCTGGTCTTGGCTCAACCGGCTGGTCATGTCTCACCCGGCTGGCTAAGCGTCTCGGCCGGCTCGCTGGTCATATCTCAACCGGCGAATCAGACGTCGAGGAAGCGGACGTCCTTGGCGTTGCGCGCGATGAAACCACGACGGGCGACGACGTCCTCCCCCATCAGGATGGAGAACAGTTCGTCGGCCGCGGCGGCGTCGTCGAGCGTGACCTGCTTGAGGATGCGCACGGCGGGATCCATCGTGGTCTCCCACAGCTCGCTGGCGTTCATCTCGCCGAGGCCCTTGTAGCGCTGGATGCCGTCGTCCTTGTTGATCTTCTTGCCCGCGGCCAGGCCGGCGGCGAGCATCACGTCGCGCTCGCGGTCGCTGTACGCGAACTCCGGCTCGGCGCCCTTCTGCCACTTCAGCTTGTAAAGCGGCGGCTGCGCCAGGAAGACGTGGCCGTGCTCGATCAGCGGCCGCATGAAGCGGAACAGCAGGGTGAGCAGCAGCGTCGCGATGTGCTGGCCGTCGACGTCGGCGTCGGCCATCAGCACGATCTTGTGGTAGCGCAGCTTGGCGAGATCGAACTCGTCGTGGATGCCCGTACCGAACGCGGTGATGATCGACTGGACCTCGGCGTTCTTCAGAACGCGGTCGATGCGGGCCTTCTCGACGTTGATGATCTTGCCGCGGATCGGCAGGATCGCCTGGTACATCGAGTCGCGGCCGGACTTGGCCGAACCACCGGCCGAGTCGCCCTCCACGATGTAGACCTCGCACAGGCGCGGGTCCTTGCTGCGGCAGTCGGCGAGCTTGCCGGGGAGACCGCCGATGTCGGTGGCGGTCTTGCGGCGGACGAGTTCGCGGGCGCGTCGTGCGGCCATCCGGGCCTGCGCGGAATCGGCGGCCTTGCGAATGATGATCTTGGCCTCGGCCGGGTTGGCCTCGAACCAGTGACCGAGCGCCTCGTTACAGGTGCGCTGGACGAAGCCCTTGACCTCGGTATTACCGAGCTTGGTCTTGGTCTGGCCCTCGAACTGCGGGTCGGCGACCTTGACGGAGATGACGGCGGCCAGACCCTCGCGGATGTCGTCGCCGGTGAGCTTGCCGTCCTTCTCCTTCACCAGCTTCTTGTCGAGCGCGTACTTGTTGACGGTGCTCGTCAGCGCCGCGCGGAAGCCCTCTTCGTGGGTACCGCCCTCGTGGGTGTTGATGGTGTTGGCGAAGGTGTGGACCGACTCGGAGTAGCCGTTGTTCCACTGCATCGCGATCTCCACCTCGTGGCCCTCGCCCTTGGCGGAGAAGTCGATGACGGTGTTGTGGATCGGGTGCTTGGTGCGGTTGAGGTGGCGGACGAAGTCGACCAGGCCCTCGGGGTAGTGGTACACCCGCGAGCGGACCCTGGCGATGACGGTCGCCTTCTCCTCGTCGGACTTGATGCTGGCGTCGTCGTCCTCGACGTCCACCTCCGCCTCGGCCTCGGAGACCCGCTCGTCGGTGAGGGTGATGGTCAGGCCCTTGTTGAGGAAGGCCATCTCCTGCAGGCGCCGCGCGATGGTCTCGGCGCTGTACGTGGTGGTCTCGAAGATCTCCGGATCCGCCCAGAATCGGACGGTGGTGCCGGTCTTCGCCGAATCGCCGATCCGGTTGAGCGGGGTCGGCTTGGCGTAGTCGTACGCCTGCTCGAAATGCCCGCCGTCGCGCTGGATCTCCAGTTCGACCTTGGTCGAGAGCGCGTTCACCACGGAGATGCCGACGCCGTGCAGACCACCCGACACCGCGTACGAATCGGAGTCGAACTTTCCGCCGGCGTGCAGCTGGGTCATGATGACCTCGACCGCGGGCACACCGGTCGCATGCATACCGACCGGCATACCGCGGCCGTCGTCGACCACCTGAATACCGCCGTCGGCCAGGACCGTCACGTCGACGCGGGTCGCGTAACCGGCCATCGCCTCGTCGACGGAGTTGTCGACGACCTCCCAGATCAGATGGTGCAGGCCGCGCTCACCGGTCGAACCGATATACATGCCCGGGCGCTTGCGGACGGCCTCCAGGCCCTCCAGGATGCTGATGGAATCGGCGCCGTACTCCCCGGACTTACCCTTGGCCGGCTTCTTCGATTCAGACTTACTGGTGTCGGCCACGAGACGCGTCCGCTCCTTCTCATAGAGAACAGTTACCGGCCAGTGTACTTCGAAGTCACGCAGAACCACAGTTTGGCACGGCCTGAAGGCGCCCCAGATCGGCGAATCACGGTGCATCCGCCTCAGATTGTGTCCGGAACCGGTTCCGCGCCCTCTCGGGCCGATGAGGCCAGCTGCGGCAAATCCGGATGCGCGAGTACGAAGATTGCTACCTTCCACGAGTGATCAGCGATAACGTCCGCACCGCCCGCGCCATCGGATTCAGCCGCCGGGAGATCGGAGAAATTCGCCGTGCTCGGCGGGGCGGCGGCGGTCGTCGCGGCCTGCGGCGGCGAGTCGACGGACAACATGGCACTGCGGAAATTCGTCGCGGGCACCTGGTTCTTCGGCGACGGTCCCTACTCGAACGGCACCGACAATTTCGTCACCGTGTCGGCGGGCGGCAACTTCGTCACCAACGTCTACCCGCACAGCGGACGATGGGAGTTCGTCGACGGCCGCATCCAGATATTCAGCGACGAGCCGTCGGCGAGTACCACCGGCAGCGGTGCGTTCGCCGTCGCCTCCAACGTCCCCGCCCAGGTCAAGGACACGGTGATCGACTGGAAGTACTCCGACGACGACGCGTTCAGTGTCCCCGTGCGCTGGGACAAGTCCACCGAGACGCTGTATTTCACCGGGCGGGACGGCTACCGCGGGGGGACCTTCGAGATCGCAGTCTCCCGCAAGCCACAGCCGGCGCGCCCGTCGAGCTCACCGTCATCGGCGAACCGGTCCTGGTGGTGGTGACGGCCGGTCAGCCATAGGTGTCGCGCGGGCCGCGACCGGAGACGTGCAGCGGGCCTTTCCGCCACGACGGCGCGGACGGGCCGCTGATCCGAAGGCTCTTGACCACACCGTCGCCGGCCACCGCGGAGATCTTGGCGACGATCTGGGCCGACAGGTAACGCAGCTGCGTGGCCCAGGCGGTGGAATCGGCGCGCACGTGCAGCACACCTTCGGACAGGTGAGTCGGCTCGGCGTGCGCGGAGATCTCCTCGCCGACGATCGACGGCCACTGCCCGATCACCGTGCCCTCGCTGATCTTGGCCGACCAGCCCCGAGAACGGGCGACGGCTCCGGTCAGACGTCCGAAGGGCTGCGGGTCACGACTGTCCGGACCCGCTCCCGACCAGCGCTTACGACGACGATCCCCACTCTTCCGGGCGGTCGAGCGGACCGGTCCGGACCGGCCGTGGCCGACGTTCTTGCCCGCCGCGCGGGCCTCCGCCCGCGCCTGCTCGAGCGCCCGGCGAGCCAGTTCGTACCCTTCGCTGTGGCCGTCGGCCGCATCGTTCGTCACTGCTCCGCCCTTTCGTCACCGATGATCTGCGAGCGTCGCCGACCATCTTCCTCGGTGACTCCGACAGCGATCCGCCTGCCGCGCAGCGCGGCGGGGATGTCCTCGCCGACCGCGGCGGTCAACAGCAGCTGCTCGGCCGACGCGGTGAACTCGGCCAGTTTGCTGCGCCGGGCCGCGTCCAGTTCGGCGAAGACGTCGTCGAGCATGATGACCGGTTCGACGCCGTCGGCCCGCAGCAGATCGACGCACGCCAGGCGCAGGGCCAGCGCCAGCGACCACGACTCACCGTGGCTCGCGAAACCCTTCGCGGGTTCCTCGCCCAGATTCAGCAGCAGGTCGTCCCGGTGCGGACCGATCAAGCACAGTCCGCGATCGATCTCCTTGCCGCGCACCTCGGTCAGCCGCTGCGCCAGCACCTCGCGGATTCCGGCGATGGACTCATCGCCGCCCGGGCTCTGATCGACGTCCGGCCCCGCCGCCGACCGGTAAGCGATCTGCGCCGGTCGTGAATGCGGAGCGATCGACGAATATGCCTGCGCGACAAGAGGATTCAACTGTCGTACGACGCTCAGCCGCTCGGCCGTGACCTCCGCACCGAATTGCGCGAGCTGCCCGTCCCACACGTCGAGCGTGCTCATCACCGAGTCCGCCTCCGCCGACGAACGACGGATCGCCGCTCCCGCGGTCTTCAGCAGCGCCGACCGCTGCCGCAACACCCTGTCGTAGTCGGCCCGCGCGCCGGCGGCGAGCGGCCGCAGTTGTACGACGATCTCGTCGAGGAACCGGCGCCGCTCCCCCGGCTCGCCGCGGACCAGCGCGAGGTCTTCCGGTGCGAACAGCACCGTGCGCAGGATTCCCAGGATCTCGCGCGTGCGCCGGACCGGCGCGGTGTTCACCGTCGCCTTGTTGGCGCCCTTCTCCACCACGGTGAGCTCCACCGACAGCTCGCGGCCGTCGTTCTGCACGGTGGCCCCGATCCGCGCGGCCGAGGCGCCGCTGCGGACCAGTGGCGCATCCGAGGAGACTCGATGCGAGCGCAGAGTAGCCACGTAGAAGAGGGACTCGAGCAGGTTGGTCTTACCGAAACCGTTGCGGCCCACGAAGATCGTCGGCTCGGGCTGCAACTCGAGTTCGACGTGCTCCCACGACCGGTAGTCCCTCAGTGCGAGTTCGCGAACGAACATCCGGCACTCACGACATCATTCCGCCGGGGTCGCGGTTTCCCCGACGCTGCGACCCTGCTGGTCGACCATCGCGTGACCACCGAACTGGTTCCGCAGCGCGGACACGGCCTTCAGCGCGGGCGAGCTCTCCTGCCGGGAGGCGAAGCGCGCGAAAAGCGCCGCCGAGATCACGTTCAGCGGAACGGCGTGGCGCACACCCTCCTCGACGGTCCAGCGGCCCTCACCGGAATCGGTGGTGTAGTCGGAGATCTCGGTCAGCCCGGGATCCTCCTCGAGAGCCCGGACCAGCAGGTCGAGCAGCCACGACCGCACGACCGTCCCCTGGGTCCACGCCTTGAGCGTGCCGGTGACGTTCTCGATCAGCGGCTCGGCCTGCAGCAGCTCGTAGCCCTCGGCGTAGGCCTGCATCAGGCCGTACTCGATGCCGTTGTGCACCATCTTCGCGTAGTGCCCGGCGCCGACGGGTCCGACGTGGACGAAGCCGTTCTCGCGGGGACCGGCAGGACGCAGCGCATCGAAGATCGGCTGGACCTTCGAGACGTCGTCCGCGGAGCCGCCGACCATCAGCGCGTAACCGTTCTCCAGACCCCAGACGCCACCGGAGACACCGCAGTCAAGATAGCCGATTCCCTTGGCGCCCAACAGATCAGCGTTCGGCTGGTCGTCGGTGAACCGGGAATTGCCGCCGTCGACGACGACGTCGCCCGGCGAGAGCAGACCGGCCAGCTCGGCCACCGCGTTCCGGGTGATCTCCCCGTGCGGCACCATCAGCCAGACCACCCGCGGACCGTCGAGACGGTCCACCAGCTCGGCGAGGCTCGCGACGTCGCTCACCTCCGGGCGCGGGTCGTAGCCGATCACCTCGTGTCCGGCGGCCTTGATCCGGGTGCGCATGTTGGCACCCATCTTTCCCAGACCGACAAGTCCCAGTTGCATGTGCGGATTCCTCTCGACAGGGGCGACGGCCGGCTCAGCCCGGCAGCCGGACCGGCATCAGCAGGTAGCTGAACTCACTGGCGGGTGCCAGGTAGCTTCCGGATTCGTCGGCGACCGGCTCTTCCTCGGACGCGGGACGCAGCACGGCGGGCCGGATCGCGGCACGGCGTTCGCCCGAGCCGTCCGGCTCCGGGTTGGTGAAGCCGAACTGCACCGTCTTCGCACCGATCGCGGCGAGGCCGTCGAGTAGGTAGTTCGGGTTGAAGGCGATCAGGATCGGCTCGCCGTAGAACTGGACGTCGAGCGATTCCTCGGCCTTGCCGGCCTCGTCGCCGCCGGCGGTGAGCAGCACCGAGTCGCCGGAGAAGTCCATCCGGATCTGCGCGCCGCGCTCGGCGACCAGGGACACACGCTTGATGGCCTCGATCAGCGAGGCGCTGTCGACCGAGGCGACCGAGGTGTGGCTGGCCGGGAACAGCTGACGGAACTTGGGGAACTCGGCGTCGAGCAGGCGCGTGGTGGTCTTCTTGGCACCGACCAGCGTCGACGAGCCGTCGTCACCGGCGCCGGTGGTGACGCCGAGAATGCCCTCGGCGCCGATGGCCTGTCCCGAGCCGAAGGCGAGGGCGACGCTGCCGGCGTGATCGGCGCCGGCCGACTTCGCGGCCTCGGAGAGGGTCTTGGCCGGCACCAGCGCGGCACCGGTGGCGTTGGGGTCGCGCGGCTCCCAGGCGATCTCCCGGACCGCGAGGCGGAACCGGTCGGTCGCGGCGAGCACGATGCGGTTGCCGTCGATCTCGACGCGCACACCGGTGAGCATGGGCAGGGTGTCGTCGCGTCCGGCGGCGACGGCGACCTGCGAGACGGCCTCGGCGAACAGGCCGCCGGGCACGGTGCCGGTCTGCTCGGGGACCTCGGGAAGCTCGGGGTAATCCTCGACCGGCATGGTCGGCAGCGAGAACTTGGAACTGCCGCAGGCGATCGCGAGCCGCGCGCCGTCGATCGTGACCTCGACCGGCTTGTTCGGCAGGGCCTTGGTGATGTCGGCGAGCAGGCGGCCGGAGACCAGCACGGTCCCGGGCTCGGCGATCTCGGCGGAGATGGTCTCGGTGGCCGACACCTCGTAGTCGAAGCCGGCGACCTGCAGGCCGGCGTCCGTCGCGGTCAGCACCACGCAGCCGAGGACCGGCACCGGCGGACGAGACGGGAGGCTGCGGGCGACCCAGGCGACGGCTTCGGAGAACTCGTCGCGCACGACACGAAACTTCATCTGCTGTGATTGCCCTTCTCGACGTACCGGCCGGTGCAGCCCGCGCACCGACCCGGCGATGGATGATCGCCGAATCCCACTGTAGAGCCCGAGGACGTGGTCGTGTGGCCCGGGCGCTGATCCGGGTGCACGACGGGACCGGTCCGGCTTCCGGGAACGGCCCGCGCACTGTGTATCCACACGCTTACTTCTAAAAGAAGATCTTTAAAGAGAAATACTTCTTAGTAATAAGTCCTGTGCACGCTGTGCACAACTGGGCATCGGTGCAGGTGGCGTCGAGTGTCGTCATCGACAGGCTCGGTGGACTAACCACGTGCACAACTTCGCGGGCCTGTGGACACGATCGGTGATCCACCGTCCGTCCCGGCTCCGTCCACATCTGAGGGGCCGGTTGTCACCATGCTGTCCACAGGGATTCGCGATGCGCTCACCTGGGGTTTGTCCGTCGACGACGATGCGGGAACGCCGCCGGCCGGCGGGATGAGCGCCGGTCGGCAAGTCTTGCGCTGAGGTTGAGACTCGAGGGCGGGAGGCCGGTGGCGGACCGAGATCCGCGACTTCCCCGCCGTCAGCCGCGGGCGCGCTGACGGATCAGCGCGGTGAGCTGCTGGACGTCGTTGTAGACGTCCGAACTGGTGCGCATCAGTTCCTTGATGCGACGCTCGGCATGCATCACGGTGGTGTGATCGCGGTCGAAGGCCTCGCCGATGCGCGGAAGCGACAGGTCGGTCAGCTCGCGGCACAAGTACATGGAGATCTGGCGTGCGCGGACGACGGGGCGGACCTTGCTGGGGCCGCGGAGATCGTCGATCGAGATGTCGAAGTAGTCCGCGGTGATGGTGATGATGCCGGCGGCGCTGATGTCGGGATTGGTGGAGTCGGGCATCAGCTGCTTGAGCACCACCTCGGCGAGACCGAGGTCGAGTTCGGCGTTCTGCAGCGAAGCGAAGGCGGTGACGCGGATCAGCGCGCCCTCGAGTTCACGGATGTTGCGCTCGATGCGGGAGGCGATCAGCTCGAGGACCTCGTCGGACACGTCGAGCTGATCCATCTGCGCCTTCTTGCGGAGGATCGCGATGCGCGTCTCCAGGTCCGGTGGCTGCACGTCGGTGATGAGGCCCCACTCGAAGCGGGTGCGGAGCCGGTCCTCCAGGGTCGCGAGTTTGCGCGGCGGCCGGTCGGAGGAGATGACGATCTGCTTGTTGCTGTTGTGCAGCACGTTGAAGGTGTGGAAGAACTCCTCCTGGATGCCCTCGCGGCCCTCGAGGAACTGGATGTCGTCGACGAGGAGCATGTCGACGTCGCGGTATCGGCTCTTGAAGGCCATGGTGCGGTCGTCGCGCAGCGAGTTGATGAAGTCGTTGGTGAACTCTTCGGTCGAGACGTACTTGACCTTCATCCCGGGGAACAGGCGCTGGGCGTAGTGGCCGGCGGCGTGCAGCAGGTGAGTCTTGCCCAGCCCGGACTCGCCCCAGATGAAGAGCGGGTTGTAGGCGCGCGCCGGGGCCTCGGCGACGGCGACAGCCGAGGCGTGCGCGAACCGGTTCGAGGTGCCGATGACGAAGGTGTCGAAGGTGTACTTCGGGTGCAGGCGGGTGGTGCTGTCGGCCGCGGGCATGGCGGTCTGCCGGTCATCGAAGTACGCGGCCCAGTCCCGGGTGCCGCCGGCCTGGACCTCGGCGGGCCGTTCGTAGGTGCCCGACGGCGGGTCCGCGGGCGCCGGCGGGGCGGTCTCGGCGGGTGCGGGATCCGGGCGCGGCGGAGCGTCGTCCGGTGCCTCGGCGATACGCACCGCGACCTCGACGGGTTCACCGAGATGGCGGGTGAGCGCGGCGCCGATGATATCGCGCAGATTCCGTTCGATCTGCTCCTGGACCAGGGCGTTCGGCGCCGTGAGCAGGGCGAATCCGGAGGTGATCGCGAGCGGGTTCGCCAGGCTCAGCCAGGCCTTCTGCTGCCGGGAGAGCGGATTGGCATCGGGGGCCTTATCGTCGGTGAGTTCGGCGACGACGGTCTTCCAGACCTCACCGAACGAACCGTGGTCGTCGGCCAC